>CAVXWB010000188.1:0-20005 GCA_963765185.1 Bryobacterales bacterium
AAAATGAATGGCTTTATTCACCTGGAAAAACATTATGGCCGGGCGCGCACGCTGGTTTGTTATGCCGGGCGGCTGCACCAGGTATTGATGAACCTGATTGGCAACGCTGTCGACGCCGTCGTAAGGAAAAGCGCAGGTAAGGACACCGCAGAGGGAACCATTTTCATCACCACCAGCCAGAGCGAAGAGTTTTTTGCGATCTCGGTTCGCGACACCGGAGCAGGCATCCCGGAGGCGATTCGAAGCAGGATTTTCGATCCGTTCTTTACCACCAAGCCCGTCGGCCAGGGCACCGGCCTGGGGTTGTCGATCTCTTACGGAATCGTACAGGACCATGGCGGCACGATTGAGGTGCAAAGCCAGGAAGGCGTCGGCACGGAATTCATTGTAAGGATTCCGTTAAATCTGGAACTACGGAGGAAACCGTAATGGATAAACTGCTAATTCTGGATGACGAATCGCTCATTCTTGCGTCGCTCGAACATCTTTTCGAGGACGACTACGAAGTGTTTACCGCCGCGGACGCCGGGACTGCCCTCCGGCTGGCGCTGGAGCATGATGTCGCGGTCATTCTGTGCGATGAACGGATGCCTGGAGTCCAGGGGCACGAATTCCTGCGCGACATGCGGGAAATTTCCCATGCCAGTCGCGTCATGATGTCGGGATATGCCGACATGAGCGTGCTCGCCGAGGCGGTCAATCGCGGACACATCTTCGCGTATATCGACAAGCCTTGGGAGCCTCTCGAACTGAAAACCACGGTCGCGGCCGCGGTGGTTCATTTCAAACTGGTCCGGGAGGTGGACAAGGAGCGCGGATTGCTGCGCGCCCTCATGGAAAACGTTCCGGACCTGATCTATTTCAAGGATCGCCAGTCCCGCTTCACCAAAGTCAACCAGGCGCATGCGCGATATCTCGGAGCAAGAGACGCCGAGCAGTGCATCGGCAAGAGTAACGCCGATTATTTCCCACCGGAAGACGCCCTCCGTTGGCGCCTGGACGAGGAAGAGATTGTGAGGTCGGGTCTGCCTCAGGCCGATCGAATCGAGCAGTTCAGGACCCCAAGCGGAGACCCCGGCTGGTGGTCGACGACCAAGGTCCCGATGTTTGACCGCGGCGGGCAGGTTTCCGGGATCGCCGGCATCTCCAGGGACATTACCGCTCTGAAAAATAGCGAGGAAATGCTGCGCGAGCAAAGCGAACGCAACCGCCTGATCCTCGAAACGGCCTACGACGCGTTCATCGGTATGGACCCCGACGGCTCGATCACGGCTTGGAATCCACAGGCTGAGCTGACCTTCGGATGGTCCGCCCAGGAAGTCATGGGACGCCGCTTGTGCGATGTCGTGATCCCTCACGCATATCGCGAAGCTCACCAGCTGGGAGTGGAACACTTCCTGGCGGCGCAGGGAATCCGAGCTGAACCGGCGCATCGAAATGACTGCCTTACACCGCGATGGCCACGAATTTCCCGTGGAAGCTACCGTTTGGCCGGTTCGCAGCGGCAGGCGCTTGCAGCTTTAACGCCTTCGTCCGCGATATCAGCGAACGGCAGCGCGCCGAGGAAGCTCGTAAAGAAGAGACGAAACTGACTCAACTGCTGCATTACGTGACCGTGGCCGCCAACCGGTCCTCCAGCATCGAACACACAGCCAAGACTTGCCTGGAGCGGATCTGTCAGCACACCGGCTGGCCGGTAGGCCACGTTTATCTGCGACCCAGCGCCACGCCCAAGGAGCAGGCGCCCGTGGGAATCTGGCATCTGGAAGACCCAGGCCGGTTCGCGGCCTTCCGCGAGGCCGGCGATCGCTGCACCCTCACCCCCGGAGCGGGGCTGACAGGCCGCGTGTTGGCTTCCGGTAAGCCCGCAATGGATCGTCAATTTGGCGGACGGCGATTTCTTTGAGCGAGCCCCCTCCGCGGCCCAAGCCGGCCTTCATTCGGGTTTCGCCTTCCCGGTATTGGTGGGAGATGAAGTCATCGGAGTGTTGGAGTTTTTCTCGCTCCACACAGTCCAGCCCGATGAAAAACTCCTGGACATGCTGGGTCCCATTGGTTTGCAGCTTGGGCAAGTGACCATACGCCAGCGTGCGGCGGAAGACCTCAGGCGCGCCAAAGCGTCGGCGGAATTCGCGAATCGCTCCAAAAGCGAATTCCTGACCACCATGAGTCATGAAATGCGGACCCCGATGAATGCCATTCTCGGGATGGCGGACCTTCTCTCGGAGAGTCCGCTGCACGAGGAGCAGCGTGATTATGTTCGAATTTTTCAAAAAGCCGGGGGCAACCTGCTCGATCTGATCAACGACATCCTGGACCTTTCCAAGGTGGAATCGGGGCACGTCGAATTGGAATCGATGGGTTTCAATTTGCGCGCTCTTCTCGAAAAGATAATCGAGATGATGGCTTCGAAGGCGCGGGACCGCGGGCTACAACTCAAGCTTGAAATTCTGCCAAACGTACCCGTGGGGCTGGTTGGGGATCCCAAGCGTCTGCGTCAGATTCTGGTCAATCTCCTCGGCAACGCGCTGAAATTCACCGAGCAGGGCTCGATCACGCTTCGCGTGGAGCCGGGCGCCGGAATTCCGGGCTGGCTGCGATTCAACGTCGTCGATACCGGCATCGGGATCCCCGCCGATAAGACGGCAATGATTTTCGAAAGCTTCACGCAAGCCGACTCCTCCACCACCCGCAAGTACGGCGGAACAGGTCTCGGACTGGCCATCAGCAGAGGCTTGGCGGAGTTGATGGGCGGACAGGTGGGTTGCACCAGTGAGGCAGGCAAGGGCAGCACGTTCTTTCTCGCCGCCCCGTTCCTCGCCGGCAAGGAAGCGGAAAACCTGGAGACTGACGAAGCGTCCTCGACCGCGATTCCTCCCGCGCCAACCGCCAGACCGAAGTCGCTCAAACGCATTCTCATTGCTGAGAACTCCGAATTCAATCTCATTTTAGTTCAGGCTTATCTCAAGGACTGCGGCTTGGAGCTGGAGGTCGCGGAGAATGGCAAGATTGCCGTCGAAAAGACCATGTCCTGGCATCCCGATCTTGTGTTGATGGACCTGCAAATGCCCGTGATGGACGGGCTTGAAGCCACGCGCGCCATTCGACAGTGGGAAGCCACGACGCATGCGCGCCCGATCCCCATCTTCGCGCTCACGGCTCACGCCTCAGAAGAGGAAATAGACGGGAGCCTCGAAGCCGGTTGTAATGAGCACCTGACCAAGCCGATCAAAAAAGCGATTCTTTTAGAAGCGATTTTCCGTTATATCGATCGAAGAATCCGAATTACTCCCCCCAAGGAAATCGAAGACATGATTCCATGCTACCTGGCAAACGTAAGGTGCGACATGGACCAGATTCTGGCGGGCGTGGATGCAAAGGATTGTACGGCTGCCAGCCGGGTCGGGCATCAGTTCAAAGGATCGGGGGAAGGCTATGGTTTTCCCGAAATCACGCGAGCTGGAGCAGCCTTGGAATCGGCCGCCATGGAAGGCAATGAAGCTGAAATTCGAAACCAGATCCTGACCCTGGCCGATTACCTGGATCACGTGGAAATTGTAGTGCACGCACAACCTGGGTCAGCGGACAATTGAAACAAGGTGGGGCGGGTCCATGGGCGGGTCCCCCGACCCGCGCGCGACCCGGTCGCGCTTTGGGCGTGTGAAACTGGTCTGGCAGACAGCGGTGAAAGTCGTCTGGCGCAAAAACCGGGGCAGCCACCGTATTTCGCCCACCGGGAAGCCTCCATCGAATCAACGCGGCTCCGTGGCGAAATATGGTGACTGTCCCAGGCTTTTGCGATTCGGCCCCTCCTGTCGCGGGCTGTCTAGCAGACAGCGGTTGAGGATGGCCGCATGGAGTAGGTTCTGATCGCCTCCAGAAGTTCATTCTTCCGGAGCGGCTTGGACAAGTGGCCGGAGCACCCCACCAGCGCGCCCTGGCGGCGTTGCGACCGCAGGTCCTCAGCCGAAAGAACCACAATGGGCATTCTCGCGCGGTCCTTGCCCGTTTCCAATTCGCGGATGCGTTTGGTGGCGGCATAGCCGTCCATCACGGGCATACAGATGTCCATGAAGAGGAGATCGAAGGTTCCGGTGGCGGCAGATTCCACTGCCTGCTCGCCGTTGGTTGCGCGCTCTACCGTGTGTGGCTGATCGCGCAAGTAGGCCTTGAACAACTGGAAACTGTCTTCTGAGTCCTCGGCCACCAGAATGCGAAGGGCGCGTTGAACTTCCGGCGCCGGTTCGGTTCCCGGCAAAAGCTCGGCGCGAGGTTGAGGCGGCAGCTGAGAGACCACCGGCACCGCCAGACGAAAGGTAGCTGCGATCCGCGTGCCCGTCAACGGGTCGGTTGACGCATCCACACTGCCGCCGAGGCCGGTTGCAAGCTTGCGCGCGGCTGCCAGGCCGAGAGCCCCGCTGCCCGATAAAGAAGCATCGAAAACGAAATCGTCCTGCTGCAGGGCGCGCATCAAAACCGGCGCCAGCATCGCCGCGGAGTCGACAATCTCAAGGGTCAGATCCGTTGCATCCGGCAAGGGCGCTGCCCGAAGATTTATGTGAATTTCGCTGCCGGGCACATGACTGCCGTTCCCTTCGCCCATATCCAGGGCGCTGACCACCGCCTCCGCCATGCGGAAGAGTGCCTGGCCGATGCGGTCAAGGTCGCCCGCAACTACCGGCGGGACACTGCTGTCGACATCGCGAAGGAGGGCGATGTCCTTTCGTCCGGCAATCCAGCCAACCGCGTCCGCAACCCGGCCAAACACATCGCGCGGAACGAAATGAGCGATGACCGATCTCTGCTTGGGGCCCAGGCCGAGAACAATGCCCACGTCTTCGACGTCGCGGAAGTGCCGGCTGGCCGCTGCGCTACAAGCCTCGACGTACTCGCGCTGTGCCGCATCGAGCCTTCCCTCGCCCACGAGTTCCAGGAACCCGAGAACCGAGTGCATGGCGTTGCGCGCATCCCCGTTGAGCGCCTCAAGAAGGCCCTTCACATCTTCGATTTTCATTTGGAACGCTCCATGTTTCATAGCCGCCAGGGATCGAGGCCCTTGGCCTGGGGGATCGAGAAAAATTCAACGAGCCGTTTTTTCTGCCGCGGCGGACCCAAATTCGGGCCAGCCTGGACATTGCCGACCATTCTCTGGGCGATGAATTGGATCTGTTTCCCAAAGGCGCTTTTGGGATCGACGCCGTCCCCCTCCTGAACAGCCGCGCGGATGCTGCCCTCATCGGCCGGGACGCTGACACAAATCGGCAGGCCCAGGATCCTCTCGATATCGCGCGTGGGCAAGCCCCCGCGCTTGTCGACGCGATTCAACAGCACCGACACACGATCGATAAGCCCGAGGCCGCGGAGGCGCTGGATGGTATGGCCGGCCATGTGAAGGCTGACCAGATCGGGGCTGCACACAAGAAAGACGGTCCCAGCCTGTTGCATGGTCGCGATTTCGAAATCCTCCATCGTCCCCGGAAGATCCACAATCAGGGCCGTATACTGGCGCCGCGCCCATTTCAGGACGGCCATGAAGCTATCGAGCGGCACTCTGACACCGAACTCCGCCGGAGCGGAGCCGAGTATGTCCAGGTTGCCCCGTTGCGAAACCAGCTGGTCCCATAAAGTCTGGTCCAGGCGGTTGGAATTTTCAAGCGCATTAATAATGGAGTTGGTGGAGTCCAGCTTCAAGACGAAGGAGGTGATCCCGAGGCGCATGT
Organism: Bryobacterales bacterium; assembly: GCA_963765185.1. Classification (GTDB taxonomy): domain Bacteria; phylum Acidobacteriota; class Terriglobia; order Bryobacterales; family Bryobacteraceae; genus Palsa-187. The sequence goes on from CAVXWB010000188.1 coordinate 5,721, forward strand.
CGAAATCGAGCAACAGCGGTCGACGGCCGTCAAGTTGCGCGCATGCGAGAGCGGAGTAGACCGCCAGACTCGATGCTCCCGACCCGGGTTTCGCGGGCAGGAACGCGTACACAACCGCATCGCCAAGGGAGGCGCCCGAGGCGGCTGCCAGCTTGCGCGTCACCTTGTGGACAGCGATTTCGAAGTCCCGATTCGAAAAAGGCTGCGGCAGAACTTCGCAGATGCCGGCGCGGACGACCGCGATCAGGTCGGTCAAGCTCGAGCTGACGTTGAGCGCGACGGCTCCTACGGACGGGCAGTAGCGGCTGATATCCCCTGCCAGGGCGACGGCGCGGTCGGTGTCGTTGTGAAAATCGATGAACGCGATATACTGTTTGGCCGCGCCTTCCGAACCAAACATCTCAGAAGCGCTGCGGAATTCCGGAATGATCAACACCGATTCGACGCCCACCGTTGCTTCAAGCGCGCGCTCGAGGCGAATCCGCAACTCGGCGTTCTTGGAGATAATGGCAGCGATCATCGCTTGCCCCCGACGCGAAGAACGCTTGCGGGAAAGCGTTTACATTTCCACATGTGTTTGAACCTGTTCCTGAGGGCGGGCGGTACTCATGCCTCCTACCGTCCCCGCTATGCTCATCGGCCGAACAGGAGTCCGCACCTCTAGGAGTTTGCCTGCAAATTTACGTACGCTAGGGCCTGCCTGAAGTGATACGGGATTCAACGTAGCGCTCCCGATGCAGCCTTCCACGGGTCGAGATAAATCGTCAAGACAGTCCTCCTACGTCCGGGAGATGAACCGATAACAGAATCGTACGAAGAAAAACAACAGGAGATCAAAAACTTGAAAAATGGAATCATTCTTACCGGCCTCCTATCCGCTCTCGCCTTTTCCGGCGTCGCGAACGCCCAAACCGGCTCTGGAACTCTTGGCGTCACAGCCACTGTCGCGGGTTCCATTAACATGACCTTCTTGACCGACGCCGCCGGCGTAGCCCTCACGGGTACGGGCACCAGCACGGCGTCATTGCCGCTTGGAACCGTCCAGATGTATGGGGGCGCACTGCCCACCAATGTGACGAGAACGGTGATTGCGGGGGGATTCATTTTGGCCACGCCGTTCGATATTCGTGTCGATCTGGCGAACAGCATCAGCACGGCGTATACCCTAAACGCGGCGCTCAGTACCGCGGACGCCATTAACATTTGGACCGTCGGCGGCGTCAATATTTCGGCCGGAACCCCGTACGCGCTGACGGCGGCAGGCGTATACGCAACCGCAACCCCCTACACTCTCGTGCTTAGTGTGCCGGCCACCGCGACCGCCGGTCTGATTTCGAACACCATCAACTTCTCCGCAGTTGGGGGTTAATTTGCTGTTCTACATTTGACTGGGGAAAAACGCTGACCGGGCGTAAACCAGCGCCCGGCCAGCTCTCAATTGCGATGAACACCAAACCCACGGTTCTATTCCTGCTCATGACGTTGACGCTGTTCAGCGGCCGGCGAGCTTTCGGGCAAACGGGCAGCCCGCGAGCGATGGCGGCGGCCGTTGTTGCCGCGCCAACGGTCACGGTCCTGACCGCGGCCACCGGCGCGATGGTGCAAAGCCTGGGAACAGGCAACTCTTCCCTCGATCTGGGTACGATCTCTTATTACAAAGGAACGTCGACTCCGGGCGAGAGCAATCAAATGCAGCCTGGGTCGTTCGTAATTACTACCCGGTTTGCGTTAAGGGTCGACTGCCCGGGAAGTTCGGCGGCCTCCCAAGTGAACGTGACCGTATCGCGCCTGGACGCAGCCGCTTCCCATGCGATTGCCATTGATGGATCGACATTGGGATCTTTCGCGCAGACGCTCGCGACATCCATGGTCTGCGGCTCCACCAGCGAACACCGATTGGATGTGGAGGTGCCGCTTTCTGCCGCGGCCGGACCGATTGGAAGTAACATCGACTTCACGGCGACGCTCAAAAACTAATTCTTATGAAAATCAATTCAATTCTTGCCGTTATTTCATGCGCCGCGTTGTGTTCTACCGCCGGCGCCCAGACCCCACCCGGACCTATTTCCGGCGAAAGCGCTGCGCCTCCGCCCTCCCTCTCCCTCAGCCCGGCCATCATCATGGTGCGCTGCAAACCGGGGCAGAGCACCACCCAGACCTTGACGATCGCGAATCATACCGCCGACGAGGTCACCTTTCATCTGTCCACCGAGGATGTGGTGGTGAGTGAAGGCAAGCGATCGTTTTCGCCCGCCGGGCGGATTGCGAATGGCATCGCGGCGAACACGGTGACGGAGCCCGCTTCGGTGGTGGTGAAGCCCGGCGAAGAAGGGTCGGTCCAGGTCACGGTGACCCTCCCGCCCGAGACTACGCAGCGCGCCGTCGTCACTTTCTTTCGAGGCGTCGTGGCCGATCCCGGAGGCGGTGCGGTCGGCCTGGGCGCGTCCTTGGGGGCGCTCATCACCTTTGAAGTATCCAACGATTACAAGGTGGATGCCGGACCGGTGCAAGCCTCGCTCCAGACACCCGCCGAGAACGTGATCCTTTCAGAAGAACTGCGCAACAGCGGCTCCGAGCCGGTGATCCCCAAGGGTGTGATCGTGGTTCTGAACTTATCCGGGAAGCGCATGTCCAAAGCATCATTTGAGTCCCAGCGTCTGTTGCCGGGCGAGCGGCTCATTTTTGCGGCGACCAATTCATCACACCTGCCCCCTGGGCACTATCGCACGCTTTCCTCTTTTGAATTTGAGCGAAAGATTATCACGAGTGCCGGCGAGTTCACGATTCCGGAATAACGCCCGTCTATCGCGCTCCGTTGCGAGCGCATTCATCAATCTACGGTCGCCTCCGCTATGGCTAAGGCGCCTTCCGCTGTGGCTGTGCTTGTGCTGCCTGACATTGACGGCGCAGGTTCATAAAGTCGATCCACACAAGACCATCACCTTTGAAGTACCGGGGGCGACCGCGGCTTACAGTCTGGACTCAGTCCTGGCGGAGGCGACCGCCGAAAATGGGGTGGTCACCGTGGTGGGCAATCAACCCGGCGCCACTCACATCGTGGTGATCACGCCCTCGGGGGTGCAGACGTTTGACGTCCTGGTAAACACGCTGCCCCCGATTTATCCCGTTGGGTTCGTTATGCCGGTGGCGGGAGCGGCTACGGGCGAGAGCGGCTACGCTGAAGGACGGTACTATTCCAGTCCCTCCGAGATCCAGGATCAGTTCGACTTCTTGAAGATTTACGGAGACAACCGCACCCACGTGCATATCGTGGAAACCAACCTGTTAGGGCCGCTCGATCCGGGCCAGTCGAGAGTTGCTCTGTCTTCCGCCACCTATCAAATCGTTACGCCGCGCCGGGACATCACGCTCTTCGATAAGTTCGTGGACGAATCCCCGCTGACCATCAACGGATCGATTATCCGCGGATTTCATATGGCGCAAGACAACTGGTTTGTGCATGCCGGTTTCACCAGCGTCGCGACGTTTGACGGGCTGTTTCTGCCCACCCAGCCGGAACTTGTCGTCGGGGGCGGATACCGCCGGCCGCTCACGGCGAATTCCTCCCTCACGGGTTCGTTTTATCAAATCCGGATTCCCTCCGCGGATCCGCTGGGGCGGTCCGGGAGTGTGGGCGACGTGAGATACAAATACAAGTCCCGGGAAGATTTCTGGTTCACCATCGACCTGGGAATCGGCCGCGGGATCGCCGGCGCCAGCCAGCTCCATTACAAGACTGCCCGCGATACGATCCTGGGACTGGCGCGGTACATGCCGCAGCCTTTTGCCTCCTTGGGCGCCAACAATATGCGGGGCCTTCACACGGACTTTTCCTGGAACCGCCACGTGACCAAGAAATTTGAGTCAACCCTGACGTTCTATAACAATAATCTGGTGCTGCCCGGCATAAAGGAAAACACCATCTCAGGCGCGTTGAATTTCCATTATGATCTCACCAAACACTGGGCCGTTACGGGCGGCGCGCTGGCCTCCAGCTTCCAGACCAAGGAACCGCTGAGTCCCGCGATCCGAAATCTCACGCTACCCGCCGGCCTCGCGTTTCAGTCGAAGCATTTCGGCGCCAGCGGCCAATACCAATTCGAGATGACGCCCGCGCTCGACCACGGCGGCTCGCAGTATCGGGCTTCCGCGCGGTCGGGCTGGGGCGGGTTCACATTCACGGGCTACGCGGAACGCGACACGAACGCCCCCACGCTGAGTTTCATCCTGGGCCAGGTAACGGGATTGCAGCAGGCTCTGGACCTACAGGGCATCCGGGCGACCACCGTCCAGCAAGTGGACGAGCTTCTTTCCAGCGACGCCTTCCTGATCGCGGCCGGGTACATAAAGGGCGCCACCGTCAACCTGGTTCCGGTTCGTACCCAACTCGGCGCGACGGCCGGCTGGACCAAGGGCGGCACGCATAAAATGGAGTTGAGCTACAGTTTCCTTTTCAACAGTAATCAATCGCTCAATGCGGCCACGATAAGCGTTGGACACACCGTGGCCCTCACGCGGAGAGTTACCCGCGGGGATGACCTTTCGCTGGCCTGTTCAGTGGTGGGCGTGACGACTCCCGGAGTCGCCAGGGAGTTCTCGCCGGTTTGTTTCGTCGCCTGGAAGCACCAGCTCCATCACGTACCGTATTTCGTCGTTCCCGAGCGGCGCGGGAACATCGCGGGGAATGTCTTTCGAGACGATCAATCCACGGGAGAGTTCGAACCGGGCATGCGGCCAATGGTGGAAGTCGAGGTCATGCTGGACGATCGCCGCAAGGCGTTCACCGGCGCCGACGGCGCCTACCGCTTTAAGAATGTACCCCGTGGGAAACACAAAATCGAGGTGAAATACCAATCCCGGAATCCGTTCTTCGTCACCACCGCGTCCGAGCTGGAGGTGACTGAAACCGCCACCGTGAACTTCGGCATCGGCTTCGCCTTGTCCGGATTAATGGGCCAGGTGCTGAACGACGCCGGTGTAGGCGTGGACGGCGTCACCGTGGCGATTCTGAGTCGGGGAATGAAGTGGAACGCGTCCACCCAGGCGGACGGCAGGTTTTTCGTGGGATCTTTGGTTGCCGGGGACTACAACGTTCAGGTGGATGAAGACTCGCTGCCGGCGGGTTATTCCACCGAGTCTCTCGACGAGCCGCAGCATGTCATCGTAGGCGCGTCAGCGCCGGGCAACGCCGACTTCACTGCACGCGCGTTACGCAGCATCTCCGGCCGAGTCTTGCGCTACGATACGCAGGCGTCCCGCTATGTTCCCGTGGCGCAGGCGCAGGTGCTCCTGCGGGAGCGCGGTCTAACCATGATGACCGACTCGGAGGGACGGTATCTGTTCCACGACCTGGCGGCGGGATCCTATACGCTGTCGCTTCAGAACCAGACGCCCGCGTCTACACACACGGTACGGCTGGGCGGCCAGCCGATCGATCTCAAAGATGTGGACTTTCAGATCACGCCGCTCGCAACTACCGATGCGCCCCTGCCGCCTGCCCCGCCCCCGGCGCCTGAACCACCGGCGCCAATCGCCCCGCCCGTGGCTACCACCATCGTTTCGAGCCCCCGTCCCAGCCCTCTGGATGCGCCGGCAACCGCGGTGCTCCCCGCGAAACCTCGGGCGATCCAAGCCGCCCCCGCGGCTCCAGCCACGACCGCCTCGGCGCAGCAGCACAACGCTCTCGGGCGTCAACTCAGCAAAGCCGGCCGATATCAGGAAGCCATCGCCGAGCTGACCGAAGCGATTCGTCTCGCGCCCGATTTTGCCCTGGCCTTCAACGCCCGCGCCTTCGCCCTAATGATGCTTCACGAGTACGCCCGCGCCATTCAGGATCTGGACCAAGCGATCCGGATCAACCCCAACTATCAAAACGCCTACCAGATTCGGGCAGCCGCGAAAAGAGCACTTGGCGATGCGGCCGGCGCGGCTGCTGATTTAAAGAGATCGCAACAGGCGCCCTGAATTGCCCCCCGGCGCCGCCAGGGGAGGATGGGAACGCCTTCCCTTCCGATCTCCTGTCGCGCTAGCCTGGAGGCCATGGAGCCTCTCGTCCTTCTCCCCGGCCTGCTGTGCGACGAAGCTGTCTGGCAGGGCCAGATCGACGCTCTGCGCGATGTTGCCGCCTGCATCTCGATGGACTGGGGCCGTCTCGATTCCATCCCCGCCATGGCGGAGCGGGTCTTGCGTCTGGCTCCCGAGCGGTTTTCGCTGGCAGGCCACTCCATGGGAGGGCGGATCGCGTTTCAAGTGGTGCGTGTTGCTCCGCAGCGCGTGGCGCGGCTGGCTCTATTCAATACCGGCGCCGACGCCAAGCCTCCCGGAGCGGCGGGCGAACAGGAGGAACGCAAGCGGCGGGCTCTGCTCCAGCTCGCCAAAGAGCAAGGCATGCGCGCCATGGCCCTGGCATGGCTCCCGCCCATGATGCAGCCGGGCCGCATGTCCGATGCCGCGCTGGTCGAGGCCATCGTCAGCATGATCGCGCGCAAGACGCCGGAGATTTATGAGGCGCAGATGCTGGCTCTGCTCGGCCGTCCCGACGCGACCCCGCTGCTTCCGAAGATCGCCTGCCCCACGCTGCTTCTCACCGGCCGCGAGGATGGCTGGAGCCCGCCGGCCAGGCACCACGAAATGGCCGCGGCGATTCCCAACAGCCGCGTGGTGATCGTTCCCGATTCCGGGCACATGGCGCCCATGGAGCAACCCCTCGCGGTGGCCGCCGCCATGCGCGACTGGCTAGTGTAGTTTTGTGGGGCGGACCCCCTGGTCCGCAGCCGGCGCCCTCGTCGGCCTTTACCTGACGACCGCAGCATTTCAGAGGATTGCGGAAGCCGGCCTGGGGTCCTGCGGACCAGGGGGTCCGCCCCACAAATCCGATTGTCCAGTTAATTCGTGGACACTACACCAGACTGGCGTCCCGCGAAAAGTCAGTGCGCCGACTCCACCGGCGGCGTGCCATAGGTGTGGAAGGATTCAATCGTCTTCAAGCCCCACGCCTGCCCTTTCTTGCGCTCAGTTTCGGTCCACCGGATCGGCCTCCAATCCGGCGCAAGGATCAACCGCGCACTCGCGTTGGCGACTTCCACGCGGTTCCCGCCCGGTTCGTACACGTATAGAAAAAACGTTTGCTGGATGGCGTGTTTGTGCGGCCCGGTTTCGATGGGCACTCCGGCTTCCAGGCAAATATCGGCGGCCAGCAGCACCTCTTCCCGGCTGTTCACCGCATAGGTGACGTGATGGAAGCGGCCCTTGACTCCGGTGTGATCTCGCGTGTAAGCGAAGTCGTAGCTCTTGTTGGTGCAGGTCATCCACATCGCCGCTTCCACGCCGGTATCCAGCACGATCTGTTCGGTCAGGCGGAATCCCAGATATTTTTCGAAGAAAATGCGGTTGGCTTCGATATCCACGGCGAGGCCGTTGAAGTGATCCAGGCGCCGTACGTTGCAGCCGCGCGCGGGAAACCGTTGCGCCTGATTCTTGAGTGCAGGCCGCAGCTCCGGCGGAGCCTCGTACCATTGCGTTTCGTAGTACAGTTCGATCTTGTGGCCGTCGGGATCGCGGCACACAAACGCGGGGCCGTGGCACAGATCGCCGTCGTTCCAGCCCTCCGCGAATTCGGTGCCTTTGAGCGCCGCCACGCGACGCTCCAGCGCCTGCGGGCTGCGGGTTCGGAACGCCGCGTGCCCGATGCCCGGGAGCTTGGACGCGGTCAGCTTCAGCGTGTGGCGTTCGTAGTCGTCATAGGCGCGCAGGTACACGGAATCGCCCTCGCGCCCGCTTTCGGTCATACCGAAAACGTCCAGGAAAAAGCGCAGACTCTGCTCCGGTTTGGGCGTCAGTAATTCGATATGGCCCAGATGAGCCAAATCCATATTGGGTTCAGGATGCATACAGCGAAATTCTAGCGCATCCGTGGCGGCCGAACGGAGGACGGGGCAAGGATGCCCAGCGCAGTCAGCCAAGCTTCTGATCGAGCACCGCCAGATACTCCAGAACCAGCAGGTAGGTTCTATAGTATCGGTCCCGGTGAATCTCCTCGATGCGGTCCCTGGAGCTATGCAGAATCGGCAGCGTCGCCGGGGTCAAGGAGTGGATCGTAATTGCGGGAATATTCTTTTCCCGGAACGATTCGGAATCGGTGCTGCCAATGCGGTCGATGTTCACGACCGACAAGGGCAATCTCTCGGCTGCCGCGGTTTGTTGCAGCAGGCGAACCAGCTTGGGATCGGCGTGGCTGGCCCATACCTCGGTTTCGCCCAAGCCCAGCGTATCCATATTCACCATCGCAATCACCGGCTCGTGGGTCTTGCGAATTTGTTTGGCGTACGCGTTCGATCCCACCATCCCCTTTTCCTCGCCGCTGAACGCGACAAAGCGGAACGTGTGGCGTCGTGCAGCGCCTGCCAGGGCCTGATACAGGCTCGGCAGCAGACTCGCGCCGGTCCAGTTATCGACAACTCCATTGCCCGCTTCCACCAGATCGAAATGCGCGCCGACCACGATTTCAGATTCCGTCTCGCCCGCCAGGGTGCAGATCAGGTTGGGAGCCTTTAACGCTTTGACGGGCTGCTCGGTGAGCTTTTCTCCGGCGCAACCGGCGTCCTCAAAAAGCCGGCGGACCGCGGGTTCGCGTTGGTCGTTTCTGGTCGTGTAAGCGCCCAGGCGCTGCTCGACAATCTCCACGGAGACAGGAGGAACCTGGGTGAATTGAACCGTAACTTGAGCGGGAGCGGAAAGGGATATCGCCACCAGCAGCGGAACAAGTCGGTCCACAAATCGGCTCATACGGCGGCTCACCCATCAATGCTACAAGGAATGAGTACAGTATTACTGATGAAGACTTTCACGCTTCTTGCCCTCGCCTTGCTTACTTCGCCCTCGCAAGCGGCCTCGACGATCGCGACGCTCATCGGCACGGGCATGCCCGGATTCTCCGATACCCAGGTGAACAATCCCTACGGCATGACCATCGGCCCCGACGGCGCGCTGTACTTCTGCGACCTCGACAATCAGCGCGTCCGCCGCCTGGACCTCTCCACCAAACGCGTGACCACCGTCGCGGGCACCGGACAGAAGGGCTACTCGGGCGACGGCGGCCCCGCCGTCAACGCCACTCTCGCCGCCCCGCATGAGCTGGTTTTCGACGCCAAGGGCGACCTCTACTTCGCCGAGCGCGACAACAACGTGGTCCGCAAGGTGGACATGAAAACCGGCGTCATCTCCACCGCCGCGGGCACGGGCGTGGCCGGCTATAGCGGCGACGGGGGCCCGGCCGTGAAGGCGCAGTTCCGCCAGCCGCACAGCGTCATTCGCGACCGTGACGGCAATCTGCTGATCTGCGATCTGGCCAATCACCGCATCCGTAAGCTGCATCTCGACACGGGCGTCGTCGAGACCTACGCGGGTACTGGGGAAGGCAAGCCGACTCCGGAAGGCTCGCCGCTGGCCGGCACGCCCGTCAACGGCCCGCGCACAATGGTGCTGGCGTCGAACGGCGATCTCTACGTGGCGTTGCGCGAGGGCAACGCGATTTACCGGCTGGACGCCAAGTCGCAAACCTGGCATCGCATCGCCGGCAACGGCCAGAACGGCTACACCGGCGACGGCGGCCCCGCGCTCGACGCCAAGTTCGGCGGATCGTTGGCGCGGCTGGCCGGCCCGAAAGGCTTGACGCTCGGTCCGGACAACACCCTCATCGTCGCCGATACTGAAAGCCACGCCATCCGCCGCATCGATCTCAAATCCGGCATCATCACCACCATTGCTGGCACCGGCGTGCTGGGCGACGGGCCGGAGCCGGACCCGCTTCAGTGCAAGCTGAATCGTCCGCATGCGGTGCTGTTCGCCGGCGGAGTGCTGTATATCGCCGATAGCGAAGGCAACCGCATTCGCGTGCTCAAGTAATCCGCACCCGAAAAAGTTCCAGCGAAGTCCTTTACATTGCTATTGACTTTGTACCATAAAGAGCTATATCCTACAACGGATGACTTGGTCGAAGCTCTTTGGGGCGCTCAGCTGCCTCGCCGTGACGTCGATCCCAGCCTGCAGCCGGTCGAACAACCTGCTGCTGGGAACGGTGCAGGCAACCGCCGGATCGCACCACATCGTCGTCACGGATTGCTACCGGCTCAGCGTCGACCCACCGCTGGAGATCAACGGGCCGCCGGCCGAGTCCGGTTATCGCTACACGCCCTGCCGCGATGCGGATGTCCTGATTCGCGGCGAGGAGGCTATCGTGAACGGCCGGTCCTACGGGCGCATGAATCCAGCCGACTCCATCCTGGTCGATCACGGCGTGGTGTCCATCAGCCGGGCGGGGACAAAAAAGTGAACACGAAAATCCCAGCCGGTCTCGTGAAAATCAGGAACGGTCTCCTGACGAGCGTTGGAGCCGTGTTCGCCTGCGCCAGCCTACCTCGGCGCAACCGGAAGGGTGGACGCGGCCCGTCATCTACGGCAGCGCGAACACGTACAGCGATTCCGTCCGCGCCGGATTCGGATCGTGATGCCCGCTCCGCCCGACGCGCTGATCGCCACATACTGCTTGCCGTTCTTGCCCTGATACGTGATCGGCGTCGAGATCGCGCTGTAATCCAGCTTGGTCACCCACAGCTCCTTGCCGGTCTTCGAATCGAACGCGCGGAAGCGCCGGTCATTGGTGGCGCCGATGAACACCACCCCTCCGGCCGTGGCGATCGAGCCGCCCACGTTCACGCGGCCCGTGTTCCTCTTGCCCTCCGGCAGTTCATCGGTCACGCCCAGCCGCACCTGCCAGGCGATGTCGCCGGTGGCCGCGTTCACCGCGGTCAGCCGGCCCCATGGCGGTTTCTGGCACGGCCAGCTCTGCTCGCCCAGCAGCGCGCCGCTCGCGTCGGTTTTGCGATCCCAAAACTTCGACGGCACCGGCGCCCCATACACGCTGCGCTGATCGTAGGGCACGCGCGAGCCATCCGGCATCTTCTCGATCCATCCGATGCTGGCGTAATCCGAAGTGTTCACGAACACATAGCCGAGCTTGGGATCGGCCGACGCGCCGCCCCAATCCGTCCCGCCGATGGCGCCCGGAAAAATCACGCTCGAAGTAGGCGGCGCTCCCGGCGCGCGATAACACCCACGGCGTGTACGGCCCTTGATTCACCAGCGGCCCGCTCTTTTCGGCCAGCTCCTGGCACGCTTTGGCGTGCGCTTCGTTGGTGTCGTCCGCGGTCACCAGATCCGCCATCGTGAAGTTGTGCCGCGCCAGCTCCGGAGGCTTCACCGGAATCGGCTGCGTGGGCGAGGTGTGTTCGCCCGGAACCGTGCTCTGCGCCACCGGCGTTTCCTTCACGCCGAAGACCGGCTTGCCGGTCTCGCGATTCAGCAGGAACATGTATCCCAGCTTGCCGGTCTGCGCCAGAATCGGCGTCTTCTTTCCGTTCACCGTCACATCCAGCAGCGGCGGCGATGGAGGCAGATCCATGTCCCACAGGTCGTGATGCACGGCCTGGAAATACCACTTCATCTTTCCCGGTGTTGATGTCGATGGCCACCACGGAATTGCCGAACAGATCGTTGCCCGCGCGATCGAAGCCGTAGAAATCGCTGGCCGGGCTGCCGAAGGTGCTGTACAGCAACCCGCGCTGCGCATCCACGGTCATGTAGAAGCCCCAGTTGTTGACGCCGGTGCGGTCCTTCCAATCGTCGCCCTGCCACGATTCATGTCCCGGCTCGCCCGGCTGCGGCACGGAGTGAAACTCCCACAGCTTCTTCCCGTCGCGGGCATCGTAGGCTCGCGTGTTGCCCGGCTGGCCCGTGGCCGGCTGCTCCGGTACGTTCGCGCCGACAAAAACAAAATTCCCGTAAATTGTCGGAGGCGAGTTGTACGGCACCACCAGGTCGACTTCGCCCTCCTTGCCGAATCCCGGATCGACCTTGCCGGTGTTCGCGTTCAGCGCGATCATCCGCCGCGCCGCGGTGAAGATGATGCGCGGAGGATTGGTCTTGTCGCCGGGCCAGTACGAAACGCCGCGATTGGACGGATTGCCTTGCCCGGTCAGCTCATAGCTCCAGATTTCCTTGCCCGTCTCCGGCTCCAGCGCGACCACGCGTTTGCCCGCCGTCAGGTACATCACGCCCTTGGCCACGATCGGCGTGACTTCCGAATATCCCGCGACTCCACCGCCGCCGCCTTTGGTGTTCGCCTCGTTCTGCGAGCCGCAGCCGATAAGCTCCAGCGCCAGCTTCAGCTTCGCGGCGTTCTTATTGGCTGATCTGCGTCAGAGGCGAATAGCGCGTGCCCGATAGATCGTGGCTATACATGGGCCAATCGCCGCCTGCCGGAACGGGCGTTTGCGCGACGACGGTAGAAACGGCAACGCAACCGCTAAAGATGAGTTTCCACATCAGACATAGACTATCAACTCCGTGCGGCGCCGGGCGCTAATGCACGATCTCGTAGACTTTCGACGGGATGAAGAAGCCGCGCCATCGAGTGCGAGCGTTACCGGGGCGCTGCCCGCTGCGACGGCGATCGCAGCGGGAGAAATTACCGTGGCTGCAAGCGCCGCGCATACAAGATCCGCGTCGCACACCCGGTACGGCAAAAAGACAACAGCAACCGCGCTCAACTTGGTGAATTCAAAAAAGTCCGTTCTCTCATGCCTGATCGCAATGCGGGCGATATGATCAACGGGTACGTCTTCGGTAGACCCGTCCTTCCGATACAGAACCACTTGATCGGGCTCAAGGCGAAACCTTGCTCCCGCGTGCCTCATCCCGTCAGTCGTGAACACCGTGGCGCCCCCGCTGTGGGCGATAACGCGACTTGGTATCTCCTCATAACGAATTTTCTCCGCCGCCTGGACCCTTCCAACGCACCCGATCGCCAAGAGCGCCACCACAAGTTTGGTTCTCATAGCGACAGTATGCGCGGGCGCGCACTTGTCACAACCGGCCGCCTGTTACACTTTCTCAACTGTCACAAGCTTCCGGATTTCTCAATCCAGCCGGGCGATCCATCCCCGCAGCTCCGGCGATGGCGCGGGATAACGCTCCAGCACCAGCGGGTCATGCCCCGGAATCACATGCCCGGGCGAGCTCGCCAGCGCATACGCGCGCCGGTATCCCTCCAGCACCTCGGCCACGTTGTAAAGGATCGGATACGGCACGTCGCGTTCCAGGTTGGCGTAGAGGTGGGCGGCATCCGCGGCCAGCACCACCCAGCCCCGCCGCGTATTCACGCGCACCATCTGCAATCCCATGGAATGGCCGCCCACATGATGCAAGCTCAGTCCCGGCGCGATCTCGTCATCGCCGTCATGAAACACCAGCTTGCCCTCGAAGAGCCTCCGCACCATCGCGACCACGTCTTCCGCGTCGAAGGGGAAGCGCATGGTGTGCGTGGCACATGGACCGGCCTGTCGAAAAAATCATCTCGCGATCCTGCACGTGATAGCGCGCGTTGGGGAACAGAGCGTGGTTGCCGCAATGATCGTAGTGCATGTGCGAAAGAATCACGTCTTCGACTCGCTCCGGATCGATGCCGATGGCCTGCAGTCCCTCACCCGGCGAATGCAGAAACTCACGCCGGCGCTTGCGCGCCATGGCTTCGTCGAAGCCCGTGTCGATCACCAGGTTTCGCCCGTCGCCGGACTTGACCGCCCAGACGAAATAATCGAGCGGCATGGGGCCGTCGTGAAGATCGGCCGGCAGGGTCCCGAGAAAATTCTCGTGAGCCAGGCGCTCATGATGCGCGTAGCGAATCGCGTAAGCCTCCCAAACATCGCTGGACATATGGGCTATCTTAGCTGTTGCAGATGTTGATCGTCCAAATCGCCAAGCGCGCCGATGGCGCAGGAGTGTTGCGTTGCACGCGAGCCGATGGCTCCGTCACATGGCAAAAGCAGACCCGTCATGCGCTGCATTTCGCGCTGCACGATTTGACCCATTTCGCCGTGGAATCGACGCTTGGGCTGAGGCGCGGATTCTTCGGGCTGATCGCCGAAGGCTGGGAAATCGAGGACACCACCGGCAAGGGCGCGCGCGGGCCTCTGCCGCAGGAAGCGCTCGAGGTGGAGCACATCGTGGGATTTTTCGACACCGAACGCGGCAGCGGCGTCTTCCTGACGGCTGAGGATTACAACCACCACTCGGGCGTGCAAGCATCGTCATCCGGGCGGCCCGGCCGCGCCTGCTCACCGACGCTGACATCGCCCAATCCGCACCTGCCGCGGCCAGCTTTTCTCGCGCGGTCCGCACTGGAACCCGGGAGCACAATGGAGCTTCAGTTCGAGTAACCTCAAGGACGG
>CAVXWB010000189.1:0-12788 GCA_963765185.1 Bryobacterales bacterium
AGGCGTTATGTCGTCAAGATCTGTGCCAAGGATCGCCCGTCGGGATTTTGTGCGCGGGACCGCGCTAGCCGGCATCGCAGCCAACACCAAGGCGGATGACACCAAGGGGAATGCCCCAGCAAAGGACGTGACCCGCAATTTGGCCGAGTACGTCGTCGCGTCGAAACCCGAAGACGTTCCCCACCTGGTCAACAAGGAAGCCACGCGCACCCTATTGAACTGGGTCGGCTGCGCGGTGGGAGCCTCGCGCCACGAAACGGTGGAGATCGCCATCGCCGCGCTCGCGCCGTTCGCCGGTTCCGCGCAGGCGACCCTGCTCGGCCGCAAGGAGCGCATGGACGTTCTGAACGCCGCCCTGATGAACGGCATCGCCTCGCATATCTTCGATTACGACGACACCCACCTCAGACCGTCATTCATCCGGCGGGTCCTGTGGCTTCCGCGATCCTGGCTTTATCGGAATACCGGCCCGTCTCCGGGCCGCGACTTCATGCACGCCCTGGTGCTGGGCGTGGAGGTGGAATGCCGCATCGGCAACGCCGTCTATCCCGCGCATTACGACGCGGGCTGGCACATCACCGGAACCACGGGAGTGTTCGGATCGGCCGCGGCAGCCGGCAAGCTGCTCGGGCCTGACCGAGCAGCAGATGGCCTGGGCTCTGGGCATCGCCGCCACGCAGCCGGTGGGATTGAAGCGAGATGTTCGGCACCATGACCAAGAGCTTTCATCCCGGCCGAGCGGCGCAGAACGGCCTCACCGCCGCGCTGCTCGCGTCGCGCAGACTTCACCAGCTCGAATCAGGGCATCGAAGCCAAGAGCGGCTGGGCCAACGTGCTCTCCACCTCGCGCGATTACACCGAGATCACCAAAATGCTGGGCCGGACCTACGAAATTTCGCTCAACACCTACAAGCCCTTCGCTTGCGGAGTGGTGATTCATCCCGCCATCGACGGCTGCATCCAGCTTCGCAATCAATACAACCTGACCGCGGCCCAGATCGAGCGCATCGACCTGCGCGTGCATCCACTCGTTCTGGAGCTGACCGGCAAGAAGACGCCGCAGAGCGGGCTCGAAGGCAAGTTCAGCGTCTATTACGCAGCCGCGATTGCGATCGTCGAAGGAGCCGCGGGCGAAAAGCAGTTCAGCGACGCGCTGGTCCGCGATCCGTCGATCGTCGATCTGCGCGATCGCGTGACCGCCGTGGTCGATCCATCCGTCGGCGAGGAGCAGGTGAAAATCGCGATCACCCTCAAGGACGGCCGGCGTCTCGAAAAATCCATCGACAACGTCATCGGCAGCCTCGAGAATCCCATGTCCGACGCCGCGCTGGAGGCCAAGTTTCTGGACCTCGCCGCCGGCGTGCTGCCGCCCACGCAATCGCGCAAGCTTCTCGATCTGTGCTGGAACGCCGAGAAGCTCGGCAATGCCGCCGAGATCGCCAAGGCCGCCGCGCTAAGCTGAAAGACATGACGATTACCGTCGAGATCCCGGATCTGCTTGTAGGAGTCCTATCGTCCGAGGGCAAGGACCCCGCCCGCGTCGTCCTTGAAGCGATGGCTCTCGATGGATACCGGACGCAACAACTGACGGAGACAGATCTCAAAGAGCTGCTCGGCCTCGAAACACGCATGGAAGTGCACGCGTTCCTGAAGTACCATGGCGTGTTTATGCATTACACCGTTGAGGATCTCGATCATGATGTGTCGACGGCTCTCGATGCGACCCGCCGTTACCAAATGCGGAAGGACGGATTACCGCCCAATCAGCCGGCCGGATGATCGTCATTGCCGATACTGGCCCCGTCAACTATCTATCCTGATCCAGGAGATCCGTATTCTTCCGGCGCTCTATGGCCGGATCCTTGTTCCGGCTTCCGTGTTGCGCGGAACTAAAGCATCCTCGTGCGCCTGAGGTGGTGCGCTCATGGATAAATCAACCTCCGGCGTGGCTTGAAATGCGAGACCCGAAACAGCCCCCCGACGCTGAACTCGCCAGCGCCCATCTCGACACCGGCGAACTGGACGCCATTCTTCTGGCCGAGGAGCTGAAGGCGGAGCAACTGATTATCGATGAGGCTCGCGGGCGGCGCATCGCCCAGCGTCGGCTTCTTTCAGTCACCGGCACCCTCGGGGTTCTTAAGGCCGGGGCACTGGCAGGCCTGCTCGACTTGAAAACTGCAGTCGCTCGCCTACGCCAAACCAACTTCCACGTTGCGAAAGAAATCCTCGATCGTCTTATCCAGAACCTATGATCGTCAGTAATCCGCCCTTCGAAATCTTGATCGGCGGCTTAAGCTCGAACCGCTGGCGCGTTGGTTTCAAGAGAAAGTGATCACCGCGCCCACCACCGTCCGATCCGCCACAGCCTGCACCGCTTCGCGAGTCCGTTCCAAAGGATACGTCGCCGTCACCATCGACTTAATATCCAGCAGCCCCCGCTCGATCAGCCTCACGTAGCGAGGCATATCGCGCATCATGTTCAAGCCGCCCTGCTGGCCGGCGTGAAACGTGCGTCCGCGATTGGCGAAGCTCGACGCCGGAAAGCTCACGTTGCCACGCTGGCCGAAGCCGAGCGTGACGATGTGCCCGCCCCCGCGCGTCATCTCGAACGCCTGTTGCAGCGGCAGGATGCCGGTGGGATCGGGACCAACTTCGACTTTGGGCGGAAAGCTATCGCCGCCGACAGCTTCGATGGTGAAGTCGGGCCCGCGCGGCACTGCGAACAAATCGTCGCCCCACGCTCGCCCTCCCGCGAACCGTCGGTCGGTCGGGCCCTTGCACAGATCGCGAATCTTGTTGACCAGGCCCATGCCTTCCACATTAGGATCAAGCGCCAGAGTCGCGCCCAGCTTTCAGCGCCAATCTCGCGGCGCGCTTTGATCGGCTCGACCGAAATGATCTGCGTCGCGCCGGCGATGCGCGCGGATTGAATCGCGCCCAGGCCCACCGGTCCCGCGCCCAGCACCACCACGTCGTCGCCGGGTTGAATCGCCACCAGATTGTGGCCCGCGGCCAGGCCCGTGCCGACGGTGTCGCCCAGCATGCACAGCTCGGCCGCGGGAACGTCGGTGAAGACCGGGCAGCAATACTCTTCGGCCACCACCATGATCTCGCTCAGGCCGCCCAGCATCGCGCCTTCGTAGACTTGCGTGCCGTCCGCGGTCACGGCGATGGGGTGAGGCGGGTTGGTGGAGAGGAATTGGCACCAATCGGACCGGCCTTGCAGACACTCGTAGCATTGGCCGCATTGCGGGCGTGCCGGGAACAATCACGCGGTCGCCCGCCTGCACGCGCTTGACCTGCGCGCCCGATCTCCTCCACCACGCCCATGCCGGAGTGGTTCGGAATCGACCAGCGCTGGGCCCGATTTGTATAAGGCGCCCGTCCCCAGCACCTGCCCGGTAATGGTGTAACACACCGCCGAGGCTTGCGTGCGAATCACCACTTCGCGAGGCTGGATCGGCAGCAGGCGCAACTCTTCGACCGACGTACCCGTGCCGTGGCGAACAAACGCGCGGAATCGCCGGCCGCCCGACTGTTGTGCCGTTGCCTGCTGTGCGCGAGCTTGAGGCGCCAGCGCGACGCCGCTCGCCGCAGCTGCGCTCTTCAAAACATTTCGTCGCGATATCTTGGAGGGCATGCGGGTAGTATAATGCGCGGGAAGGGGTTTTGCATGCGTATCAATATGACGTTGACGTTCGCGTTCGCGGCCGCGGCCGTCGCGCCCGCCTTCGCGCAGGTCAAAAACTATCAGCCGGTCACTGAGGAGATGCTCAAGAATCCCAGTCCCGACGACTGGCTGATGTTCAGCCGCACCTACGATGCGCAGCGCTACAGCCCGCTCAAGCAAATCGACAAACAGAACGTCGGGACGCTGGGCCTGGCGTGGTCGCGGGGGCTCCCCGCCGGCACCATGGAAGGCATTCCTCTGGTTCACAACGGCGTGATGTACGTCATCGCCCCGGCCGGCGCAATCGACGCTTTGAACGCCACCAATGGCGATCTCATCTGGGAATACAAACACAAGATGCCGGAGGGCCAGAACGCCAGCACCGCTCGGTCCAAGACCATCGCCATTTACCAGGACGTCATTATCTACTGTGCGCCCGACAACAGCATCGTCGGCATTGACGCCGCCACCGGCAAGCTGCGCTGGTCCGTGCCCGACGCTCGCGGCCACACCTCGGGCGCCATCGTCGTCGAAGGCAAAGTGATCACCGGAGGCACCTGCACCGGCGGCCTGCGCGCCAACTGCTACATCGCCGCCAACGACGCGCTTACCGGCAAGGAAATCTGGAAGTTTTACACCGCGCAGGGAACCAACGACGTCAATCCGGACAGCTGGGGCGGCGCGCCGGAAGAGAAGCGCACCACCTCCACCTGGGGACTTCCCGGCACCTACGATCCCGTCCGCAATCTGGTCTTTTGGGGCATCGCCAATCCGACGCCGAACACCCGCCTGGATCGCCACGCCGGCAACATCGACGCGATTCCGCGCACCGCTCCTGCCGATCTCTACAGCAATTCGACGGTCGCGCTCGATCCGGCCACCGGCAAGCTCGCCTGGTATTATCAGCACCTGCCCGGCGACGATTGGGATGAAGATTATACGCATGAGCGCACTCTGTTCCGCACCAGCCTGCGCCTGGACCCCAAGTTCGTCAAGTGGTCCAATCCCGATCTTCGTCCCGGTGAGCAGCGCGATGTCGCGGTGATGGTCGGCGAAGGCGGCGGAGTGTTTGTGCTGGACCGCAATAAGGGCCAGTTCCTATGGGCCAGTCCGTTTCCCTACGATACCCCCAATTTCCTAATCTCGAATATCGACGGAAAAACGGGAAAGACCACCATCAATTGGGATCTGGTTTTCAAGGATAAGGGCGAGAAAAATCACACCATCTGCTTTTACAACACCCGCAGCTACTGGCCCACGGCCTACAGCCCGGACACGAACTCGCTGTACGTTCCCTATAACGACAACTGCCTGGACATGGGCGTCAGCCGCGGCCGCACCCCCGTGCCCGGCCCCAACTCCACTCCCGAAAAGAACGCCGGAGTCGCCAAGATCGACATGTCCACGGGCGAGATTCACGAATTCTATAAGGGCCCCGCCCAAACCAACGGATCGATCGTGGTCACCGCGGGCGGCGTGGCTTTTTGGGGCGATCTGAACCGCCGCTTCTTTGCCCTCGACGCCACCAGCGGCAAGGTTCTGTGGCAGACGATCTTGGGCGGGTCCATCTCGGTCAGCACCATCACCTACGCGGTCAACGGCAAACAGTACGTCGCGGTGATGACCGGAGACGGCCTGATGACAGGGGGCCTCATCGCCCTCACTCCCGGCCTCAAACCGCCCAAGGGTCAAAATGGAGTATACGTATTCGCTTTGCCGGAACAAAAACGATAATGCCAGCATTTAAGAACATTCTATTTCCAGTCGATTTCTCGGACCGATCCAAAGCTTTGCGCCCCTACGTGAAAACCGTCGTCGAGCAGTTCCATGCCAAGCTGACGGTGATGCACGTGGTGGAAGTGCCGATGGAAACCTATGGAGGCATCGACCGGTCCTTTCCCGTGGTCTTCGACTTCCCCTTGATGAAGCCGCACGTCGTGGAGCTGCTGGAAGAATACGCTGTCGCTCCCGGCGCCGAGAGAGTGGTAGAGGAGGGTGACGCAGCGATCACCGTCGCGGATTACGCCAATGAGCACGGCGTGGATCTCATCATGATGCCCACGCACGGCTACGGCAAGTTTCGCAGCCTGTTGTTGGGGTCGGTGGTGTCGAAGGTCCTGCACGACGCCGATTGCGCGGTGTGGACCGCGCCGCACGCCGAAGATCCCGCCATGCGGGAGCACCTTCCCTGCCGCAACATACTGGTGGCGGTGGACCGTGGCGTGGAACAGGCTCCCGTGCTCCGTCGCGCCGCTGAGCTGGCGGAGGAATTGGGCGCGGGCCTGAGTCTGGTGCACGCCGTCCCCGGCGCGGAGAGCCAGCCTTACGACACCGGCGGCGACGAGTTCGGCCTGTTTCTTCTGGAGGCCGCTCGCAAGGAGTTGATCAAGCTCCAAGCCGAAGCCGGGACCAGCGTCGAGGCTTCCGTGGTCCCTGGAGGAGTGGGCAAGGTGGTGCGGCAGGCGGCGCTCGATCGTAACGCCGATCTGGTGGTCATCGGCCGCGGCGTCATGCACGCGACCTTCGGCCGGCTGCGGACCCAGTCCTACGACATCATTCGCCAGTCGCCCTGTCCGGTTTTGAGTTTGTAACCCGGAGCCTTTGAACTGCAAATGATCGCCGCCGTGCTGACCGCTCCGGGCCCCATCGCAGGCAGACCCCTGCGCATTGAGGAAACGCCCACGCCGGAAGTGAAGCCCGGCTACGTGCTCCTGCGAGTTAAGGCCTGCGGCGTGTGCCGCACCGATCTGCATGTGGTCGAAGGCGAGCTGCCGCCGCTCCAGTCCCACATCATTCCCGGGCACCAGATCGTCGGTGAAGTGATCGGCAGTGCCAGGTCGCATCCAAAGCCCCCCGATTCCGGTCGGCACGCGCGTGGGCGTCTCCTGGCTGGGAGGAACCGACGGCGTCTGCCCGTATTGCCGCCGAGGCGAAGAAAATCTTTGCGACGCTCCGGTATACACCGGCTATAGCGTCAACGGCGGCTATGCGCAATTCGCGCTCGCCCGCGCCGATTTTACCGTGCCCCTTCCCGGTGCCCTCGACGACCTCGCCACAGCTCCGCTGCTCTGCGCCGGCATTATCGGGTTCCGCAGCCTGCGCGTCGCCGGAGTGCAGCCGGGAGAACGCGTGGGCTTGTTTGGCTTCGGAGCCTCGGCGCACCTCGCGCTGCCGGTCTTGAAAGCCTGGAACTGCGAGGTCTACGTCTCCACCCGCGGCGATTCGCATCAAAAGCTGGCGCGGGATCTGGGAGCGAACTGGGTCGGAGCCGAGCGTGATCGTCCGCCCGTGACGCTCGACCGCGCCATCACCTTTGCGCCCAGTGGAGACGTGGTCATCGCCGCGCTCGCCAGCCTGCGCAAGGGCGGCGTGGTCGCCGTCAACGCGATCCACCTCGACCGCATGCCCGAGTTCGATTACAGCCTGCTGTGGGGGGAGCGTCAAATTCGCAGCGTCGCCAATATGACCCGCGCCGACGCTCGCGACTTCCTCAGCCTGGCGGCGCAACTCAACCTCCGCCCCCGCGTCACCGTGTTCTCCCTCGACCAAGCCAATGAGGCGCTCCTCGCGGTAAAAAACGATGCGATCGACGGAGCGGCCGTAATCGTACCGTAGCGGTCCCAGCGTCGATCAACCGCGAAAATGGGGACATCATTGCCTGTCCCGGACCGCTAAACCTGCATGTTTCAGCGGGCATCCGTGCGGGACGGGCTATGGTGTCCCCGTTTTTCACCTTCCCGCACTGGGGCGAAATGTGGTGACTCTCCAAGGGGTTTGCGCGATGCGGTCCCTTCTGCCACGGGCTGCTAACGCCACGAAGCGCGCCCGGAAATGCAACAATAAGCTTTTCGATCTCCTCTTAATTACACCTATGCATCGGCGTGTTTTTCAGAAATGGCTGCTGATCCTGGTGGCCGTTTTCGCGATTGCATGGGCTGTCGTGTGCGCTTGGGTGCAATCCATCACCATGGATGAAGCCTTCACATGCCTTTTTATTTCGCTCGTCCGCTCAGCGCCGTGCGGCGGGCGGATTCCAACAATCATGTTCTGAATTCCCTGTTGATGCTGTACTCTACGTATGCATTTGCTATTTCCTATGCACCAGCGTCACGAATCGGTTCAGTCTCCGGCTGGCTCTTCATATTTCCTTAACATATAATCCTTTTATTTGTGATTATATGGTGGCCGCCTGCGGCCACAGCCTGGCGGACGCCTTCCTTTTGACGGCGATTGCAATTCCGGTGTGGAATCGCGTGAAGGCCCGGCCTTCCCTGTTTACCTGCTGCGCGTTGGCATCGCTGGCGCTGGGGCTGTCTTTTTCCGTACATTTTGCGTTTGCCTTCGTCGACGGAGCGGCATTCCTGGCCATCGTGATCTGGGCGGTACGGGAACACGAAGAGCAACCCGTCTGGCGCATTGCCGGATTGTGCGCACTGCCCGGACTCTTGCTCGCACTGGTGATCTGCGGTTATCCTCTGGCGCACTGGCGCAGCGGAGACCTGGTCCTGGGCGCGCACTCGCTTCAGGAGATGCGGCAGAGCCTCGTTCAGTCTTCACTCTATCAAGTGGCCCCGCGATTCCAAGGCACGGAATGGTACAAGGTGGTGAATTTTATCAGGCCACGGCTGCCGCCGCTTCTCCTGACTCTCGACCAGGCTCGACGGCTCGTGGCTTCAGGATGCGCGCGCCCGATGGCTGGGAAGGTTCGCGGCCGCCCTCGCGGGCCTGGTGACATTGTCCCTCACCATAAGCTGCCTGGCATTCCACCTCTACGGCCTGCTTCTGCCACTGGGACGAACCGGAATCTACTTCGTGCCGTTGTGCACTCTTCTTGCGGGGGTTATCGCCGCGGCGCCGGCCCGATCCGTTGTCTCCCGCTGGTCCAGCCGGAGCGTAATCGCCGTGCTTGTCCGCCTGTCCCTCTACTTTGTTCTCTGCATCGGGCTAAGTTATTTCAGGGAATATGAATGGAACGCCGACGTAAAGGGCGTTTATTCTGTAATGACGCGGCTCAATCACACGTATGGCGTCAACGACGTGGAAGTGACCGGGTTGTACGCCACCGCACTGAATTTTTATCGAGTATCCTCGGGGCGGGAAACGTTCTCTACGTTTGAAGTGGAGACTCCCGAACTGTCTCCCGGCAGATCCATCTATGTCATGGACGGAGTCTATTCGCGAAACTTCATTGACCGGGAGAGATTGGCGATCGTGTACCGCGGCCCTTTTTCCGCCGTCGTCGCGGCGGTCCAACCCGATGGCCCAATTCCGCCGGCGACGGTCACCCCGTAAGCCAAGGTGGGGCGGACGCCAGCTTTGCTCCACAGCGACCCGCGGCGGACACCATGGTCCGCCCCCTCCGCCAACATGTCAGAATGCAACAATAAGCTGTTCGATCCTTCTGATGACACCTCTGAATCGCCGTGTTTTTCAAAAATGGCTGCTGATCCTGGTCGCCGTCTTCGCGATGGCATGGGCCATCGTGCGCGCTTGCGTGCAATCCATCACCATCGATGAAGCCTTCACCTACCTTTACTTCGTCGCCCAGCCGCTCCATGTCGTGTGGCAGGCCGACTCCAATAATCACGTTCTGAATTCACTGCTGATGTGGATCGCCACGCACGCGTTCGGAACGTCCAATCTCACCGTCCGCTTGCCTGCCCTGTTAGGCGCGGCTCTCTACATTTGCGTTTGCTATTTCCTATGCAATAGCATCACAACTCAGTTCAGTATCCGGCTCGCTCTTCTTATTTCCTTAACAGATAACCCTTTTATTTGTGATTATATGGTGGCCGCCCGCGGCTATAGCCTCGCGGATGCCTTCCTTCTGGCGGCGATTGCGGTTCCGGTGTGGAATCGCGTGAAAGGCCGGCCCTCCCTGCTTACGTCCTGCGCGTTGGCATCGCTGGCGCTGGGGCTTTCGTTTGCCGCACATTTTGCATTTGCCTTCGTCGACGCGGCGGCGTTTCTCGCCATTGTGATCTGGGCCATCCGGCGGCGGGAAGGCGAATCCGTCCTGCGCATCGTCGGATTCTGCGTCCTGCCGGGACTCTTGGTCGCGCTCCTGCTCTGCGGTTATACTCTGGCGCACTGGCGTAGCGGAGACCTGGCTGTGGGCGCGCGCTCGCTCAAGGAAATGAGGCTCAGCCTGGTCCAGTCCTCGTTCTATCGCCTGGACCCGCGATTCCGCGGTTCGCTATGGTACCAGGCCATGGATTTTCTCAGGCCGCGGCTGCCGCGGTATCTGCTGTTTCTCTGTTTGTGCAAACTTGTGGCGATCGGACTCGACGGTTCTTGGCTTCGGGATGCCCGCGCCCGATGGCTGGGATGGTTCGCGGCCTCGCTCGCCGGCGTCGCGACGTTATCGATGAGCATAAGCTGGCTGGCATTCCACTTCTACGGCCTGCTTCTGCCGCTGGGCAGAACTGGAATCTACCTGCCTCCGCTGTGCACTCTTCTTGCGGGAGTCATCGCAGCGGCTCCGGCCCGATCCGTCGTCTCCCGATGGCTCAGCCGCGGTCTCACCGCCGTCTTTCTCTGCGTGGCCCTCTACTTTGTGCTCTGTACCAGGCTGAGTTATTTCAGGGAATATGAATGGGACGCGGACATAAAGGACGTTTATTCCGTAATGGCGCAGCTCAATCATACCTACGGCGTCGCTGACGTGGGAGTGACCGGGTTGTATGTCACTGCGCTGAACTACTATCGAGTCTTGTCGGGCCGGGAAACATTCCCCAAGTTTGAACTGGAGACTCCCGAACTCTCCGCCGGCAGATCGATCTATGTCATGGATGGAGCGTATTGGCGAAACTTCATTGACCGGGAGAGGTTGTCGATTGTTTACCGTGGTCCTTTTTCCGGCGTCGTCGTCGCGGTCAAACCCGATGGCCCGATTCCGCGGCGATGGTCACCCCGTGAGCCTTGGTCACCCCATGAGCATCCGGCGATCACAACGCTGCCGCAAATTTTCTTCCTCCTTGCCCTCAGCCACTTCGCGCATAATCGCCTCCACGCTGCGCATGCCCCGCCGCTATGCTCCAGGTGTAAGTACATTGCTCGGCCGAGCAGATCGTTGTACTGGTGAGTTCCGCGGTGCGCCTCACAAGCGCGCCTTGCCGCTTCCGTCGAACCGGAGGGAGCGGGACAGGAGAAAGATTCGAATCTTTTGAGAGTGTGAGGAGGTTGAGGTTAGCTTGTTCCGTCGGACAGTGCGTGCCCTAAAAAAGCCGCACTGCCTTCCAAAACTTGTCTACGAACAGCCGTTGTAACTCACGTTTTCCACCCCGGTGGGCCCGATCGCATGTGGTCGGCCCACCGCGTAACGATTTCCAAATGAACCCGGAGTCATGCGCCGAAGTGTGCCCACACGCGCCCCGAAGTAGACCCGAGAGCCCGCACAGGGCCGGCTCGGGCCATGGAACGGCGACAAGCCCGGGAGCACTCGGCCGAGCCATGCCCGTTGTGCGCGAGTTCCTCAGAAGCGCAAAGGGTGCGGCGCGCACCACCAACCAATCCTGGAACCGATCGCGCCGCACTCCGTTGTGCGCGAGTTCCTCAAAAGCGCAAAGGGTGCGGCGCGCACCACCAACCGAGTCAGGAACTATTTCGCGCCGCACTCCGTTTTGCGCGAGTTCCTCAGAAGCGCAAAGGGCGCGGCGCGCACCACCAAACCAATCCTGGAACCGATCGCGCTGCACTCCGTTGTGCGGCCGAGTTTATCAAAAGCGCAAAGGGTGCGGCGCGCACCACCAAACCATCCTGGAACCGCTCGCGCCGCACTCCGTTTTGCGGCCGAGTTACTCAAAAGCGCAAAGGGTGCGGCGCGCACCACCAAACAATCCAGAACTGCTTCGCGCCGCACTCCGTTTTGCGCGAGTTCCTCAGAAGCGCAAAGGGCGCGGCGCGCACCACCAAACCAATCCAGGAACCGATCGCGCCGCACTCCGTTTTGCGCGAGTTCCTCAGAAGCGCAAAGGGCGCGGCGCGCACCACCAACCAATCCAGGAACCGTCGCGCCGCACTCCGTTTTGCGCGAGTTCCTCAAAAGCGCAAAGGGCGCGGCGCGCACCCCAAATCAATCCAGGAACCGATCGCGCCGCACTCCGTTTTGCGCGAGTTCCTCAGAAGCTACAGTGGCGCGTCGTCGGGCGCGGGCCGCGGAGGTTGTTCCACAATCTGAAATTTGTCCGGAGCCGTGAACAGGATGGTCTTCACCTCCCCGCGTCCGCCCAGGGGCCCGATGTCTTTGCCGTTCAGCCGCACCTCGATGCCGCCCGCGTTGCCCACCTTCATCTGCGCCGCGTCCGGCAGCGGTCAGCGTCTTGGTCTGGCTGGGCTGCAAGAACGCCGGAAAAGATCTGCTTGCCGTCGCTACTGGTGATGGAAAGCCAGACTTGCTCGGTGGCGGCCAGATTCAGCACCACGTGATTGGCGTCATCGGGATCCTGGGTCGGCGGAAACCTCCACCCGCGTCTGCGCCGTGATTGGCCTGCGCAGCCGGCGGCCGGGTGCGGCGCGCGAGCCTGCTGCCGCGGCGGCTGGGTCCACCAACTGTAGAAGCCGGTGCAGGCCAGCAGCGCCACCGCCAGCGCCGCCATCGGCACGCCGATCTTGCCGGTTGGAAAAATAACGGTTCGACGCTTCCACCAGCGGATCCAGCGGGCGAATCGCGTTGCCCGGAGGAACCGCCAGATCCGCTCGGACTTCGTGGCGGACCTGGCCTCCGGCTGAGACCGCTTTGGTTTCGCCAGCTCCGCTCGCGCGTCAATAGGTCGAGGCCCGGTTGGAGCTCTTCAAGGGCACGCCCAGAATCGCGGCGTACTGCTTCACGAAGCTCTTGTAGAAAAACGTTCCAGGAAGATTGCTTAAATCGTCGCACTCCAGCGCTCGGAGATAACGTTGCGTGATGCAGAGTTCCTCCGCGATCTCTGCTACGCCGCGGCCTTGCGTCTCTCGCGCGCTCCGAAGAATTTCACCCACGGAGGTCATAAGAAGAGTAAGCCTACCTATATAGAAATTATAAAGGCGTCCGGGCACTACCGCCCGGACAGCCGTACTATCATACAACAACAAGTCCATGCCCGCCGGAGACCCCCTAATCAGCGTCGTGGTGGTCACC
>CAVXWB010000190.1:0-4855 GCA_963765185.1 Bryobacterales bacterium
GATGTATTGCTCCGTAATTTTTTTGAAAAAGACCCGCCCCCAGCGCGCCGCCGGCCAGCTTTTCAATCACGGTGCCGTTCGCGCCGACGCCGTCGTCATAGAAGCTGATTTGGTCGGCCGTGCTGAGCACCACGTTCGAGACCTTGTAAACATTGGTGTCGTTGGCGGTATTGTCCCAGGTGCCGTCGGTGCAGAGAACAATTCGTTTCCTCATGACAGGTCGATTTTATCAAGATGGCCCGCAATGTCAACATAAATTCCGATGACATTTTCGGCATGATTCAGGGATTGAAAGCGTTCTTTAGCGGGCCCGCGACCGTTCGAAGGTGATCTTGAGGCGCGTTCCGGTGGCCGTGGCCAGGCGCTCCAGCGTTTGCGTGGACGGCCGCGTCCGTCCGCTCTCCAGCCTGGCGATAACGGATTGGGTCGTCTCCATCCGCTGCGCGAGCTGCTCCTGCGTGAGCCCGGCGGTGACGCGCGCGGCGATCACCGCCCGGGCAAGCGCGAACTCAGGCGCGAGTTCTTCGTAAGCCTGGCGGTATTCTTTCTTCTTCATCCATTTCCGATGAAGGTCGTTCACCTTGGTCATTGCAAAATCTCCCCTGCCCGCTTCAAGGCCAGCTCGATCTCCCGGCTTGGCGTCTTCTGCGTTTTCTTGACGAACACCCGGACCACGACAATCCTACGGCCAACGGCCGTCACGTAGAGTGCCCGCGAGATCCCATCCTTGCCCGTCAAACGCATCTCCCAGAGCGACCCACGCAGATGCTTTACGTGGGGCTCCCGGACCCGCTCCAATCCGAACTCTTCTATCAGTTGCGAAATATGGCGGAAACGAGCAAGCATGTCGGCAGGCGGCGCTTCGAGCTCTGCGTCGACAACGCCATTCAGAGTTTCGACGGTTCACGCCACTGTGCTGCTTTTAGTATAGCGTTTTTGCTATGCGCCAGGACGGCGGGGGGATGCGATCACAACCGGTCGCCCGCTTCGATTAAATCTTCTACGTAAAGCTCGGCGGCTTCGCGGATATTGGCCAGCGCCTCTTCGGGCGAGTGTCCCCGCGTACGGCAACCCTTCAGAGCTGGGCAAAACGCGTGGTAGGCGATCTTTCCGTCCTCGAAACGGTCTTCTTCGATGACAACGCGAAACACGTGAGACTGCGCGATTCTATTATCATACGAAGGACACGATCAGCTTCGAATGTTCACTGGAATTATTGAAGAGCTTGGAACCGTCGTCTCCCTCGAACCCCGCGCGGCGGGGGCGAGGCTGGTCGTCGGCTGCGCGACGGTGCTTTCCGATCTCACCGAAGGCGCGAGCATCGCGGTTAACGGCGTGTGCCTGACGGCCGTCGGCCTTAAAGGCGTCATCACCACGGATTCCTTCTCTGCCGACCTCGCTCCGGAAACGCTGGAGCGCAGCAATCTGGGCGATCTCGCCGCCGGATCGCGCGTTAATCTGGAGCGGCCCGTGACTCCGTCGACGCGTTTCCGGCCACATCGTGCAAGGCCACGTGGATGCCACGGGCGTGGTCGAGGCGCTGGATGAATTCGGCGGCGGCAACTGGTCGCGTAAGCTGCGCGTGCCCGCCGCGCTCGATCGCTACCTGGTGCACAAAGGCTCCATCGCCATAGACGGCATCAGTCTGACGATGGCCTCGATGGATGCCTCGCTTGATAGGGGCCCGCTGGTGGGAGTCACCATCATCCCGCACACCATGACGCACACTACGCTGGGATGCGCCAAGGCGGAACCAGGCTGAACGTGGAGGTGGACGTTCTGGCCAAGCATGTGGAGAAACTGCTTACGGGAACGCAGGCACCACCAGCATCCCGTCCTTGAGCGTTTTCTCGGCCAGCAGAGCCACCGAGTCGCCGTCGTCGAGGCCGCTGGTCACCTGTGTGCGCGTGGTGTTGTCGATGCCCAGCGCCACCTTTTGCCAGCGGATCAGATCGCCGCGCAGCACGTACACGCCCTCCTGCCCCTTCTCGTTGCGCAAGGCCTCTTTGGGAATGGTCAGGGCGTTCTCCGCCGATTCCATGCGGATCTCCACGTTCACGTTGGTTCCGGGAAGCAGCTCGCGGTTGGGATTTTCGATCAGGCACACCACCTCGCCCACCTGGCGCGTGCCCAGGGCGGTCACCTGCGTGGGCAGTTGTTCACCACCCCTTTCCAATCCCGTCCGGGCGCGCATCCCAGGTGATGCGCACGGGCATGCCCTTGGCCACGCGCCCCAGATCGCGTTCGTCCACGTACACCTTCACGTTGACGCGATCCAGCCGCCCGATCGTCGCCACCGCGTCGCCGGCGTTCAGATACGAGCCGCGCTTCAGGTCGAACTGATAGACTTCGCCGCCGATGGGCGCGCGCACCACGCTTTGGTTCATCTGCACCTCGGCCAGGTGCAGAGCCGCTTGCGCGTCGCGCAGGCGAGCTTCGGCGGAAGCGCGGTCGGTGGGGCCTACCAGCGCGGCTTTCTGCTCCTTCAATCCCTTGATCTGAAGCTCCAGCTCGTCCACTTTTTGTTTGCGCAGGGCGACCTCAGCGGCGGTGGCAACCTGCTTGGCCTGCATGCTTTGATATTTTTGATAATCCGTGCGCGCCTGTTCTAGCCGAGCTGCGCGCGCTCCAGGTCGCTCTCCAGGCGAGCGCGGTCGGCGGAGCGTCCGCCGCTCGAAATGACGTCGAGCTCGGTGCGGATCTGGGCGATGCGGGCTTCGGCCGAATCGCGCTCGGCGGTCGCGCCGGAAGCATCCAGGCGCAGCAGCTCCGCGCCTTGATCCACGTGCTGGCCGCTCTGGATCAGGATCTCCTCCACCGCTCCGGAGCGTTCCGCGTGCGCGATGGCCGATTCCACCGGCTCCACCTTGCCGTTGGTGGGAACTACGCTGACGATGGTCTCGCGCAGGACGTGGGCGAAGGAGATTTCCGGCGGCTCGGATTTCCATTTGTCGATGCGCCACGCGATGACGCCGCCGGCGGCCAGCACCAGCAGCGGCACCCAGATCCGCGCCCTCATTCAGCGCGTCTCTTCTTCACTGGACGCGGGCCTCGCGCAATAGTCGAACAGGAGCTGCCATTCGGCGCGCTGAATCTCCAGCGCGGCCTGTTCGTGGGATGAGCCCGGCTGCACCCGGACGCGGTCGCAGAAGGAAAGAAACGCGAACGGATCCCAGCGGCCCACGCGGAATTCGGCGCGAGGATAGCGCACCAGAATCCTGGCTGCCTCGGTCCTCAACGGCGAGTAGACGGGATGGGTGTGGGCCTTTTTGAACCAATACGCGGCGTTGCCCGAATCGCCTTCCTGGCGATGCACAATCGCGTGCCAGAGGTAACCCTCCGGGCTGGTGCAATCGTTGGCCAGCTGGTGCGCTTCCTCGAAGCAGGAGAAATATAGAAACAAGCCCGCCATGGCCGCCTCGGCTTCCTCGCTGGCCGGAAATAGCTGGGCTGGTTTGGTGGCATTGAGGAGACGGTGCGCTTCCGGGCTCGAGCAGGGGGCGCAGGTAAGTGGCATGAGCCGGTTCCCGTTTCCGTCTAAGGCGAGCAGGCGGGCCACCTCGGGTCCGTACTTGGCTGGATCGAATTCCATGGAACAGGATACCCTCTTATTGTAATGCGTGGCCCCAATGAAGAAGTCGCAATGTGGGTGAGACAGCTGGAAAGAGCCGGACCAGGGGTCCGGCGCGGACGAGGGCGTCCGCCCCACGGGGCTAGCTCGGAGCCGGTGCTGTGAAGGCGCTGGTGCTTTCCGGAGGCGGGTTGTTCGGCGCCTGGCAGGCCGGAGCGTGGGCCGCTCTGGCGCCTGTGTTTCAGCCCGGCTTGATTGTCGGCGCCTCGGTCGGGTCGCTGAACGGCTACGCCATCGCCTGCGGCACCACTCCGCAGATGCTGCGCGAGCTGTGGCTGAGCGAGGACGTGGCCAGCCTGCACCGGCTGGAAGCCAGTCTGCGGATTCTGACGGGCGGACGGCGGCCGCAGGTGGACTGCGCCGTGGTGGCCACCGATCTGCTCCGCTTGAAGCCCAGGATCTTTCATGCCAGCGAAGTCACTTGGAGGCACCTGGCCGCTTCCTGCGCGTTGCCTCTAGTGCTGCCGCAGGTGCGCATCGACGGCCGCTATTACTCCGACGGTGGTCTGCTCAATCCTCTGCCGGTATACGCCGCGGTGGAGCTCGGCGCCACCGAAATCCTGGCCCTGCAAGCTCTGCCCGAAATCCCCTCGCTGGTGCTGAAGCCCTTCGTGCTGGGGTTCCGCGCGGTCTTCGGAGTGAACCCGCCCTTGCCCGCAGGAGTGCGGTTGAGGGTGCTCGAACCGGGCCGGCGGCTGGGCTCCCTGCGCGACGCGCTGCGCTGGAGGCGGGAAAATATCGAGCGCTGGCTGGAGCAGGGTTACCAGGACGCCCAAGGCTTCGCGGATGCGGCGGCCGCCGGCTCCGTCACGGAAAAAACATTTCCATTGTGATTTGGTTTGAGTGATAATAGACGGGAGCGCCATGCCCAGCTACAAAATTCACCGCTTGAAAGATCACCTGCGCCAGTACTTCCGCCACGCGCCGCACGTCAGCGGGGCGGCACTGGTCAAGCCGCGCGACTATAATCCCGGAGAAGCCGTCGAGGCCAAAACTCCGTACGCCGCCTATTTCGACCTGCGTGCAAGCTCCACGCCGCTCGAGCCCGGCGATCTGCTCGAATCCGGCTCCGGGGAGCTGCGCATCTTCAAGTTCGTCGGCTTCGAGGAGGCGCGCTGGGTGATTCCCGAGGTCAAGCCGGAAAGTTCCAGAGACGCGATACCCATTCCTGCCACAGTAGAATAAGTTGTGATACGATAAGCTGGGTAGTAGCAATGGATAGGT
>CAVXWB010000191.1:0-4716 GCA_963765185.1 Bryobacterales bacterium
GAGTAACTCGAGCCTGACGTAGACATTGCCCCCTGCATCGCAGGCAACGGCTACAGGATGCAGCGGACCCGTGCTGGCCCCTCCCCCCGAACTCGGTAGCGGCAGAGTGGAGAGAGCGCCGCTCAAGGTCACTTCGTCGACAGTTCCCCCAGCGTCGTTTACCCCTCCGCCGACCACAAATGGATCGAGACCGTTGGCACACCACAAAAACATTGCCGTTGCACTGCGCGACCGCCGAGGGATAGGCCAGTGGCGTGGTTGTGGCCACGTTGGTAATCGAGCCGCCAAAACGCGAGTATCCGGCGTGCTCGGAAGCATCGCGGACTTCACGGACAAACCCCGCACGACGCCCGTGCCCGGTTCGCCCTAACCCTTACTTCAAACACGGCCCCTTGTGTCTAGTTTGAAGGGGTGCACTACAGCACTTTCGGAGAGTTAGTCCCGTCGGCGACAGCCATTCGGGAGGAAGGACTCGCCGTGGCTCGTGGACCCGTAGCCACAATTGAGATTGGCGTCGAAACGAAGATCCTCGCTAAAGCGATGATCAAGCAGATCGACAGAGTCCTCGGTGATCTCGTCAGGCAAACCGAAGAGTTAACACGTAACTGAACGAAAGGCACACATAAAGATAACCAATTGCTGGACTATACGGACGCTCTGTTTACCCTGAATCAGGTCGTGCCTGAAGGCCAGACCATCTATGTCACCGATTGGGGAATGAACGCGACCCTGGAGTTGACACACCACGGAAGGCTCCGGATCCAGCCGGTCAACGGCCTCTTGACCAGCGCTTCTCCTAACCCGGAGCAGCAGGCCCAACTGCTGGCGATGCTATCGGATTCGGGCGCAATCTGGCTGGGCCACGCGTCCGGCCGCGAGGAATTCCACGGCGTGAACCAGCATTTGGAGCATTTTGCCTCCATGGCCGGCTACCAGCGGGAGCTGATCCGTACCGTCGCCGATTCCAACGGGCGCGCGGTTTTCGAGATCTTCCGTTTTATGCCGCCTGGCGCCCGAGGAAGTGTGACACTGCGCCCCAAGCCCGTGTCGAAGGTCCACAAGGAAGTTGGCAAGGTTCTCGTTAATTGATTGACCTTAAAGGCCTAAGGTACGGCACCTCAAGTGCCGAGAATAAGACTGGATCCAGGTATGCGCACGCACTCCATTTTGCTGGCAGGTCTCGTGGCCCTGGCGTGTGCCCGCGCCACCACGCTTCAGCAGCTCAGCCTGGATGACATGATTCAGCAGTCGACAGGGATCGTGCGAGCCAAGGTGACCGGCTCCCGAGCGGACTGCGCGGCCAGAACATTTACACCTTCTATCACCTTCAGATTCTGGAGACAGCCAAAGCGGCTGGAAATCAGGAGCCGCGGGAGCTCGACGTGGCCGTGCCGGGCGGGACAATGAACGGGATGCGCCAGATGGCGATCGGCTCGCCGGAATTGGCCACGGGCTCGGAATACGTGGTGTTCCTGTGGACCGGGAAATCCGGATTGACGCAGATCATCGGGCTTTCGCAGGGTTTGTTGCTGGCCTCGGAGGACGCGTCAGGCAAGATCCGCCTGACGCGGCCGGCGGCGGAAGACCCGATGCTGGACAAGAACGGCAAAGCCGTCGGCGGCCGAGGCGCTGGGACTCAAGTGGAGCGATTTGCGGACGCGCATTCAGAAGGAGCTGGAAAGTAATCGATGGGAATGCCGCGCCGGATTCTGATGTTGGCGGCAGCCTGGCGGTGGCGTCTTCAGTCGCTTCCGGCTACGCGCACTGGGTGTTCTTCTGCAGCCGGGGCGCTCCGTTTACTCCGGTTCCGGCGATGTTCAATCTGGCCAGCCTGACCAACAATACGGTGTCTTACTTCATTTCCGATCAGGGGCCGGGCTGCGCTGATGCCGGGCGACAGCGTGGCCAACATCGTCAGCCAGATTCAAGCCGCGGCGGAGGTTTGGAATCACGGTGCCCACCTCCACCATCCGCGTGGCCTTTGGCGGATTTGCGGCGATCGGCACAGCCGCAGACCGCGCCGCAAACGACGCCGGGCATCGACGTGATCTTCGATGACGACGTGCCTCCCGGGCTACTGGCGTTGACCAGCCTGACCTGTTCAGCCGTCGGATATCGGCAACGTCGCCAATGGAGCGCCGTTCGTTCCCATCCAGCGCTCCACCATCACGCTGCGGAAGAATCTGACCGACGCCCTTCCAGCTGGCCAGCTACGACGATTTATTCTTCATGATGACGGTGCATGAATTCGGCCACGCGCTGGGACTTCAGCACACTCTGACCTCGGGCGTGATGGCGACGGCAGATTACCAGCGCGACTACCAAGGCCGCGCCGCTTGCTCCCGACGACATCGCCGGAATCTCGCTGCTCTATCCGGCGCAGAGCTATCTGCAAAGCGTGGGGGTTATCCAGGGAACCGTAGCGGTGAGCGGGGCGGCGGCGTGAACATGGCCAACGTGGTGGCGCTTTCCGCCAGCGGGGTGGCCATCAGCACGCTCACCAATCCGGACGGAACCTTCCAGATTCAAGGCGTGCCGCCGGGACAGTATTACGTCTATGCGAGCCCCCTGCCGCCGCCGCAAACGGGCGAAACTTATCCGGACAATATCATTCCGCCGGAGGATTCGCAGGGCAATCCGTTCCTCGCAAACACAGGTTTCGATACCGAATTCTTCGGAGGCACGCGCGACTGGACCCAGTCGGCTACGGCCACCGTGAATGCGGGCGCAACCGTGCCGCTTGTGAATTTCAACCTGCAATCGCGCCCCGGCCCGGCTGTCGGCTATTTGTACGCCATCGGCTACGAGGGCCAGACCGCGGTGGAACCGCCGTTCCTGGTGACCGGAAGCCGCCAAAGTATTCTGCTCAGCGGACCCGGAATTACGACCTCCGGCGCAGCGTTGGTATCGGGTGTGAGTATCACGACGGTGGGCGCAGGCGCCGCGGCGACGCTCGAGCACGCCTCGCTCGCAGCCTATTATGGAGACGCGCTCATCACGGTGGATGCCGGCCAGGTGCAGGCCACGACGCCGGTAGCCGTGGCGGTGACGCTTCCCAACGACATGTATGTGCTGCCGTCGGCGTTCTTTGTGGTTCCCAGCCCCGCGCCCACGATCTCCGCTGTTTCCGGAAGCACCGACGCTTTCGGCAATACCACCGTCAACATCGTCGGATCGAACCTGACCGCCGCCACAACCGTGGTTTTCGACGGCGTGCCGGCTACGCTGATTTCGGCCAATAGCAACGGCTCGCTGACCGTGGCTGCGCCTCCGGCCTCGTCCGGCTACACTTCCTACGTCGAGGCCCTTGCCGGTAACGGGCAGACCAGTTGGCAGGATCTGGGCACGGCCACGCCCCTTTCCTACACGTATTCCGGTCCGCAGACTCCTTCGATCGTTCTGAACTCGGCCCTGCTGGTGCAGGGCACGGATTCGATGGTGGACATCATTGGAAACAATACCTCGTGCGCGGCGGGGCAGGTCACGATCGGCCTGGGATCGAGCGACATCGTGGTGGATCAGGTGTGGGTGCTCGAACCGACACGGTTGTGGTTGAACGTAACCATCAGCCCGTCGGCGCAGCCTGGTCCGGTGGATCTTACGGTGGTGTGCGGCTTGCAAGAGGTGGAGTTGCAGGGTGTGCTTCAGGTGCAGGCGGCCAGTCCCAATCAGATGACGCTGCGGACGCCGATCGTGAACGCGTTCACGGCCCTCGACGGCACCCCCGCGGGAGGAACGGCATCGATCCCCACGGTGGGTGTGCCGCTGGATGTGGCTGGATGGACGCTTCAGCTGGACTACGATATCCCCGCTACGTTCCAAATGGGCGGCGGAGGAGTAATTAGTGCGCAGATTCCGTCCAATGTATCCGCGTCCACGGGCGCGGCGGTGGTGCAACTGATTCCTCCCGGCAACAGCGCGGTGATTCCGCCGGTGGTGATGCAGATCGACCTTCCGCCGCCGGTGATTGTGGCGGCGACGAACTCGGCCGGCGCTACGATCAGCGCCGCGAATCCGGCGTACCTGGGCGGCACGGTGACGCTATCGGTGACCGGATTGACGCAATCCACCACCGGTGCGGGATTGCCCCAGACGCAGGTTACCGTGGGAAATCCGCCCGTGCCGATCACGACGCCGCTTACCATCGTGCCGGGCCCGCAGACGGATTCCTATCAGATCCAATTCACCCTGGGCCCCAATGTGCCCTACGGCCCGAACCAGCCGGTGACGGTGGGAATCGGCACGCGTATCTCCGACGCCGCGGGCACGTGGCGGCGGCGGCATCATTGGGGCGGCCAGCGTGCTGAAGAGCATCGGCGAGCAGCAGGTAGGCTACGTCGCTTGGCTCGAGGGCGGCGTAGCGTGCGAGTATTCGGCGGCGTGATTCCAGTCGTCATTTTTCTGCACGGTTTTCTCGGCGGACTTTTCGTCGGCTGTCTTCTCGGCGGCCTTCTGTTGGATCAATCCCATATCGAATAGGGCAGCGGGAAAGATAACTTGCAGTCGCATGGCGGCGTCGAAGTTGCGCTCGGCCTGCGAATAATCATGAATAGTGAAATAGACGGTGCCGAGATCGGCATAGGCAGAGGCGCGAATTTGAGGATCCGTCGCCAGTGCAAGGACTGCGTTGTAGCGCGAGATGGCTTGTTGCGGATCGGCGTGTTCCTGGGCGATAGATGCCGAGGTTGAGCTGGCTGACGGGGTCTCCGGGCTCAA
>CAVXWB010000192.1:0-32560 GCA_963765185.1 Bryobacterales bacterium
GTTGCGGCGCGGGCCACGTCGGGCTTGATCTGCCAGCCTTCTTGAAACGCCACCGGCACGATCAATTATCAGTTCATCCGCGTCAAAGGCGCGTTTCCCGAGGATGTGTGGGTTTCCGCGGCGGAGATGCGTCCGGGCAACCCGGCCGTGTTGCATCACGGCAAGGCATGGGTGGTGCCCCCCGGATCGAAGTGGATGGCCGACGCTACGCCCGGCATGCCCTACGAAGGCCGCGAGACCGGGCGAAATGAGGCCGCCGACGGCAACGATATTCTGGGCAAATTCAACCCCGGCTTGGGCGCGCAGAGTTTCGATATCGAAGGCTCGGCGAAGTTCGTGCCTAAGGGATCGGACATCGTTTTCGAGCTGCATTATACAGCCATCGGCAAGCCCACTACCGACCGGACCAAGCTCGGACTGGTGCTGGCCAAGCACGCGCCTGCAACCCGCTACTATCTTTCGAGCGGACCAACCGCGTCCAACCTGGTAATTCCGGCGGGAGACGGCAACGCCGAGGTGGTGAGCGAAGTAACGGTCGGGCTGGACGACGCCCGGCTGGTATACGTGCAGCCGCACATGCACCTGCGGGGCAAGGATTTTGAACTTCGGGCCATCTATCCGACCGGCGAAATGCAAACTTTGTTTAAAGGCGTGTTCGATTTTAACTGGCAGCTCGGCTACGATTTCGAAAAACCGATTCCGCTGCCGAAAGGCACGCGTGTCATCGCCATTTCCCACTTCGATAATTCCGCGAACAATAAGTTCAATCCCGATCCTTCGAAAGAGGTCCGCTGGGGACAGCAGAACTGGGATGAAATGAGCAACGCGTTCGTCGGCCTCATTTTCGGAGTCAACGACGATCCCACCAAGCTGTTCCACCGCTCCGGCCCAAGCCTGCTTCCCGCCGGCCATTCCGGACCGACGCTGGCTGCGCTGGAAGTCGCTGCCGCCGGGAAATAACCGTTCCTCTCGCGCCTCATTAAAGACTCTCTTCGACCCGCCCAAGCCCGGTGTATACTGCGGCGGTCTGGGGAATGGAATCCTGATCCGGCGCTGACGGCGCAGGTCGCACGACAAATTGATGTCCCGCTGAAAAACTGGGCGACTCCGTTGTACCGGCAACCCAGCCAGGCGGAGCGCCAAGCCGCCACGCATCAAAGTGGCGCGCCTCAGCTCGTGTTCTCTGCGAACGCCGTGTCCACGAACGCTCTTACTTTCGTGGCGATCACGCCCTGCCGCCTGGTCGACACTCGGGGCGCGGCTGCCGGATTTAATGGTGCCGATCCTTTTGCGGGGCCGTCCATAGCATCCAAGGGAACGCTCACGATCCCGGTGCAATCGCCCACCCAAACCAGCACCACCGAGCCTGCGCCCTGCGGAGCGATTCCTTTCATCGCCGAGGCCTGCTCGTTCAACCTGACCGTGGTTCCCCATGCGGGAGGCACGGTCGATTACGTGTCGCTGTGGCCCTCCGGCGGTACACAACCCTTCGTCGCGACCATTAACGATCCGCAGGGCGCGATCGTGGCCAACGCGGCTATTGTTCCAGCGGGATCGGCCGCGAGCCCGGTCTATGGCGGAATCAGCGTGTATAACGACGGTCCCTCGACCACGGCTCCCGCCGCTTCTAAGGAACAGATTACCGACATGGGCGACACCAGCAGCAAGCTGTTCCAATTGCGTCCCGTGAATTTCTTCTACAAGCCGCAGTATGACGATGGCTCCCACCTGCTGCAATATGGCCTTATCGCCGAAGAAGTGGCCAAGATTTATCCCGAAATGGTGGCCTATGATAACGACGGTCAGATCATGACGGTGAAGTATCAGCTGCTCGCGCCCATGCTGCTGAACGAAGTGCAGAAGCAGAATGTGCAGATCGAGAAGCAGGCGGAGCGCGACCGGCAGCAGACCGAGCAGATCCGGTTACTCGAAGACCGCCTGCCCGCGCTGGAAGCTCTGCTGTCCAGCCAGATACCGGCAGCCGCGCGGCCGGCGGGCGGCCAGTGAGCTGATCGGGATGCTCAGGCGGCAGCCTGGTATATACTGCTTAGCAACCTGACTAACAACCTGAACCGAAAGAAGCTCATCAAAAAGGAGACCGTCTGTGAAGCCGAATTATCTGATCCGTGTTGCCTCTCTTCTGATTCTTGCGTCCGTGGCGCTGACTGCGCAGGTCGCACGACAGGACACTGTTGTCCCCCTGAAAAACTGGGCGACTCCGTTGTACTGGCAACCCAGCCAGACCGAGCGACAGTCTCAAAGCGCTCTGCCGCAGCTCCAGTTTTCCGCCAATGCCGTGTCCTCCGACGCTCTCAGTTTCGTGGCGATCACGCCCTGCCGCCTGGTGGATACGCGCGGCGCCGCTGCCGGATTTAACGGTGTGGATCCTTTTGCGGGACCATCCATAGCATCCAAGGGGACTTTGACGGTCCCGGTCGAAGCCGCTTCCCAAACCAGCACGACCGAGCCCGCCCCCTGCGGCGCGATTCCTTCCATCGCCCAGGCTTACTCGTTTAACCTCACGGTGGTTCCCCACTCAGGCGGCGCGGTGGACTACGTGACGCTGTGGCCGTCCGGCGCCGCTCAGCCTTTCGTCGCGACGATCAACGATCCGACAGGTGCGATCGTGGCCAACGCGGCCATCGTTCCGGCAGGCACACCCTCCGGCGGAATCAGCGTATATAACGACGGTCCTTCGGTTACAGATGTCATCATCGACATGAACGGTTACTTTACCGCGCCAACCGACCTGAACAGCAACACCGCCATCGGAGCGGGAACGCTCTCGAACAACACCACCGGCAACAGCAACACGGCCACCGGTTCCGACTCGATGAATGCCAATACCACCGGGCACGCCAACACGGCCGACGGTCAAGGCACGCTGCAAAACAATACCACCGGAATTGAGAACACCGCCATCGGCTTCGACGCCCTGCAGCAGAACAACGGGAGCGGCAACATGGCTGTCGGCTACAAGGCTCTGCAGAGCAACACCAGCGGGACCGAGAACACGGCCAGCGGCTACGACGCGCTGCAGAACAACACCACCGGGAGCAGCAACACGGCCGCCGGCTATGAGGCGCTGCAACAGAACGCCACCGCAGGTGCGAACACAGCCGTCGGCTACCAGGCGCTACAGGTCACCACCGCAGGCGGCAACACGGCCGTCGGCAGCCAGGCGCTGACGAGCAACACCACCGGGGCTCAAAACACGGCCCTCGGCTTCGGCGCGCTCATTACCAACGGCAGCGGAGGCTCCAACGTGGCCAGCGGCGCCTACGCGCTGGCGACCAATACCACCGGGAGCGACAACACGGCCACCGGCTTCAACGCGATGCTGCTGAACAGCACCGGGGGCGGCAACACGGCCTTCGGCGCCCAGGCGCTCGAGACCAACAACGGCGGCGGTAACAACGCAATCGGGTACCTGGCAATGGAACTCAACAGCACCGGGAGCGAAAACGAGGCCAGCGGCTCCAACGCGCTGCAGAACAACACCACCGGGGTAGGCAACACCGCCGTCGGCTCCGGCGCGCTGGTCAACAACACCACCGGGAACGCCAACATCGCCATCGGCTACGCCGCGGCCGAGAGCGTCAACGCGGGCAACAGCCTCAACATTGAAATCGGTAACGTAGGCAACGCCGGCGACAACAGCGTCATCCGCATCGGGCAGGCGGGCAACCAGACCAGCGCTTACATGGCGGGCATTATCGGGGTGGGGGTGAGTGGGTCGGCGGTATATGTCAACGGCAACGGGCAACTGGGCGTCCAGATCTCCTCCCGCCGCTTCAAGGAGCAGATCACCGACATGGGCGACACCAGCAGCAAGCTGCTCCAGCTTCGTCCGGTGAACTTCTTCTACAAGCCTGAGTACGACGACGGCTCCCACCTGCTGCAATATGGCTTGATCGCCGAAGAGGTGGCTGACGTTTACCCCGAAATGGTGAGCTACGATAACGACGGTCAGATCATGACGGTGAAGTATCAGTTGCTCGCCCCCATGCTGCTGAACGAGGTGCAGAAGCAGAACGCGCAGCTCCAGAGCCAGGACCTGCAAATGCGGACACAGGCGGAAGCGCTTCGGCTCCAGCAGGAGCGGAATCAGAAACTGGAGCAGCGCCTTGCCGCGGTGGAAGCTTTGTTGTCCGGCCAGACACCTGCAATCGCGCGACCGGCGGGCAGCCAGTAAACCTGACCGGGATCGACGTAATAAAGGAGAATCTCTGTGAAGCCGAATTATACGGCCCGTATTATCTCTCTTCTTGTTCTCGCGTCCGCGGCGATGACCGCGCAGGTCGCACGACAGGAAAATGTGGTCCCACTGAAAAACTGGCCGACGCCGCTTTCCTGGCAACCCAACCAGGCGGAGAGCCAAGCTCTGTCTCAAAGGGCCGTGCCGCAGCTCCAGTTCTCCGCGAATGCCGTGTCTACGAATGCTCTCACCTTTGTGGCCATTACGCCCTGCCGGCTGGTGGATACTCGTGGCGCCGCTGCCGGCTTTAACGGGGCCGATCCATTTGCGGGACCGTCGATCGCATCCAAGGCAACGCTTACCTTCCCGGTGCAATCTCCAACTGAGGCCACCGCCAACACCGAGCCCGCCCCCTGCGGCGTGATTCCTTCCATTGCCGAGGCTTATTCGTTTAATGTGACGGTGGTGCCTGTGGCGGGAGGCGCGGTCGACTATATCTCGATATGGCCGGCCGGCTCGGCGCAGCCCTTCGTCGCAACCTTGGACGATCCTCAAGGCGCGATCGTGTCCAACGCGGCCATTGTCCCGGCGGGACCAAGCGCCAGCCCGGGCTATGGCGGGGTGATCGTGTACAACGCCGGCCCCGCGTCAACGAACGTGATCATCGACATGAACGGTTACTTTACCGCTCCGACCGACCTGGGTAGCAATACCGCCATTGGGTTTGGAAGCATGGCGAACAACACCAGCGGAACCAACAACACGGCCACCGGCTGGGGAGCGCTGTATGCCAACACCACCGGGTACGGCAGCACGGCCACCGGCTACGTCGCGCTAGAGAACAACACCACCGGGTTCCAGAACACGGCCGACGGTGTAGGCGCACTACAGGCCAACACCACCGGCTGCTGCAACACGGCCACCGGCTGGCAAGCGCTGAATTTAAACGCCGCCGGAAGCAACAATACGGCCACCGGTTATTCGGCGCTGAGTTCCAATACCAGCGGGTACGACAACACAGCCACAGGTGTCTTCGCGATGCAGTTCAACAGCACCGGGTTCTACAACACCGCCACTGGTTTCAACGCGCTCCAGAGCAACACCGCCGGGAGCGGCAACACGGCCGCCGGCTACGCCGCGCTGAAATTCAACACCACTGGGGGCGCCAACACTGCCACCGGTCAAGGCGCGCTGCTCGACAACACCACCGGGAACACGAACACGGCCTACGGTCTCCAGTCGTTGAATGCCAACACCACCGGCAGCGGCAACATCGCGCTTGGGTATCAAGCCGGCTATAACTTGATCACTGGCAGCAACAACATTGACATCGGTAACGTGGGCGTTGCCGCCGACGGCGCCGCTGCCAACTCCGGCGTCATCCGCATCGGGGCGGCAGCCACGCAGACGAACACTTTCATCGCGGGCATTTATGGCGCAACCCCGAACAGCGCCAATACCTCGGTCTGCATCGACGCCTCCGGGGAGCTCGGGACCGTAGGTTGCGTCGGCACCCTCGCCGTGCCCTCGTCGCGCCGCTTCAAAGAGCAGATCGCCGACATGGGC
Organism: Bryobacterales bacterium; assembly: GCA_963765185.1. Taxonomy (GTDB): domain Bacteria; phylum Acidobacteriota; class Terriglobia; order Bryobacterales; family Bryobacteraceae; genus Palsa-187. Next base: position 5,765 of record CAVXWB010000192.1, read on the forward strand.
GACGGCAGCAGCAATCTGCTCCAGTTGCGTCCGGTCACCTTCCTTTACAAACCGCAGTACGACGACGGCTCACACGCTGCAATATGGACTCATCGCTGAAGAAGTGGCCGAGCTCTATCCCGACATGGTGGGATACGACAAAGACGGGCAGCCTTCGTCGATCAAGTATCAGGCGCTGGCCCCCATGCTGCTGAATGAGGTGCAAAAGCAGCACGCGCAGATCCAGACCCAGGCGCAGATTCAGCAGCAGGAGAATCAAAAACTGGAGGAGCAGAATCGGCAGCAGGCCGAGCAGATTCGCTCGCTCGAAGACCGGCTTGCCGCGCTGCAGACGCTGCTTTCGGGCCAGACATCGACGGCCACGCGGCCCTCGAACAGCCAATAAAGGAAACACCGAAGAGAATCGGCGCATCTCATTCCGGAGCGGATCGGCAAGCGGCACTCTGGTATATACTACTTGACGATCCCGATTAAGAATCGACGCAGGGAAAAAGGAGAACATTTGTGAAGTCAACTTATCTGACCCGGGTTGTCTCTTCCGAGGAACTCGCGCAAAACGGAGTGCGGCGCGGAACAGTTCCTGGCCCGCTTGGTGGTGCGCGCCGCACCCTTTGCGCTCTTATGGTGCTCGCGTCCGCGGCGGCGACTGCGCAGGTCGCACGGCAGGGCGATGCAGTTCCACTGAAAAACTGGGCGACTCCCCTGCTCTGGCAACCCAACCAGGCGGAGAGAGACACGGCCGCGAAAGCCGCGCCGCAGCTGGTATTCTCCGCCAACGCCGTATCCGCCGACGCTCTCACTTTCGTGGCGATCACGCCCTGCCGCCTGGTGGACACGCGGGGCGCCGCTGCCGGGTTTAACGGGATCCCTCCTTTCTCAGGGCCGTCCATACCAGCCGGAGGAACTCTGACCATCCCGGTGCAGTCCGCTATCGAAGCCACCATCGACACCGCTCCTGCCCCCTGCGGCCTGATTCCCACCATCGCCCAGGCTTACTCGTTCAACCTCACGGTGGTTCCCAGATCGGCGGGCCCGGTGGACTATGTGTCGCTGTGGCCGTCCGGCGCGGCGCAACCTTTCGTCGCGACCCTGAACGATCCGCAAGGCGCAATCGTGTCCAACGCGGCCATTGTTCCGGCAGGATCGCCCTCGGGAGGGGTCAGCGTATTTAACAACGGTCCCGCGACCGCGGACGTGATCATCGACATGAACGGTTACTTTGCCGCGCCCACCGACGTAAACTCAAATACCGCCATCGGGGCCGGGAGCCTGGCCAGCAACACCAGCGGGATCTTCAACACGGCCACCGGCGCCGGAGCGCTGAACAGCAATACCGCCGGGAACGACAACACAGCCAACGGCTACCAGGCGCTGCAAAGTAATACCGGCGGGAGCTTCAACACAGCCAGCGGCTTCTACGCGCTGCAAAACAATACCAACGGGGGAAACAATACCGCCAGCGGCAACAGCGCGCTGCGGGCCAATACCAGCGGGAACTTCAACACGGCCAGCGGTGAAGAGGCGCTCTTCAACAACACCACCGGGAGTCAGAACACCGCCAGCGGCGGCGCTGCGCTCCAAAGCAACACCACCGGGAACAACAACACCGCCTCGGGCTACCAGGCGCTGTACGCCAACACCACCGGGAACGGCAACATCGCCGACGGCTATCAGGCATTGCAGGACAACACCACGGGGGGCAGCAACACGGCCAGCGGCTATCAGGCATTGCAGGACAACACCACCGGGGGCAGCAACACGGCCATAGGCGCCCAGGCTCTCGAGAGCAACACCACCGGAGTCAATAACTCAGCCATCGGCGCATCCGCGTTGCAGGCCAACAACACCGGAGGCGGGAACACGGCCAGCGGCTATAGCGCGCTGCAGCAGAACACCACCGGCAGCGAGAACACGGCCGACGGCTGGGGCGCGCTGAACGCCAACACCACCGGAGGCTACAACGTCGCCGTCGGCTGGGGCGCACTGAATGCCAACACCACCGGGGCCAACAACATCGCCATCGGGATGTATGCGGCCTCCACCGTTGCAGCGGCCAACGGCGACAACATTCACATCGGCAACCAGGGTCTTCCCGGCGATGCCGCCACAATCCGGATCGGGACGGTGGGCACCCAGACCAGCACCTACATCGCGGGCATCGATACGGCGAGCGTCTCCAGCGGGGTTGCGGTGTATGTCACAGCCAGCGGGCAATTAGGCACAGTGCTCTCCTCCCGCCGCTTCAAGGACCAGATCACCGATATGGGCGACAGCAGCAGCAAGCTGCTCCAATTGCGTCCGGTGAACTTCTTCTATAAGCCGCAGTACGACGATGGTTCCCACACTCTGCAATACGGTCTCATCGCCGAGGAAGTGGCCAAGGTTTATCCCGAAATGGTGGCCTACGACAAAGACGGCCAGATCCTGACGGTGAAGTACCAGATGCTCGCTCCCATGCTGCTGAATGAGGTGCAGAAACAGAACGGACAGCTCCAGAGCCAGCTTCAGCTCCAGCAGGAAGAGAATCGGAAACTGGAGGATCGTCTGGCCGCGCTGGAGGCGCTGCTGGCCGGTCAGACTGCGACGGCTGCGCGGCCCGAGAGCGACCAGTAAAGCGCCCCTTTCGATCCCGCGGCGGGCGATTGCGCACGGCAGGATCGTGCGCTCCGAAGCACCATCCGCATCGGAAACGCGGGCGGACGAGCACTTAATATCGCAGGCATTATGGCCGAAGGTCGGAGCCCGATTGGGGACGCCGCGACGGCAAACAGCGAGTTGCTCCAGATGTCTCTCCAAGCCGGAGACGACGGCGGCCTCATCGCTGAAGAAGTGGCCAAGCCCCATCCCAAGACGCGCGATACAACGAAGACAACCAGCAGCCGGTGGTAGAAGTCGCACCGCGAAAACGGGCGGCCCTCGCCGGTAAGTATCAGTCGCTCGTCCCCACGCTGCTGAACTGAGGTGCAGAAGCACAATCGGAAATGACGGATCGGCGGGCGGCGGCCCCGGTGTATACTGTTGCGGTCGGAGAATGGAAACCGAAATCCGGAAAAAAAGGAAAACATTTGTGAAGCCAAATTATCTGGTCCGTCTGGTCTCTCTTCTGGTTTTTGCGTCCGCGACGCTGACTGCGCAGGTGGCGCGACAGGAGAACGCCGTTCCACTGAAAAACTGGCCGGCTCCCTTGTACTGGCATCCCAACCCGGTAGAGCGTGAAGGCGCCGCGCCGCAGCTCCAATTTTCCTCCAATGCTGTGTCGAACAATGCTCTGACCCTGATCGCGATCACGCCCTGCCGCCTGGTGGACACTCGGGGCGCCAGCGCTGGATTTAACGGTGCGGATCCTTTTGCGGGACCCTCCATAACGTCCAAAGGAACTTTGACCATCCCGGTGCAATCCGCGGCCCAAACCAGCACCACTGCGCCCGCGCCCTGCGGCGCGATTCCTTCCATCGCCCAGGCGTACTCGTTTAACGTCACGGTGGTCCCGCACGCGGGAGGCGCGGTCGACTATGTGTCGCTTTGGCCGTCCAACACACTGCAGCCTTTCGTCGCGACCCTCAACGATCCGCAAGGTGCGATCGTGTCCAACGCGGCCATTGTTCCGGCGGGATTCCCCTCTGGCGGAGTGAACGTGTATAACGACGGACCCTCGACCACGGATGTGATCATCGACATGAACGGTTACTTTACAGCGCCGACCGACGCAAACTCGAATACGGCCATCGGCGCGAATACACTGTTTTCAAACACTACCGGGAGCTTCAACACGGCCACCGGCATAGACGCGCTGAGCGCCAACACCACCGGCGGAGATAACACGGCCAGCGGCTACTACGCGCTGGGGAGCAACACCACCGGGAGCGGCAACACGGCCACCGGATTAGAGGCGCTCGAGAACAGCACTACCGGAGGCTACAACACGGCCACCGGTATCGGCGCGCTGCAGTCCAACACCACCGCGGGCTACAACACGGCCAGCGGCAGCGACGCGCTGCGGTACAACACCACGGGGAGCGGCAACACGGCTATCGGTTTCCAGGCGCTCGAAGCGAATACTACCGGAAGTAACAACATCGCCATCGGGCTTAACGCAGGCTACACGGCCGCGACTGGCGGTGACAACATTTATATCGGCAACCTGGGCGCCAGCGGCGACAACGGCGTTATCAAGATCGGGACGATGGGGGTCCAGACCAGCACTTATATCGCGGGTATTTCCGGGGTGAGCGTTTCCGGGGCAGGCGTATTTGTTAACGGCAACGGGCAGCTGGGCATCGCGGTCTCCTCCCGCCGCTTCAAGGAGCAGATCACCGACATGGGCGACACCAGCAGCAAACTGTTCCAGTTGCGTCCGGTCAACTTCTTCTACAAGCCGCAGTATGACGACGGCTCCCACGAGTTGCAATACGGCCTCATCGCCGAAGAAGTGGCCAAGGTTTATCCCGAAATGGTGGCCTACGACAAAGACGGCCAGATCCTGACGGTGAAGTATCAGTTGCTCGCCCCCATGCTGCTGAACGAGGTGCAGAAGCAGGCGGCGCGGAACCAATCGCTCGAAGAGCGGGTTGCCGCGCTGGAGGCGCTGCTGGCCGGCCAGACGGCGACGGCTGCGCAGCCGGCGAGCGACCAGTAAAGCGCGGGCTTCCTGGACAAAACTCGTCACGCGCCGATTACCATGGTAGTCGTGGCGCCAATCGCAGCCAACCGAATGCGGACGCTGGTGGAAGACTATCAGCGCCTGGAGGATTCGCTGCGTCTGGGCGGCGGACACAAGAAGATCGACAAGCAGCACGCCGGAGGAAAGCTCACCGCGAGGGAGCGCATCGCCAAGCTGATCGACCACGGCTCGCCGCTACTTTGAAATCGGCCTGCTGATCGCCTACGACAAGTACGACGGCCAGGCTCCCGCCGCGGGAGTGGTTACCGTGGTCGCCCGCATCGAGGGACGTCCGGCCGTGATCGTCGCCAACGACGCCACCGTCAAGGCCGGCGCGTGGTGGCCGGAGACCATCCACAAGATCCTGCGCGCGCAGGAAATCGCCATGCGCAACCGCCTGCCCATCGTCTATCTGGTCGATTCGGCGGGCGTGAATCTGCCCTATCAGGACGGAATTTTTCCGGGCCAGTATGGAGCGGCGCGGATTTTCTACTACAATTCGCTGATGCGCCGCCGCCTGAAGGTGCCGCAGATCGCGGCGGTGATGGGAATGTGCATCGCGGGCGGAGCGTATCTGCCGGCGCTTTCCGACGTCATCATCATGGTGGAGGGCGTCAGCTTCATGGGTCTCGGAGGCCCCAACCTGGTGAAGGGCGCGGTGGGGCAGGTGATCGACGCGGAATCGCTCGGCGGCGCGTCGCTGCATACGGAAAAGAGCGGCGTGGCGCACTATTCCGCCGAAAGACGACGAAGATTGCCTGCGGCTGATCCGCCAGAAAATTCGCGAGCTGGCTCTGCCACCTTTTCATCGCAACGTAGGGGCCCCCGCAAAATCCGCGGAAGGTCTCTACGACATTCTTCCCGCCGACCATAGCCTTCCTTACGACATCGAAGAAGTGATCGCGCGGTTGTTCGATGCCGAAGACTATCTCGAATTTCAGCCGCATCACGCTCCGGAAATGCTGTGCGCCAACGCGCGTCTGGGCGGACGATCCATCGGCATCATCGCCAACCGGCGCGGGTTTCTGAAAACACCGGAGGGGCCGCGCATCGGCGGAATCGTGTACCCGGAATCGGCGCGCAAGGTCGCCTACTTCGTCGAGACGGCGGAACGGCATGGGGCTGCCGCTGATCTACCTGCAGGACGTCTCCGGCTTCATGGTGGGCGCGGAAGCCGGAGAGCGCGGGCATCATCCGCGCCGGCGCCGAGATGGTGGAGTCGATGGCCTGCGCCACGGTTCCCAAGATCGTGCTGACGCTGAATCACGCCAGCGGCGCAGGCTACTACGCGATGGCCGGCCAGGGTTTCGACCCCACCTTCACCTTCGCCTGGCCCACCGCGCGCATCGGCGTGATGGAGGGCGACGCAGCGGTGCAGGCCGTGCACGGGCACGGAGCTGGCGCGGCTTAAGGCCGGCGGGCGAGCCGGTGCCCGGCGAGCTGGCCGCGCACATCGCCCAAACCCGCGCCGATTACGAACATTGGCTGGACGCCCGCTACGCCGCCGCCCGCGGCCACGTCGACGCGATCCTGGATCCGCTGGAAACCCGGCGCGATGCTGGAATTTGCCTTAGAAGCGGCTACGGCCTACGGCCATCGCGAACATCTGACGATGGAAACGTTGTGAGCCTTCGCATCGAGCAGGACCGCCGGCTTGCGCCGCATTGCCCTGGCCGCGCCCGAAAGACGAAACGTTCTCGATGCCGCGCTGGCGGAGATCTTCTGCGCGAAATCGCCGAAGCCGAGGAGGACCCCGCCACCGGCGCGATCCTCATCGAGGCCGACGGGCCGATGTTTTGCGGCGGCTTGGATCCCGCCTCTCCGCCCTCGCCCGATCTGTTCGCCATCGGACGCCGCGCGGCCAAACCCATCGTCGTCGCGGTAAAAGGCGCGGCCGTGTCGGCGGGGCTGGCGCTGATCGCCAACGCCCACATGGCCATCGCCGCCCAGGGCTGCACCTTCGGACTGGTCGACATTCGCGAGGGCCGATGGAACGAAGCCGTGTTCGAAGCCGTGGCCTTGGCCGTCGGCCAGCGGCGCGCCCGGGAACTGGCCTTGACCGGGAGGATCTTCTCCACCGCCGACGCGGCGGCGTGGGGATTGATTCATATGATCGCGCCGGCGTTCGAACTGGAAGATCGCGCCACCGGGATCGCCACCGCGCTGGCCAATGCCAATCCCGCCTTCGTGCGCTCCGCGCTGAAGCGGTGCGCGACATAAAAGTGGATGTTGTGGCGCGCGTACGTTGCGTGCGGCGTCGACAATCGTGTCGACGCTAAGCTGACGTCCGCAGGAGTGCGGACGCGGCAAACACGAGTGTTTGCGCCACACCGCCAACCGCGCGTCTCAGGCTCTCTCGCGGGTCCCACTCTTATGTCGCGCATCCGCGCTGAAGCGGTAGCCGGCCAGCCGCGTGATACTCTGGGATTTTCCGTGTCTTCCTCCGAACCCAACGTGGTCAAGCATGTGTCGTCTCCCGGCGAAGGCTTTGAACGGCTGGTTGCGATCATGGCGCGGTTGCGCGCTCCCGGTGGTTGCCCTTGGGACCGCGAGCAAAACTTCGACACCATAAAACCTTATCTGCTGGAAGAGACCTACGAAGTGATGGACGCCATCGATGCGCGCGACTTCGAAGGGTTGGAAGACGAACTGGGCGACCTGCTGCTGCAAGCGGTATTCTTCGCGCAGATGGCTTCGGAAGAGGGCCGCTTCGACATCTCCGGTTCGCTCGAGGCCATCAACAGCAAGCTGGTTCGCCGGCATCCGCACGTGTTTGCCTCGGGCGACGCCAAGACCTCCGCCGACGTGCTTCGCCGCTGGGATGAGATCAAGGCGGAGGAGCGCGAAGCCAAAGCCAAGCCGCGGCCCAAAGGCCTGCTGGCGGGCGTTCCGCGATCTCTTCCCGCGCTGGTGGAAGCGCAGCGCATCGCCTGGCGCGCGGCCGCGGCGGGCTTCGACTGGCCCGGAATCGAACAGGTCTTCGACAAATTGCGCGAGGAGCTAGCCGAGCTCGACGCCGCCCGCGCCAACGCTGTTCCCGCCGAAATCGAAGACGAGATCGGCGATCTGCTCTTCGTGGTCGTCAATATTGCCCGCTTCCTCAAGGTCGATCCCGAGCAGGCCCTGCGCACGACCAACGCCAAGTTCCGCGGCCGCTTCGCGCACGTCGAAGCCGGCGTGGAGGCCAGCCGGCAAGACTCTGCCCGAAGCCGACATCGAGGAAATGGAGCGCTTGTGGCAAGAAGCCAAACGGCTTGGCGAAACGCCGGGCAGTTAGCGTGAGCTTTTTCACGCTGCTCGAGGTCCAACCGCAATTACCGCTTCACCTGGTCCGGGCAAGTGGTCAGCGAGATTGGCGACAACTTCAATAACATTGCCGTGTTCAGTCTGGCGCTGGCCAACACCGGCTCCGGTCTGGTGGTGGCCGGAATTTTGCTGTCGCGCGGATTTCTGGTGCTGCCGGCCGGGCCCGTGGCGGGCGTGCTGCTGGACCGCCTGGATCGCAAGAAAATCATGATCGCCAGCGACCTGGTGCGCGCCGCCGATTGCTCTGCTGTTTCTGTTGGCGATTCCGCAGGGCCGCACCTGGCTGCTGTTCCTGCTGAGCGGGCTGCTGATGTTCGCTTCGCCGTTCTTCACCAGCGGGCGCGCCGCGATTCTGCCCTCCATCGCCACCAAGGACGAATTGCACACGGCCAATTCGCTCACGCAGCTGACGCAGTGGACCACCGTCACCATCGGATCGTTTCTGGGCGGAGCATCTGTCAGCGGCTTCGGCTACCGCATCGCGTTCCTGTTCAACGCGTTCTCCTTTCTGTTCTCCGCGGCGTGCATTTCGCGGCTGCATGTGGACGAGGGATTTCGCGCCGAGCGCATCCGCCAACGGCGCTGGCCGAAGACAAGGTGGCCCGGCCGTGGCATGAATACATCGAGGGCTTGCGCTACATGCGCTCCTCGCCGCTGATTCTCGGCATCGGTCTGGTCGCTGTTGGCTGGGCTACCGGCGGAGGAGCGGCGCAAATCCTATTCAGCCTGTTTGGCGAGCAGGTGTTCCACCGCGGAGCCTCCGGCATCGGCATCATATGGGGCTGCGCCGGAATCGGCCTGATCTGCGGCGCGCTCTTCGCCAACCGCTTCGGCCGCACGATGCGCTTCGAGGTCTACAAGCGCACCATCTCCATCTGCTACGTGCTTCACGGCGGATCGTACATCCTGTTCAGCCAGGCGCGATCGTTCGGCTGGGCGCTGGTGTGGATCGGCCTGTCGCGCGCCGCTGTCGCCGTGAGCTCCGTGCTGAATACGTCGCAACTCCTGCGCCACGTGCACAACGAATATCGCGGCCGCGTCTTTTCGACCATCGAGACCTGGACCTGGATGACCATGATCGTTTCCATGGGCATCACGGGCCTGGTCGCAGATCATGTCAGCCCGCGCACGATCGGCGTCTGGAGCGGCGCGCTCAGCTCGACTACCGCGATTTTCTGGGGCTGGGCGAACTTCGCCGGACGCCTGCCGGAGCCGGCTCAATCGGGCGTTGAGCCGGAGGATGTCGAGGTGCACCGCGAGGGGGCGGTGTGAGAGTCAGTTTTCCGACGGAATCTTTTCCGCGTGGTCGATAACGAGCGTTTCCACCGGCACCTTTTTCGACACGAGCTTCAATCCAAGCTGCGCTTGAACGGCGTCGAGAACATCCGGTCCGGGATCTACGGTGTCAGCGGACCTGGGCACGTATTCCATGCGCAGATCGTACTTGCCCGTCAAACCGGTCTGATCCTGCACGGGCGACCCGAGGATGTTTCCAAGGAAGTCGGCAATGCCCGACATCGTTTGATTTAAAGCCGTCGCCCGAAATCGGCCGTTCACCACGATCGTCACCTGGAATCCCGCTCCGGGCGGGTACATCGGATTGCCTGGACGAGGAACGGCGAAGCCATTCTCGTCGATCGAGACCAAGGCGTTGAATGCCTCGGTGCGCGTGGCCATGTATTGAAGAGCTTCGGCGCGCTTAGGGTTGGGTTTTCCATCGTCCGCGACGGTTTCCTCCTTCGGGGCCGCGGGCGACTGCGTGATTTTCGCTCCGGTTTTGCCGATTTCCAAAACGTAGCCTGAGATTTCCTTGGTCCCGCGATGTACCGCGAGTTTGAATCGCTCGGCGAGAAGGTTTTGGATCATCCGCTTGAAGTCGTCGACCGAAGTATTCGCGGGCACGGTCGCGGCGATGTCATAGCCGTCGCCGGCTAGCCAGTCAGGTCCAGAGATGCGGTCGCCAGAAAAGTCGTAAGCGACCTGGAGCACGCGAATCAGGCGGACGTTGATCCAAGCGATTCGATCGGGGTTGATTCCGGATTGATTGAATGGTCCGCGCGGTAGAGGACCGCCGTTCATCGAAGAGAGCACGGCGTCCGGTGAAGCGGGCTTGACCGACGCGACTTCGAACCTCGGCTGGGCGGCCGCGGACAACATCGCAAAACCGAGACTGACGAGGGTCTTTCGCATGCCTTCAGCCAGTATACGCTTGGGATGCCGTAAGATTGAAAGCGATGAATTCTCTTGAAGGACGCGTGATCCTGGTCACCGGCGCGGCCAAGCGCATCGGCCGCGGCATCGCCCTGCGTCTGGCGAAAGAGGGCGCGCGCGTCGCGATCCACTACAACGGCTCGGAAGCCGAGGCCGCGCCAACCGCGGCTGAATGCGGAACGCGCCGATCTTCCGCGCCAATCTGGAGAGCGTCTCTGAAATCGAGGCTCTGTTCGAGCAAGTCGAGCAGCATTTCGGCCGCATCGACGGGCTGGTGAACAACGCGGCGCGCTTCACGCGATCGATCCGCTCGAAGTCACCGAAGCCGATTGGGATTTCATCCACTCGGTGAATCTGAAGGCGACGTTCTTCTGCTGCCAGCAGGCCGCCAAGCGCATGATGCGCAAGCGACGGCGGCCGCATCGTGAACATCAGTTCGCTGGGCGGCATCCGCCCGTGGGCCGAGCACGCGCACTACTGCGCCTCCAAAGCCGGCGTGATCATGCTGACGCGCGCGCTGGCGAAAGCCTTCGCGCCCAAGGTCACGGTGAATTCGGTCGCGCCCGGCGTGATCCCGTTCGGCGAACCGCGACGACCGCACGAGCGCTTCATCGCCGCGACTCCCGCGCCGGCGCGCGCGGTACCGCCGATGAAATCGCCGACGCCGTGGTATTCTTTCTCGAACGCGACGAAGTACGTCACCGGCCAGATACTGGCCGTGGACGGCGGCCTCAGCCAGAAGTAATTTATTTCGGAACCGGCTTGGTGGCCGGATCCCAATGTTCGGCGATCTTGCCGTGCTCAATGCGGAACATGTCGAACCAGGTGGTGGTGTACTTTTGGCCAGGATTGGCGGGGTCGTCGTGTTCGCGCAGGAACGACAGAGTAACCAGATCGCCTTCGGCCTGAATCGAAACCAAGTCGGCGAGCGTTTCGGGGATGGGCAACGGGCCGCCCAGTTTGCTGAAGAAATCCTTGAAGCCCTTGATGCCTGTTTCGGCATTGGGGTTGTGCTGCATGTAATCGTCATGCATGTACTTCTCGGCCTCATCCAGGCGGCGTCCGCGCAGCACGATGCGATAGAAGTCATAGGCCATCTTTTTGTTGGCAGCCAGCTTGGCGTCGCCGCTTGCGAGCAGAGCGGCGTGATCCTTGGCCAGCTTCACGGGAAGAGCCGCGAATATGGGCGCGCAGCAAATGGCCCGCACGGCAAAGTGAACGAATTCAGGAATCATAGATGATGTTATTTTACACGACGCTCACCGGTGCATCACTTGAATGAGAAAGCCGTCGCGGTCGCGGAACTGGGGCGCTCCGGTTGCTTCCGGCGTTTCCACTTTGGCGCCGGCCTGCTCCAGCTTCTTGACGGCCGCGTCGTAATCGAAAGCCTCGGCGCCAACGCAATAATGGTTCACGCCGGGGCGCTGGCCGGCGGGGGTCTGCGCCAATCCGATTCTGGATTTCCCGGCCTGGAACCAGATGCGGTTGCCATCGGACGAAAAGGTGCCGAAGATTTTAGAATAGAACGCCGCGGATTTCTCGGGATCGGAGACATTCAGCAGAATGTGATCCAGGCCGGTGGGGCGGAAGATCGGTCCAGCGCCCGCCGGCGCCGATTCCGGAGACGCCGTGCCGGCCGTTAACTGGGTCCAGCCATCGTTGGCGGCGAGCTGCGTACGGATTCCGTCGGGATCTGTGACGGCCAGGTCTTTGCCGCTGGGAAAATCGCGATAGGCGATGCCGTTCTGCTGAAGGTAGGCGTGGACGCCGGCGATGTTGAAACCTTCGATGCCGGCGCAATAGTGATCCACGCGAATGGCTTCCGCCTTATCCAAGGCGATGTAGCAGCCGCCCAGCTTCAGATAGCGCCGCGTGGTCTTGTTGTTCTTCATCACCGTGTTGCCGAAAATCTGGACGTAAAGCGCCAGCGACTTTTCGACGTCGGAGACGGTGAACTCGACATGATCGAGTCCCGTAAAACGGAGGCCGGAGTCCGCGGCGGCAGCCCGGCGAGATCCCAATCCGTAAGCGAATGCTCCCGCGCCGAGTATGCGCAGCGCCTTGCGGCGGACGATTTGAGAAGTGTTGCCGATCATGATTGCCTCCCGTTTGTGAAGCGTATCAGCTACCACATTGGCGCGGGTCAGGGCCGCGGCGCGTAGTATCCACGCCGGTAACGAAGCTCCACCGCCGCAGCTTCAGAGTTTACCGTCAGCTTGATCTTGTGGTATTTTCCGTCATTGTCCGCGCTCGGCGGCGCGTATCCGAGAATGTACTGGCTCCTCAGCTCTTCGCCGATCTGAGAGCTGATGGCCGGCAGGTCGTCCAGATTGTCCACGCTGTAGTGCTTGCCGCCGCTCTCCTCCGAGAGCTCGCCCAGCAGGTGCGGACCGTTCTTCTCCTCGGGCGTGCGCTTGCGCTGATCCTCGGGATCGAAAATTCCCATGGAGTAGACCTGAACGTCGGATTCGAGCATGGCGTTCTTGACCTCGGTGAAGGTGTAACGGCTGCGGTTGTCGCCGCCGTCGGAGACGATGACGATGGCCTTTCTGGAATGTCGCGCGCCCTTCATTTGCACCAGGGCCAGGTGAATGGCGTCCAGCAGCGACGTACGCCCTAGCGGCTTCACGTGGGCCACGCGCTGATACACTTCATTCGCATCCGAGGTGAACGGCACCGACAGCTTGGCGTGCTCGTTGAACTCGACCAGGAAAAACTCGTCGCCCTTATTCGCGGTTTTGAAAAAGGCGGCCGCGGCTTCGGAGGACTGGCGCATCTTGTTGCGCATGCTGCCGCTCGAATCAAACAGGAATCCGACTGAGACCGGAGTCTCTTCGGTGGCGAAGTAGGTGATGGGCTGCTCGACGCCGTCTTCAAGAATGCGGAAGTTCTCCTTGGCGAGATCGGTGATCGGCGCACCGAAGGCGTTGGTCACGTGCGCCGGAACCAGCACTACGGAGGCGTCGATCCGCAGATTCGCCGGAGGCAGATTCGCGGGCAGCGCGTCCGCCTGCGCATTCCCCGTGTGCGCCTTCATGGAGCGCTGTTCCGGTCGAACGCGCGGCTGAATCAGAGGCCCTGCGTCCGAGGACGGTCCTTGGAACGGCGATGCCGACGGAGGAAGGCTCGCCGCCAGAAATGCTGCCGCCAAGAGGAATCTTGGGTGATGCATGAAACTCTCCGGTGGACGACAAGTATATCACCAGTACGGCGGCCGCAAGACTTGGCGCAAGACTTGGGTGGTCGCACTTGGGATGATGGGAGAGTGTCCACTGTTCTCTCGGTTCGGGATCTGCGCAAAACCTACGCGGATGTGGTCGCGGTGGACGGCGTCTCGTGCGAAGTGGGCTCCGGCGAAATCGTGGGGCTGCTGGGCCCCAATGGCGCAGGTAAAACCACCATCATCAATGTGATTCTTGGGGTTCTGGATCCCACCGCCGGCGCGGTGCGGATCGCGGGCGTCAACCTGGCGGAACATCGTTCCCGCGCGCTGATGCACACCAATTTCGCCGCCGTCTACGCTTCCCTGCCCGGAAATCTGACGGTCTCCCAAAACCTGCGCTTTTTCGGGATGATCTACGAAGTCAAGAATCTCTCGGCGCGGATCGAAGAGGCGCTGAAGGAGTTCGAGCTGGAGCGCTTCCGCGACGTGAAGTGCGGAGTGCTCTCCTCCGGAGAACAAACCCGCGTCTCGCTGGCGAAGGCCCTGCTCAACCGCCCGCAGCTTCTTTTGCTGGACGAGCCAACGGCCTCGCTCGATCCGGCAACCGCCCACGACGTGCGCGGCATGATCCGGAAGTTTGTCTCCCGCTGCCGCGGCGGCGTGTTGTGGACCTCGCACAATATGTACGAGGTCGAAGACGTCTGCGACCGTGTCCTGTTCCTGTCGCGCGGAAAGATTCTGCTCGAAGGCGATCCCAAAACGCTACCGCGCGAGCACGGCAAGACGACCTTGGAGGAGCTTTTCATTTCCATCGCGCGAGAGCCGCTGGCCCTGGAGCGTAGTTAGGATGACGCGTAGTTAAGATGAGCCTCACCCGCACCGCCGCGATCGTGCTTCGCCAATACTATTTACTGCGCGGCAGCCCCACGCGCATTCTTCCGCTCTTCGTGTGGGTGACGATCGACATCCTTCTGTGGGGGCTGATCACGCGCTACCTCAACTCCGTCGCTTCCTCCGGCATCAATTTCGTTCCGTCATTGTTGGGAGCCGTGCTCCTGTGGGATTTTTTCATTCGCGTGATGCAGGGAGTCACCACCGCGTTCTTCGAGGATGTCTGGTCCCGCAGCCTATTAAATGTTTTTGCATCGCCCATTAACATTCCTGAATACCTGGCAGGCTTGGTGCTTTCGAGCATCGCCACCAGCGCGGCGGGATTGGCCGTGATGCAGATCCTGGCATCCACGATCTTCGGCCTCTCCTTCTTCAAATACGGCGCGGTGTTGATTCCGTTTCTGCTGGTGCTGTTCTTGTTCGGCATCGCGCTGGGAGTACTCGGCTGCGCGATCGTGCTCCGCTTCGGGCCGTCGGCGGAGTGGTTGGTCTGGCCGATTCCGGCACTCTTGTCGCCATTCGCCGCTGTCTTCTACCCGCTTTCGGCGCTGCCTGTGTGGATGCAATACGTCGCACGGCTGCTGCCGCCTTCCTACGTGTTTGAAAGCGTGCGGGCGATGGTGGCGGGCCATGGAGCGACGGTGGCGGGTCTCGCCGCGGGCGCTGGCCTGGCGGTGCTCTATATTCTTCTTGCGGGCGCGTTCTTCACGCACATTTACAGACTGGGAGTTCGTTCCGGTTTGATCGCGCGCTATAGCGCCGAGAGCCTAAGTTAGGGGCAAGGACTTAATCCGGCATCAGGGAAATGAAAAAGGGGCGCTGCCGCCTTAGCTCTACAAGCCCTCGGCGGCGACGCCCCTTGGATTGAACCGGATCGATTAACTGCGTTTAAGCGGCGTTACTGCGTTGCCGCGGCGCCCGACTTGGTCGACGTGAACACAATCTTCGTATTCGTGCCGCCAATTTCGATGGCGCTCAGCTTGGTGCCGACAGATTCGAGCGCTGTATCGGAGAACTTGCTGGCGCCGGTTTCCATGCTGGCCGGAACCTGAACGGACTGCTTGCCGGAGGTGAAGACGGCCTGATTACCCGCCACAGTCACCTTGTAACTGCCGGCCTTAATTTGCGTAGCGCCCGCCCAGGTGTCGGACGGAATCGTTACCTTATAAGTGGACGACGCCGCGCTGGCAACACCGAGCGCGAGCGTGGCTAGAGTCAGAGACAACTTGAAGAGTTTCATAGAATTTAAAGCTCCTTGCAGCTTACAGATTTTTAATTTTTTGAAGAATGACCTACGGGGTATTTGCTTCGTGCCGGCTATTCGTTGCCTGCACTTGTATAGATGCTCAAGGTACGCGAAAGGTAACGGCTAAATCAAAATTTGTTTGAGCCGCGGGCTATCACCATGCAATCATTGACTCTTCAAACAGTTTCCCAAGGTCTTCGGGCCCTGCTGCACGCGGTGACAATTTCGTAACTCTATGTTGTGGGATTGTGCCCTCGACCAATGTCGGAATATCGGACGAGTTGTAACCAATCTCTCGTAATCCGTTCGGCGTCTTCAACCGTTGCATGAACCAGGTGATTCGATCTGCAAGAATCTCGCCCGCATCCTGCGCGTGAGCGCGCTCCACATTCGTGGCGCCGAGCGCGGCGGCAGCTTCCAGATGCCGGTCCGGCCGCGCGCAAGCCGTAAAACGGAACACCGCTGGCGCGTTTAATATCACCGAGAATCCGTGCGGCACCAATGGGTGCTTTTCGCCGGGACCTTGAAAATAACCAGGCGCCCGGTAGCTCTTCACGTTGCCCGAGACGGGATAGGACATTCCGTGCGGAAGATGCACGCCCGCGTTGCCGAATCCGATTCCGGCATAGGAGGCGGCCAGCAGCATGTTCGCGCGCGCTTCTTCGTCGGATGGATCTTCCACCGCGCGCACCAGATACCGCGCGACAATCCGCATTGCTTCAAGCGACCAGATGTCGCTGATGGGATTTGATCCTTGATAGGCGGGACGTAACGCGGGCCGCTCCGGACGAGCCCGCTCGGAAAATGGAATCGCGGTATACGATTCCACCGCGTGGCTGAGAATATCGAGTCCGCTCGAAGCCGCCACCTGCGGAGGCAGCGTGCGCGTGTTCTCGGGATCGAGCAGCCCCAGCGTGGGTTTCAGCCTGCGGCTGGCGATTCCGGTCTTGGCGTGCATGCGCGTTAAATCGAAGATGCTGACGCCGGTGGTTTCGCTGCCTGTCCCGGCAGTGGTGGGAATCGCCATCAAGGGCTTGAGCGGCCCAGGCACCGGCAGGCCTCGTCCGATGGGTGCATTGACGTAATCGAGGAAATCGTCGGGCGGATAGGTCGTGTACAGATTCACCGCCTTGGCGGTGTCGATGGTGGAGCCTCCGCCCACGGCCACAAATGCGTCATATGACTTCGCTGCGTCGGACTGGCGGGCGAACGCGATCGCATCCTCAAACGATTCGTCGGTGGGTTCCACGCGGACGCGGTCGTAGACGGTGAACGGAACGCCGTTTTCTTCGAGCGATTCGAGCACGATCTCGACGGGCCGCAGACCTCTCAGCACCGGATCGGTAATCACCAGCACGTTGCGCGCGCCGAGCTCGGCCAGATCCATGCCCACTTCGCGGGTGACTCCGGCGCCGAAGCGGATGCCGGAGGCGGCCATTTCAAATGCGGTTTCGTGTTTCATAATCAGACGTTCCGGCAGGACATGATGTCAGGCAGCAGACCTTCGATTTCTGCATTGTTCAGAGTGATGAGCTTAGCGCTCTTGCAGCGGATCAGCGGGCCACGAATGCGGCGCGGCTTGTGTCGAGACGCGTAGTAGAATTGCGATTCCAAGGCCTCGACGATGAGTCGCTTGAGGGACGCGCCTTCGCGCGCGGATTTCAGCTTCAGCTCGCGAAACAGCTCATCGGGGAGATCGACGGTGGTGCGCACATTCACACGTTAGCGCATTCATGCATTCCGAATTGAGGCATCACAGTTGCAGCGCGACCCAGCTCGATACGTACAGCAGGCCGTCCCGCGCCAGACGGCCACGGTGTCTTTAAAGTGCTCCACGACCATATACAAATTCCCGGGTGCAGCCGAATCTGTGTTCCCATCGCTCAAACGAGTATCACCACCCCGTCGCGAGCCTGGTGAACGTGCGCACGCAGACTCCCGTGGGGCCCTTGGCCAGGAACGGCTTGGCATCGTCCAGCCACGCCGTGCCGGCGATATCCAGGTGCACCCAGGGAGTGTCGCCCACGAATTCGCGCAGGAACCAGGCCGCGCTGATGGCGCCGCCCCAGCGTCCGCCGATATTGCCCAGATCGGCGAAGGCGCTCTTGAGCAGATCCTTATATTCGTCGTCAAGCGGCATGTGCCACGCTTTTTCGCCTTCGCTCTTGGCCGCAGCCAGCACGCGCGCCAGCATCTCGTCGTTGTTGGTGAAGGCTCCGATGTTGACGTTCCCAGCGCCACCACAATCGCTCCGGTGAGCGTGGCCGCGTCCACCAGGTGCGTGCACCCCAGCCGCTGCGCGTAGGTCAGCGCGTCGATCAGGATCAGGCGGCCTTCGGCGTCGGTGTTGAGAACCTCGATGGTTTTTCCCGCAAGCGAGGTGACGATATCGCCGGGACGCTGGGCGCGGCTTCCACCATGTTCTCGACGGCCGGCACCAGAGCCGTTACGGGGATGGCCGGCTTCAGTTGCGCGATGGCGCGCATGGCGCCCAGCACGGCTGCGCCGCCCGCCATATCGTACTTCATTTTCTCCATGCCGTCGGCGGGTTTGATGGAGACGCCGCCGGTATCGAAGGTGACGCCTTTGCCCACCAGCCCCAGATGATCCTGGCTCTTGGGCGCGGCCGCGGGATGATAGCGCACCACGATGAGCGCCGGCGGCTCCGCGCTGCCTTGCGCCACGCCCAGCAGCGAGCCCATGCCCAACTGCCGCATGCGGTCCTGATCCAGGATTTCGCATTCGAGTCCAGCTTCGGCCGCCATGGCGCGCGCGCGATCCGCCAGCACCATCGGCGTCATAAGATTGGCGGGCTCGTTCACCAACTCGCGCGTGAAGTTCTGCGCGTCGGCCAGAATCTTTCCGCGTTCGAAGGCGGCCTGCGTTTCGGCGTTCGCCGCGGCGACCAGAAGAAAGGTTTCGAGCGCCTTCGATTCTTTCGAAGAAGTCTTATGTCGATCCGGCTCGAAGTTGCCCAGAATCGCGCCTTCGACGGCGGCCGCGGCATCGCCCTCGGCGAGCCACCAGGCCAGCGTCTTGACGCCCTTCGATTTGAGCGATCGGACTGTCGATCCCACGGCGCGGCGAAGCGCCGCCGCATCGAAGGCGGATCGCTTCCCTGCCCCGATGACGGCCAACCGCTTCGCGGCCAAGCCAGGCGCCTGATGCAGCACGGCCAGCTCCCCCGGCTTGCCCGTGAATTCTCCCGAAGAGCGCAGCTCTTCCAGCCACGTTGCGACGCTCGCCAGCGCAGCCGGAGCCGCTTCCTCCTCATACACGAGCGCGGCAATGGCGTCGGCGGGCACTCGATCAAACGCTTGTGAAACCAGTTTGGATTCCATGATTTTCTGTTATTCTTTTTGACGACGGCCGAGGGACGCGCGGGCTTCGGCTTTCATTTCGCGCTCGCGTTCGCTCTCGCGCTTATCGTGAAACTTCTTGCCTCGGCCGACTGCCAATTCCACCTTAATCAATCCGTTCTTGAGATACAGCTTGGTGGGCACCACGGTCAGCCCGCGCTCGCGCGTTTCGTGCTGAAGTTTATCGATTTCCGCCCGGTGCAGCAGCAGCTTGCGCCGGCGCACGGGCTGATGATTCATGATGTTTCCGTGAGAATAGGCGCTGATGTGCGCATTCACCAGCCAGGCTTCTCTGCGTTCGATCTCGCCGAAGGCTTCCTTGAGCTGGATCTTGCCGTCGCGAGCCGCCTTGACCTCGGTTCCGGTCAGCACCAGGCCCGCCTCCACGCGGTCCGCCAGGAAATAGTCGTGCCCCGCCGAACGGTTTTCGCTGAGGATTTTGATTTTGGATTCCACGCTCGAAACTCACGCTAGGGCCAGTGGTAGAGGGATCTGCATCGCGAAAGCCTGGGACAGTCGTGCCTGAGAAAGCTGCGCTCTCATAACCGGCAATGAAATAAGGTGGCGCGGGCGCTCTTGTCCGCGCCAGCCCCCCTGGTCCGGCTCCTCGCGAACAGGAGCTGGCCGACGAGGGCGTCGGCCGCGGACCAGGGGGTCCGCCCCACCGTTCCTGGAATCGATCGGTTGCGGGTATTTCGGAAGAGTCACCACGGGCTGCTAGGGCCAGTGTAGCACCCACCCAAATTGCATATGCGCGTTTTCTTGGTTTGGCTCGTCTCATGTAAAAGAATGGCACGTTGGGAGAGGTGTATCCTACCGCTGATCTGCTCCGCGTTCTCCATCGTCAGTGGGCAGAGCACGGCGTCGAAGGCAATGGAGCTTCAGCAGACCTGGTATGAACTCAAGATGGGCGAGCCGGTTGCGATTGCGGCGTCGAGTGACACGCTGGCTTTCCTGGCCAACGCCAAAAGCCGCAAGGTCGAGATCGGAGGCGCGGAGACCGGAGGCACAAAAGCCGAAGGCCTGGTGATCGGGCCGGACAGGACCGGGCGGATGGTATTGGCCGCATCGCCGCTCGCCAAACCCGGCCAATACACCGTAACGATCTCGGCCACCAGCGCAGCCGGCGAAGAGCGTAAAACCAGCTTAACCGTGGCTGTGAAGGCCCTGACAACCGTGCCAACCGGCTCCACTCGGAATCCGGTGGTGCTGTTGAATGGATGGGAGCTCGGCTACAACAATTCCTGTCCTATCTCGAGCAGCTCCGCGGATACATTCGGCAATCTCGCCCAATATCTGGTGTCGGACGGAGTTCCCGTGGTGTATTTATTCGATAATTGCCTGATTGATCCGGGCCAGACCATTGAGCAGCTGGGCAACGACCTGGCCACTTTCCTGACCTCCATACAATATGATAATGGCGCGCAGGTTCCGCAAATCGACCTGGTTGGTTTTAGTCTGGGCGGGCTGATCGCCAGATCTTATCTCGCCGGATTGCAGCCTGACGAAACACTGACGCCGCCAACCAACACGCTGGTCGGGAAGATGGTTCTGATCGCTTCGCCCAATTTCGGCTCGTATGTCGCCGGTACGTTTGCCCTGGATTTTCCGATCGGGAGCCAGAGCGCGGAACTGGTGCCGGGCAGTTCGTTCCTATGGAACCTGGCGAATTGGAATCAGCGAACCGACGACCTGCGGGGAGTCAGCGCCATCGCCGTAATCGGCAATGCCGGGACCTACACTCCCACATTGACCGACGTAACCGTACTCAACAATGCCAGCGATGGCATGGTGTCGCTGACCAGCGCCTCGATCGGGTTTGTGACCGAGCAGGCCTCCGTCACCCGCATCGTGCCCTATTGCCAGGTGGACCCGTCCGCATTTACCACCACGGTGCTGGGCTCATACGCGTGCGATTCTCCGGGCATCGCGAATGTAACCAGCGAGTCTCAGTATACCGGCGAAATCGTTCGCTCCTTCCTGGGCGGCACCTCCGATTGGAGCTCCATCGGAACGACGCCGGCCACGGACCCTTATTTGTCGAACAACGGGGGAATGTTTTTCGGGCTGGTGAGCGCGCCGGGCAGTTACGCCTCCGATCTGAGCCAGGTCACCTGGGGCACCGTCGATATGGTGGATGGCGGCGATACCAGCACGATATTCTACGACGACTTTATCGCCGGAACAGGCATCTTCGAAGCCACCAGTGCGTCGCTTGGCAGCATCGATTGCGGCTCCTACGCGCTGCCTCTCGGTTACTTCTCGGCGGTGCGCTGTAAGATCGACGCCACCATCTTATCCGTCGGTCCGCTGTTAACCAAATTCCCAAAAGTGGTGAGCTCCGGCGGGACCATCACCATCAACGGCACGGATTTCGGCACGCTGTGCAACGGCTGCCAGGTGACGGCTGTCCCGGCCGGGTCTACTACTGCACAGATCTTGAAAATCGGCTCGTGGACCAACACCGCCATCACGGCAGCGCTGCCCGCCTTAACCGGCCTGATCACCATCACGGTGACCGCCGCGACGGGCAGCGATAACATGGCGATCATGGCGGCTGTGGCGAGTCCCGCGAATCCCTCCGTGATTGCCGTATCGCCCACGAGTCTGCAATTCGCCTATACCACGGGCACGGCCGCGCCATCGGCGCAGACCATCCAGATCACCAATAGCGGCAGCGGAACGCTGGCCTGGACGGCCACGGCGAGCGCATCCGCCTCGAACACATCATGGCTCACAGTGTCCCCCGCATCCGGCACCGCGCCGTCGACTCTTACGGTGTCGGTCTCGCCCGCCGCTTTGAGCGCCGGCACGTATACCGGCAGCGTGCAGATCGCGGCGTCGGGCGCCTCGAACACTCCGTTATCGGTTCCGGTTACGCTCATCGTGACGCAGGGTGCGCCGTCTTTGGCCGTCGCGCCGCAAGCCTTGACCTTCGATTACTCCGTGGGCGGCTCCGCTCCGGCCGCGCAGACTGTCTCCATCGCCAACGCGGGCGTGAGCACGCTGTCGTGGACCGCCTCCTCCAGCGGAGGCTATTGGCTCGCCGTTTCGCCCGCCTCCGGAAACGTGGCAGCCGGCAGCGCGGGCACGCTGTCGGTATCGATCAACCCGGCCAATCTGGCGGCCGGAAACGTATACCGGCTCGGTGCAGATCACCTCCGCGGGCGCAACCGGGAGCCCCGCTTCTATCGCCATCACTCTGGTTGTACAAGGAACCCAGGCTGCCCCAGCAATCGCTGCCGTGGGGAACGCGGCCAGCTTCCAGCCCGGATTGGCTTCGGCTACATGGCTCACCATCTTTGGATCGAACCTGTCCACGTCTACTTACACCTGGCAGGCTTCCGATTTCGTAAACGGGGCGCTGCCGACCTCGCTCCAGGGCGTATCGGTCATGGTCGACGGCGTGCCCGCGTTTGTCGAATACATCAGCCCCACTCAAATCAATCTGCTGGCGCCGGACGATGCCACCCTCGGCCCGGTGGCGGTCCAGGTGACCGTGGCGCAGCAGACGAGTAACACTCTGACGGCGCCAAAGACCGAGTTTTCGCCGGCATTCTTCACTATCGACAACGGCGTGTATGCCGCTGCGCTGCACGCCGATTACACGCTGGTGGGCAGTGCTAACCTGCTGCCGGGGGTGACGACGCTGCCGGCGCAACCGGGCGAAACCATCCTGATCTATGGGACCGGATTCGGCCCCACCAGCCCCCCTACTCCCACGGCTCAATTGGTGACCGCGCCCGTCGCACTGCCCGCGAATTCGGTCCAGGTTACCATCGGCGGAGTGAACGCCACCGTGGTCTACGCAGGCCTGGTGGAAGCGGGAACGTATCAACTCAACGTGACCGTTCCGGCGAGTCTGCCGAGCGGCGATGCGCTGATAGTGGCCACGATTGATGGGGTTTCCACGCAGGCCGGCGTTTCGATCACCGTGCAGTAGCAATTGTTATTTGGGGTGATTATCCACCTGACAGACGGATTGTCCGAGCGATATTTGTTTTGGTGCGCGGTAGGGCGTTGACTTTAGGTCTTTGACGGCTGTTCGTTAACCTTCCGAGCTTCTTCCGCCAATTTGCTCTTGCAGTAGTTTGGCTTGATTACTCATCATGTCCGTGATCGCAAAGAACTGAGCTAGGCTTACCACTACCGTTGCCTTCCGCTCGGCGATAAACTGCCCAGAGGGAGAGACTGAGCCTACGGGATTGACTGCGTTGAAGCATAACCACACATCGAATGGACCTCCCCTGATCTGGAAGTTGTTGCAGTAGACCGGAGGTAGGTCTAAATTTTTGATGTCCTCCTCTCGTAACTGCTGAGGGGGCGTTCTCGTGAACCCTAAAGGAAGCTCTGGGGTCGCGGTCGGGTTCTTTTTAGCCTGTGAGCGTTTTTTTGTCGCCATAGTTCCGCCTTTACGGATTGCCTGTAAAATGGGGTGCCGGTTGCTCGACTATCGGCAGAATATATCGAGCATCTCTCAGCTCGGGAATCATGGCTACGGAAGCGTAGTTCGGAACATCTGGTGTCCGACGGAATAATTCTCCGGTGCGCTCGATGATCCCAACGTTTCCTTAAGGTCTTGAGTTCGACCAAGCATCTCGCTTTCCCTAGCAGCGATCAGAACAGCAGCCTGTGGCGGCTTAGTGGACGGTGCCCGGAGTTCATCAACAATGTCAATCTTTAGCTTCAGTACGCCGAGAATCGCTAGAATGTTTCTGATTCCTGGATTTCCGCGTTTGGACAGCATGCCATAAAGATTCACTCGATTGACCCTGGCGGCCGTCGCAAGGCGGGTCATCCCGATTCGCGCCTGGGCGATATCACGAAGGGCGACCAAGAATGCCTCGTCCGAGTCAGCCGCCGCCGCCGTTAGGTATTTTGCCGCGTAGCCGGGCTTACTTCTTAGGTCGTTTAGAAGGTCTTCCTTGTAGCTTGGCACTTCCTAGCACCTCCCTCTTCGTGCCTTCCGCGTCCCTGCGTTCCTTCTCGCGCTTTTTGTAGTCATTCCAATACGTTTTCGCTCTTTTGATGTCGAGAGCTTGGGTTGATTTATCGCCCGCGCACAACAGGATGATCTTGCCGCCATCTGTGCCGTAATAGATCCTGTAGCCTGGGCCAAAATCGATTTTGTTCTCGATGACTCCGCCACCAAGCGGTTTAGAGTTTCCAAAATTCCCCCCACGAAAACGGGCTATCCTAACGTCAATCGCTGTCCTGGTGTCGTCGTCCGTGATGCGGCTGCGCCACTCCCTGAACGGGTGCACGTCCAACGTCGTCCTGTAGTAGAGAACCTCACGTTCTCTGCCTTCCAGGTCCACACTCTCGGCATTCTACGTAGCATATAAGCTACGTCAAGCTTACCGCGGCCGGTGTCGTCAATGCAAGAGACCATTGTACGGCAGCGCGGTTGCTGGTAACGTCAAGGCGGGAGCGGGAGTCAAACCCGCAAACCCATGCAAGGAGTTCATGGATTGTCAGTCCAGTGGGCTCGCCAATGCCCGAACGCTTCCTTCATGTAGCCTATGTACTACAGTACGAGGCCGCTGCCAAAATGAAGGTTGATAAGGAACGATTCGAGGCCCTGATGGCGAGGCTGATCGGGACCCCTCACCAGCGCCAAGAGAAGGGATAAAGCCTACTCCCAGGGAAGCGGACGCTCCTCCAATGGCTGTAGGTCATTCGGCTCCTCGGTCGAAATCAGATCCGCCTACTTGGTCCCTCTGGCAATTGCGAGATTCAGCATCACCACTGGAAGAGAGCACTCTTGTCCTGGTACTTCTCCTCCATCTTATCGCGGAAGGTCTCGGCGATCGTCTCGGCCTCGTCGGCTGGAGAGCTCGCCGGTCATCACGAGATGTTCGGTGTAGAGCTCGCGGATGGTCATCCGGTCGCGGATCTTGCCGTACATCAGCGGCTGGGTGAACGCCGGCTCGTCGCCCTCGTTGTGGCCGTGGCGGCGGTAGCAAACCATGTCGATGACGACGTCCTTGCCGAACGTCTGGCGGAACTCGAGCGCCAGCTCGCCGACGTACACGACCGCCTCGGGATCCTCGCCGTTGACGTGGAAGATCGGCACCTCGATCATCTTGGCGACGTCGGTGCAGTACCGGGTCGAGCGGCTGTCGACGGCGCGGTGGTGAAGCCGATCTGGTTGTTGACGACGATGTGGATCGTGCCGCCGGTGCGGTAGCCGGGCAGTTGCGAGAGGTTCAGCGTCTCGGCCACCAGCCCCTGGCCGGCGAACGCGGCGTCGCCGTGGATCAGGATCGGAACGCCGAGCTTGCGGTCCTTGTCCTTGAACCGCCGCTGCTTGGCCCGCACCCGGCCTTCGACGACCGGGTTGACCGCCTCGAGGTGGCTCGGGTTGGGCGTCGAGGTCAGGTGGACGTGTGCTTGTCGCTCGTGAGGTGGTCGGCCGAGAAGCCGAGGTGGTACTTGACGTCGCCGTCGCCCGCCGACGGTCTCGGGCAGGTTCTCCTCGAACTCGCTGAAGATCATCCCGTACGGCTTGTCCAGGATGTTCGCCAGCACGTTGAGCCGGCCGCGGTGCGGCATGCCCATGACGATCTCGCCGCACGCCGTGACCGGCCGACCGCTCGATGATCGCGTCCAGCAGCGGGATCAGCGTCTCGCCGCCTTCCAGCGAGAACCGCTTCTGGCCCGACGTAGTGCGTGTGAGAGGAACGTCTCGAACAATTCGGCGGCGTTCAGCTTGAGATGATCCGCCGCTTCTTCCGCAGGTCGAAGCCGGGCTGGTTGCGGACCGGCTCCATCCGCTCTTGCAGCCACTTGCGGACCTGCGGTGTTGCGGATGTGCATGTACTCGACGCCGATCGTCCGGCAGTACGTCTCCCGCAGGACCGCGATCAGTCGCGCAGCGTCGCATACGGCGGGTCGGTCAGACTGGTTGTAAAACGTCCTGGTCCAGGTCGGCCTCGGTCAGGCCGAACGCCGCCGGATCAAGCAGCTCGTGTGACTGGCGCGGGGCGGGTTGAGCCTGAGCGGGTCGAGGTCGGCCAGGTAATGGCCGATCTCGCGGTAGGCGTCGATCAGCCGGGTGACCGCAGCCTGCGACCGCGCCGCGTCCTGATCGAGGTCCGTGCCCGGCAGCCCGTCGCTCCCCTGGCCGAGCTCGTAGCCCTCGAAGAAGATCCGCCAGGACTCGTCGACCGAAGTGGGATCGTCGGCACCACCGCTGGTGGTTCTCCTCCAGAAGGTCGAGATTCCACCGTGTCGTCACCGTCGAACGATTCATTGGAAATGATCCCGTTGGGGACCGGCCTCCCGGCCAGGCCCATGAGCCGGATTCAGGGCGAACGTGTGGGACGGGTCAGGCACGGTGCATCATTGCACGCATGACAAGCGGGTTGCTCCGGAACCCGCCGAGCCCAATCCCTTCAATCGTTGTGAAAGTCCCTGATCGTCATTTCTGGTACCACCAGTATAGAAGGACCGCCAACGGGGCACGACTTTTGTGTGGCCGACCCCGATGCGGGCACGTCCTGAACCCGCGATATAAGCAACATGCCATGAAACCCCGGGCAAGGGTAGCTCCGACCTCGATTCGGGGCGGAAAAATGGCAATTTCCCCCAAAACTCCTGGAGGTCGGGACTCTTACCCACACACCGTTGCTTGTCTGATCGATCGTCTGAAGCACCGATCAGACCGTCCGATGCGGGAGCAACGGGACCAGAAACCGTGCGACATTCCCTGGAGTTTCTCATCAGCCTTCGAAAAAAAACGACAAAACTCTCCAGGTATTGAAGTATACGTCTGATGCCAGTGATCAGGCTGGTGGCTTTTTGGAAATGGCCGATTCCCGCGTTGGCCCGGCTCAAAGCCGCTCGGTCCAGGCCGGGTCGGCGAATTTGGTCCGGACGAGCTCGGCGACCAGTTCCTCGGGCAGCGCGGCGGAGCGACGGTCGTGCTCCGGGGGGAGCCAGGCCTGCTGGATCGCGG
>CAVXWB010000193.1:0-3410 GCA_963765185.1 Bryobacterales bacterium
AAGGATCCTCTGCTTGGCGGTTGTTAAACCGAAACGTGAGTTCGTCAGTGGCATCAAGGTGTTCCACGTTGACATTGCGGAAGGACAGCTATCACTCCGCGCTTGAACAAGCCCAGAAGTTCTCAATTGAGTTCGGTTCAAAATCATACGCGGATCGCCCTTCCGAACGTACTCAAGGCTCAAGTACATAATCACTGATTTTGGCCTCCACGCTGGGCGCGCCTGCTGCGTCAAGACTAGTTGAAAGGGTCTGCTCCCCTGGCCGGTGGACCGCGCCGCGCCGGGGAGATGCCCGCAAGATAATGAATCAAAAATACTTACGCGCCATTTTAGGAATCCTGCTGATAATCCTGGCGGGCGCTGCCGTCATGCAGGCCAAGACCCGCCTGGGCGAAAAATACTATAAACTCGGCCTGGCTGCCGAACTCAAGAACGATTGGGACACCGCGGTCACCAATTATCAGAAGGCCGTGGACGAAGCGCCCACCGATTTGACCTATAAAATCGCCATCAATCGGGCCCGCTTTCAAGCCGGCCAGAGGCACGTCCAAGCGGGCGTGAAGTTGCGCGGCGAGAACAAGTTGCAGGAGGCCGTCCAGGAGCTTCAGAAGGCCATTGTCATCGATCCGTCCTCCTCCATCGCCCAGCAGGAACTGAAGCGGACGCAGCAGATGCTGTTGGACGGCAAGACGGCGGACTCAAGCACGGCCGGCTTGACCGCCACCCAGAAACTTCGGCGCGAAGAGGACGCTCGCGTGGAGTCGATCGAAGGTCCACCCGTGCTGAAGCCGACGGTGCGGAGGCTCCCCACGCCGACGAAGATCAACGGTTCCATGCCGCAAGTGCTGTACCGCACGGTGGCCGCGATGGCGGGGTTGTACGTGGTCTTCGACCCGCAATATACGCCCGCCAGCAATAAGCCCTTCGATGTAAATCTGGACGGTATGACGGTGGAGGAAGCCTTCGATTACCTGGCATTTGTGACGCATACCTTCTGGAAGCCGATCTCCGGCAACACCATCTTCGTGTGCGAGGACACCACCACCAAGCGCCGCGACTATGAGGACGAAGTCGCGAGAGTGTTCTACGTTCCCAACGCCAGCACGGTGCAGGAGTTTCAGGAAATCGCCAACGCCATTCGCACGGTTACCGAAGTCCGGCGCGTGTTCACCTATAACGCCGGACGCGCCATGCTGGTGCGCGGCACGGCGGATCAGGTAGCGCTGGTGGAAAAACTGCTGCATGACCTGGACAAGCCCAAGGCGGAGGTGGTGGTGGACATTATGATCATGGAAGCCAACACCACGCGCTCCAAGCAACTGGCGGCTACCATCGCTTCGGGCGGAACGGCTGGGCTGAATATGCCCATCGCGTTCAGCCCGACCAGCTCCATCGCCGTGGGCGGAACAACCGCCACGACTTCTTCGTCGACGACCAGCACCACAACCACAACCACCCTACCGACAACGACCGGCAGCACCACCCCCTCCACCACTTCGATCGGGCTGAACAGCATCGGTCACCTTTCGACCTCCGATTTCTCGACCAGTTTGCCGGGAGCTCTGCTCGAAGCCATGCTGACGGACACCAAGACCAAGGTGCTGAACAATCCGCAGGTGCGCGCCTCCGACGGGATGAAAGTGGAGCTCCAGGTGGGCCTCCGGATTCCATACGCCACGGGCAGCCTGGGCTCGGCCGTGGGCGCGACGACGGTGGGTGTGAGTCCCCTGGTGCAGACGCAGTTCTCCTACGCCGATACGGGAGTCACGGTGATTATCCAGCCGCAAGTGCATTCGGCCGACGAGCTGACCATGCACGTCGAAATCACGGTTTCCTCGGTGGAGGAATACGAGCAATTGGGAGGCGGAATCTCCCAGCCGGTGATTTCGCAGGAGAAAAACATTACCGACGTCCGCATGAGAAACAACGAAGTCAGCTTGCTCGGCGGCTTGAACCAGACAACCGATTCGAGCACGGTGAACGGCATTCCGGGCCTGGCGAGTATTCCGGTTTTGGGCAAGTTCCTATTTGGCAGCTCCTCCACGGAAAAGGATTCGGACCAGATCGTGATCGCGATGATTCCGCACATTGTGCGGACGCCGGACTATTCTCCGGAGAACCTGCGCGGCATTTACGCGGGCACGGATCAGAATATCCGAGTGAAATATTTGCAGGCGGATGAGCCTCCCGCTGCTCCCGTAGCTCCCGCGCCTCCGGCCGCGGCCAAGCCCGACGGGACCGCTCCGCAAGCGGCGGGGCCGCAGGCAAAAGCTTCTTCGCCGGCATCGCCTAACCCCGCGGCGCCTGCCGCGTCAACTTCGCCGGGGGCCCGGCTGAGCTTCCAGCAGGGTGCGGTGCAGGCGGCCCGCAACGGAACCTTTACGCTCACGATGCAGTTGGAGGGAGGCTCCAGCGCGGTTTCCTTCGCTCCCTTGCAAATCAAGTTCGACCCGGCGCAACTGCATTTGAACAGCGCCGCCGCGGGCGATCTGCTGACTCACGACGGAGGCCTGGCGACCACCGAGAAGGATATCCGCAATGACGCGGGCGAGGCCTCCCTGACCTTTACGCGATTGCCGGGAGCGGGCGCCGTTTCCGGATCGGGAGCGGTGGCGACGCTGACCTTCAGCGCCATCGGAAAGGGAAAAGGAACGGTCTCCATTACTGCGGCGGACTTGAAGAATTCGCAAGCGCAGTCGCTGCCGGTATTGCTGGGCAGCGTTCCGGTGACAGTAGAATAAGAGTATGGGCGGGCGAGGCAGACAGCGTGGGATGACGCTGGTGGAGTTGATCGTTGCCTTCACCATTCTGGCGCTGCTGACGACGATGGCGGTGCCGCTGGCGCGCTATAAGGTCCGCCGCGACAAGGAGCGCGATCTGAACCTTGCGCTGCGGCAAATGCGCAAGGCCATTGACGATTACAAGGACGCCGCGCTGGCCAACAAGATTCAGACCAAGCTGGGCACGGACGGATATCCGGAAACGCTTGAGGATCTGGTGAAGGGCGTGAATCTGGCGCAGTCCGCCGACGCCAAGGTGGTCAAGTTTCTGCGCCGCATTCCCATGGATCCCATGACCGGAACCTACGACTGGGGTAAGCACAGCACGCAGGACGACCCTTTGAGCACCAGTTGGGGTGGGCAGAATGTTTTCGATGTGTATACCAAGAGCACGGAGCATGCACGCGATGGGACCCTTTACTCGACCTGGTGAGCGGCACAGGGCCGACAGGCTCGGTTGTGCCGCGAAACTCTTCGGCGAGCGGCACAGGGCCGACAGGCTCCGTTGTGCCGCGAAAATCTTCGGCGAGCGCGGCTATACGCTGATCGAGCTGATCGTGGTCATGGCGATTATCTCCGTTCTGATGGCCATCGCCGTCCCGCTGTATCAAAAATCGATTACCCGCACCA
>CAVXWB010000194.1:0-13135 GCA_963765185.1 Bryobacterales bacterium
ATCGGCAGCGAGACTTCCGGCGGCATCCGCAACGTGCGCATCGAACGCTGCAAGTTTACCCGCGCGCGAACCTTCGCCATTTACATCAAAACTCGCGCGGGCCGAGGGGCGTTTATTGAAGATATTTCCGCGAGCGATCTGGACGTCTCCGGGACCACCGGCGGTTTTCTGCGTATCAATGCTTTGAGCAGCGGGATTCAGGACGAAGTGCCCGTGCCCGGCGACGAGGGCATCCCTACTCTGAAGAACTTCAGGTTTTCGAACGTTCGCGTCGCGGATTGCCCGCAGCTTGCGGACGCCACCGGAATCCATCCGCGCAAGCCGCTGGACGGGTTTTCCCTGACCAATGTGACCGGGAACTGCACCAAAGGGATCGCGATGGCCAACATCAGGAACGCCGAAATTCGCGATATCAAAGTGACGGGCGTCGGCGGTCCGATGATCGGCGTCAATAACGTTACGGGATCGGGAATCGAAGGCGCGGCGATGATCGACCCGCCGAAACTTCCGGACCCGGTGCCGCCGGCCGCAAAACCGTATCAACTGCGCTGAAGGCGCACACTTCGCCTGCGGTGTGTGCCAAGCGCCACTCTTTCAAAGATCGGAGAGGACCCTCTCCTACGCTTGATAACCCTCAAACGAGAAAAGGCCCATCGCATTGGACGTTCGCACGGGTTGCTCTCGAGAACTCCTCCGCGCTACCGCGATCCGGAACCGATGGGGGAACCGGACTCTTGATTAGAAAATAGCAGGCAGGTCTCGAATCGAGCGGCGAGCGAAAGCGGCAAATGATTGAGCTAGGCGGAGATTGAGCGCGCGAGTTTGGCGGCACTGATGGCTTGGCCGACGTGCCGCTGGGTGTGCTCGGCAATGTGGGTCAGCAGGCCGATGACGGTAGTCGGGAGCTTCTTGCGGCCGATCTCGCGAGGTTCTTCCAGCTTTGACGGGTCGAGGGCTCGGACCACGGCTTCGGCACGCTCGAACACGGTGTTCATCGCGCTTGTGAGTTCTTCGCGCGATGCGCCGGGGTCGTGCTCATGCTTGAGGAAATCCATCTGAGTCTCGGAGAGCTGGCTGCCTTCCAGATACGTCATCAAGCGGTCGGTCGTGCCGGCAATATGCCGCAGATGAAACCCGACCGAGCCGAAGCCGTACGGAGTGGCCCAGATCTGCGCCGGCGTGAGCCCTTCGGTGAAGCGGGCCAGATCCTCGCGGGCTTGCTGGAACGAATAGAGAGCGGCGCGAGCAGCGTCGGAACGCCTTCGATCGGCCCGCGCATCCATGCTTCATGACGAGGCGGTTCAGGAAGTGGCATTACGCCGAGACCAGCTTGCCGGCCCAGCGCTCCGAGGCCTTGTGAATGCGGCTCAGAGCTTCCTGGATGTTGGCCAGCGAATTCGCGTAGCTGAAGCGCAGATAGCCTTCGCCGTGCGCGCCGAAAGCGCCGCCGTTCAGGCACGCCACGCCGGCTTCATTCAACAGCAGATCGGCCAGCTCCTTCGACGGCATGCCGGTGCCGCTGACGTTGGGGAAGGCGTAGAAAGCTCCGGCCGGAAGCACGCAGCGGAAGCCGGGAATCTGATTCAGGCCGTGCACGATGGCGTCGCGGCGGCGGCGGAATTCGGCCACCATCGCGGTGACGGCGTCCTGCGGGCCGGTCAGCGCGGCGATGCCGGCGCGCTGCGTGAAGCTGGCGGTGCAGGAGTTGGAATTCACCATCAGCTTGACCACGGCCTCGGCCAGAAACGTGGGCATGACGCCATAACCCAGACGCCAGCCGGTCATCGAATAGGTTTTCGAGAATCCATCCAGGATGATGGTCTTATCCAGCATGCCCCATCGAGCTGGCGATGGAACACGGCTCGCCGTCATAGATGATGCGCGAGTAGATCTCGTCGCTCAGCACCATCACGTCGCGATGGCGCAGCAGCTCGGCCATGCGGCGGATGTCTTCGGCCGGCACCAGGCCTCCGGTGGGGTTGGCCGGCGAAACCAGGATCACCATCTTGGTGCGATCCGAGAGCCGGGCTTCGAACGTGTCCAGATCGAAGGAGAAGCCGCGATCCTCGATCAGCGGGATCGGCACCGGCGTCGCGCCCAGGAAATTGATCATGGATTCGTAGATGGGGAATCCGGGATCGGGATAAACCACTTCGTCGCCCGGCTCCAGCAGCGCCATCATGGTGAAGAACATGATCGGCTTGCCGCCGGGGACCACGCACACGCGCTCCGGGCCCACCTGGATGCCGCGCGTGCGCGAGATGTAGGCGGCGATCACTTCGCGCAGCTCCGGGTCGCCCTGCGTGCGGACCGTACTTGGTCCAGCCTTCGCCCAGGGCGCGCTGGCCGGCCTCGATCACGTGCGCGGGAGTGGGAAAATCGGGCTCGCCGATTTCCAGATGGATGACGCTCTTGCCCTGCTTTTCGAGCGCGCGGGCTCTTACCAGGACTTCAAACGCGGATTCGATTCCGATCCGCGACATTCGTTCGGCAAGTTGCATAGGTTCTCTAAAGGGTAGAATATTCCCATGAGCACCACCACTCTCATGCCGGTTGAAGAGTATCTTCGCTTGACGGAGAAGCCTAATTGTGAATACCGGGACGGTGTGGTCACTCCCAAAGCGATGGCCACCAAGTTCCACTCCATTATTCAGTTTGCCCTGTCGGTGTTACTTAGGGCTCAGGGCGTTCAACCTCTTCCCGAACTGACGGTTCGCATTTCCCCCACCAAGTATCTGGTCCCCGATGTCGCCGTGGCCGGTGACTTTCCGGGTCCCTACCCGACCGAGCCTGTCCTACTCTGCTGCGAAATCCTGTCTCCTGAAGACCGGCTGGGGGCGATGCTGAGCAAGTGCGAAGAGTATCACGCCTGGGGCGTCCCCTTCTGCTGGATCATCGACCCCGTCAAACGTACCGCGTGGGAATATCACTCCGGTGCGGAGCCTGTGCGCGTGAGCTCGGCGCTCCGCGCGGGCGAGCTCTCGGTCAGTTTGGAAGAACTTTTCGCCGCGCTCGTCACCGCTCCCTAGCAGCCCGTGGCAGAAGGGACCGGATCGCAAAAGCCTGGTACAGTCACCATATTTCGCCACAGAGGCGCGCTGATTCGATAGAACTTCCCGGTAGGCGAAATACGGCGACTGTCCCGGTTTTTGCGCCAGACGACTTTCACCACGGGCTGCTAGGCTGTTGGTCAGCCCCGCATCTGCTAATCTCAGAAATGTTCGGGAGACCTATCTAATGCCAGCCAAAGCCGCCAAAGCCCCCCTCCGCGCCAAGCGGACAAAGACCGAGATCCAGCGTGAATTCGACGAAATCGAGGAGCAGTCCGCGAACGCCCGAGAGTCCGCCGATCCCAAGATCGATGAGGCTGCCCGCCGCCGCGAAACTGAGGTGCGAGAGACGGTGGAGGGCGTCTCTGTCGAGTCGGTGGTCCAGCGTATTTCCGGTTTGGGCCTCGATGTATCGAAAGCGCTTTCCGGCTTGTCGGGCAAGTTGACGGAGGAGGTGCAACTTCTCGCCTCCGTTCGCGAAGCCGTGGAACTCGAGCGGAAAGAACTCGATCGCCTGCACAAAATCGATGTCGCCGCCACCGCTCTCGACCAGCTTGTTCAGGACTACGGGCGCCAAAAGCAGGAGCTCGAAACGGAAATCGCCGCCCGACGCGCCGCCTGGGAAGAAGAAGCCGCGCGCGCAGACCGCGAACGCAAGGAACAGGAAGAGGCTCTCAGGAAGCAGCGCCAACGAGAAGCCGAAGATTTCGAGTACAAAAAGACGCAGGAGCGCAAGAAAGCCCAGGACAAGTACGACGAAGAGGTTCGTCTGCAGGAAAAGACGAACCTGGAAAAGCAGGACACGCTGGGAAAGAGCTGGCAACTGCGCGAAGCGGCATTGAAGGAGCGCGAAGAGGAGCTAGCGCGGCTGCGCAAGGAAGCCGAGGCGTTCCCCAAGCGGCTGGAAGCTGAGGCGAAGGACGCCGCCGAGCGGGCACGGCGTGAGTCGGAGGCGCGGCTTCAGCAGGAAATCCTGGTCATGAAGAAGGACGCCGAAGCCGAGAAACGGTTCGGCGATCTGCGGGTTAAGACGCTTGAAGAAACTGCGGCCCATCAACTGGCGCAGATCGCGGCCCTGGAAAAGCAACTCGCCGACGCCAAGCAGCAGGTGCAAGACATCGCGGTGAAAGCCATCGAAGGCGCGAGTGGGGCCAGGGCGCTCTCACATATCAATCAGATTGCGATGGAGCAGGCCAAGAACCGGCCACAGGGGTGACCGGAGACTCCGTCGCGGACGGCGGAACAGTCCTGCATTCAACCGCCAGGCCTTCGGTGGCCCGGAAGATGGGGCCGATCGCCCCGACGCGGAGCGTCAGCAGGATTTGTTCGCTCCGCTCGCGTGAACGCGCATATCAATCAGATTGCGATGGAGCAGGCCAAGAACCGGCCCCAGGGGTGACCGGAGACTCCGTCGCGGACGGCGGAACAGTCCTGCATTCAACCGCCAGGCCTTCGGTGGCCCGGAAGATGCGGCGGATCCGCTTTGGTTGACTTTCATCTTGAAGCGATCCATCAACAGATTGCGGAACCTTCGCCGAAGGTCGTCGATCTCGATCTGTTGGGCGTTGCGTAGGTTTCGCGCCTTCCTTGGAGTGCCCATGCCGATCCGCCGACACCTGCAAGCGATGTGCGAGGCTTACTCCGCCATGCGCCGGTCGCATTCTTCGATGGCCGCCTCGGCCTGCTTCAGCCGGCGCGCCGTCTCGGGAGTCTGCGGAGTCCAGGTTTTCCAGCGGGCGCGGTTCTTCTCGAACAGGGTGATGGCCCAAGCGTAGTGGCGATTGGAAAGAAGCATGCGGCCGTACAGGTCGTCGAGATCGGAGGCTGCTTCCACCGCGGCCAGGGTGGGCTTCGGGACATTGAGCAGGCGGCTGACCAAGGGCTCGCCTTGTTCGATCAGCGCGGCGGCTTGATCGGGCTTGCCGGCTTCGAAGAAGCGCTCCGCCGCGCGGTTCATCTGGGTCAATTGGCCGACGGTCTTCCCGTACCAGGCGGGCTCGCCCGCATCGCCACTGGGCGGTGGAGCGGAGGCGCAGCCGGTGAGCAGCGCGGCGGCCGAGATCGCCAGCAGGCGAGGCGTCACGGCAGAGCCGCCCGCACCGGCTGGGAGCGGGCGCTTTCATTGCCCACAAGGTCCACCGACGAAATCTGGTACCGGTAGGTTTTTCCGGGCTGCACGTTCATGTCGGTGTAAGTGGGGGCATCGATCAGAGGGGCGATCATTTCGAAAGGCCCGCCATCGACGGAGCGAAAAACTTTATAGCCCTTGAAATCAGCCTCCGTATTGCGCTCCCATTCCAGGTCGATCGTGTTCACGCCGGGGGCGGCGGTGACGCCGGCGGGCACATCGGGCGGGAAGGTGTCGATCAGAACAGGCGTGGCGATAGGATCGGACGCCAGGCTCTGCTGCTTGTCGTCTTTCTCGTTCGCCAAGGCTTGCACCATGTATTGATAACGCATTCCGAACTGCGCGGAATCGTCGATGTATTCCGGCTTGTCGGTATCCTTAAGCGGCGCGAACATGCCGTCCGCGCCGGCGCGCAGGACTCTGAACCTGGGTGCGGCGCCGCGCCAGGTTAAATGCACGCCGTCCTTCTGGCTCTTCGCATCGAGATCGGTGGGGCGTTGGAGCGGCGCGATCACATTCAAAGTGAACGGCAGCGACCATAGCGATATTTTGCCTTTGGGGCCGGTGGAGCGGACACGCAGAACCACATCCTTGCCGATCCATGCCTGCGCGGGAAAACGCTGTTCGAAGGCGCCCGGCACGGAGGCGGGAACGGGATAGTGCGCGGCGGTGCGATACCAGGAATTAGGCTCGCCCGCTCCCGCGCTGGGACCGGCGTACAGATCCACGGATCGCAAACGCTTCAGCTCCAGCCCCTCCGTGGTGATGCTGGCGATGGTGAACCCAGCGATAATCTCGTCGCCATATTCGATGGCTCTCAGGTCGCTCACCTGGACCGGAACATCAAGAGGGGGAGGGTGCACCGGGCCGATGTAGCCTGGGCCCAGAAGGCGGCAGCCTTCCAGAAACATCAAAGCGGCAAACACCAGCGGCACAGACAAAATTGTCTGTGCTCTTTTCACAGAATATACCGGCTCAGATCCTGATCCTTCACAATCTCGGCAAGCTGTTTGCGGACATACACGGCATCCACTTTGACCGTCTTTTTCTTGAGATCGGGACCATCGAACGAAACATCTTCCAGCAATTTTTCGAGGATGGTGTGGAGACGGCGCGCCCCAATGTTTTCGGTGGATTCGTTGACGCGCGCGGCAAAGCTGGAAATCTCCTCGAGCGCATCCTCTGTAAAGGTAAGCTTGATGCCTTCGGTATCGAGCAGCGCCTGGTATTGCTTGATCAGCGCGTTCTTGGGCTCCTTCAGAATGCGGATGAAATCGGCCTGCGTCAGGGATTTCAGCTCCACGCGGATGGGGAAGCGGCCTTGCAGCTCTGGAATCAGGTCGCTGGGCTTGGAGACGTGGAACGCGCCGGCGGCGATAAACAGAATGTGATCGGTGCGCACAAAGCCGTAGCGAGTGTTCACGGTGGTGCCTTCGACGATGGGCAGGATATCGCGCTGCACGCCCTCGCGGCTGACATCGGGGCCATGGCCGCCCTCGCGGCCGGCGATCTTGTCCACTTCGTCGAGGAAGATGATGCCGCTGCGCTCCACGCGCTCGATGGCCACGCGGGTCACCTGGTCCATGTCCACCAGCTTCTGCTCTTCCTCCTGCACCAGATAGTCGAGAGCCTCGCCCACGCGCATCTTGCGCTTGCGCGTGCGGCCGCCGAACAGGCCGCCCAGCATGTCCTTCAAGTTGATGTCCATCTCCTCGATGCCGGCGGCGGTGGTGACCTCGAAGGTGGGGCCTTTCTCCTTGACGTCGAGCTCCACCTGGCGGTCGTCGAGCTTGCCGGCGCGCAGGCGCTCGCGCAGCTTCTCGCGAGTGCGGTCAGCGCTTTCGGCCGGCTCGGCCGGAGGCGGCATCAGCAGATCGAGCAGGCGCTCTTCGGCGTTACGCTCGGCGCGCTCGCCGATTTCGTCGAGACGCTCCTCGCGCACCATGTCGATGGAGATATCCACCAGGTCGCGGATCATGGATTCGACATCGCGGCCGACGTAGCCCACTTCGGTGAACTTGCTGGCCTCCACTTTCAGGAACGGCGAGTTGGCCAGCTTGGCCAGACTCCGCGCCAGCTCCGTCTTGCCCACGCCGGTGGGCCCGATCATCAGGATGTTCTTGGGCATGACCTCATCGGCCATTTCCGGCTCCAGCTTCTGGCGGCGGATGCGGTTGCGCAGGGCGATGGCGACGGCGCGCTTGGCGTCGGCCTGGCCGATGACGTATTTGTCGAGCTCGCGGACAATCTCGCGCGGCGTCAACTCGTCCAACATCGGCGTATCCTCGGCGGCTTGCGCGGGAAGGTAGATAACCATCAGCCCAACTCCTCGTAGACCACGTTCTCATTCGTATAGATGCAGGTTTTGCCGGCGATCTCCATCGACTTTTCGACGATCTCGCGCGCGTTCAGTTTCGTATTTTCGAGCAGCGCAATGGCGGCGCACTTGGCAAAGGCCCCTCCGGAGCCGATGGCGGCGATGCCGCCGTCGGGCTCAATGACGTCGCCGGTGCCGCTGACGATGTAGGTGTTGCCGGTGTCGGCCACCAGCAGCAGCGCCTCCAGATGCCGGAGGACGCGGTCGGTTCGCCATTCTTTCGCCAGCTCAACCACGGCGCGGGGTAAATTGCCGTTGTGCTGTTCCAGCTTGGATTCGAAGCGCGCGAACAGAGCGAAGGCGTCGGCGGTGGAGCCGGCGAATCCGGCGATGATTTTGCTGTTGTAGAGGCGGCGCAGCTTCTTGGCGCCGGACTTGAGGACTTCCGACCCGAGCGTCACCTGCCCGTCGCCGGCCATGACCACTTTCCCATCGCGGCGGACGCAGAGGATGGTGGTGGAGCGGATTTTAGGATGTTTAGACACGAATCTTAAGTTTGGCACAGTCAGCGAGGTGTGCGTCTCAATGCCGCGACTGAATTAGGATACTCCCGGCGCGATCCAAACGGAACCGCCAGCCGGGCGGGACCAGGGTGGTCGAGCCGTAGTCGAGAATCAGGGCGGGGCCGGAGCGAGTTGTCGCGCCGAGGTGCTCGCGATTCCAGACGGGGATGCGCTGCCAGGCACCGTCCAGGAATACGGGCCGCGCGACGCTGCGGCCTGCGACGGAGGGTGCGGCTTTCAGCTTCGGCTTCGGGAGCGGCTTGCGGGCGCGCACGCGAATGGTCACAACTTCCACTTCCCGGCCGGGATTCGAATAGCCGTAGAGCTTGGCGTGCTCGCGATGAAAGCGGGCCGCGCAGGCGCGGAGCGTGCCGGTGAAAGGGACGTTGATCTCATAGCTCTGGCCCAAGTAGCGCAGGTCGGCGCTGCGTTCGATGACGGCGTCTGGAGACTCGCGGCGGGCGCGACGTTCAAGCGCCGCGAAGCGGTCGTCGAGTGGGGCGGACCCCCTGGTCCGCGCGGGACGCCCTCGTCCCGCCCAGGCCGGCCAGGGGGCCGGCTGCGGACCGGGGGGTCCGCCCCACGTTGAGTAATCCCGCACGGCGTCGGCCATCAGCATTCCCAGCGCCGAGAGCGCGCCCGCATACTGAGGCACGATCACCGTGCGAATCCCCAGTTCGTTGGCGATTTCGCAGGCGTGCAGCCCGCCGCAACCTCCGAAAGCGGCCAGGGCAAAGTCGCGAGGGTCGTAACCGCGCTCGACCGAGACCGTGCGAATCGCCCGCTCCATATTTGCATTGGCGACGCGCAGGATGCCGGCCGCGGCATCGGCGAGCGAAAGCCCCAGCCGCGATGCAATGCGATTCACCGCGGCAGCGGCGCGGTCGGCGTGCATGGGCAGGCTTCCGCCCAGCAGCGCTTCCACGCGTCCCAGCACGACGTGAGCGTCCGTGACCGTGGCGTCCGTTCCCTTGCCATAGCAGGCCGGGCCGGGCTCAGCGCCCGCGCTCTCAGGACCCACGCGCAGCAGGCCGCCTGCATCCACGCGCGCGATGGAGCCGCCGCCTGCGCCGACGGTATGAATATCCAGCATGGGAATACGAATGGGCAGGCCGTCGAGCACCGCCTCAGTGGTTTCGCGCGGCGCACCGTCGGCCAGGCTGACGTCGGTGAAGGTTCCTCCCATGTCGAATCCGAGCACGCGGCGGAAGCCGCTCGAGCGCGCGCACGCCAGCACTCCCACCACGCCGCCGGCGGGTCCCGAAAGCACCGTGCGCACGGGCTGGCGGCTGGCATCGCGAGCGGAGAGCAATCCGCCGTTCGATTGCATGATGGCGATGCGCAGGCCACGGGCGCTTTTGCAGCTCACTCAGATACGCTTCCATCAGCGGGCCGACGTAGGCGTTGACGGCGGTGGTGGAGGCGCGCTCAAACTCCCGAAACTCCGGGCTGATCTCGTGCGAGGCGCAGACATAGACTCCTGCGCGAGTGAGCGCCTTCATCGCCGCCCGTTCGTGCGCCGGGTTTTGATAGGAATGCAGAAAGCAGATGGCAATCGCACGGACGCGGGCGCGCTGAAGCTTCTTGGCCAAACGACGAAGGCCGGCGGCGGACGGCGCGAGGAGCACGGAGCCGTCGGGGTTCATCCGTTCCTCCACGCCGAAACACAGCGCGCGTTCGATGAAGAGCCGGCGCGGCGCGGGCGTGAGGTTGTACAGCTCCGGACGGTTCTGACGCCCGATCTCGAGCAGATCCTCGAAGCCGGCGGTGGTAACGAAGGCCGTGCGCGCGCCTTTGCGCTCCAGCAAAGCGTTGGTGGCGACGGTAGACCCGTGAACCACGTCCACTTTGCCGCGAGCTTCACCCGTCAGGGCGCGCTCGATCCCGGCCAGAATCACGCGTGCCGGGGCGCGAGGATTGGAAGGCAGCTTGAAACTTTCGAGACTACCGTCGTCGCGCAACACGACGAAGTCGGTGAATGTCCCGCCAGCATCGATGCCGATGCGCATGTAAACCGATTGTACATGCGCGGACATGCGCGATGATGAAGGAAGTGATCTCGCTTCGAGGAGTCTCCAAGCAATTTGACGGCGCGCGCAAGGTGACGGCGCTCGACCACGTGGATCTGGAGATCGGACGGGGGGAGATGGCGTCGATCATGGGGCCTTCGGGGTCGGGGAAATCGACGCTGCTGAATCTGATCGGCGGTCTGGATACGGCCAGCGCGGGAGAAATCGAGTTGGACGGGGCTTCGCTCGCGCGGCTCAGCGACGATGAGCTGACGCGCGTACGCCGCGACAAGATCGGATTCATCTTCCAGTTCTTCAGCCTGCTGCCGACGCTTTCGTGCCTGGAAAACGTGTCGCTGCCGCTGCATCTGCGCGGATGGCCGCGCAAGAAGACGGAGGAGCGCGCCAGGGAACTGTTGGATCTGGTGAAGCTGGGCGCACGCATGGATCACCTTCCCGATGAACTCTCCGGCGGCGAGCGCCAGCGCGTGGCCATCGCGCGCGCGCTGAGCATTTATCCTCCGGTGCTGCTGGCCGACGAGCCTACGGGAAACTTGGACACCGCCACCGGCGTCGAAATACTGAAGCTGATTCACGATGTGCACGAC
Source organism: Bryobacterales bacterium (assembly GCA_963765185.1). Lineage (GTDB taxonomy): Bacteria > Acidobacteriota > Terriglobia > Bryobacterales > Bryobacteraceae > Palsa-187. The sequence goes on from CAVXWB010000194.1 coordinate 10,676, forward strand.
CGCCTGGGCGCCACCGTGCTGGTGGTGACGCACGATAGCAGCGTGGCGGAGAGTTGCGCGCGCACGATTCACATCCGTGACGGCAGGGTCTTCGCAGATGTAAGGCGCGAGGACGTGCGCCGGTGATGCTCCTCCGCCTGATCAGCTGGCCCTACGCCCGCAAGCATCTGCCGCGCTGTCTCCTGACCATGGCGGGCATCGTGCTGGGCGTGGCCGTGTTCGTGGGCATGCACGCGGCCAACCAGAGCGTGCTGGCCGCGTTTCGCGAAACCATCGACCGCATCGCCGGAACCACGCAGTTGCAGGTGTCGGCGGGGGAAGCGGGATTCGACGAAGACGTGCTGGACAAGGTTCGCGGCCTTCCCGGCGTGCGCGCCGCCGCGCCGGTGCTCGAGTGCACCGTTGCGGTGGGCGGGACCAATGTGCTGATCCTGGGCGTGGACATGCTCGGCGACCGCAGCCTGCGCAACTACGATTTCGAGGACGCCGGCGAAGCCGTCGACGATCCGCTGGTGTTCCTGGCGCAGGCCGATTCCCTGATCGTGGCCAGCACCTTCGCCCGCAACGGGGACTGACGCTCAACAGCCGGATCCCCATGCGCACCATGGCCGGCGATCGGACGTTCACGGTCCGCGGCATCATGAAGCCGGGCGGCCTGGCTAGCGCTTTCGGGGGCGATCTTGCCATCATGGATATTTACGCCGCGCAAAAGGTATTCGGACGAGGGCGCAAGTTCGACCGTGTGGATCTCGCGCTCGAAGACGGCGTGCCGTTGGACCAAGCCGCCGCGAAATTGAGAGCGCTGCTGGGTCCGGGATTTCAAGTGGAGCCGCCCAGCTCGCGAGGGCAGCAGTTTGAAGCGACATCAGAGTTTACGCGGTGGCCTCCGAACATCACCAGCGTATTCGCGCTGTTCATTGGAATGTTCATCATCTACAACACGTTCGCGATCGCGGTGACGCAAAGACGCTCCGAGATCGGGATCCTGCGGGCGCTGGGCGCGACGCGAGGCCAGATCCGGACGCTGTTTCTCACCGAGAGCGCGCTGACCGGTTTGGCGGGAACGATCCTGGGTATTCTGGCGGGGCTGGCGATGGCTCGCGCGATGGCCGGATACATCGGAGGGTTTCTCGAAGACATCTACGGCGTGGCGCAGCGCGCCGGAGACATCAGCCTGGACCCAAAGCTGGCCGCGGCGGCGGCCGGGATGGGAGTGATCACCAGCCTGGCGGCTGCGGTGCTGCCCGCGCGCAGCGCCGCCCGTGTCGATCCGGTGAAGGCGTTGCAGAAGGGCCGGTATCAAACCCTGAGCGAAGGCGAGAGCCGGTTGCGCAGGAACTGGGCGGCGGCGTGTGCCTGCGCATCCCTGCTGGCGCTGGTTTTCAGCCGCGCCGGCTTGGTGTTCTACGCCGGGTTTCTGTTGGCCGTGCTGGCCGCGGTGTTGCTTTCGCCGGCGGCCTCGCTGTGGCTGGCGCGAGCGTTGCGGCCGGTGCTGGAGCGAATCCGGCCGGTGGAAGGAGCGCTCGCGGCCGACAGCCTGATTCAAGCGCCCAGGCGCACGTCGGGAACGGTGGCGGCGCTGATGTTGTCGCTGGCGCTGGTGATTTCGCTCGGCGGACTGGCGCGCGCCAGCTACAATTCGATAGCGGAATGGATGCGCGTGGCTCTGAACCTGGATCTTCTGGTGACCACGGCGGATAATCTCACCAGCCGCAGCTTCGTGCTGCCGGCTTCGCTCGCCGAAGGGCTGCGCTCCGTTGACGGCGTCGCGGAAGTGTTCTTCAGGTTCGACTCGTCCTGATTCTGGATGTCATGATCGAGCGCGTAGACCATCTGCCGTGAATCTTTGACCTTTTTCGCGCCAATGCCCTTGAACTTGCTCATCACCGCCGAGGTGTTGTCGTGCGTCATGCAGCGATGCGGGCGGATCGAGAGGAAATCGCCCTGTCGCAGCGGACGATTTGGCCCTTCGGCCATGTGTTTCTGCGCGATTTTTTCAACGATGGTCTGGCCCATACTCAGCCCTTCCGTTTCAACTCGAATCCCAAATACATCATCTGCCCGATGTGATGGTGCAAATGCGTGGCGCATTGCAGCACCATTTCAAAGCGCGTTCTCGCATCCGCACCGTCAGCTGAGTACGGCAAAGACCAGTCGTTCGCTGACTGGCCGCGGATGGCGCGCAAGACGATCTCGATCGCTTCGTCGAATTTCTTCAGCACTTCTTCCTTCGAGGGCCGGGACGATTCTGAAAACTCCTTTGGCCGATCGCGAACATATCCAGTCCCCGCCATCTGCGCGCCAATGTAGTAATTCAAATTTCCCGTCAGGTGCAGCACCAGATGACCAAAGCTGTTTCCAAACGGAAAAGGCCTGGCCCAGAACTGCTCGTCGCTGAAAGGTGCCGCCATCTCGTGAAGCCAGCCCGCGAGCTTCGTGTAACGCGTAATCAGGCTCGAT
>CAVXWB010000195.1:0-6474 GCA_963765185.1 Bryobacterales bacterium
GTGCATCGACGCGTCCTGAGCCACTACCGCGCCACTTTACATGATCTGGGTTTTATCGGCGGCCGATTGGAGAAGCGGAGGCGATAGTTGGCGCAACGCCGTGCGGGCTGCCAAAATTCTGTCCGACCTAGGCGTATGCGGCGCGTCTCGTGCGCCACTACAATAAGAGACATGCGGCTCGCCTGGTTGGCTCTTGTGCTGGCTTGCAGCGGATTGGCGCAAACCGACTCGCGTTTGATTGCGCTGCATGAGACTTTGCAGTCATTGCACGCTCAATCCGATGTGTCTGCTGTTAAGCCCGGCGGCGGGCCCAAGCTCACACTCGCAAAGCATCAGCTACGAGATTGGATCGAATCGCAGATCGGCGCGGTTAAGAGGAAGGTGACGAGACGCCGGTTTCTGCAAGAATAAACGACGCATTGGGGAAAGTCAGCGTCGCTTCTGACGATGATCAGAATTTCCTCGGGTCCGTTCGCGTCACTCTCAGTTGGGAGTCTGGGCTTCTCTTCGTGACCACTGGGGTCGGAATTGTCTGCGCGGTTGACGAGTCCGTGTACGGTTACGAGCAAATCGATGGCAGCTGGCGACGCATCTTGGAATCAGAACAAAATGATTACGAACACTACACCCCACAGCACGTTGACGCAGTGCACGTATGGCAGTCCTATCAGGGCGGGAGAACGACGGGACCAGCTTTCATACTGACGCTCGGGAACGGAGAGGGCTGCGCCTCCACCTGGCACCCGGTCTACTACCGGATCTGGCGAGTGGATTTGTCAGGCGCAAAGAACCTGGTTGACGAATCTGGTGACGGCTACCTGCGCGGGCGAGAGCTACATAGTGGGGAGCATTGCAATTCGCCCATGCACTTTAGCGGGCCGGTGGACGCCATGATCGAATTCACTCAGCGCAGCGTTGATGCCGGCGTGCACAATCGCGAGGCCGTTCGCCACTTCCTGATTGAAGGAGATCGAGTTCGTCGCGTCGCCCCGGTGGCTCTGAGTCCGAGAGATTTCGTGGATGAGTGGATGACTCAACCGTGGAGCGAGAGCCAGGCGTGGTCTTTGTCGCCAGATTTGTCGACGTGGCATCAAAGACTGCACACCGATTTTGTCGGAGGCGAATTCCAGGGTGACACTATGCGGTGTCAGACGCCGGACCTTTGGCAAGTTGGATTCCAGCCTTCCGATGCCAAGAGGAATTTTGAGCCTCAACCAGATGTCTATTTCCTGGTTCGTTGGACGCCACCTTACAATTTTGTCCTAACGGGCATCAGCGACAATCCCTCGCCTCGATGTGCACAGCCGGACCGGGAAGCAGACGCGTGGAGAACCCTGTTTTCTACCCAGGGCTGGCGCTATTAGTACCACAGGAGGCGATGCGTTCGGGCGCGCCGTGTCGCCTGCCTTGTGGGCGTGAGGCTCTAATTCCTGACGGCCAGTCTTCGAGTTGTGGTCTCTATCCATTAGCGCGACATCGCGACATAAAGGACGTTGTCTCCGGCTAATTGGAAGACGCCACCCGTCAAAACCCGGACGGCCCGACGCCGCCCCTTACTCCTCGATCTTCTTGCCGAACTCCTTCAGCCCCTTCAACTGCTTTGGCGAGGCCGGCCCGAACCGCGGCTCGAAGGGAGGCTCGTTGGGCGAGGCCTCGCGCACTGTGATCTCGCCGCGATCGGTGCGCAGCGTCACGTCCGGGCCGCCGTTGCCGCCGCGAAGCGTGGCGTTGCGCCGCGCCTCCTCGAGCGTCAGCGGAGCGCCGAACTGGTTCAGGATCCCGCCGATTCCCGTCGAAGCCGTCAGCGCGAATCGGGCGTCCTTCGGCAGCGCCAGCGTAATGTTGCCGGACCGTGTGTGCACGTCCATCCGCGCCAGCGGAAGCGACGGACGCAGCTCGATGTCGCCATTCTCCACGCTCACGTTCAGGGCGTTGGTGAAATCGGAAATCTGCACGTCCCGCAAGCGTGTTTCAACGTGCACCGGCCCCACCAGGTTGGACGCGTTGAAATTACCCAGCGGCATGCGCACGTCGCCCGGAATCCGCTCCGCGCTGAACTCGGTCTGTGGCCCCTTCACGTGGATGGAGCCGCCCAGATTGTGAAACTCCACGTTCCCCAGGTAGGGACCGTTGATGGTCACGCTTCCGCCGATATTATCGAGATCGATGTCGCCTCCGCCGCCCTGCAAATCGAGCGACCCTTTCAGGTTCACCGCGCGCACCATTTGGCTGGGATTCAGATCCAGGCGCACCGGGCCCCCGATGTCGGCCAGGCGCACGCCGGCGCTCTGGGAGGTGATCTCCACCGCGCCGTCGATGGTCTGGATGTCGAAATCGCCGTTGCGTCCGTGCGCCTCGATCGAAGCTCCCCTGGGCACCGCGATCTCCATGTCCGCGGTAACCCGAGGCAGGCCGGAAGCGCGATTCTGATTGGTGCGGATGATAATCGTTCCCGAGTCTCCGTTCAGCTCCAGAGGCGTCTCGCGGTCGGCCCTGTCGGCGCCCTCCCGGTCGATGCTGCGGACGGTCTTGTGCCCGGTCACCTTGACCGTGTTCGCGTCCGTCCCGGTGATGCGCGCGTTGCCGCGGAAGCTTTCGATCACCACGTGCGGCGTCTTGCCGCTGGGCTTCTCTCCGTCGATGGCATAGTCGTAGCTCTCGCCGAACACGTCCAGGCCGCCCAGCTCGATGGTGCCGGGGAACCAGCCGCCGGCAAAGCCGCGCACCACATGCAGCGTCCCTCCGAAGCAGCACAGCAGCAACACCAGAATCCATTCGCCGCCGGTAGACGCCGCGCGCCGGCAGCGGCTGCTTGCTGGACGCCCAGAATAGAATCTCGGCCGATCCGCAGCACGCCCCACAGGATCAGCAGCAGCGGCCAGAACTTGGCCAGATAATCCAGCAGGCGCAGATCCGGATAAACGTTGCGCGCCAGGAAAATCAGCCCCAGGCCGATCAGCAGGAGTGGCGCGAACAGGGAGCCTCGTCTCATTTATACCTTCGCTCCACGCTCATATACTCCTCGGGCCCATGTGCTCGGCCACCTTGCACAAACCGAATACGATCAGCAGCACTGGCCAGCTGCGGCCGAAGCTGATGCCGCCCATATAGTCGACGGTCAGCAGCACGCCCAGCGCGGTCAGCAGCAGGGGGCCGGTCAAAGCCCGCATCAAAGGAATTCCGGGTGTCGGATTCGGAGGCGCTGGATTCATGGGCGCGGTCCTTTGGACCCGGAGAACCGGTTGTAGAGCATGTACACGCCGGCTCCGATCAGCAATACCGGCCAGAACCGCAGCATCCGCCGCACCTCGAAGATGCCCAGGTTATCCAGCAACAGCACCGTGCCCAGCGCGATCAGAATCACCGGTGCGGCCGGAAATTGCGAGCCGCCCATCGGCACCAGGCTGGAAAGCTCATCCACGGGATGGCCCAGCTGCCGGCTCCGCGCCGTATGATAGGCCTCGAAAGGCATGTACGCCCAGAACGCCACCAGCATCAAAGCCACCAGCGGTGTGAAGCCGTTGGGGACATCGGCGTTCAGAATGGAGATGGTCACGCCGATCACGGCCACGTGCACCAGCCCCTTGGCGTATTGCCCGTTGTAGATCGCGCCCACTCCCGGAATCAAGCCCAGCACGAAAGCCAAGCTCGGCGAGATGTCGCTGCGCAAGGCGGCGGCGCGCTATACGAGCTGCTGTAGGGCGATGCTTCCGGCGAGGCCGCGGCGCCTTCCATCGGAACGTGCTCCTTGCAATATAGGGCACCGTGCGCCTTGTGGACATCCGGCTCCGCCAGGGCCTTGCCGCAGGCGCGGCAATATCCGGCGATGGTTTCCGCGCTCATGGTTTGCCGTCCCGGCCGCCTCTGGCAGCTTGCTCGGCCGGAGCTTCCTCGCGCCACTGGCTCAGCCGCGTCTCGATCTCATACACCAGCCGCAGGTTCTCGTCGGACTTCACTCCGCGCTCCCACACCCGGCTGGCCCGGTTTTCCGCCGCCGTCCACACCTTCACCGGGTCCAGATCGGAGGGCGTCAATTGGCGCACGCCCGGCCTCAACATGAAGAACGACAGCGCCGCTACGCCCATACCCATGGCCAGCTTCGGCTGCAACACCGGCTCGATCCAGCCTCCCAGCACCCGTCCAAACAGCCTCCGCGCCAGCGTGGGCTTGACCGCGGGCGCTTGGAACAGGATGCGCGTCAGCAACTCCGGCGGAGCGTCCACCGCCGACGCCCGCGCCATGAATGCCACTGCGCTGGCCGCGTCTTCCGCCAGTTCCCGGCATCCCGCGCAGGAGGCCACATGCCTCTCCACCGCGGACTTCGCTCCGGCTTCAAGCGTCCCGTCCACGTACTCGGCCAGCAGAATTTCGATATCCGAACAGTGCATGGGGCTATTCATGGGGGTGTTCATGGGGGTGTTCATAAAGCCACCCTCTGCTTCCGCAAGACCCTGGCCAATTCCGCGCGGCCCCGGTTCAGCCGGGACTTCACCGTGCCTTCCGGAACATTCAGCACCTGGGCGATTTCCCGATATTCCAGTTCTTCAAGATCGCGCAGGATCACCGTCTCACGCAACTCCGGCGACAGTTTTTTGAGCGCGCCCTGCAGCGTCTCGCTGGCCTCGCGTCCGGCCAGCATCCCGTCCGTCCGCGCCGACATCGCCTGCGTCTCCTCGATCATCGGAAGCTGTTCTTCAATCGATTCGGTGGCCCGTTGCAGCTTGCTGCGGCGGTAGTGGTCGATCAGCAGGTTCCTGGACAGCCTGCCCAGCCACACCGTGAAGGAACCCTCCCCGGCGCGAAAACTCTTGAGCGAACGGAACACCCGCAGAAACACCTCCTGCGTCAGGTCCTGCGCCTCCTGTTCCGATGACGTGAATCGATAGCAGATGGCGTACACACGCCGGGTATGGATCTTTACAAGATCCTCCCAGGCGGCTTCCTCGCCGCCCAAACACCTCTCGATGAGCTGAAGGTCTTGGTCCAAAACCGCTCTTCGGCGCTCACCCGCCCAGGCGGCTGTTTGCCCCGGCGTGGTAACCTGTGCAACTGTGGCAATGGCTGCCATGAAGTCTTCGTCCCCGCGATTCTCCAAAAACGTGCCGTTTTCTGAAACTCACGTTCCAACAACGAGAACGAATATTTATCATCGGAAGTTCGAACTACATTCTACCGTGGTGTCCTCCGCAACACCTCACAACCGCTTCCCGGCCATCGCCGCTCCAAAACGGCGCCGCTCCGCCGTTTCCTGTATCGGGGGCCGAACCGATTGAAGCGCCGATTGGGGGTCGTTTTCGGGTCCTGGCGGCCGTTGCCGCCGTGACTTTTGTCGTGTACCGGTGGCGCACCTCCGGCTTTTCGTGGCACGCCTTTGCCTATTCGCTCCGCAATGTGGACTGGAACTGGCTGGCGCTGGCGCTGGTTCTCATTTTGGCTACCTACGTTGGACGCGCCCTGCGCTGGGAGGTTATGCTTCGGCCTTTGGCCGAAGCACTCCAGCCTCCTGCGGGTCCTGTCGGCCACCTGCATCGGCTTCACTGCCGTGGTTCTATTCGGCCGCGCCGGTGAGCCGGTACGCCCCTACCTGATTGCCCGCAAAGAAGGAGTTTCCTTCTCCAGCCAGGTAGCCGCCTGGGTGGTCGAGCGCATCCTGGATGTTCTAATGATCCTGGTCATTTTTGGGATCGCTCTCACCCAGGTTTCGCACTCCTCCATTCGATCCAGCCCAGGCATCGCCGTCACGCTCCAGGCCGGGGGCGCGGCCGCGGGCGTCGCCGGCTCGGCCTGTCTGGCGCTGCTGGTGGGGCTGCGCCAGTTCAAGGGTAACGTGCAGAAAAGACTGCTCGAAGCCCTTTCCTTCCTGCCCGCCCCGCCATGTTTGATTTCGACCGTGTCTTCCAGCAACTTCGTCTCTTCTTTGTTCAACTCCTTTTGCGCGAGTTCCTTCTCGGAAATGCCATGCAGCGTCTTGACCGACTTGGCAAAGCTGCGCAGGAACTTCGCACGCCGCTCCCGAATCTGTGGATTGGGATACGGCGTCGCTTCGATCAAATCGCTAGCACGGGCGGCCATTTTTTCCAGCCGGGACCAGAAGTGCGGCACTGGTTCGACGAACCCGGCCGGGTAGTAGCACAAAACTCTTGCCGTATATGACTGCTTGGCGTACAGGATCGTATCGTGCCGCAGCTGGGTCCATGAAGCATGCTGGGTGTTGAGCGTTTTCATGGCCCACGCTTGCGCTCGCATCGCCTCGGGGTAATCTTTGCCGATGGTCGGCTTCGACAATTTGCGCAGGCAGCCGAGCCAGCCGTTGTAGAGGTTATCTTGCCACGCCGTTTCGGGTTTGCGGTCGATCACCCGCTCGCAAGGCCGCCAGGTTGTGCGCGGATAATTGAGTCCATCGCGGAAATGCCGGCCCGCGGGATCTTTAATGCGATAGCAATACGTACTCTCTGGTTAAGCGTACAGGACATA
>CAVXWB010000196.1:0-39933 GCA_963765185.1 Bryobacterales bacterium
ATTACAAGAACAATGGCAAGAGCTACGATTGGGCTTCCCTGGTGGTCCGCGTTCACTTGGGCCCGTCCTTCGGTGCGATGAAAGCCTCAGCGGTCGGCACCGATCAGTTACAGGCTTACATCGAAGCGCGGCGTAAGCCGACCGTACGGACGATGCCAGACGGCAAGACGACGCGGAATATCCCTCCAGCGAGTAACGGCACCATTAACCGCGAGTTCACTATACTCCGCCGTGCGTTCAATCTTGGGAAAGCATCAGATCCGCCGAAGGTCCGCACCGTTCCGAAGATTCCGAAGCTAGCGGAGAACCCCCCGCGCAAAGGCTTCTTTGAGCACGCCGCGTTCATGGCCGTACGGGACGCGCTACCCGAAGAGATACGGCCTGTGATTTCCTTCGCGTATCAAACGGGATGTAGGAAGGGTGAAATCCTCGCGCTTCGATGGAACCAAGTCGATTTAGCTGAGCGCGTGGTCAGGCTCGAACCTGGGGAAACCAAGAACGATGAAGGCCGCACGATCTTCCTTACACCAGCGCTCTATGAAGTGCTGGCATTCCAGAAACAGGTACGGGATGAGCACTTCCCCGAAAGCCCGTGGGTTTTCTCGCGCCTAGGTGAGCCTATCCTGTGCTTCCGTGGAGCCTGGGAGAGCGCCTGCACGAAGGCTGGCCTTGTGGACGCGGACGGAGAGCCAGAGAAGCTTTTCCATGACCTACGCCGCACTGGAGTCCGCAACTTGGTCCGCTGTGGCGTCCCCGAGCGCGTAGCCATGATGGTCAGTGGTCACAAGAGCCGCGCGGTTTTCGACCGATACAACATCGTCAGTGAAGCCGATCTGAAAGAACGCGGCGCGGCGTCTAGGCGATTTTCTGGAGCACAAGAGCACGCCCGAAGGATCGGCACACTATAGGCACACAATCGACCTAAATAAACTAAAAAAGCCTCACCCTCGCTGGAGGATAAGGCTTTTGTTTTGTAGTGTGGTGCGGAGAGGGGGACTTGAACCCCCACGGAGTTACCCGCTAGCACCTCAAGCTAGTGCGTCTGCCAATTCCGCCATCTCCGCGAGAAAGAACTATTTTGCCGGTGTCGGGGGCGGCGGGAACCAGAGGCGCCTGGATAGCGCCGGGCGTGCCCTTTTCCCCGTTCGGACCAATCGGAGTCACCGTGAGAGGCACGGTGGCGCCGGGTTGCGGCGTGCCCGATTTCTGCGCCGGCGCGGCCTTGGCCTTGTCGAGCACCGACGAACCGGACTTCCCGCCTCCCCGCGTCGCGATGATCGAAAGGCTCAACGAGGTCACCATGAACAACACCGCCGCGATGGTGGTGGCTTTGGACAGCACCGTGGCCGACCCGCGCGGGCCGAATACGGTCTGCGAACCCATTCCGCCGAACGCGCCGGCAAGATCCGCCGCCTTGCCGCTTTGCAGCAGCACCACGATAATCAGAAAAATGCAAACGACGTAATGAACGAAGGTCAGCAGAATGGTCATAAGTCTACCCTTATGATGCTACCATGCGGCCCATCCTTTGCGCCGGTCACTTGTACGCCGGGATGCCCGTCACACGCTCCCCGATGACCAGCGCGTGGATGTGATCCGTGCCCTCGTAGGTCTTGACCGTTTCCAGGTTGCACATGTGGCGCATGACGGGATACTCGTCCACGATGCCCGTCGCGCCCAGCAAGATCGCGCGCAGAGGCGCGCGCAGTCGAGCGCGATGGAGGCATTGTTGCGCTTGAGCATGGACACGTGCGCCGGGTCGGCCTTGCCCTGATCCTTCAGCCGGCCCACCTGCAAGGCCAGCAACTGCGCCTTGGTGATCTCCGTGATCATCCAGGCCAGTTTCTCCTGCACCAATTGGTGCGACGCGATGGGCCGTCCGTCGAACTGCTTGCGCAGCACCGAGTACGATCGCGCGGTCTCGTAGCAATCCATGGCCGCGCCCAGGACGCCCCAGCCGATCCCGAAGCGGGCTTGCGTCAGGCAGCTCAGCGCCGGCTTCAATCCTTTGGCGCCCGGCAGCACGGCGCTTTCCGGAATGCGGCAATCCTGAAGCGCCAGGCTGGAGGTCACGGAGGCGCGCATGGACAGCTTTCCGTGAATTTCCTGCGATGTGAATCCGGGAGTTCCGCGCTCCACCAGGAATCCGCGAATGCCCTCTTCCGTGCGAGCCCACACCAGCGCTACATCGGCGACCGAGCCATTGGTGATCCACGTCTTCTCGCCATCGAGCACCCAGTGGGAGCCTTCGCGCCGCGCCCGCGTCAGCATTCCCGCGGGGTTCGAACCGAAGCCTGGCTCTGTCAGGCCGAAGCAGCCGACGGCCTGTCCCGATTGCAGCGGCGGCAGCCAGCGCTGCTTCTGCTGCTCGCTCCCGAAGGTCAGGATCGGGTACATTACCAGCGCGCCCTGCACGCTGACGAAGCTGCGCAGGCCGGAGTCGGCCCGTTCCAGTTCCTGCATGATCAGGCCGTACTCCACGTTGCTCATGCCGGCGCAGCCGTAGCCTTCCAGATTCGCGCCGAAGAATCCCAGCCGACCCATTTCCGCGATCAGCTCGCTGGGGAAGCGGGCGTCGCGGAAGCAATCGCGCATCAGCGGCACGGCGCGTTCGTCCACGAACTGGCGCGCGGTCTGGCGCACCAGCAGTTCCTGCTGGTTGAAGAGCGAGTCGATGCGCAGATAATCCACGCCGGGGAATGAGGGCATGACAGGGCCATTTTACCCCGGCGCGGCAAGTCGCTCATTCGTGGCGCTACTTCTTGTGAATCAGAATGCGTCCATTGAAGGTGGTGAACTGGATTTCCGGGCCCCCGCCGTTGATGGTTCCGTTCACGGCGCCATCGCCGCCGCGTTTCGTTTTCGGCCTAACGTTCCTGCCCGGCCGCGGCACATCCGGAGGTGAAGGCGGAGGCGGAGCGGCGCCGGCTTCCTGCGGCTCCAGCTTCACGTCGAAATCCGTGTAGATGTCGCCATTGTCGACTCTCGCCTTCAAGTTGGCCTTCGCGTCGGCGGGCAGCGTCACGTCGATGTCGCCGTTAAAGGTGGAGAAATTCATATTCTTGCCAGGAGTGACGCGATTCAACGACACCACGACCTTGCCATTCATCGAGTGCGCCACGACCGATCCCGAGACATTGGTAATGGTGACCTGCCCGTTCATGTTGCTGACCTCGATTTCACCCGAGATGTTTTCCACGACAATGTTTCCACCCCCCAACGTACCGCCCACGGTTACCGAGGTTTGGGTTGGGACCTGAATGGTCACGTCGCTAAGATTACTGAACAATCCGCCGCCGTCCACCCGCACCGTGTTGTTATCCTCGGTCACTTCGAGCGTGCCGGCGCCGCCGATGCGATGCATCCCCGGAGGCGGAGGCTCCGTCGCGCGCCGCCGCGCCGCTCCACGTACGGTGTAGTCGATAAGGGCGTCGGCTCGCTCGGCCCCTCTCACCGTCACGTTCCCCATCAACACGTTCACTTCCAGCTTGCGCGGCGCGGCGGGATCTTTAAACGTCGCCGTGATGCGCTGCGGGACCGCGTTGGACCCAGCGTCTTGCGCCACGGCCAGCGCCGCAAATCCCGCTCCCAACACAAACAGCCGTCCTAGTGTATTCATTGCTCGTTCCTCTTTCATCTTTTAATTCTCCGAAGGCGGAATGTCCGAATCGGGTTCCACAGGGCGGTTCACGGGAAACCAGTCCAGTGTGTACGCGTAATATCCGGTGAGCCCGGTCTTGTCGATGACGGGCCGGCCCGCGACTCACATAGCCCCCTTTCGCATCAGGAGCAGCTTCCTTTAGCTTTTGCCCGCCTTTTCCTACGACCAGCCGATACACCGGCGTCTCTTTCATTTCGCGATGGATTTTGAGTTGAAACCGGTCTGCCCATGAGGTGTGAAGCAGCCGTGAGCGGCTGAGTCGGAAGAAAACGCGATCGGTTCCGGATGCAGCTTGATCGAAGCTGCCTCGAAGGAGGCTGTCTCCTGAGCAAGTAGCCCAAGAATCGACTTCATTGCAACCTCTCCAAAGCCCACTGAGCGCGCTGTCGGACGCCAACATCGGTGGAGCTGTCCGTAGCTACCCTTTGCAGCTCCGGCGCGGCTTCGGTCTCCTTCAAATCCACCAGCAGATCGATCAGCGCCACCTGCACGATGGGCGCGGTTTGCTTCCCTAACGCCTGAATCACGGCGTCTCTGGTGACCGGGCTGGCGGCAAAAGGATGCAGAGCGTCCACGGCCGCCAGCCGGACGTTGACATTGGGATCGTGATTCACCGCGGTGAGCAGCGCCGTAAGCACCTCGGTGTCGGACGGCTCCACGCGATACGCCCAGCTCACTCCGCGCAGCCTTTCGCTCGCAGACTGCTGTTGCAGTAACGACAGTGCCACCAGTTGGCGCATATTGCCGACCTCCCCTCGCAGTTGCGCTATTTCCGCATTGGCCGTTTGGCTGGAGCGCAGGCTGTATCCCGCGCCCAGGCCCGCAAGCGCCAGCACCACGCCGGCAGCGATCTGCCAAGCCCACCCGTGACCTCCCCATGCCAACCCGGGCGTCTTCCTGCCCGCGGCGGCAGCGCCGTCGCGATACGCCGCCAGCGTTTCGTAGAATCGTGGGCGCATGCCGGCGCTCGGCTCAGGCGCGGGCAGCCGCGCCAAATCCCGCCACAGCGCTCCCAACCTGTGCGCCTCGGCGCGGCAGGTTTCGCAGGCCGCCAGGTGCGCCTCCACCGCCATTTGGTGTTCCAGGCTGAGAGTCCGGCTCCAGTACTCCGCCATTCGCGATTCCATCTCTTCGCAGGTCATGATGCCTTTTCCTTCTCTTTTTTCTTTTCTTTTCAGCGCACAATAAATCTGTTCCAGGGCGCGCACGGCCCGGTACACGCGTACCTTCACGGCTCCGACTTCGCAATTGAGGACGGCCGCGATATCCTCGTACTTCATCTCCTGAAAGCGGCTGAGCACCAGAAGCTCGCGCTTGTCCGCGGGCAGCAGCTCCAGCGCCCGCTCCAGCAACCCGAGGTTCTGCATCTTGGCCGCGCGCTCCTCCGGACCCGGCGCGGCGGAAGCGGGCTCGCCGCAGCGCTCTGTCGCTGCCTCAATTCCGATCACCTCGGCGCGCCGCTCCCGCGCCCGGTCCAGGCTGGCGCGGCGCGCGATCCCGTACATCCAGGCCGTGAAGGCCTTCGCCGGATCGTAGCTGGCTCGATATCGCAGGATGCGGAAAAACACGTCTTGCACCAGATCCTCGGAAAGCTCCCGATCCCGGTTCAGCGACACGAAGTAGCGGAACAAGGCGCGGTGATGGCGCTCAAACAGCACGGCCAGCTTGGGCAGCTCCCCGGCGCTCACCTGCGCCATCAAAACGTTGTCGGTCGTGATCACGGCTGTTACATAGCATTACTCGCCTGCTGCGAAATGGTTACGGGAAAAGGTTACGATGACAATAATGTGGGCGCTGCCGCTGATCTGGTTCGGCTCCGCGATGGCGGCGTATATTTACTCCCGGCAATATCACATCCCCTTGCACCTGATGCTGGAGGCGCTGCCTGCATTTCTGCTGGAAGCCACCTTCTACTACGCCCTCGGCGTGGAACGCTGGCGGACGCGGCTGGAGCGCCTTCCGCCCGCGGGCGCGGCGCTGCTGCTGACGCTTTCGGCCGCGGCGCCTTACTGCGCGGCCTCGCTGGCTTTCGGATTTTTTCGCTGGCAATCGCTGGCGGCCATTCTCGGGCTGGCCGGTGTCGCATCCTTCTGGTATGTCCTGCTGCCGCATAAGGGCGCGGCCGATGTTCTGTTCGTCGTGTTTATGGCTGCCGTTTTTCTGGCCAATCTGGAACGGCGCGAATACATCGACCCGTACCCCAAACTGACTCTGGACGTCCTGGGAAAAGTGATGTGGATCCGCATCGGCGCATTCGCCATGCTCAGTATCCGGCGCATGAAAGGAGTCGGATTCGGCTTTTGGCCCAAACCCAGCGAATGGATCATCGGCTCGGCCTGGTTCCTTGCGTTCCTGCCGGTGGCGGCGCTGGCGGCCCATGCGGTGAGATTCGCCTCGCCGCACGCGCCGCCCCCAGGATGGGACAGGATCGCCGTACTGACGCTGGGGACGTTCTTCGGAGTGCTGTGGGTGCTGGCGCTGGGCGAGGAATTCTTCTTTCGCGGACTATTGCAGCAGTGGATCGGGCAGTGGTTGAAGAACGAATGGATGGGCCTGGCGCTGGCCTCTCTTCTCTTCGGCCTGGCGCATCTGTGGTTCCATGCTTTTCCCAACTGGCGCATCGTGGTTATGGCCGCGCTCGCCGGCGTGTTTTACGGGCTGGCGTTCCGGCAGGCCCGCAGTATTCGCGCGTCCATGGTGACGCACGCTTTGACTGTCACGGTCTGGAAGCTGTTTTTTTCGTAGTGGGCAGTGAGGGAAGGCGAAAAACGGGGACACCATAGCCTGTCCCGCCCGGAGTGCGGCCGACAATACGCGGTTTATCGGGGCGGAGACAGGCAATGATGTCCCCATTTTCGCGGTTTTGTCGCCGCTTCTAAAACCGCAGCTTAATGCCCAATTGGATGTACCGCGCGTTGCTGGCGAATACCTGGTTCCACTGCCCGAACAGCGGATTGCCCGGGATCAGGTAATTGGTCGGCAGAGCCGTGCTGGAGCGGTTCTCAGGACTGACGCTGTCGAGCAGGCCCGGCGTGTATTGCGGATGATTGAAGGCGTTAAAGAAATCGGCTCGGAATTGGAGCTTGATCCGCTCCCGAATGGTGAAATTCTTCGAGACCGTGATGTCCCAGTTGTTGATTCCCTGCGTGGGCATGGTATTGCGTCCGGCATCGGCCAGAGCCCCCGCCCCAGCCGTTATGTACTGGGCAGTCGGATTGTTGGCCAGATAGGCCACCGTCGCCCCGGCGCTGTTCTTGAGAGCAGTCACGCCGGAGCCGGTTCCAGTCACTCCTCCGCTGGGGTTGACGATGGTCCGGTCGCTGGTGGCGTCGCTGTTGAGATTAGCGTCGACTCCGCCCTGGGGCGTGACGTACTCGGGAGACTCGGCGATATAGCTTCCCGAGATCTGATAACCACCCAGCAGATTGCGCACGAAAGCGTTCGGGTTTTTGTTGAACCAGGGCGTCTCATATAGCCAGGTAACGGTGGCGCGCTGGCGCCGGTCCAGCGCCGAATCGGCCCACTCCGCTGCCAGATCCCCGAAATTCTCCGGCCGCCGCGGCGAAAGCGCCGTGGTATTGATCTCCGCCGTGCTGTCGTCCCGCATGTGGCTCCAGGTGTAAGCCGCCTGTAAGAACACGTGACGCGACATCCTTTTCTTCAAATCCGTCGCCAAGCCGTTGTAGATGGAGTTCCCCAGTGGTTCGTAAGACGTGATGGTGTTGGTGAAACCGTACTGTGCCAGCGGATTGTTATCCGCCCTCAACGCATCCAATTGCGTCAGCGTCACGGGCAGGGCGTTCAGCGTGGCTTGTGAGGGCGCCGCGATATAGGTCGGCAAATACAACGACGGCGTCACCACCGCATTGCGGTTCAGCTCCGTCTGCTCGATCAGATGTACGCCGCGCGTGCCCACATAGCGCACCTCCAGAGTATAGTCGTGGGCGAATTCGTGCTGCACGCCCAGGCTCCAGGTCATGGCGTAGCCCAGCATCTGATTGGGGAGCCAGCCGGTGGTGTCGGCGCGAATCTGCGCCAGCGTCGGATTGGGCGGAAGCGTGGTCGGCAGAATTCCGCCGTCGGCCAGGAAATTGGAAGTGTTGGTAACGTTCTGGATGACGGAGGTGTCCTGCGGCGGGCGCACGTTGGTGCCGATGTTGTCGAAGATCGGATCGTAGCCGATGCCGAAGCCGCCGCGAATGACGGTGGAGGCGTTGCGGCCCGGCGAGTACGCGAACCCGAAGCGCGGCGCGAAGTTGAGCTTCTGCGCCTGCGGAGCGAAAAACCCGATCACGCCCGGCACATCCGCCACGCTGTTCAACGCAAAATCCTTCATCGATTGGGATACGCCGCTGTACTCATAGCGCACACCCAAATTCAAGCTCAAATTGCTGGTTACTCTCCAGTTGTCGTTCACAAACGCATTGAAGCCGTTCGCGTTTCCCGAATACGGCTGGCTTCCTATGCTCCGCCGCGCCACATAATCGGGAGCCTGATCGAGGAGAAATTCGTTCATGCCCAGGTATTCGTAATCTCCACGCTCGTATTGAATGAACGTATTGGCCGAAATCTGGTCGCGCGCATCGAAGCCAAACTTCAGGTCGTGCCGGCCTTTGACCCAGCTCAGGTTGTCGATGAGCTGATAGGTATTCTGAACGAAGGCTTGCGGAGCATTGGGATCGGGACCGAGTTGCACGCCCAGGTCGTTGTAGATGACGATGTTGGGGAACTGGTCCAGGCCGGGATAGGAAACGTTGGGACTCGGAGTATTGTTGTTAAAGCGATTGTAGGCCAGGCGCAGCTCGTTCAGCAGATGCGGATGGAAGGTGTGGAACTCCGATAGCGACACCAGCTCGCTGGTGGTCATCGTGGGAGCCCAGAACTGCGGAAGATTCGCGTTGGTGTCGATCTCGGACAGCCGGTTGCTCAGATAACGTCCCCGGAACTGGTCCTTGTTTGAAAGAGTGTAATCGATCGATCCCACCCAGTTATAGAAGTTGTAATAGCTGGGAGCCAGAATGGGGGAGACGCCGATGGGGATGGTCACGTTGTTGACCGTGGTGGTGCCGCCTTCGGTTGGAGCCGGCGCCAGGTACTTTTCGAGAACGCCCAGATTGGTCTGCGAAAGCGCCGGCATCGAGTTCAGAGTCTGATAGCCGGCCGCGGTTGGCGCCCACACAGCCTGCGATACCGAGCTGGCGTAACCCACCGGATTGTATTCGACCAATCCGTAATAGAACAGCGAATTCCTGCGGATGGGACCGCCGATTTCCCCTCCCAGCCGGTTATTGTCATAACGCGGGTTGGAGAGAATGCCTTGCCGCGCCAGAGATTGATCCACGGCGTTCAGATTGCGGTTCTGGAGGTATTCAAAGAGCGACCCGTGAATCACGTTGCCGCCGTTCTTGATCACGGTGTTGAACTGGCCGCCGGAGGAGTGTCCGAACTCGGCGCTGTACTGAATCCTGGAGCGAGGTAAACTCGGCCACGGCGTCGTTGGGAACCAGCGTCGTGGGACCGGTGATGTCCTTGCGGTTGTCGTCCACGCCCTCCACGGTGAAGTTGTTGTTGCGGGGACGCTGTCCCGCCACTGCGGGTCCGACGCCGGCTCCGACACCGCCGGAGCTGGCTACGCCTCCGTCCAACAGCGCCAGGTTCAGCGCGCCATCGCCCGCGTTGGAAGCGATCGCCAGGTCCTCGGCGGCGCGCTCCGAATAAGTCGTCTGGATCTGCGAAGTGGTGGTATCGAGCAGCGCCGGAGCCTCAGTGACGGTAACGTCCGATTTCACCGTGGCCAGTTGAAGAGTCGCGTTGACCGTAGTGGTCTTGTTGAGATCGACCTGGACGTCCTTGACCACTGAGCCCGCGAAGTCGGGCGCGGTGACCGCGACGGTGTAGGTCCCAATCAGGACATTACTGAAGCGGTAAGCTCCGGCTCCGCTGGTACTGGCCGTGGCCTTGACTCCCGTCGCGACGTTCTCCAGCGTCACGCGGGCATTCGGCACCGTGGCCCCGCTTGTATCGAATACCGTCCCGACCACATCTCCATCAATGGTTTGGCCGACGACGGCCGGAGAGCACAAGGTCACCGCCAGCAGTGCGGCTACACAAAGTCTCATACGCTTCCCCTTGTCCTAGGATTCATATGCTTATATCGGATGTCTTTGCGAAAGACACCACTGAAAGTTGGGGGGAAAGTTGAATTTGCGGGAGAACAGACGCTGTTGGGGGATGCCCCCTGGATCAGTGGCTATCGGATTTGCCCACGCTTGACGCCCCCAAAAGGGTGAGCCTGCCGGTCACCTCAAACGGGTTAGTCCCTGGAGGGGCGTACCAGACTTCGCCGGCGTGAACACGCTCTCCGCCGAGGTTCCCTGCCCCGCCGATCACGATCACAAGATCGGGCGGATGCGAAAGCTCGATCGTCCCGGAGCATTCGTAACGCGTCACCGTGAAGTAGTCGCAGGAGACCAGCGCAGCTTGTCGAGACTGCATTCGCGCCCGATGCGGCTCGCGGACGCTCACTGCCAGCGCCTGATCGAGATGCAGTTCTCGAGGACGCCCGTAATCGTAGAGCCGGTAGGTAATGTCGGAGAGCTGCTGGATTTCACATAACGTCAGCCCGGCTCCGATGGCGTGCACGGTGCCGGCGGGGATGAAAAAAGTGTCGCCGGGGCGGGCGTCGTGCCAGGCCAGGAGCTCTTCGATTTCCCCTGACAATGCTGCCTCGCGCAAACGCTCCGCGGAAATGGGCTCGCGGAATCCGGCGGCGATGCGCGCGCCCGGCTCCGCCGCCAGCACATGCCACATTTCGGTTTTTCCGCGGCTGTTGTGATGCTTGGCCGCGTAGGCGTCGTCGGGATGCACTTGCACCGAGAGCTTGCCGGAGGTAAAGAGAAACTTCACCAGCAGCGGGACGTCGCCAGCGCCCTCAAACCACACCTCGCCGATTTTCTCCCGGAAGCTTGGAAACCCCTGCTCTAAACCAAACAGGGGCTCCAGGTGCTGGGAGCCCCAAACCCTTTCGACGAAGCGCGGCTTCAGCTGTACCAGCGGCATTACACGCGGGCTGCGATGAACCGCTGGAGCCGGTCCAAGCCGCGCGCCAGCTCCTGCATGGATGTCGCGTAGGAGATGCGGATATGCTCGGTGGTTCCGAAGGCCTCGCCCGGCACCAGCGCGACATGCTCCTCCGCCAGCAGTTTCTCGGAGAACTGGAAGGCGTTGGCGATGCCGCCGCGGAACGCCGCGCTGACATTGGGATAGGCGTAGAACGCCCCTTGCGGAGTCTGCGTCTTGACGCCGGGCATCTTGCGCAGCCGCTCCATAACGTACTCCCGCCGCTTGCGATACTCGGCGAGCATGGCCGCCACCGAATCCTGCGGGCCGTTGAGAGCCTCAATCGCGGCTTTTTGCGTAATCGAATTGGGATTGGAAGTCGCGTGGCTTTGCAGCTTGTTGATGCCCGCGACCACCGCCGCAGGCCCCAGCACGAAGCCCATGCGCCATCCCGTCATGGCGTAGGTTTTCGAAAGCGACCCGGCCACCACCACGGTGTCCTTGGCGCCCGGAAGCGAGGCCAGCGAGAACGGCTCGCTCGAATACAGGAAGCGCTCATAGCACTCGTCGGCCAGAATCCAGATGCCGCGGTCCTTGGCCAGGCGGAAGATCCGTTCCAGCTCGACGCGATCGAACACCGCTCCGCTCGGATTCGAAGGCGAGTTGAGAATGATCATGCGCGTCTTAGGCGTGATCGCGCGCTCCACCGTGGAGGCCTTAAGCGCGAAGCCTTCCTGCTCCTCGGTCTCGGCAAAAACGCACTTGCCTCCGGCGTAGTTGACCACATCCTTGAACGTCACCCAATAGGGAACCGGGATGACGACTTCGTCGCCGGGATCGAGCAGAGCCTGGGTCAGGTTGAAGATGGCGTGCTTGCCGCCCATGGTGGCGATGCATTCCTTGAGCGTGTAGGAGGTGCCGTACAGACGCTTGTGGTGATCGCAGATGGCTTGTTTGAGCTCCACCGTTCCGCTGACGGGCGTGTACTTGGTGAAATTTTCATCGAGGGCCCGGATGGCCGCGCGCTTGACGTTTTCGGGCGTGGGAAAATCGGGCTCCCCCGCGCTGAAATCGACCACGTCGACGCCCTCTCTTCGTAAACGGTCGGCCTCGGCGGCCACCTTCATCGTGGAGGATTCGCTGATCAGCGAAATCCGTTGCGCCAGTTCTTGTACGCTTTGCATAATTCCCTCGAATTCCTTCTTCGCTACGCGGTCCCGCTACGCAGTTCCTTGGATCGCGTAACGCCGCTTCAGCCGCGCCTCGACCGCGGGCGGCACCATGCCGGCGACATCCCCTCCCAGCGACACCACCTGTTTGATCAGGTGCGAGCTGATGAAGGAATACGCCTCACCCGCCATCAGAAACGCCGTCTCAATCTCCGGACGCAGCCGCCGGTTCATCAACGCCATCTGGAGCTCATGCTCATAGTCCGAGATGGCCCGGATGCCGCGCAGGATCAAATTGGCGCCGTGCGCCGCCGCGTAGTTCACCAGAAGCCCGTCGAACGATCCGACCTCGACGTTGGGGTACGCTCCGGTAACTTCGCGAAGCATCTCCACGCGCTCCTCGACGCTGAACAACGGGCGCTTGTTTTCGTTGCGCAGGACCGCTACGATCAGCCGCTCCACCAGCCGGCTCCCGCGGGAAATCAGGTCCAGATGCCCATTGGTAATCGGGTCGAAGGAGCCGGGATAGATCGCGACGAGATTCAGCGGAGGCCCGGCCAATCTGCTCCTAAGAATTTTTATGGTAACACGCCGGGAATCGGCCGGATCGCGCGCGGGGCTTACGCCGTTTGTGGGGCGGACGCCTCGTCCGCGCGGGGCGTCCTCGCCCCGCCCAAGCCGGCCAGGGGGCCGGCTGCGGTCCAGGGGGACCGCCCCACCTTACAAAGCTCAGCACCCGGAGTGCTAAGCGGGAGCGACGATCTCATACGGCCGCATCATTTCGTTGTCCTCGTGCTCCAGGATGTGGCAGTGCCAGACGTAGCGGCCGGCGTAGCCTTCGAACTTCACGATGATCCGCGTGCTTGCATGGGGCGTAGCTCTCACCGTATCCTTCCAGCCGGCTTCATTTGCGTCGGGTGGAACGGCGTCCCCGTGATAGACGACTTTTTTATTCTGGTAAACGTAAGCGGGAACTTCGAGCGCGCGGCGATCCAGTATCTGGAATCGAACCAGGTGCAGGTGAATGGGATGCGCATCTTCCGTCAGGTTCAGGAACTCCCAGATCTCGGTTGTTCCCAGCATCGGTTTCTCCGATACCGGCTCATGCCAGCGCTTGCCGTCCAGCAAATGAGTAATGGCCTCGCCGCGGAGGTTGTCCAGTTCCTGAAGCGAGAGCCGCCTGGTCTGGATCGCACTGGCCTCGGCGATCTTCGGGACCGGCCGCAGCGTTTGTGGCAGCGCACTCGCGTCCGTCACGCGCTCCTGCGCCGACACGGAACTGCATGAGCGTGGAAGTAATATCCCTGAGCACAATGCGCTCGCCACGATGTTCCGCGAAATCCACCACGATATCGGCACGTTCGCCGGGCGCAATGGCGAGCCGGGCTCACGGGAACTGGCGCCGGCAAGAGCCCCTGATCCGTTCCGATCTGCTGGAACGGCGCGCCGTTGTCAAGGGAGAGAAAAAAGAACCGTCCGTTGGACGCGTTCAGCACGCGGAATCGGTATTTGCGGGGCTGCACTTCCAGATACGGCAGCAATTTGCCGTTGACCAGCACCAGGTTTCCGGCGTACTCGGGCATCCAGGGAGCGTCGGGGAATTCCGTCACGGGATAGTAGATCTGCCCGTCGCGGCGGATCATACGATCCATCACCACCAGCGGAATTTCATAATCGCCCTTCGGCAGGTTGAGCGAGTCTTCGAAGGAATCGCGGATCACATAAAGTCCCGCCATGCCCGCGCAGACGTTCAACCGGTTGATGCCCATCGCATGATCGTGATACCAGAGCAGCGCGGCCTCCTGCTGGTTGGGATAGCGGTAGGTGGCGGACTTGCCCGGAGCATACCAATCCTCGGGCCAGCCATCGCTATCGGGCGGGACTCTGCCTCCATGAAGATGGACCACGGTCCTCGACTCGGGAACGCCTTTTTCCGCCCCCATGAGATTGTAGTCGATGGGAAGAAAATGTTTGGCGGGCAGTTGGTTCGGCCACTCGACTTGAATCTCCTCGCCGCTGCGAGCCTCGATGGTCGGCCCGGGCATACTGTTTCCGTAGCCCCAGAACCGCGTAGGCGGCACGTCCCGATGAATTTTCGAGAGAAACTCCCGAATCGGAATTCGGTAAAAAGGAACGCTTGCCCGGCCGGAAGGATTCGGACGCCGGCCCATGGGTTTGGCAACTGCGGGAACGGGAAGGGGATCGACAAACGATGCGATATGTTCGGGGTCCAGCACCGGAGGGGCGGGCTGCACCGGCGGCATATGCGCCATCTGGGAGAAGGCGCTAGGAACGACGGCGGCGGTCACAAGACCGCCGCCGAGTACAAACTTACGTCGACTAATGTAGTTATGCAAGTATCGTGTCGTCTATTTACGGTTGTCCGGTAATGGTTGAGAGAATCGGCAGGTTGGTGTTCTGCGGGGTCGGTTCCGTAAAGTTGAACATGTTGTTGATGGGGTTGGAGGTGGCGTCGGCTGAACCACCGCCAAGTAATCCCAGACTCCAGTTCTGCTCGACAAAGAGGAGAATCGAAGCCTGGTTGGTCAGGGTGTGGTCCACATAGTTCGGTTTAGCCCAGGGCGAGATCACCAGCAGCGGCGTCCGGGGACCGTAACCGCAGCGGCCGTTGACGGGATTGGTGGTGGCGACGCCTCCAAGTTGCGGCGTGGTTCCCAGCGTCCCGCAGGCATTCGTTCCGGAGACATAATCATCGGTCGAAAAAGAAGCGTTGACGATGGGAGCCATCTGATGATCATACCAGCCGTCGGAATCGTCGTAATCGATAATCACGGCAGTGGTGCTCCAAAAGGGCGATTCCATCAGCGTGTTGATCACGTTCACCACGAAGGCCTGTTCGTCCAGCGGATTCGAGTTGCCGGGATGGGCGTTCTGGTAAGCCTGCGCCTTCAGGAAACTTACAGCCGGAAGATTTCCCGCACTCACCGCGGTGAACCAGTCGGCTATATCGTACATGTGATTGGCTGCGTCACTGGCCAGTCCGATCGTCGCGACGCTGGTTGGACGCGTATGGGCGAGATTTTGCGTGCTGGCGTAAAACTGGAACGGGTTGTGGTGCTGTACGTAATCGGCCTCAGTCAATCCCGTGATCGGCGACACGGTGCTCCTTTTGCAACCCGTGGTGCCGTTCGGATTGACGGTCGTAAGATTGAAGCCGCCTTGGAACCAACCCCAGGAGAGTCCGGCGGTGTTCAGCAAATTGCCCACGTTCTTCCCGCTCAGGTTCGACTGAAATGCGGTCGAGCTGGAGCAGACGTCCCCGAGGGGATCGGAATCGCCGTTGAGCGTCCAGCCGCCCTGGCCATCCGCGATCTGATCGCTGCTGGGCGCATTCAGGACGGTGGCCTCAATGATTCCGTTGGTCTGGCCCGAGATCAGATTGATCGCCCCCGGCGACGAAGGCCCGAACTGCGTGTTGTAGCTGTTATCGTTCAGCGCGAAGTTCTGTGCGTAATTCCACAGCGCGGTAACGGTGTTGCCGTCGAAATAACCCATTACCTCACCCTTCGTGGCGACCGCGGGCGGATAGAGAATCGTAGTTCCCCCTGCCGTACCCGTATATTTCGGGAACAGGTCCAACGCGCCGAGATCGTACGCCTCCTGCTCCGGACCATAGCTGTGGCTCATGTCGGCTGTGTAGGCCTGATCGCGATTGAAGCGGAATGGATTGGCTGCGCCGGTGCCGTTTGCCGAGTTCAGAAAATTGGGATTGTTGGTCAGGAGCGAGCCCGAAAGCCCATTTACCGACGGCGTGCCAGCCAACGGGGTGAAGCGCGGCTCCCCGGGGGGATTCACCGCGGAAGGATAGGTGGCGAAATAGTGATCAAAGGAAATGTTCTCGCCGTAAATGACGACGATGTGCTGAATCGGCGTCGTAGGCGCTGGCGGAGCGGCGGCGCTGGCCGTGAAGGGATCGGTGACCAGGCTCAGAAATAAAGTCACACTTGTAGCGACGGAAAGAAATGGACGCATATCTTCTCCTTTTGGATTGTTAAACGAGAGAGCCGATCAGGCTCGCTTACGCAGCCGGAAAAAGCCAAGAGCGGCCGCCCCTGTGATCACAAGCAGGAAGCTGGACGGCTCAGGCGTACCAACCTGCACATCTGCGATGGCCAGGCCGGAATAAGTCGGGCCGGAATCGGTTTCCGTGATCACAAGGCCGTAAATATCGGGAGTGGTATCTTCGAGGACAAAGTAGCCGTTGCCGGGGTTGACTGTCGTCTCGGAGATCGTGACGGCGAACGCAGAACCCAAATCAACGCCACCCGAACCCAGCGCCTGGATCATGATGTTGGCCGGAGAGTCGGAATCCGCGATGCCGACGCCAAGGGCGTTTGTGCCATTGGCGAGACCGATGGTAATGTCCGCACTGCCCGCCGCGCTGTCATCGTAGAGGAAGTTCGGATTGCTCTGGGTACTGTAGGGCAACACGGTGAGGCCGTCGGGACTGGAAATCGTCACCCCATCGGAGGCGGTGTACGTTGTGGGATTGAATGTAGAAAATGGCGTGAGGCTGGAAAAGTTCAGGAGCAGACCACCCAGATCCGGCGACGGGCCGGTTGGCGTCGCAAGCAGATCGTCCCCCGGAGTTCCCGTAATCAGGATTGGATTCGCCTGCACAAGCATAGACGTCAGTAGTAAAACAGAACCGCAAAGCAGATTAGATTTCAATTGATTGTTCCTCCTTAGGACTGAAGCGAGTCTACCAGCCGCCTGTTACGAACGAATGAAAAACACGTTACCGGTCGCTCTCAACCGGCGGCCTTTGTATGATGGGACAAAGCCAGTGGGAGCGCTTATGGACGGATCATCCGGGTTTCGGCTGCTCGAGACAGCCCGAGTTGACGAAGATGGCGCAGTGTTCCTTCTTGAACGGCACCTCGAAAGACTCGACGGCTGCGCCAGGTACTTTAATTTTCCCTGCGACATCGCCCAACTGCGCCAGGTCATTCAACAAGGGGTCGCCGGCCATCCGAGGCCGGCCCGCATGCGGCTCTTGCTCTCTTCCGATGGCGAGTGCGAGCTTCAGTTCACCGCATTGCACTCCGGCGGACCCCATAAGTACGTGCGCTTGTCTTCCGTGAAGGTCGATAGCGGCGATCCCTTCGTTCGCCACAAGACCACTCATCGCCGCATTTACGAGCAAGCCCGCCTGGGCCATCCCGCCGACAGTGACGTGATCCTTGTGAATGAGCGCGGAGAGCTTACCGAGAGCAGCATCGCCAATATCGCTTTGTGGCGAGGAGGCCGCTGGGTAACTCCTCAGGCTTCCTGCGGTCTGCTGCCTGGCACGCTGCGGGCCGAGTTGCTGGAGAACGGCGATCTGGTTGAAGGAATCCTGACCCCGGATGAGCTGGTGGCAGGAGAGCAGATCCGCTGCTTTAATTCCGTCCGGGGCGTCTATGATTTACTTCTCGTGGCTTGAGATTTACTTAACTCCCATCCGGATCAGGATATTCAGCACGAAAGCGAACAGCCCCGCGCCCAACAGCACGGTCACCGGCAGCGTAAGGACCCACGCCAGCAGCAGGTTCCGCAGCGTCTCCATCTGCAAGCCGGAATGGTTTGCAGCCATGGTCCCGGCCACGCCCGAGGAAAGCACGTGAGTGGTGCTTACCGGCAGGTTGAAGTGATCGGCCAACAGGATCGTGCCCGCCGCCACCAGCTCCGCCGACGCGCCCTGCGCGTAGGTCAGGTGCGTCTTGCCGATTTTTTCTCCCACGGTGACCACGATCCTCTTCCAACCGATCATGGTCCCCAGGCCCAGAGCCAAGGCCACGGCCACCTTCACCCACACCGGAATGAATTTCGTGACCTTGTCCATCCGGCCGGCCAGCGTGACTGCGGACTGTTGCAGCGCCGGATCGGTGAGCTTTTTGTTCTTGTTCAGCTTCTTCATCGACTCGGAAGTAAGGTAGAGGTCGCTGCGCAAAGTAGTCCTCTGGGCCGGAGTCAGGTCCGTCAGCGCGTTCTTGCCGTCGATGAGCTGATTAATTTCGCGGCACTTGGTGCCGATCGCAGCGAAAGTTCGTGGTGTATCCTTGCCGTTCGTCTTGAGGTAGGCGGACAACTCATCGGAGGCCACCTGGCCGCCCGCCATGGCGATGCCCGGAGCAAGCTGATCCATCTGACCGGAAATCGTATCCGTCGTGGAAGCAAGCTGCTGGATTGACATCTGGTTGGTGCTCAGGTCGACCGCGAACGTGGTCGGCAGAATGCCGATCATGATCAGCATGATCAGGCCCATGCCCTTCTGCCCATCGTTCGATCCGTGCCCGAAACTCACGCCCGTGCACGTCAGAATCAGCAGACCGCGGATCCACAGCGGCGGCGCCTTGTCCTTCTCCGGCGCTTGATACAGATCCTGGCGGTGAATCAGCAGCTTCGCCAACAGCAGCAAGAGCCCGGCGCCGACGAAGCCCACGATCGGGGAAACAAGAAGCGAAGTTCCCACCTCGGACGCCTTGGACCAGTTCACGCCTTCTCCGAACACGTGGCCTGGCGAAAGCAGGGAGTTCGCCAATCCTACGCCCATGATCGACCCGATCAGCGCATGCGAGCTGGAGGCCGGCAGTCCCAGATACCAGGTGCCCAGATTCCAGATGATCGCCGAAGTCAGCAGCGCGAAGACCATCGCGAATCCAGCTCCGGAGCCGACGTTCAGCACCAGTTCCACGGGCAGCAGCGCCAACACTCCGAATGCCACCCCGCCCGACGAAGTCAGCACCCCAATCAAATTCCAGCAGCCGGACCAGACCACCGCCACCATGGGCTTGAGCGAATGCGTGTAGATTACCGTGGCAACCGCATTGGCGGTGTCGTGGAATCCGTTGACAAACTCAAAGCTCAGCGCCAGACCCAGCGCCAGGAAAAGAAAAATAGCGTTGCCGATGGATAGGGTTTCGCCAAAAACGTTCATCTGTCCTCCCAGGACATACCCATGCGATAAGGGATGAGGTTACAGAACGTATGTTTCAGGACGTTTACAATTACGTGAATTGTCGCGACACGCCCTGTCGCGACACCCTTAGGCCCCGCTACGCGAGCGGGGCCGCAGGAGCAAGGTCGTCGCGACCAACAGCCCGCACAGCAAGGCCAGGAACAGGGCGACCAGCGGAATCATCGCGGCCACGCGCAGCAGCGGGTTGCCAATGCTGGTCCACGCCAGCAGCGCGTAGGCTGCCCACACGCCGAACAGGATCGATCCCAGGAAGATTCGCAGAAACGTCCGCAGCGTGGCCCGAACGGCTTCGGATGCGCTCATGGCCGGCGGGAATGAATACGGAATCGCGAACCGTTCGTACGGGCTTCGGTCGGCGCCATCGTGGGCGCCCGCGGCTTTGGAGGCGGCCGCTTCCGGGAAAATCAACGCTTCTATGGTGTGCAGATCCAAAAATCTTCCAGCCTGATATCATTATCGTCCGGAAGGAAGGAAACATGTCCAGATCCATACTCTTCAAACGCTATCTGCCCGCCGCCCTCGCAGCCGGCTTCGTATTGCTGGCGACGCTCCAGGCCGGCGATCTCAATCCCAAGGCGCTGGCCTACAAGAAACCCGATCAAATCAAGTGGGTGGAGAAGAGCCCCAACGGCCCGCTACAAGCGGTCCTGCTGGGCGATCCCTCCAAGACGGGCTTGTACATCATCCTGGTCAAATGGCTGCCGCATCGCATGAGCCATCCGCACTTCCATCCCAATGACCGCTTTGCCACCGTGATTTCGGGAACCTGGTGGGTGGGCACCGGGCCGAAGTTCGATCCGGACGGCACCACTCCCATGCCTGCCGGCTCTTTCGTCACGCACTACGCCAAGCAGATTCACTATGACGGAGCCAAGGACCAGGAAGTGGTCTTGCAGATCGTGGGTCAGGGACCGGAGACCTCCACCGACGCCGAACAGAAGTAAGCCGCGGTCTTACTTCGGCTCGCCCACGCCGAAATCCCAGAGTTGCAGAGTCCCCTGCTCCGCCCCGAATTGGATCACCGCGTATTCGCCGGGCGGCAGCGGCTGCTCCGGCCAGATTTTGAAGAGCAGTTCGCCGGCCTGTTTGGTGAAGGTCGGCACGGGATCGCGCTTCTCTTCCAACTCATTGGTGACGGCGGCAATCGTGACGGTCTCAACAGTCCTCGAAGTCTTCTTGGGCGACAGTTTGATGATGGCCAGCGAGTCCACAGCGCTCAAACGTAAATAAAACTCCGGCCGGTCCCCATTGACGCGGAACGCCGACGCCGCGCCTTGGATGTCCACCGTGTTCTTGCCCGAAACCAGCGGCACCGGAGACAGGATTTTCAGCACCGTGCGCTTCTTATCGTGCGTGACCACCAGGTCGGCCTCCTTCAACGGCTCCAGCATTTCGCCGTGGACGTAGTAGGCGCCTGGCTCGTCGGGCACGTAGGAACCCTCCTGCTTCTCGGCGCGGATTGCGGCCTCTTCCTCGGCGTCTGCCTTGGCTTCCTCGCGCACCTGCTCCTCGTGCTCCGCCGCGTCCTGTTTGGTGCGGTTGAGGTCGACGAGAGCGATAGGAATCTCTTCCACTCGCCGCGTTCCGCGCTCAGGTACTTCACACGATCCGGGAGCACCTGGTATTCGCGGACCAGTTGATAGGTGCCGTCTTTCAGAAACAGGCGCACGGTCGCGCCGAATGCCGAAAGGGCCACCAGGAGAAAGACGAGAAGGAACAGGACCCGCCGCTTCATTCCTCTATTATGAAGGATTGCTATAGTGGGATCGACCCCGTCTGACGTCAATATGTCCCGGCAGCGAAGCGTCTTCTTTTGGCTCCTGTTCACCGCTGCCGCCGGTGCGTGGGCGCAGACTCCCGCCCAGGACCAATCCCCAGCCCAGCCGGAGATCGTTTCGCACGAGGCCCCGGCTACCTTCAGCAGCCGGATCAATCTGGTGACCGTGCCCGTGGTGGTCCGCGACCGTGACGGACGTGCCGTGGGCAGCCTGCGGCAGGAGGATTTCCAACTTTTCGACAAGCGCAAAGCGCAGGTCATCACCAAATTTTCGATCGAGACCAGCGGCTCGGCCGCGGCCAAATCGCCGGATGCCGCTACTTCCGCCCAGCCTCCCAAGCCGGTGCTGCCCGGCCGCTACGTCGCTTACCTCTTTGACGACGTCCATTCCAAAGTGGGCGATCTGTTGCAGGGACGCCAGGCTGCCAACCAGCAGGTGGATCGCAGTCTCGACGCCAATACTCGCGTGGGAGTCTTCACCACCAGCGGAAGGACCACCCAGGATTTCACGGGCGAAGCCGCGAAATTGCACGCCGCCATCAACCGGATTCAGCCCTGGGAGTCGGGCCTGGACAATAAGCGCGACTGTCCCACCATCAGCTACTATCTCGCCGATTACTTGATCAACCAGTCGCAATCCCTCAGTCCCGGTCTCAGCGATAACATGGTTCTCGCGCGCATCGGCAGCGATCAGGCGTTGGGCGCGGTCATTGCAGAAGCGAAGGCGTGCTTGCAAACCACCGACATGTCGCAGATCCTGCCGCAGGTGAGGGCCGCCGCGCAACTGGCTCTCTCCTACGGCAAGGCCGAAACCTTCACCGGCCTGAACGTATTGAAGGATCTGGTGCGCAGCATGTCCACGCTGCCCGGAAGCCGCAGCATCGTGATGGTGTCGCCGGGATTCCTGCTCGCCAGCGAACAACGCGTCTTCGAGAATGACATTTTCGAAAAAGCGATTCATGCCAGCGTCACCATTAATACGCTGGACATTCGGGGCGTGGCCACGCTCCCCGGGATGGATGCGAGCGAGGCCGGATATCGCTCCGGAAACGGCTACCTGGTGCAGGCCGATATCACGGCGGCCTCGCTGGCCCAGGATCTGCTGGGCGAGCTGGCCTACGGCACCGGAGGGACTTTCTTCCACAACGACAACGCCCTCGCCGACGGCTTAGAGGAGTTGGCCGCGCGCCCCGAGTATGTCTACGTGCTCGGATTCTCGCCCGACAATCTGAAGTTCGACGGCAGCTATCACGGCCTGAAGGTGACGCTGAAGAACGGAACAAATCTGAAGATCGACGCCCGGCGCGGCTATTGGGCGCCCAATCATGCCATCAGTCCGGCCGAGGAAGCCAAGGAAGAGATCGAAGACGCGGTGTTTTCGCGCGAGGAGATGATGGACATTCCCGTGAAGCTGCACACCGAGTTCTTTAAGCAGAGCGAGGCCAAGGCGGAGCTCACGGTGGAGACGCGCATCGACCTCAAGGGCCTCAAATTTCGGAGAGCCGACGATCGCAATCGCGACACGCTCACCGTGGTGACCGGGCTGTTCGATCAAAACGGCCGCTACATGAAGGGCACCGAGAGAACCATGGAGATGCAGCTCCGGGACCAGACCCTGGAGGCAGGCAAGAGCTCGGGACTGACGGTGAAGGAGAGCTTCGATGTCCCGCCCGGGCGCTATGTCGTGCGGGTGGTGGTGCGGGATACCGAAGGACGCTCCATGGCCGCCCAGAATGAGGGCGTGGAAATCCCGTAACCCACCTTCGCGGCTATCTCGTCTTCCGCGCAGTGTAGAATAAAATTCCCGGGGTGTTCTGATGTCCGCGACCTATTTGCGATCCACGATTCCGGTCCTCTGTTCGTTCTCATTGGCTCTGATTTTCTCGGCCCTTTTGCCCTCTCAGAACACGGCCGACGCGCCCAAGGGAAAGGCTCCAGCGAAGGGCAATAACCTGATCCGCCCCCTGGCCGATCTCGAGAAGGATATGAAAGGCAAGCTGGAGCGAATCAAAGTTCGCGGCACCTCCCTGGCAGGCAACCTGGAAGGCGACTCGCCGGAGCGCGACGTGTTCGTGTATCTTCCGCCCAGCTACCAGCGCGAGCCAAATCGCCGCTACCCGGTGGTGTACACGCTGCATGGATATGGTCTGCACGCGGAGCAGTGGGTGGGCTTCGCCAACTTCGGCGCGCTCGAAAAAGACGTGGCCGCGGGCACCGCCAAGGAGATGATCCTGGTGAGCGCCGACGCCTTCACTCTGCAAAACGGCAGTTTTTATTCGAGTTCGGCGACCATTGGCGATTGGGAGACGTTTCTGGCGGTGGAGCTGGTGACCTATATCGACAGCCACTATCGCACCCTGGCCAATCGAGCCAGCCGCGGCTTGATGGGACATTCGATGGGCGGCTATGGAACGTTTCGCCTGGGCATGAAGCACCCGGAGGTTTACTCCAGTCTCTTCTCGATGTCGGCGTGCTGCGTGCTCGATACCGGAGAACTTACTCCGGCGATGGCTCAGTTGGAGGCGGTCAAGACCAAAGAGGACGCCGCGAAGATTCCGTTTGCGCAGAAGTCGCCGCTGGCTCGCGCCGCCGCCTGGTCTGCCGATACCCAAAACCCTCCGCTCTTTTTCGATTTGCCGGTGAAGGACGGAAAACCGCGGCCGCTGATCGCCGCGATGTGGATGGCCAACTCGCTGATGGTGATGCTGGAGCAGTACGGCGGAGGCTTGAAAATGATGAAGGCGATCCGGATGAACGTGGGCCTTCAGGATCCGCTCCTGCAACCCAATCGCGACATGGATCAAGCTTTGACCGCGGCCGGTATCGCACACACTTTCGAAACCTTTGAAGGCGATCACAACGGCCAGGTGGGGATGAATTTCGAAACCAAGGTGCTGCCGTTCTTCTCCCAACAACTCGCGTTCACCGAGACCGCCGATGCGGCGGCCTCAAAATGACGCACCGTCGCGGTCAAAGCATCAATATCCGCCGGCGCAGATAATCCAGAGCTGCCTGCGCCGCGAACATTCGGATGCGGGTGCGGTCGCCGGGGAAGTTGAATTTGAGCGCCTCGGCCACGCCGTTGTGCGTATCCAAACCCGGACCGGCGAATCCCACATAGACCGTGCCCACGAGCGCGCCGCTGGCGCTTTCCGGTCCGGCCTCACCGGTGGTGGAGACGGCGTAGGCCGCGCCGGAGCGGGATCGCGCGCACTGGGCCATGGCGAGAGCGACCTCCTCGCTCACCGCTCCATGCTGCTCGATCAACGCCGGATCGACGCCCAGTAGATTCTCCTTCATGCGATTGCTATAGACGACCAAACCGCCGAAGAAATAATCGGAGCTGCCGGGAACGGAGGTGATACGCTCCGCGATCATTCCTCCGGTGCAGCTCTCGGCCACGGCCAGAGTCGCGCCGCGCGCGCGCAGCAGCTCGCCGATCACGGCTTCGAGCGAATCGCCGTTGCGGGAAAAGATGCGGGCTCCCAGCAGCTCCTCGATCGGATCGCCCACCTCACTGAGCAGGCGCTCGGCTTCGCCAGCCGTCTCGCAGCGGGCGCGCAAGTGGACTTGAATATCGCCGGGAGACGCCAGAATCGTCGTCGAAGGATTGGCGTATTTCGAATATACCGGCGCGATTAATTGGTCGAGATCGGACTCGGTCATTCCGGTAACGCGGTACAGGCGCGCGCGAATCACCTGCGCCGGCAGAAGGCGCGCCAGCCGCGGCACGCATTCGTTCGTGAACATCGGCTTGAGCTCGCCGGGAGGGCCGGGCAGCATCATGATCACGCGGCCTTCGGGCTCGGCGATCCCCTCCCCGACCCATTGGCCGACCCATTGACCGACCCATTGACCAACTGCGGTTCCGTTCGGATTCGGCAGAGTCTCGGCGCCTTCCACCAGATCGCCTGGCGCTTGTTGTTCCCGGCCATGCTGCGCCCGCGGCGGCGGAAGCGCGCCTCGATGGCGTCGGCCAATTCCTGGCGGAACACCAGCGGCACGGCCCAGCGCCTGCGCGACGGCTTCCCGCGTCAGGTCGTCTTCGGTAGGCCCCAGGCCGCCGGTAACGATGACGATGTTCGGCATGCGCCAGCGCGTCGCGGACGGCGCCGGCGAGCATGGCGCGGTCGTCGCCCACGATCAGCTTGCGCCGCACTTCCACGCCCAGCGCGTTCAACTGATCCGTGATGA
This sequence comes from Bryobacterales bacterium, assembly GCA_963765185.1. Lineage (GTDB taxonomy): Bacteria > Acidobacteriota > Terriglobia > Bryobacterales > Bryobacteraceae > Palsa-187. The sequence goes on from CAVXWB010000196.1 coordinate 24,843, forward strand.
ACAGCGAGTTGGTGTCCAGTCGCTGCGAGGTCAGCATCTCCGAGCCCACGGCGATGATCTCGGCATCGCGTGTAGTGGCGTCGGCATGGGCGGCAGTTTAGTGAGTCGGGCGGCCTTCGATGCCCAGCGTTGACCCGATAGAGCGAGCCGTCCGGCCCGCGCGACGGCGTGGATTCGTTGGTGGCGACCATCAAGCTCTTGGAAGGCGTGAAGGCCACCCGACGATGGAGGGTCCGGAGAGGAACAGCTCCGCGTCGGCCTCCGGCGTAGATCCGCACGACGCCGCGCCGGCCGCCCAGCGAAGCCGCGACGTACAGGTTGCCTTGAACGTCGAAGGCCATGCCCTGGGGCCGGCCGAGACCGCGATAGAAACCGCTCCACCTGGCCGGTCGTGCGAGATGCGCGCGACCGAATCGAAGCTGGAGGTGGTGGGTCCGGTGACGTAGAGATAGTCGTCCGGGCCGAAGGCCAGGTGGTAGGCGGCCAGCGACGGCTCCAGCGTGGCGAACACGTAAATCTGGCGCTGGCGGCTGATCTTGAAAATGGTGCCGCTGCGGTCGCCGACGAACAGATTGCCTTCGCGGTCGAAGACGATGCCGGTGGCGACGCCCATGCCTTCGACGTAGGGCGAGGCGTTGCCGGCGGGGGAGACCTGATACACCACGCCCTCATTGCGGCTGGAAATGTACAGCGTTTCTTCCCGTCGAAGCGCAAGGCCGGTGGCGTTCATCACGTCCGTCACCAGGGGTTTGCTGGTCAGCGTCGCGTCGATTTTGTAAACCGAAACCGGAGTCTTCTGCCCCGCCTGCCCACTGAACGTGACGTAGACGTTGCCCGCGTGATCGACCACGGGGTTAGAGACGGGATGCAACCCCTCGGCGATCTTGACGCCGACGTGGCACGGCCAGGTGAGGCTAGTTTCCGGCTCCGCCCCCAGCGAGAGTTCCCCGTTCAACGACCCCGCGGGCACGCGCGCGATGACATAGGCGTCCGATCCCACCACAATATGGGCGCGGCGTCTTGCCGAAGCGAACGTAGGGACGGTCTCCCGCGGCCAAGCCATTGCCGCGGATCTGAAAATCGCCTCCCGGAATAGCCGCGGAGGGAGAAACCCCGGATATGTGGGGTTGGACATCATTTGCCGAAGGGTCGTTGCCCGATGGCCGCGCGCCGAAAGACTTTCGAAGGGGCATAAAAAAAGAGGGCTAATAACGATTGAACCATCCGGCAGCGGCCAACACAAGCGCGGCATAGATGCCGGCCATCACGTCGTCCAGCACAATGCCGGCTCCGCCGCGTATTTGTTCCAGTTGGCGCACCGGCGGAGGCTTCCACATATCGAACGCCCGGAACAGCACGAAGGCCGCGCACCAGGTCTTCCAGTTGATCCCGGCCTTCCCGAACGAAGCGCCGGCGACGGCGATCCATTGTCCCACCACTTCGTCGACGACAACGATCTGCGGGTCCTTGAGCCCGGTCTCGCGCGCCGTGACGTCGGCAGCCCAAATCGCGGGACCCAGCAGCGCCAGCGCCAGAATCGCAAAGCTCCAGGGAGCCATCCCTGCGTAGGCGTGCAGCAGCCAGGCGATGGCGATGGCCGCGAGCGATCCCGCGGTGCCCGGAGCCTTGGGTGCATAGCCGCAATAGAACCAGGTGGACAACACGCGGGCGAACCGGCTCACTCGTCTTCCTCTGGAGACAAGCGGTCCGGGAAGCCTTCCTCTTCCTCAGCCGGCCCCGGAATCACGTACTTGCCGGAAGCCCAATTGGCCAGGTCCTGGATGCGGCAGCGATCGCTGCAAAAAGGCATGAAGGGATCGTCAAGCTGGACAGGTTTACGGCAAATCGGACAGAGAGTCATCGGACTATCGAGCCGGCAGCGCCGACGAGCGAATCTGCACCAGGGCGGGCGGCACAGCCAGGTGCGTGAGTGCGCTCTCGGGAACATCGGTCAGCTCACCCGTCAAGTCGTAATCGTGCGCCTTGGTGATGCGCATGCGGCGGAATTGTCCGGCTTGCAGCGGATACTCGCCCGGATCGGAGATGTAGCAGACGCCGTCGATGCCGGGCGCTTGCGACGCCAGCCGCGCCTGCCAGACCAGCTCGGAATCGGGGGACGGCCCTTCCACCAGCACCGGAAACTCCTGCCCCACCAGGGTGCGATTGCGCGCGCGGGAGATCTTGCGCTGAATGCCCATCAATCTCCGTTTGCGGTCGTAAATATCGCGCGCGCCGACTTTCTGATCCAGCGCGTAGCTGGCGCTCGAATCTTCGTCGGAATACGAGAACACGCCCAAACGGTCGAATTGAGCGGCCTTGACGAATTCGCACAGCGTCTCGAAATCGGCTTCGGTTTCGCCCGGGAATCCGGCGATCATGCTGGTGCGGATGGCCACGCCCGGAATGGTGCGGCGGATGCGCTCGATCAGTTTCAGAAAAATATCGCCGTTGGCCCCGCGCTTCATGCGCTTGAGCACGGACGCGCTGGCGTGCTGCAAGGGCATGTCGATGTACTTGACCAGCGCCTGGTGCGCGGCAATGGTATCGAGCAGTTGCTGCGTGACCTTGTTGGGATAGCAGTACAGAAAGCGGACCCATTTCGGGTGCGATGTCTCGATCGAGGCCAGGCGTTCGAGCAATCGCGCCAAGCCGTCCTTGATTCCCAGATCCTCGCCGTAACAAGTCGTGTCCTGGCCAATCAGGTTGATCTCGCGCACGCCTTGCGAAAACAAACGCGTGGCTTCCGAGATCACGCTCTCAAACCGGCGGCTGCGGAACTTGCCGCGGTATTGAGGGATCACGCAGAAGGTGCAGGGATGATCGCATCCCTCGGCGATTTTGATATAGGCGTAGTGGCGCGGCGTCGCCAGAACGCGCGGCGTGGAATCGGTATAGAGGTACAGCTTCAGCGGATCTTCCGCCGGGTCTTTCGAAGGTTCCAGGCCCTCGCACAGCGCCGTGATCCGCTCCAGCTCATTGGTTCCCAGAACCGCGTCCACCTCCGGCAGATTCTTCTCGATCTCGCCGCGGTACCGCTCCACCAGGCATCCGGCAACGATCAGTTTCCGCGCGCGGCCGGTCTTCTTGTACTCGGCCATTTCGAGGATGGTGTCGATGGATTCCTGCTTGGCCGGATCGATGAAGCTGCAGGTGTTGACCACGATCACCTCGGCGTCGGCCGGGTGCGGCGTGAGCTCATGACCTCGCGCGGTGAGCTGGCCCATCATCACCTCCGTATCGACGAGGTTCTTCGGGCAACCGAGACTGACGAATCCGATTTTCACCGTGGGGTGTTTCTCTAAATGTGGCAATGCGCCAAACCGCGCTTTTCCAGGTACTGCTGATGATAATCTTCGGCGCGCCAGAACGCCGGCGCAGGCTCGATCTGCGTGACGATCGGCCGCGGAAAGCTGCTTCTGCGCGGCGTCTCGCGAGGCTTGCGCTTCGGTGTCCTGCTCCGGCGAATGATAGAAGATGGCGGAGCGGTACTGCGTGCCTAATCCGGTCCCTGGCGATTCAGCGTAGTGGGATTGTGATTGGCCCAGAAGACTTCCAAGAGATCGGGGTAGCTGATGACGTGCGGATCGAAAGTCACCTCCACGGCCTCGGCGTGCCCGGTGCGGTCCGTGCAGACCTGCTCATAGGTGGGATGATCGAGCTTGCCGCCGATATAGCCCACCTGCGTGGACGTCACCCCGGCCAAGCGCCGAAACGCCGCCTCGACGCCCCAAAAACAGCCCGCGCCGAAGGTGGCTTTGGCCAAGGTCTTTTCAGGCGATGCAGAATCCATATCTTGATTGTACCCTTGGAGCAAAACCCGGGACAGTATACTCAATTCCCGATTTCCGCAGCCCGAAATCGGGAATTGAGTATACTGTCCCGGGTTTTTGCCTGCTAGGCTGGAGGCTTGACCGCCGCGACCAAGCTGAGAGTGACCAATACGACGCGCGGGACCATGCTCGCCGACCGCGCCGATATCGCCGACACCAGTGCCAAGCGCCGCACCGGCCTGCTGAAGCACAGCGGCCTCGCGCCCGGCGAAGGATTGTGGATCGTGCCCTGCGAAGGCGTGCACACGTTCTTCATGAAATTTCCCATCGACGTGGTGTTCCTGAACAAGAAGCGCACGGTGCTGAAGATCCGTCCCAACATGGGGCGGCGCCGCATCGCCTTGAGCCTGCGCGCGCATTCGGTGCTGGAACTGCCCGCGGGTCGGCTGGCGGATACGGGGACTGAGGCCGGCGACGTGCTCGAATTCCAAAAATACTGACGCGCTACTGATGCCACGCGAGACTCTCGCTGACACTCAGATTCGAGTTCAGGTACACCACCAGATGAAAACTGACAGCGGCGGTCTGGTTGCGAAAAAGGAGATTGCCGTTGCGGAGCTGGGTGGTATCCAGATCCACGATCTTGGCGTAATCGCCATCGTGGATCTCCAGCACGCCCCTTTCGGCTTTGCGAATCAGGGGCGCCTCGCCGTTCCATCGCAACGACAAAGTGTCGCCGGATTTCAGCACTGCCATGGAGAGGGAAAAATCCGTCGCGCCGCTGGCCGCGCTTCTGGGCCCGACGTTTAACGCCGCCAGGTAGCCCAGCGCCACGCCCAGCAGCAGGAAGATAAACGAAAGCGGAATCCACATCCACGACCCCAGGCTGGAGCGCGCTGGCGTGGTGACGGCGTAGGCGTGTCCGGGGGGCTCGGGGGCAGCGGCTGCTTCCTCGACCTGGTTCTCCGGAGCGGTCCAGGCCAGCGCGCGTGCGCCGCGCGGCCTGCGGTCCGTCAGAGGCCGGCGCTCGGGAGCCTCCTCGCCCGTCAATTCACGGCGGCGGAAAGGAAACTCCAGAGGGGTCGTTTCTTGAAATACGCCGTTCTCGCGAAAAAAGAACCCGGCCGGACTGGCCTTGGTGGCGAAGGGCTTCACCAGCAGAGCCACGTGCGAAGGACCGGGAAAGGAGCGATCCATCAGCTCCACGTCTTCGGGCTCGAGCGACATTCCGTCGCGCGTGTGGCTGCGATAATAGCCCACCGCATAACTGGCCCGTGAAGCGTCCGGCCGCCAGCGCGCGCAGGCATCCTCGAAGGCTTCCCGCTCCTGCTCGGAAAACAGGTACGAGGGACCGCGCGTGTATCCGCACTCCACCGGTTCGAAATCCTCGATGCGCACCACCGTTTCCGCGCCGCGATAGATGGAGCCGAGCAGCAGCCCGCCCACTTCCGCGCCGCGCTTGGGCACCGCGCCGTAGCCGCGCATGATCTCCGCCAGAAGGCCGTCGATCACGTCCAGATGAACGTGGACCTCGAAGGCTTTCCCCGCGGCTTCCCACACGTAGTACCCGGATGCGTCTTGTGCTTGGGTCTCCATTTCAGGTAATGTCTATCGTACTACGTGACCGGCACTCTCTACCTCGTTGCGACGCCGATCGGCAATCTGGAGGACATCACTTTGCGGGCGTTGCGCGTGCTGCGCGAAGCGGCTTGGATTGCCTGCGAAGACACGCGCCAGACCCGCAAATTGCTGGATCATTTCGGCATCGCCACTAAGCTAGTGAGCTATCACGAACACAATGAGGCCGCGCGGGCGGCGGAGCTGGTGGGGCAACTTCAGGCCGGCGTGAGCGGCGCACTGGTCTCCGACGCGGGCACGCCGCTGATTTCCGACCCCGGCTATCGCCTGGTCGCCGCGGCCATCGCGTCCGGCATCACCGTAGTTCCCATTCCGGGAGCATCCGCGGCCCTGGCTGCGCTGGCCGGCTCGGGTCTTGGCACGGACGCATTCACGTTTCGCGGATTTCTGCCTCCTCGCACCGCGGCGCGCCGCAAGACTCTCGAAGTCGCTCAAGGACCAGGATTGCACGCTGATCTTCTACGAGGCTCCGCACCGCATTCTGGAGGCTCTGGAGGACATCGAAGCAGTGTTGGGATCTCGGCCGGTGGTGGTGGCTCGCGAGCTCACCAAGATGCACGAGGAGTTTCTGCGCGGCACGGCTTCCGAAATCCGCCTCCAGCTGGCCTCGCGGCCGTCTGTCAAGGGAGAGATACCTTGCTGATCGGGCGAGCGTCCGCCGACGACAGGCCCGCCGATTTATCGGAGGCGGAAGACCAGGTGCGCGGCCTCGAACAGCAGGGCCTGGCACGCATGGAAGCCGTGAAGCGCGTGGCCAAGGCGCTGGGCATTCCCAAGCGCGAGCTGTATCGCAAATTTATTTCTTAGCAGGTTATTTCGCAGCCGGACGGCGCGCCGCCGCGCAGCACATTACATCGCACCTCTGGTGCTCTTGTTGAACGAATTCCGCGATCATCTCGAGCATGGCCGGGTGCGTCTCCACGGTGCGCGCGCCGCGCGATGCGAATCCCCAGCTCCCCGGCGAGCCGGCGCGCCTCCACGTCGAGATCGTAGATTACCTCCATATGATCGGAGAGAAACCCGATCGGTACGATCACCGTATCGCTTCGGTTCTCGCGCAAATAGTCGAGGATGTCCGGTTCGAGCCAAGGCTGCGTGGGCGGCCCGCTCCGGCTCTGATACGCCAGCTTCCAATCCGTGCGGCCCAGCGCGCCTGCAACTGCCGCGCAGGCCTGCTCCAGTTCCCGCACATACGGGCTCGACTGCGCCATCGCCACGGGCACGGAGTGAGCGGTGAAGACCAAGCGTCCCTGCGGCAGCTCGTCCAGCGCCAGCTCCGACGCGATCGGTCATGGCCTCCAGAAATTTTGGATGCGCCGAAAACGGACGGATCTTGTCAATCCGCGGCGCGTTTTCAACCTCCGCACGGGCCTGCTCGATGTTTTCGATGTACTGGCGGCATCCCGAGTACGATCCGAACGCCGAGGTCACGAACGCCAGCGCGTGCCGCACGCCATCGTCGCGCATCTGCCGCACGGTATCGGGCAGCAGGGGATGCCAGTTACGGTTGCCCCAGTAAATCGGCAGCGCAATGCGTTCCCGCAGAGCGAAATATTCCCGCAACGCCCCGAGCAACGCTCGATTCTGATCGTTGATGGGGCTTCTTCCGTCGAAGTGATAATAATGCTGGGCGACGGCCAGCATCCGCTCTCGCGGAACGTTGCGGCCGCGCAGCACGTTTTCGAGAAACGGAATTACGTCTTCGTGTTTCTCCGGGCCTCCGAAGGAGACGATCAATAGGGCGTCGTAGGAAGACACACTTTGAGTGTAAGGCTTGATGGGCGCCTCAATTGATCCGGCCGAGGTATTTATCCAGCCATCCCAGCACTTCCTTCGACAACGCCTCCTCCTGTTGGCTGACGTCGTGCGGAGTGTCCAGGACCACCTTACGCTTATCTGCCTCCGGTGTGCCGAGCATGCGCATCAGGGGCTCTTGCGACCGGGTGGGTGAAAAGGTGAAATCGTACTTGCCATTCACCATCAATACCGGTTTGGTGATGCGCGGCGCAAAATCCACCTGATCTCGTCCACGGGCGGCAGGTCCCAGGAAGAAGCCGCCGTCCAGGAAAACGATCGCCCGGAATCGGTCCTCCAAGGCTGTGAAGATGACGCCATAGGCCGTCCCCATGCTAACACCGAGATACGCGATTTTTGACGCGTCGATATCGGGCCGCGTCACCAGGTAGTCCATCGCACGGCGCACTTCCTTCGACCTCCGGATCGTCAATTGGAGATCTTCGATGGCGCCGGGGATTCCTGCCAGTTCGCGCCTCGTCCTCTCGTAGGTAAAATCATAGATCGGGTACAACAAAGCGCGGCCACTTTTGATCGTATAATCGACAAACTGCATGTCCCCCAAGGTGTGGCTGTCAGTCATTAATTCGACTCGGGCGCTCGGGAAGAACAGCACGGTCTGAAACGGCGCGCGCACGTTTTTCGGCAGAAAGAGGTACATTTCAAGGCGTTGATTATCGTACCCCGCGTCGATAGTGATTTTCTCCTTGGTCCAATCGGCGGTGTTCTCCACGATCCCTTCCGATTTCGCATCCAGCGGCCTGCGGTCATAGGCGTACATACCCCTGTACGCCTGGAAAACATCCTCTGACGCGGGCTTCGCCTTGGAGAAATCCCGCACCTGCATCACCACCGGCGCGGCAGCTTGAGCCGAAAGCGCGCTTTTATTGCGGACGGTTCGGAAGCCGTTCATCGGGGATCGGTCAAAGGACGGCAGCACTTCCGGATCGAACGCCTGATACGTCTGCGTTCCCCAGGCGCCGCCCAAAATGAATCGCGCGTCTTCGATGGGAGCAGAGCCGATGGCGGTCACGCTCCATTCCCTCACGTTGCCCGCCATGTCGTAGGTGCCGTACGGACCGACTCCTGCAAACTTGCCCACCTGGACCGGCCCGTGTCCGCCAAAATTGCTCTGATTCACGGCAAACGGCGCCAAGTCTGGCGGAGCCGCTTTGAAAAACTGTCCGATCGCCGGCAGGCTCTTGCCGGCGAAGGCCGCATACGCCGACTGCCTCGTACCAGCTCACGCCGGAAACCGGGTAATCGGCTTGACCTTGCGGAAAGTGTCCCGCCTCCCAAGTGGAAGGGCCCGGCCTGCCGGTGGGATCGCGAAACAGATCCATCGCTTGCTCCCACGTCAGCTCCTTACCGTCTTTGATGAACTTCTCCTTCCAATATTCCGGCTTTCGATATCCGCCCTGGTCCACGAACTGTTGATATTGCGCGTTGGTGACCTCGAATTTGTCGATGTCGTACGCAGGCAAATCGTACGCCAGCGCGCCGGCGAAATCGATCATTTCGCCGAAAGGTCCTGCCGCGATGGGCACCATTCCGGGCTCCCCGTCTGCCGCGGGCAATGCAAATTGCATCGACCCCGCGGTGGGCGGCGCTGAGATGAATTCTCCCGCACCCGGCTTCGATACCCTCCAGCGAAAATAGCCGTTCGGGACGCGAACGTTCTTGAGCGGAGTGTCACCCAGCGCGAACCATTCGCCAGGCTGGACATAATCTTGAATTTCCACCTTTGCGCCGGCGGGGTTCGATGTGACGGAAGTAAATTGCGTCGAGGATTTCGCGAGTTCCGCCAGTTGCGGATCGCCCGGAAGAATCCGCTCGGCCTTGCGCAACAGCAGAAACGCCGCCAAAGGCTGCTGCTCAGAGAGCTTGGCGATCCGCGGGATGGCTTCCTCCCGCACCCAGCGCCGTTGCTCCATTCGCCGGTACAACCAGCTTCCGCCCGCAAGCAGGAGAACCAAAACAATTGCGGCGGCGGCGAACGCCGGCCACAATCGCGATTGCACCGGTGGAGCGGCAAGCCTGTCCGCGAGAGCCGCAAGTTGGCGAGCCACCTCGGACGCGGACTGAGGCCGCTGAGCCGGATTCTTCTTCAAGAGCTTGGCGATCAGAGCATCCAGTTCGGCTGGGACTCCAGACCGCTGCCCAGAGGGAGCCGGTATCGCCGCGTTCGAGCCGGTCGAGAGCATCTGCGCCAGCGACGCACCCGGAAACGGGAGCTTCCCGGTGGCCATTTCATAAAGCACCAGGCCGAAAGAGAAGAGATCCGTGGCGGCGGTGGGCTCGCGTCCCTCCGCCTGTTCGGGAGCCATGTAAGCGGGCGTGCCCATCACGGCCCGGGTCTCGGTAATGCCGGCTTCGGAGAGCATCTTGGCCAGACCGAAGTCCAGAACCTTCACGCCGTGCCGCGTCACCATGATGTTGGACGGCTTCAGGTCGCGATGCACGATATCATGCGCATGCGCCTCCGCCAGCGCCTCCGCGATCTGGGTCGCGTAGCGTAGCGTCTCTTCGGTCGAAAGCTCTCCGCGTTTCAGACGAGCCGCGAGCGTTTCGCCCTCCACCAGTTCCATGACCAAATAATCCGGGCCGACGTCGTAGAGCGTGCAGATGTGCGGATGATTCAGCGCGGAGATGGCGCGAGCCTCGCGCTCGAAGCGGTCGCTGAAACGCTCACGCGAAGTCTTAATCGCGACGCTGCGTCCCAGGCGGGTGTCGCGCGCACGAAAAACCTCGCCCATCCCGCCCGCGCCCAATTGCGCTTCTATCTCATAGCGCCCGACCAGCCTTCCGGCCATAACCCGCGTCACGGTCGTCTCACCTTCCCAGGCCGGACGATCGAGCAATAGCCGGCCTGCGCCAGCAGCAGCGCGACTTCGCGCCTCACCTCAGGATCGGCCTGATCGAGCAGGCTGGAGCGCTCCGCAGGCTCGCGCGCAAGCGCTGCGTTATACAGGTCCTCAATCTGCCGCCGGCGTTCGGAGTCCATATCGCCTCGGATTAACTGTCTTTCGTCCCTCGAAAAACGATTGTACCGCCAAGAATGCCGGCGGGAGGCAGTTCCGCCCGCCAGCCCGATCTCCGCGCGATACATATGGTGCTCCCGCCGCAGGTCCGTCAGCAGCGCCATGAACTCCGGCTGTCCGTGCGGTAGTTCGGCAACCCGTGCTCCGCGCGGCGCCGCAACTGGCCCACGGCTTGATTCGCTTTGCCGCACAGCGCGTGAGCTCCCGCGGCGTGGAACCAGGCGTGATGCGAATGCAACATGCTCTTGCGAGGGGCCGCTGCATCGTCCCGCCAACCGCTCCCTCTCGTAAAATAGCCCGCGCGTGAAGCCGTCGGCTTCATGCCTCCACTCTCCCGGGTTTTCGCCATATCCGCGCTAACGCGGGTAGGGATGCCCCCGCAGAGTCGTCAGCGCCCGATAAATCTGCTCCGCCAGAACCACCCGGGCCAGCTCATGCGGCATGGTCATGGGCGACAGCGCCAGCAACAGATCCGCCCGATCCCTCCAATCCGCCGGCAATCCGTCGGCGCCGCCGATGATAAACACCAGATCGCGATCACCTCTTTCCTGACATAGTCCTGCACGAATTTCGCCGAATCCATGCGAGCGCCCCGCCGGATCGAGCGAGATTTGAACGCCTCGGGATGCTTCTCCCACGGGTCGAAACGCTGCCGGACGAATTTCCCGCATCTCACACGTCGCAAAACGGGTGGAGCGCTTGATATACTCTGCCGCCATGGCATTGGCATGCGCATCGCGCGGTTTACCGATGTAATAGAGGAAAATCTTCACGCTCTTTTGCGGAAGAACGGGATGCCGTTGCGGTCCTCGACAAACTCCACCGCATCGCCGATGCGGATGCGCTCGCCTGCGATCCGCACCGTGCGCCGGCTTTGGTCCGCGAAGGTCACGATGGCCAGCTGATACGGCGCGTCGGCCGTGAACTGCTCCGGCGCCATGTGAACCACGGTCTCCGTGTAGACAGTGCCCGCTCATGCCGCCCCCAGAATCGTCACCACGGCCGTCGCTCCGGAGCCGCCCAAATTCTCCGCCAGTCCCAGCGAATGCCGCGCGACCTGCAGCTCGCCGGCCTCGCCGCGAATCTGGGTGACCACGTCGCAGATCTGGCCCGCGCCGGTTGCGCCGACGGGATGCCCCTTGGACTTCAGGCCGCCGCTTGCGTTCACCGGACGCTCACCCTTGAGGCAAGTGCGGCCCTCGATGGCATAGCGCCCGCCTTGGCCCTTGGCGACGAACTCCAGATCCTCGGTGGCGATAATCTCGGCGATGGTGAAGCAGTCGTGCAGCTCGGCGAACTCGATGTCGCGCGCGGTGACGCCGGCCATTCTGTAGGCTTTCTCGCCCGCCATGCGCACGGCCCGGAAGGTGGTGATGTCTTCCTTCAAATCCAGAGCCACGGCGTCGGAAGTCTGCGCGATTCCCAAAACCCGCACCGGCTTATCCGTAAATTCGCGGGCGCGTTCGAGCGGCGCGATCATCACCGCCGCCGCACCATCGCTGATCAGCGAGCAATCGTAGACCGTCAAGGGATCGGACACCGGCTTCCCGGCCAGAGCCTGTTCCATGGTGATCACCTTGCGCATGTGCGCCAGAGGATTCTTCGCGCCATTGGCGTGATTCTTCACCGCCACCGCGGCCATCTGTTCCCGGGTGGTTCCGTATTGATACATGTGCCGCCGCGCGATCATCGCAAATAGAGCGGGAAAAGTCGCGCCCACCCGAACTTCACCCGAGCAATCGCCCGCGCCGGCCAGGATCTCGGTGACCCTGGGCGTCGATTGCGAAGTCATCTTTTCCACGCCGCCCACCAGCACCAGGTCGTACAATCCGGCGGCAACGCTTGAAACCGCGTGAAAAAAAGCCGACCCGCTGGAGGCGCAGGCCGCTTCAAACCGGGTGCACGGGACATCGGTGATGCCGATCCCAGACGCCACATAAGGCGCCAGATGATTCTGACCCACAAACGACGGTCCGGCGAAGTTGCCGAGGTAAAAAGCCTCGACTTGTGAAGCACTTACGTGCGCATCGGCGAGGCATTTCTGACCCGCTTCCACAGCCAGGGAGCGCAGGTCGCGATCCGGAAAAGCGCCAAAAGCGGTCTTGCCGATGCCAATTACCGCCACGGCTTTCATATATGATTAGGATAACGCCGCTGACGTTCGACCTGCACGCGGCGTAGCCTTTGCGCGTCATCCTTTTGTAGGAGACGTGTAGCGTGTGCAAGCGGTATTGAGACATAGAATGGGCGAAGCGCCGGGATCTACTCGATTCTTCGATGGTGTTCCGCAATCCTCGGAGCAGGAGAGCCGTTTTGTGTCCGAGAACATGCGCCGCGTGTTCCTGCTGATCTACCGCATCGTAGGCAACGTCGCCGACGCGCAGGATCTGACCCAGGAAGCTTTCATCAAGGCTCTGCAACGCCAGGATCAGTTGAAGGATCTGGAAAAAGCCGCGCACTGGCTTTCGCGCATCGCCAGCAATACGGCCATCGATTTTCTCAGGCGTTCGGGGCGGGTGAGTTTTTCCGACCTGGAGGATTTGCCGGAGCCGCTGGTCAGCTCGCGCGAGGAAAACCCGGAGCAAAGGGTCCTGCGCAACGAACATCGGGAGCGTCTGGAGGCCGGTCTGGAAGTGCTGACCATCCGCGAGAGGACGGCTCTGCTGCTGCGCGACGTGGAGGATCTGCCGGCCGAGGAAGTAGCCGCGCGGTTGAATTGCTCCAAGGCTACCGTGCGCTCGCATATCGCCAACGCGCGCGTCAAGCTGCGGAGGCATTTTGAAAGAAGGCAAGCCTAAGATGCAGCGAAACGCCAAGCCTGGTCATCTGGCGGAAGCCGATCTGGCGCTCTTCGTCTCCGGCGATGTGAGCATGTGGAAGTATGCCGCGGTGTGCCTGCACATCGCCCGCTGCGAAGCCTGCCGCGCACGCGTCGAGGTGTACCGGGAGGGTCGTCAAAGCTTGAAGCAAGCCGCCGGTGAAATGCCCGCGGGCGTGAATTGGGATCGTTTGGCGGCGGAGATGACCGCCAATATCCGCGTAGGTCTGGCAGCGGGCGAATGCGTGGCTCCGCGGCGCAGGAAGCCGGTTGCGTTCACCGGGTGGAAACCCGCCGCAATCGCGGCCGGGCTCATCGGCGTGGTGAGTGCTGCGTGGTGGCTGAACCTGCCCTCCTCCGATACGGATTCGCTGGCCCGGGTAATGAAGACGTTAGTGTCGGGAGGCCGGCCGGCCGGCCCGATCCTCGAGAATCGCGGAACGGTGGCGCAAGTGTCTCCGGAAGGCGTCGAACTCAAGCAAAATGGCTTTCCCATGCCGGCTCCGCAAGTTCCTTCGGCGCCGAGCGCAGCCGTGACCGCGCGCTCTACGAATTCTGCAAGCCCGGCGACTGCGCCTGACTATCTGACGATCACCGTCGCAGTGAGCGGGCAAACACCCAACACCAAGATCGATCTGCCCAAGGACAAGGACTCGCCAGTGACGCTGGTCTCCTACGATTCCGGCGATTCCAAGATCACCCCGCGCGGCAGTGTGTACCTGGTGGATTTTCATCCCACCCTGTCCCTTCGCAATTCCAGCGCCAAGCGCGTCCGCAGCGTAGCGCTGACGGTTTTGGCGCAGGAGAAGCCCCTGGGCGGCACGGCTTCGGTGTCGGTGCCCAGCCTGGATGTGGCGCCGGGAGACACCTTTGCGATTCACATCAACCAGACGCTGATGAGTCCGGTGTTCGGCAATCCTTCCATTCAAGTGCAGCTCGACGGCGTGCTGTTTGAGGATTTGAGCTTTTACGGTCCCGACAAATTGCATTTGCAGCACAACATGACAGTGTGGGAGCTGGAAGCCCGGCAGGACCGGAAATATTTCAAGACTCTGCTGGAGGCCTCCGGACGCCAAGCTTTGCAGACGGAGATGCTGGAGAGCCTCGCGCGCCAGGCCGATGTGCCTCAGCCCAACGTGCAGATGACGCCTTCCCGCTCGACCAGTGCCCGCGCCACCAACACCGACCCCGGCCAGGACATGCAGTTCGCCTTCCTGCGTCTTCCGGACACGCCCGTGGAACTCAGCGGAGGCCTTGCCCGCGTCTCCTCGAACGAGGCCGGCGCTCCGCATTTTGCGGTGCGCAATATCTCCAAGCGCCCGGTGCGGCATGTGGAAATCGGCTGGATTCTGAAGGACCAGGCCGGCCGCGAATTTTTGGCCGCTTCGCTGCCCGCCGACCTCAGCCTCGCGCCCGGCCAATCCAGCCAGGTATACGAGGATGCGGGCCTGCGCTTCAATGGACACGGCGCCATCCAGAGCATGCGGGGATTTATTTCCAGCGCCGAGTTCACCGACGGTTCCTACTGGATTCCCAGCCGCAAGGAACTGGACGATCCGCAGCTTCGCCGCGTGGTCGCTCCGTCGCCAGAGGAGCAGCGCCTTTCCCAGATTTACAACAAGAAGGGCTTGAACGCCCTGATCGCAGAGTTGAACAAGTTCTGATCCGCTGGGGCGTCCTCGGAACCGCGCGGACCGCGAGAAAGCGGTTTCTGCCCGCCATTCTGCGCTCCGGACAAAGCATCGCCGCCATCGCGGGAAGAGACCCCGATCGGCTGGCGCAGTTCCAGACCGAGTTCGGCATCGCCTCCGGCTATTCCTGGAAAGCGGCGGATCGTCTCTTGGAGCATCCCTCAGTCGATGCGGTCTACATTCCGCTGCCCAACTCGCTGCATGCCGAATGGACCGTGCGCGCGCTCGAGGCCGGCAAGCACGTGTTATGCGAGAAGCCGCTCGCGTTGAACGTCGCCGAGGCGGAGCGCGTCGTCTCAGCCGCAGTCGAAGAATACCGAACTGAACCAGTAGAGGAAA
>CAVXWB010000197.1:0-23146 GCA_963765185.1 Bryobacterales bacterium
GGTAGCCGCGTTTGGCGAGCGTCTCAACAAAACGCGGATTGTCGGCCGAATCGCCGAGCGCCTCACGGAGCTTGTTCACGGCAATGCCGAGACTGTGGTCGAAGTCCACAGTGGTATCGGCGCCCCAAAGCTCCCGTTGCAAAGTTTCGCGTGAGACGACTTCTCCGGGGTGCTCCAGCAGCGCCGCCAGCAGCTTGAAGGGTTGGCTCTGCAGGTGGACGCGCACCCCGGAGCGGCGCAGCTCCCCCGCTTCCAGGTCGGCCTCGAAATACCGAACCGCATCCGCGTGACGCCGTTCCTCTGTGCTCCGGTGTTCATACCCGTTCCCGCAAGCCAAGGTAATTGAATCAGTCTACGAGAAAAGCACCAAAAGGGTGCAAACCGCAAGAGGAAAGGCTAAAACACGCCGAGCGGCCGGAGAAAAAGAAATATAAAGTGTTTATAATCAATACACTATCAGATGATCCTCAATTGACGGCGAAATTGGCGGCTTGTGGATTGACCGGCGCTACACAAAGGCGTTTCTCGTGCGCGGCGACGAGAAAAGGTGTTGAACCCACCCTAAATTCTCGAAACAGTCAACGCTATGCAACGCAGTTTTTAGGAAAACTTCGTGATGTTGAAGAAGAACAGTTGGCACCCAACCAGCATCGCCTCATGCGCTTTACGCTGATGGCGTTTGCTTTGTTCCTGATGTCTCTGGGCGCGCCCGGCCTATTCGCGCAGACGGACACCGGCAGCATCGCCGGCACGGTAACGGCAGATCGGAGGAAGGACGCAGCCCGCCCTGCACCGGCCGGCCCTCCAGATCCACCAGCACGATGTCGGACGCGCGCATTGTTTCATAGGGTACGCCGCTGGGCTTGATCGCGACGATGCCTTGATCGCGGTCGATGCCGCTCGCGTTCCCGAAGGTGTACAGCACCAGGCCCCGCCGGACCACTTCGAGGTTTGCCTCCAGCACTTGCTCGCGAAGAGTTTGCAGAATCATGACGCACGCGCCTCCGCGCTTCTTACCTGCGAAGCGATGCGCCGCAGGGAGGGTAGAACGTCGCCCACGGCCACGGCAGCCGAGCCGGCCGATCCGAAGGCGAAGTAGAGTTTGCGATACATGCCGTACAATTCCTCGTAGATCCTGGCGGCCTCTGCGTCCGGCTCAATCACTCGATGCCTCGGGCACAAGGCGGCCTGCGCCTCTTCGATGGTCTTGAATGTCCCCGCCGCCAAAAACGCGAATATCGCTGAGCCGAGGCTGGTGATGTCGCTCTCCGGCACCAATACGGGTTTGTTCAAAACGTTCGCGTAGACGCGATTCAGGGTTTCGTTGCGCTGCGGAATGCCGCCTCCGTTGATCACACGACGGATGGGGCAGCCGTGCTCCTCCATGCGTTCCAGAATCACGCGGGTATGAAACGCGGTACCTTCTATGGCGGCGAAAAGCTCGTCTTGCGGCGTGTGCGTCAGTCTCCAGCCCAGCGTCATGCCGCCGAGTTCGGGGTTCACAAGCACGGTACGGTCTCCGTTGTCCCAAGGGATGCGCAGCAAGCCGGTTTCGCCGGCGCGAAAGTTCTCGGTGCCTTGCGAAAGCGCGGCGACGGAGCTCCCCGCGCGCCGGGCGATGGCTTCGAACACATCGCCGGTAGCCGAGAGCCCCGCTTCAATTCCCGACATCGCCGGATGTACCGAGCCATGCACGACTCCACAAACTCCCGGAATCATGTGAGTCTGCTCCGAAACGGCGATGATGCAGGTGGAGGTCCCGACGACGTTCACAATGTCGCCGGGCCGCACTCCCGCCGCGACCGCATCCCAATGTGCGTCGAATGCGCCCACCGGAATCGGAATTCCGGCGCGAAGTCCCAACTTGCCCGCCCACTCCGCCGTCAAATGCCCCGCGATCTTGTCGGATGTCGCGTACGTTCCTTCGAGCTTCGCTCGCACGCCCGCGAGGAGCGGATCCACCGCGACGAGGAAATCCTCCGGCGGCAATCCGCCTAGAGTTTCCATCCACATCCATTTGTGGCCCATGGCGCACACCGAGCGCTGGATCTTCGCCGGATCGCGCACGCCGGTCAAACACCGCCGCGGCCATATCGCAATGTTCCAGCGCGGTAACGAATCGAGAACGCTTCTCAGGATTGTTGCGCAGCCAGTGCAGAAGCTTCGAAAAGCCCCACTCAGAGGAATAAACTCCGCCGCACCAATCAATCGCCGGAAGCCCGCGGCTCCGCGCCGCGGCCGTAATCTCGGCCGCTTCACGAAACGCCCGATGATCGCACCACAAATAGTACTCGTCGAGCGGTTCGAGGTTTTCACCCACGACAATGACGCTCGATCCAGTGGTGTCGATGGCCAGCGCTTCGACCTCGTTGCCCGAAACCGCCGCCGCGTCGAGCGCCTTGCGCGTCGCCTCAGCCAGAGCCCGCATGTGATCGGCATGGCTTTGCGTGGCGTGGTCCGGATCTTCCTTCTTGCGATGCAGAGGATACTCCGACACGCCGGAGCCGAGCCGGCCTCGTTCGCTATCTACTATAGATACGCGAACACTGAGCGTACCGAAATCAGCACCCGCTACGATGGCCATGCCAGTGGACGTCCCAGCCCAGATACTTGGTCGACGCTTCGTAAACCGCCGCGGCGCAAGTGCTCAGGTTCGCGGCCACGTGATGCTCAAACCCGTTCTCGCAGATGTAATGCAGCAAGTCCTGCAAGCCGCCGATTTGCACCACGCCGGCGCCGCCGAAAGTATTGAGCGGATCGTCGGTGAAGCGTCCTTCGCCGAGATAGCCGCGCATCGTCCCTGTCACGTCGTGCGTGGAGAAGCGCGCGAACGTCATCGGCGACGCCTTCACCTTGCCGACGCAAGTGCCGAAGGTGTTCAGCTTGCCCACCGTGCCCGCAATGATCTCCTGATAATCCATGCGCACGTCTTCAAAGAAATGTTTGGGAAGATTGGAGCAATGGAAGCACACGGCCTTATCGGGATCGTCGCCGTAATTGTTATTCCAATCGAGCAGAGCGCTGGGCGTCTCCGAAGCCAGCCGCAGAGCGTGCATGCCGATCACGCCGGGAATATCCACTTCGCAGGCGCTGGACATCAGGCTGTTGCTCATCATGCTCATCACCGTGCAGGGAACCACGCCGAAGTATTCTTCCATGGAGGTCCAGCATTGCACCGCGCTGATGGCCAGCTCGTGAGCCTGCATCCATTCATCCAGCACCGCGCCGAGCTTGGCCATTTTGATCAGCGACTCGCGCGGGACGTTGGCCGTCGAAACATACGCGTGGATCGCGTCCAGCTTGGCCATCACGGGCTTGTCGGCATCGCCCAGGCGGTTTATCCGGCCGAAGATTTCGGATAGATCGATCGGCTCGACCGTGATGCCGTTGGCTTCCAGAATCTTCTCGCTATAGCGGACGGTGTTGAACGCGGAGGGCCGCGCGCCTACGGAACCGATGCGCAGCTTGCGCAGACCATTTGCCACGCGGCAGACCGCGGCGAAGCGGGTGATGTCGGCCGCGAAGCCGGGGCTCGACGGGTCCACGGTATGCAGCGTGGTCAGCGTGTAGCGAATCTTGAACTGCTGAAGATTGTTGCACACGCTCATCTTTCCGCAGAAGCTGTCGCGGCGGTCGGCGATGGTCATTTTGCCGGGAGTGTCGGGGAAAGCATGCACCAGCACCGGCACGTCGAGCCCGGCGGTCCGCAGCGTCTCCGCGACGGTTTTCTCGTCGCCGAAATTCGGCAGCGTGACGAGGATTCCATCAATGCTGCTGCGATGCTCGGAGAACAGCGCCGCGCAGGCTTTGGCATCCGCGCGCGATTCCACCGCGCCGAACTTGGTTTGATCCGGAGCGGGACAAATCACCTCATGCCCCAGCGCCTGGAGCCTCGCGATCATCTCCTCGCGTCCGGACTTGACCAGATGCGCCGGAAAGAATCCGCGATTCCCAACCAGCAGACCGAATTTCATCGTGCGTTACTCATTGATGACGGCGCCTCCAAGAGCGCGAAAACCAGGGTATAGACCACGCCCAGCACAATCAGCAGCGCGCCCCACCAAATGCCCGCGTGCAAATTGGCGAGCACCACGCTGTGCTGCGGCGGAACCACCAGGTCGTGCAGGCTGGCGCCCAGGATGAGCACGCCATAGACGGTCAGGATCAGGCCGATGAAAAACCAGATGGAGGTGTGCGCTTCGCGGGGCATAGACGTGGCAGACGCCAGGATAACATGGGCGGGAAGGACTCGGGCTTTGCCGTGAAACATCCAACTCATTCATGATGCGTAAGATCCTCTTGATGCGCGGGCTCCGAAATTGGCTTCGTTTGCAAAATCCGTATCCGGATTCCGGTTCGCGAAGGGGCCGAGCCGCCCTTTGAGCTCGGAGCGGCGTGCGCCGCGGCGGGCTGGTCTTCGATTTCGGTTGCCACGCTGGGCGTTGCCATGCAGTTTTAGGGTAGACGGCGGCGCGGAGGCGGGGGTGGATTCAAGGCGGGAAATGGTTCGCAGGAAAAGGGATGCGAGTGGGCGGCAGAGCGTCATAAGATTCTCGTGGGCCTTAGCGCGTTTATTGCTCGTAATTCCGCGACGGCGACGCCGCGGGATCTATGGCCAAGAAGCTCCACTTGGGCCTTCTCCGACTTGCCGACCATATGGACAGAGTTAGGCGCAACTTCCCAGAATCGGCCTGGCTCGCTCCGTCTCAATAATGCCCACCCGATTGGTGTTCCCACCTGGCGGAGGATTTTATATCATAGAGCCTCATTTCAGGTTGTTGCCAGGCGCGGGAAGCGGGCGGATGCCCAGACAATCGATGCAAGTTCTCGGGGCCATGTGACCTGCATGCAACGGCTGCATGGAGGCGATGACATGGCCGCTACGGGAATTTGTCTGAATCTGAGCTTCGGCACACGCGACCAAGAGCTCAACCGGAAGTGGTGGCAGCTCCGTCGAAGCCGAGAGGCGCGCCCCCCCTGTTCTTACCCAGATTTACGGACCCGGACGATAAGCGCTAGCTTCAAATCGTCCGTTGCCACGCTGATGCAGGTCTTTGGGATGTCAGCCTGTTTGCACAGATGCATGACTTGCGTCTCTGATCGCTCGATCAATTTCCAGCTAACAGCATACTCCATCCAAGGCCGGAACCTGTTCCCCGCCAAAATATTTGTAAACATGCAAACACCATCTTTTTCGAGGAGGCCGTGGAAGGTTGTCCTGAGAATCGATGTGACCACTCTATCAGAGCAATAGTCAAACAAACCACCAGCCAGTACGAAGCGGAATGTTCTTGTTTCACGCTCCAGCCTCCGGACCGCCTTCAGCGCATTCAACGCCAGAATCTGATAACGGAGAGCGGAGACGGCGGAGAGACGGGCTTGGGCGAGAGCAAGTGCGTTGCTGTCAGTATCGTTGAGAACGATCTCGCCTTGAAACCCTTGTAGCTGGTGTAACAGGTGACCAAGGTCCCTACAGCCGCCACATCCAAGGGACAGCATGTTCCAGCGGTTACCTTGCTGTACCAGAAGCCGGGAGAACTCATCCGCTTGAAGTCGTACCTTATTTCGGTGCTGTTGAACTATGCCAGAGTGGAGCCCCGCTTCTTCCAAGTACCACGCCCACGAAACCGAGCGGGCTCTTATTCACTACATCCATGATGTGCTCCACAATCTCGTAATCCCCTTGGTATCCATGTGGCCATGTCTGAAGATGATTGATGAAGGGCGACCTCGAAAGCACTTCCCGGATAGGCTGAACAGTCTGAGAATGTCTGATGGTGGAACTCCGATCGATTCAAGTGACCGCGTCAACGCGCTAAATTCATACAGTGATCGGATTGCTTCGTTGTATCCGAACGTCGCATCTGCTAGCGGGTGCGTTTCCAGAGTTTTCATTTGTGCAGCTAGCTTTCCGATCTTGAGAAGGACTCCTTGGCGTGCCATTGCGCCGAGCGCCGCGATCGGAGAAGGGCCCTGTGGTTTAAGGAATTTGGCCCTACACGAATCCGACAGTGCCGTGAGGGTCTTCTCACAATCGAGGGCGAGCGCCGCTGCCCCCATTTCGTCTCCTGGCCCGCTGGCGATACCCGTGTTCATCCGTACCCCAAAAATCAACCGCGTTCTGGCGCCATTGCGCTCACTCTACTGAATGTCGATCGGTCACGCTGCAGCTCACACCATCTCTGGCGTCATCTCTACCACTTCCACAATCTGCGTAAACGGGATGCGCGCGCGCTGGTTTGCTTCCTCCACGGCTGACCTGGAAGCCGCCTCGAAATAGCAGTGCGTCTGCGCGGTTTCCGGCAAGTAGAAGCTGCGAACCCAGCGGACTGGTTGCCCCTCGCCCGTCATTTCTGTGCAGCACGATTTTGCCCGGATTCCGGCGCTCTGAAGAGCTTCCGGCGTAACTCCCGGCAGGTCACGTTTCACAACAAAGAGTGGCATCTTCATTCCTCCCTACTTTTCCCTTCCCAAGGGCTCTAGAACTTTTTCCAGATCCGTGCGGAGAATGCGGATCGCCCGTTCACCGGCTAGCCGGAACGCCGGCAGCCTTTCGCTGCGAATGTAGGCGCGCATGGTCTGCACATGGATGCCGAGCGCCTCGGCAGCCTCCTCCGGCGTCATGTATTCGCGCGCGCCCCTTTTTCCCTCTCAGCTTGCTCTGGCATGGCGCCGCTGGTTTCATGGGCTCCCATCCGCGCGGCGGCTGCGCGCCACGAGGCGCTCGTGATTCCGTACGCGCGCTTCAGTTCACCCATCAGCCCGCCCTCTTCGGCAGCGAACGCTGCGAGCAGATGGTTCACGCTAACGCCAGTGTCCGCGGCCGATTTCGCGATCAGCGCTGCGCGGTCAAACAGATCCACAGCCCGCTGCGAATAAGCGACCTTGGGGCGCGGGCCGTCGGGCTGGCGGACCCAATCGATGCCGAGCGTCTCCAGATCCAGGCTCCACGGCCCGAGCCTCGCAATACCGAATCGCGAGACCGCTCGGAGGCAACCGAGCAAGATGTGGTCTGGCGTGACCTCATTGGAGCCGTGCTGCTTTGCGGCAAAGATCGCAAATGAGGCCGCCAAGTCGGCATCTGTCATATCTTAGGCTATCTTGGACAATGCTAAAGTATCTTAAGCTGAAAGTCAACAGGGAAAATGCAAATCCTGAAATAGGTTGGCGGGCATCCGGAAGCCACGTTTTGGCGCGGACCATCTCGTTGGCGCGGACCATCTCGCCAGTTGGCTCGAAACGGGTTCTGGGAACTTGTCAGCGTCCATGGGCGGCGACGCTGCCGGCAAAAGGTCGAGTGCGCCGCGGTGCCAGCCCTGATTCGCCGGGTACGCGACAGGATGGAAGGCAATCATGGCCGCTGAGGACCTTGCCGAAACAATCCGCTCCCTGACGCCGGAGGAACAGGAATCCGTCAAGCAGTTTGTCGAGTTTCTGAAGCGCAAGGGACCGTCCCCGTCATCCCCGTTTCTGGCGGCTGTTGACGAGCTCATCGATCAGCATCCCGAACTACTCCGACGTCTGGCTCAGTGACCGTTTATCCCACGGTCGATGAAGTGGTCGCCGTTCACGCCCGGTTGATCGCCAAATTCGGAGGTTCCCTCGGCATCCGATATCGGCTGGAGTTCGACGACGTCGAGGCTTTCTCTTTCCTCGTTGGTCTGTACGAAGCGCAAGGCTGCGGTTCGAGAAACTTGAGATCTGGTTGCACCCCGGCCTGCTTCGGGTCCGAACACCGCAAATGCGTGCGCCACAGCACAGCGCACCATCCCCTCATACCTACTATGATAAACTCCGTTAGCCCATGGCCGCCGCCACCAACACCCTTCTGACCCTGAGCGGGGTCGACATCGCCATCATCGTCATTTACTTCATCGCCGTCCTGGCGATCGGTTTTTATTTAAAAGGCCAAGCCGACACCGGGGAAGGATTCTTTCTGGCCGGGCGCGAGATGACCGCCTGGATCGCGGGCTTGAGTTTCGTTTCCGCCAACCTGGGCGCGCTGGAGCTGATGGGCTGGGCCGCCGCTGCCTACCAATACGGAATCCTGGCGACGCACTGGTATTGGATCGGCGCGATTCCCGCGATGCTGTTTCTGGGCCTGGTGATGATGCCGTTTTACTACATTTCGAAGACCCACTCGGTGCCGGGCTATCTGAAATTGCGCTTCAGCGAAGCCACCCGAGGGCTGTCCGCGGTCTCGTTCGGATTCATGACCGTATTGATGAGCGGCATCAATATGTATTCGATGGCCATCGTGCTCAAGGTCGTGCTGGGCTGGGACATTCACTTCAGCATCTGGGCCTCCTCGCTGACGGTGGCTGTGTACGTGGCTCTGGGAGGTCTGCGGTCGGCCATCTTCAATGAAGTTTTGCAGTTCATGCTGATCTGGCTGGGCGCGCTGGTCATTCCGATTCTGGGCCTGATCGAAACCGGCGGATGGTCCGCGCTGAAAGCCCGCATCGCGCGCGAGTACGCCGGGCAGGATTACACGCACCTGTGGAGCACTCTCGGGTCGTTTCAAGATAACCCCATGGGGATTCACTGGACCGGCATCGTGCTGGGATTGGGCGCGATCATCTCCTTCGGCTACTGGACCACCGATTTTCTGGTGGTGCAGCGGATTCTCGCCGCCAAGGATTTGCGCTCGGCCAAGATGGCTCCGGTCATCGGAGCGGGATTCAAGATGATGGTGCCGTTCATCGTGATTCTGCCCGGGTTGCTGGCCCTGGCGGTGCTGCCGGTCAAGCTCACGGGTGAGGCGCAAGCCGTCGCCACAGGAGGCCACAGCTATAACGAAGTGCTCCCGCTGATGCTCGCGCGCTATTGCGGGCCGGGGCTGCTGGGCCTGGGCATCACCGCGCTGATCGCCGGATTCATGTCCGGCATGGCGGGCAACGTCAGCGCCTTCGCCACGGTGTGGACCTACGATATCTACCGCGCCTTCATGAACCGCGACGCGGCCGACGCGCATTACGTCAGCATGGGACGCTGGTGCACCGTGGTCGGGGTGCTGATCAGCATCGGCACCGCGTATCTGGTGATGCAGTTCCAGAGCATCATGGACTACGTGCAGGCTCTGTTCAGCTTCTTCATCGCGCCCTTGTTCGGCACCGTGATCCTGGGCATGTTGTGGAAGCGCGCCTCCCCCGCGGGCGGATTCTGGGGATTGCTGGCCGGGACGGTTTCCTCCATCGGCATGTGGGCATGGGTGAAGGCCGATCCTTCGGCGCTGTCCATCGTGGCGCTTTCCTCGCACGCCAAGGACATGGCCGAGAATATGTACCGAGCCTTATGGTCATGGATCGTCTGCGTGATTGTGACCGTCGTGGTCAGCTACATGAGCCGGCCGAAACCCGAAGCGGAGTTGGTGGGGCTGGTCTACGGCTGCACCGAGATCCCTCGCGAAGATTCCGTTCCGCTGATCCAGCGGCCGCTGTTTTGGGCCGCGGTCATCGGCGTGGTGTTCGCCGCGCTAAATGTGTTCTTCTGGTAAGCCGCGCACGCATCCAAAGTCGCGAAAAAACCGTAGACATTTTTGTTAGGCCTTGTTAAGCTGATCTAGCCGATCCCTGCCGATCCATTCGCCTCAGCTCGATATTTGTCCCAGGAGGTCAAAGAGCTTATGCGCCTGATCCGGAGGCTATGCCTGCTTGCTAGCGTTTCCGCTTTCCTCCTGTTTGCAGAGGACCCGTCCTGGAAGGAAAAGACGATTCCGCAATGGGACGATCAAGATGCGAAACAGGTCCTTGCCGACTCGCCCTGGGTCAAGAGCGTCAAGCTGGAGCGGGTCCGCGACCTGAGTAAGTTTGAGCGCCGGGATGGCGGAAACATGTCGGTCGGCGTCCCTCCGTACGTCGGGCTGTTCTGGCTCGACCTGTCCGCCTTCGGTGACCTGTTTGGCGGCGGAAATACCGAGGTGGGGATGGAGTACGCCCGCCATCCTCGGCCTGAGCTCGGGAGCGTGGTGGTCCGGTGGGAAAGCGCTCTTCCGGTCCGCGCCGCGGAAAGGAAGGCCGGCGAGGTCGAAGCCCCAGTCTGGGATGGGGATTATTACGCCATTTCCGTCTATAACATCCCTCCGCCTTTTCGTTGGAACCTGGCGGGGGAGCTGAGGGGCGATGCGTTTCTGGAGCGCAGCAAGAAGAAGGATGTGAAGCCCTCGCGTGTGAAGACCCTGTTTCACGACAACGGACTGGTCACCGTGGTCTACCTGTTCCCCCGTTCCGCCCAAATTACCGCAAAAGATTCCAACGTCCGGTTCATGGCCCAAATCGGACGGTTGTGGGTGTCCCAGTTCTTCTTCCCGGATGAAATGCAGCTCCAAGGGAAACCGGAGCTCTGACGCCACCGTCCGCCTCGCGACGGGCGCAAGGTTCTTGTTTTCAATCGGCGTTCATCCGTGTTCATCAGCGGCCAATTTTACCTTGGGGTTTTTCAACAGCCTTCTCTAGAAAAAGAAAATCGCGTCGCAGGCGAACATAAGCTGCGTCTGCCTGGTTCCGTTATCATAGGCATGCGCATCGAAGGCGTGATCGAAGCGCAGCTCCGGCCGGAACAGCACCGTGCTTCCCACCCAGTGGCCCCAGCCGATCAGTTCCTCGTTGTAGCGAGTCTTAAAGCCCGTGCGCTGTCCTGCCAGATCGTCGAAGAATTCGGCGCGAAAGGTCAGGTAATCCTTGGGTCCCAGCTTGTCCACAACATAATTGAGGATCGACCATTCCGGCGCGTAGCAGGTGACGTCGAACTGGCGCGGGCAGTACGCCCCGTTGGCGCCGTTCTCCAGCAGCTTTTGCCCGGCCGGGTTGTTGACGTTGGGAGTGTCTCGTTCGTATTGGTACCAGCTTTCCGTGTCGGTGTGCCAGCGCTCATTGAACTTGTGATACCAAGTCAAGTAATAAGCGGCCAAATTGTTGTAGGCGTATTTATTATCGTTGATCGAGTTGGCGCAGGCGTAGATATTGTCGCCGCCGCCGTGGGTATAGTAACCCAGACAAGTGTTGACCGTCGCCTGCGCGTCCTTGGTCCATATGGCGTCATCGCAGCCGGCCGACAGCCCGATCTGAAACAGCCAGTGCTTGTTCAGCATCGTCGTGGTGTTCACACCGCTCTGCGTGTAGCAGTCGAAGGTGTAGGTAAGCGAATGGCTGTAGGTGTAGTTGTTGGGCGCAAGCTGCGCTTCGATGTCCGGCAGTGAGATGTACCGGCCCACGCGAATGTTCATCCCCTCGGCCACTTGAGGAATGTACAGATCGAAATAGGCCATGGGAATGTCGAAGCCGTTCTCTTGGTTCTTACCCAGAAGCTGGTTGCTGAAAATGCCCTTGGAAGTAGTGAAGCGGTAATCCAGTCCATAGATCGGGGAAATCCGGAAACCCCAATCGATATGGTCGGTCTGCACCGTGTCCGGCTGGCGCTCGATGTACAAGACCTCCTGGTCCAGCTGGAAGTCGTTTCCGCGCTCGGCATAGGTGGCGGGGTAATTCGAATATCCGCCCCCCTTTGAGGTGCTGGCGTTGGCTCCGCCGTTGAGCCATCCGTAAATCTGAATGCCGCTCTTTTTCCACCAGTCGCCGTTTGACCCGCTCCAGATCGCCTCCATCAGGGGCGAGGACTGCGAAAACGGCTGCCCGATGACCGGGCTTCCGCCGTACGGCCACACCGTGAACGGAAACGGCGGGTCGGACTCTGGTGCAGGATAGCCTCGGAACGCGGGCGCCGGGCCGGTATCGGTCGACGTCGTGGTCCAGTCATTCGCGTAGGCCTTGTAGAGCCGGGAGAAGAAATTGCCCGTAAGCGGTTGGGGATCGGCCGGTTGGGAATTGGATGGCGCGGCAACCGGCGCCGGGCCCGGGCCTGCTACGGGAGGGCTGCTGGGCGTCGCCGCAGCCGCCGCCGGAGTGACTACGGAAGATGCCGGTGTCGCGGGTGTATTCTCCGCCAGCAGCGCGCTATCCTGGGCGGAAGCCTCCGCTTCCGAGGACGCGCTCGGCGCTGTATTCGGAACCCCTTGAGCCACCCCCAACAGGCCCAAGCTCCCGGCTGCAAAGACCAGCAGTAAAATCCTCATTTAAGATCGAGCGCTGCCAACCCGGCAATGAGAACACTTCGCCTGTCCGTTACGCATATCCGCTTCCTTCCTGGTTTGATGGAGTTGTAGCCGGCTTTTGAAACGGTCCGCAAACGTTGCGGTTCAGGGGATGATCAGGAGCCTGACCAGACTGGGGTCCGGGCTTGTACGACGGGGGATTTGGCGGCGGCCCAAAATCTACGCCCCCCGATTGCCCACTTGATTACTCAGTATGGCCGGAGGCGTATCAAAAAGTCATAAAATTACCGGTAGTTGTATGAAAGAAAGTTTGTATGACCTTTATACTATATGTAAATATCGTGAATGTACGAGGTGGCGTAAATGTTCCCAGCCCTTCGGGAACATGAAGTATCGACAAGGCTTGCGCCTAAAGCTCGAAGTTTGCCCTGGAGCATCATCTCCTGCGTGTAGAAGTATTGCGCCACCGATAGCCGCCCGATATGGCATAAAAAAGTTATGCGCTTGTCTTCGGGGGTTATCTCCTCGGATCGCGGGAACACAAAAACGATGGTGGCGAGCCCACCCTCTTGAGGCAGCAGATCCACGCGGGAAGCGCGGAGATCCTTCTTGCCTTCGATCTTCAGGAAGGCGTCCTTCTTCAGCTGGAACGGCAAAGCTGTCTCATTGACGTCGACGCCTCGAACATCGTAGATCGCCACCTCATAGCTGCCGTCCGCCAGCGCCGGCGGGTCCTCTTCATGGGCTTTTTCTTCCGCCGCGCGCACCGCGCGGGCGCTTTCCCAGCGGATCTCCACCACCGCAATGTGGGTAGGCCTGCGCTTTCCCGCCGTCGACGACGGCGTCGCCCCCACACCCGTAAGAGTCGCCGGCGTAAAGGCTTCCATCCCGATACCGTCGCCGCCTCCCATCTGGCCGCCCTGCCGGCGTTGATCCTCGTTGAGCGCAGGCATCATAGCCGGAGTCATCTTCTTGACCCACGGCGAGTCGGTGAGGATCAGCTTGGCATCCTGTTCGCTCCACTGCTCGATCTGCTTACTCTTCCAAATCGGAGGCGCCGCCAGCAGCAGAAAAGCGGAGAACGGAAAAACCAGGGATTTCAGAAGTGTCTTCATGGACGTGATAGCCTCCTTACAAAAAAGGCCCATGGCCAAGCTCCTTTTGGGGGCTCGGCCATGGGGTTTGAAAAAACTGCTCAAACTACAACTTTACCATCGCCCTTACAACTTCACCATGAGGGCGAAAATCCAGCGGCGCTCCTGCTTGACCATATCCGGGTACCAGACGCCGCCGTCATTCCCGCACAGGCCCTTCGACAGCGTCGCGGTTCCAGCCGACGAGCCGTCATTGCACGTGTAATATTGCGGCAAGCCGTTGTTGCCGCCGGGAGGCGTCATCCCACCGGGACCGTTGAAAATCGCCTGCTGGGAACCGCGCTGCGTAAACTCGACGTGCCACGTCACCCACTGGCTGGGGAAATAGTCGGCGCCGATCTGGAAATCGTAGGCCTTGAGCGGCTGGCCCGGGTTCTCCGTGAAATACGGCGTACCGCTGGTGGCGTTCGCGCCGTCGATCGGCGGGAGGAGCGCCAGATAACGCCCGGGGTTATTGAATACGCCGCCGCCGATTTCAGCTGCGAACTTATTTCCAAACCACCACCGGTTATAAACCATGATGCCGGTGAAGTTTTGCGCGGGCGGCCGGCCGTTTACGCCGCCGTGCGTACACACCACAGCCTCGCTGGGCACCGCTTTGCCGCCGGTTTCGCAACCGAAGTCCTCCGTGGCGGTCATCGCAATCATATTCAGCGTCTTATTTGGATTTTTGTAGTACTTCCACTCCTGGCTCCAGTCCGCGTGATACCGCGACCGATTGTCGTTGCCCAAAGTGTCGCGTCCGAGTGTGTAGGTGTTCCACACGAAGTCGGTGTCCTCCGTGGGCCGCCACAGAATCTGGCCTCCCAGGGACTCTCTGCCGTTGTACTTGGCATAACTCTGCCAGCCGTTGATGAGCCAGGGCTCGAACTTCAGCTTGTTGGTGGGAAAATATTGCGCGCGCATTCCTACGAAGAACCACGGCGTGTTCGACGACACGTAGGACGGCTGGTACATCCAGTTATCGAAGCTGTAATAACTGAACAGGCCGATGAAGGACAGGAAATCGCCCACCTGAAGGTTGAGGCCGTGCTGCACGTTTATGTGGTAGCCGGCGTACATCTCGGTCAGGTACCGGTAAGCGTCGGCAAGGTCCCATTGGCCCACGCTGTAGCTGGCGTCATTGCGCGGAACGGCGGTTGAAACGGCGCCGAACTGGGTCAGGATGCGGCCCTGCATGTTGCCGGCGTGAAAGTCGCCGCCGGCGCCCAGAGCCTGAATCACAAATTCTCCCGTTCGCTCGCCCTCCGTGGTTTCATCGAGAGTATGATCGATGGGGTGGTTGTAGTCGTACATGTAATTGGTATCGACTCTGAACTCACCCGAAAAATACTTTCCATCCAGGACCTCGTCGTGGTTGCGGGGATTGGCCATCATCCAGGTAAAGTCGCCGAACGCGAAGGGAGTGTCCAGATCGACCGGCGGAGGTGCTGCGGGCGGAGGCGCTGCTTGCGGAGCCGCCGGCGCGGCTGCCGCTTGAGGATCCGGAGCGTCCGGTGTTGGCGCGGCAGTGGTAGTTCCGGGTACCGTGTCGCTATTCTCTTTCGACGCCGCAGCCGGCGTTGATTCGGGGGCCTGTTGCGCTTTCGCGGTCTGGAGTCCGACTTGGCTGGCCAGTCCCGCTAGCAACCCGGCAATGAGCACACTTCGCCTGTTCGTACGCATGTTGGTACGCATATCTGTTTTCCTTCCTTGTTGAGTTGTAGCCGGGGCCTCTAACCAGGTCCGCCGACTCTACGATTCAGGGGATGTATTTTAGGAGCCTGACCAGACTGGGGTGCGGGCTATTGCAACGTGGGTTGAGCAGCGTTTCGAATCGACGCCCCCAACTGCTTGCTTGTTGACCCAGTATGCAGGGGGGCACATAAAAAAGTCATGAAAATCATAAAAATTCCATGAAAGAAAATTTGTATGACCTTGATACTATATATAAATATCATGTATGCTCCTGAGGGCTTTTTCACGCCCCCCTTCACGGGGAATGCCCGGCCGTCATGGCCCGGAGAATTGGGTCCCTGGCAGTTCAACATACGGAACATAAATGACTTATACTTATTCGGCGGCAAGGCCGGCCAACCTCCGCCGCGCGCCGGTTATACTCCGTCCAGCGCTATTTCATAACGGCACGGCAAAGAAGTGCCACCGCCGCCTGCCATCAGGCCCAGCCTTCCAATCACTTGGCCTGCATTTGCCGTGGCTTGTGCCCTCTTCAAGCGGGACCACCCGGAACTGCTCAGGCCCGCCGTAAATGCTGGCTGTGGTGGCGCTTTCACGCTTCCACAACTCCTTTACGGCGGGCGTGTAACGCGCATTTACTTTTATGCCTTTTTGATGTATCGTCGGGTATCGTCTTGATTGAGCGTGCGGTATACGTGAACGCGTGTTCACATGGAGAAGGCCTCCCGGAGCGGTGGCCGTCCTTTATGGAGGTGGCGCTAAACGATCTACAACCTGCGTGGCGGTCCTTTAGTCGCCTTGTGTGGCCATCGTTTAGAAGAGTGCTCCTCGGCGCCGCAGCCGTGGCGGTGCTCACAGCCACCGGCTTCCGGCTGCTGGGCCTCAGCTTAGGCACCGCCAGCCCGCTCTATCTTTTAGTTGTCGTACTGCAATCCCTCACGGGTGATTTTTTTTCGTCAGCGGTTGTATCCGTCCTCGCTGCCGGATGCCTTGATTACTTCTTTGTACCGCCGTTGTTTTCGTTCGAGGTCACCGGACCGCTGAACGTAGCCGCGTTAATTTCCTTCCTGATGACCTCGCTCGTCATCACCAAACTGGTTTCCAGGATTCGCAGGGAAGCGAGGGTGTCGGAGCTGCAAAAGGATCGCATAGACCGCTTGTACCATCTCGCACAACAGCTTCTGGCTTTAGAGCCGGAGATGGCGGTGGGCGAAAGACTGCTCCAGCCATTCGCGGGAGTGTTCGGAACGCGGGCTGTGTGCATCTTCGACGCCGACAGAGCGGAGTTGTACTCGTTGGGACGATCGCGCAGCCACTTGCCCGAGCGAACCCGCGCGGCCTATTTTCAGGAGCAGGATTCCGACGATCCTGTCAACCAGGTCTCGGTGCGGTGCCTGCGCGTGGGCGGAAAAACAACCGGCGCCATGGGATTTGAAGGTCTGGAGGATCCCGAGCTCACGGCCGGTCCGCTGATATCGCTGGCAGCGGCCTCGCAAGAACGCACGCGCGCTTTCCAAAGAGCCAGCGAGTCCGCGGCCGCGGCACAAACCGAAGTCTACCGGTCCGCCATCCTGGACGCGTTGGCGCATGAGTTCAAGACCCCTCTGGCCACCATTCTTGCCGCGGCCGGAGGCATCCGTGAGACCGGTTCCCTGCGCGCCGAACAGTTGGAAATGGCCGAGACCGTCGAATCCGAAGCGCTCCGCCTCGGGAGCCTGACCTCGCGCTTGCTGCGCGTGGCGCGCCTCGACCGCGAGGACGTGCGGCCGCAGATGGAGTTCACCAACCTGACCAGCGTGGTGGGCGATATGGTGGAACAATACAAGCGCTTGCCCTCGGACCGGCGCTTCTCTTTTACCCACCAGGCGGAATCGGTCGAGGCCCTGGCCGACACGGAGCTTCTGCGTCTGGCCTTGAGCCAGTTGCTGGACAACGCCAGCAAGTATTCTCTGCCCGGCTCCGAGATCACCGTCGCCATGGAATGCCCCGGCGACATGGTCTACATCCGCGTCGCCAATAGCGGCAGTTCCATCCCGCCAGGCGAACAGAGTCGCATTTTCGATCGTTTTTACCGCGGTGCGGATGCGCGCCGCTTCACCACCGGCTCGGGACTGGGGCTCTACGTCGCGCGCAAGATCGCGCTGGCGCACGGCGGCCTGCTTGATCTCGACATCGAACGGCTCAATGAAGGTGTTACATTCTATCTAGCCCTCCCCAGGGCGAGGAACGAGTCTGAATCATGATGGTTACGCAGCAATGCAGTGTTTTGATCGTCGACGACGAACCGTCCCTCCGCAAAGTGTTGCGCACTTCGCTGAGCGCGGGCGGGTTCACCGTCGAAGAAGCCCGCAGCGGCGAGGAAGCCCTGGGCGTGGCGCAGCACAAATCCTTCGACCTGGTGTTATTGGATATCAATATGCCGGGCATCGGCGGCGTGGAAGCCTGCCGCCGGCTGCGGGACTTGTCGCCACGCGCGGGCATCGTCATGGTCACCGTGCGCGACCAGGAGGATGACAAGGTCCAGGCGCTGGAAGCGGGCGCCGACGACTACGTCACCAAGCCTTTCCGCCTGCGCGAGCTGATCGCGCGCCTGCGCGCCGTGTTGCGCCGCACCCGGGCGCTCGAAACGCAGGAGCTTCCCGTGATTCAGGCCGGCTCGCTGGCCATGGATCTGCATCGCCGCATCCTGTGGCGCTCCGGAACCCAAGTCCATCTTTCCCCCAAGGAGTTCGATCTGCTGGCCTTCATGATGCAGAATCAAGGTGCGCCGTTGACTCACGTGCGCCTGCTGCGCTCAGTGTGGGGCCCCGAATACGGCAATGAGCTGGAGTACCTGCGGTCCTACGTCCGCATGCTGCGCAAGAAGATCGAGAACGACCCCGCTAAACCCGACTACATTCTGACCGAGCCCTGGGTCGGCTATCGCTTTCGCAATCCCACCGACCAGGATTCTCAGGCCCCTGCCGCACTCGAAGAGTAATTCCGCAAAAACCGGGACAGTATACTCATTTCCGCCGGACCAGCGGATTGACATCGGACGACACTCGCGTCCGGCGGAAATGAGTATACTGTCCCAGGTTTTTGCCTTCTGCCACAGGCTGTTAGTTTAGCTGGCTGGCTTGCCCGCCGCGAGCTTCAGCTCCGCAGAGCGGAACCTTGCGCGTGTCCGGGTTGGGCAGGTGGATCGGGATAATGCGGTCCACATTCAGCTTCAGCCGTTCGATGTTGGCCAGCAGGTTGACCTGATACTGATTCGGCTTGGCCACGGGCTCCGTGGGGATAGGGTTCCAGCACGTTGAACTCGTCGGCTTCCACCAGGACCTTCTGCTTGGGCAGATACACCATCAGATAGCGTCGTTATGCATGCTGTCGTGCACGTGATAGAGGTCGATCTCGTTGTCGCCGCCGGGCGAGATCATCTTCTTGGATTCGCCCACGTACTCCACTTGAATCTTGGGCTGCGGATTCATCATCGAGAGTTTGTCGGGCGGGATGGTGTGGGGGTTGTTGAACAGCATCTCGTAGTAGCCCTTGTTGCCCATGCTGGTGACGATGGTGGCGCCCTCGGCCACGAAAGCCCGCAATCCGCCGGAGTGGTCGAAGTGAGCGTGGGTATTGATCACGTACTTGATGGGCTTGCCGGGAACCAGCTTCTTGGCTTCGGCGATAATCTGCCTCGGCGCGCGCCTCATTCTGCGGCCCTTCGATGACCACGATGTAGTCCTTGAAGTTGACCACCACGGAGCCGTAGCCGCCGGTGATGAGCCATGCGCCGCCGCCCAAATCGTCGTCAGCGACAACCGCGGCGACCGCGTCCTCCGCCGCCCGCCTCTGGCGCCACCAGGTGCGCCGCCGCCAGGTGCCTCTACCACCGGGTCCGCCCCGAGCCGCCGCGGCGCCTCCGCCAAATCCGCCTCTGCCGCCGCGCCCTGCCGGAGGCGTCAGATCGATGGGCTCGTTCGCCCTCACGTCAACCACGTTCAACTCAAAGATTTTCGGCGGATTCTTGATGGGACCTTGCCGCTCCAGAATATGGCTGGGAAACTTCACGCCGTTGTATTGCTTGTAGCCGTCGAACTCGACAAAATAGATGGCGTCGCCGATGGGATCCTGCCCGGCGATCATGGTCTCCACGCGGTCCACATAGCCCATCTCATCGATGTATCCCTTCACCGGCTGCTTGTTGTCGCCCATGAAGGTGAGGACCGTGTATTTCTTGCCTTTCATGGTCTCGCTCGAAACCGTGGCATTCTTTTCGAGAGCGGTCTTCAGAAAGCCCTCGGGAAGAAAGATATAGTCGAGCTGCGTGTTCCACGCCGTCGTCGGCCCGATGGCGGGAGTAACGGTATTGGTTACCTGATCCGGAGCCGGGTTGGTTGTGCCTGCGCCGCCGCAGCTCTTGGGATCGCCCTCTTTGCGCACGAACTGCACCCGCCAGGACTTCTTGTCGAGATCCACGGAGCGGACGTAATCCTTGTTCGCGTAATGCCGCCACCAATCGTCATGCGGATTGCACGGCTGCCCCACCGAGCCGTTGCCGCCGTCGCCCGCGATGACCAGCGTATGGACGTTGGTCGCATCCATCGCCTTCATCGACTTGTCCACCGCGGCTGTCAGTTCCGCCGAAGGAGTATCGGCCCACAACCACGTTGTCGCGAGCAATCCGCCCAGCACCACCGCCGCGCCCACCATCCACTTCCTGAACATATTCGCCTCCTCTTGGGTTGAACCTGATAAAAGAGCTGATCCTGAAGATTTAGGAGTCCCTCGGCAGTATACAGCAAATCTCAATCGGGCGGCGCGGTCCGGGCTACTTCCTGAGCCCGGCCATCCAGTTGATCACCACCGTGATCGGCGCGGCTGTGGCTTGCTCGACCACTGTCGGGATCAGGAAGCGGCCGTCTTTGGAAACATCGAAACTGGGATTGTTTGCTCCCAACCGCACATCGAAGAGCGGCTGCGGAACACCGGGCTCCGGGTTGGTCCCGGTCCCCTTGATCTCGACCGCCATCATTTTGTTGCCGGCGCTGACGTAAAAAAGCTGTTTGCCATCGCGGCTCCAGATGGGGATTCTGCCTCCGCTGGTCGAGATCTGCCACTTCCCTCCCGAATTCGGGAAGGTCATGATGTAGACTTCGTTTCGCTTGGTTTCGTTGGAGCTGTAGGCTAGCCACTTTCCGTTCGGGGAAACCTTCGCCTCGCCCTCGACAAACTCGGTTTGCAAGTAGGGACGTGGTTTCTCGCCCCCGCCTCCGGGGGACACCGGCGCGATCCAGATATCGTCCTGGGTCTTGGGCGTTGCGGCGTACGTTTCCTCGATCACGAAGCGGCCATCGGGCGACCAGTCCGTGGGACGTTTCGCCAGATCGTTCTCATCGACGATCTCGTCCTGGCCAATGCCCCCAGTGGCCTTTTTGTACACGCCCTGAGGTACGCTGCGGTTCGAATTGAATGCGAGGTACCTGCCGTCGGGAGACCACACTGGGAACCGATTGTCTTGGGAGTTGAACGTAAAGCGAGAATCGGTGCCGCGAGCCAGATCGTGCAGCCAGATGTCGTAATAACCGGTCTGTGCATCACGGCGGTCGATGGCGACGGTCTTGCCGTCGGGGGAGAGCGCGGGCCACGACATATCAACCGGAGGCCCCACCGTGCCCACAGCCTTGCCGGACCGGTCAAACCAGGTCATCTGGACATTCTGAGCCTGTGCGCCGGAGATAAACGCCAAAACGCCGTTTCGGGACGCGGAGAAATATCCCCGGTCGGGCCCCAAGTTGGCGTCCACCTGTTCGGCTACGGGGAAGGCGTCGCCGGTAGTTCGCAGTTGCCGGCGTCGAAGGGTTGAGCCATCAACGTGTGCTCGCGAAGAAACAAAATATATCCGGGCGGAACGAAGACCGCGTTGGATTTCGCGAGCATTACCCGCGTTGGGGCTTCCTTCGACTGCAAATCTCCGACGTAAATCGCGGTCGTTTCCTCATCGTTCGAATCGGCGGTATAGAGGAAGTGACGTCCATCCGGCAAGAACCACGGGAAGATATGTCCCCTTTCGCCGGAGGCCGGGTCGACCGTAGTCACCGGCGACGCGCCTCCTCCGGCCGCGGAAACACGCTGGATCCCCGAGCCGGTCGAAAACAGAATCACGTCTTCCCGGCTCCAGGTCCCTCCGACGAGGCGCGCGGCATCGCAAAGAGTCAGCGCGGGGCCGCCGGCTGCGTCGACTTTTTGCAATTTTCCTCCGGACCAGAATCCGATGCTCCGGCTGTCAGGAGACCAGAATGGATAGCGCGCGGTCTCTTTGAACACCAGGTGCGAGATGAGAGAATCCAGGTCGCGAACCCACAGTTGAAATGGTCCTCCCTGGACGCGCGCGACATAAGCGATGTGGCGTCCATCGGGCGAAAGTTGAGGAAGCCCGGCCGGCCCAAACGTTCCTTGGTCGGGAGGGGGCACCGTGAATCGGAGCACTTGCGGAGCTTCTTCCGAGCTGTGACGGTAAAGAACCGCAAGCGGGATCGCGCCGAGCGCCAGCACCGCGGCCGCTACCCATCCTGCGGCACTGAACCGCGACCGCGACGGAGCGGCAGCCGCGGGCGCAGCCGTTCCCCCCACCAGATATTGCACGTCCCCGATCGCCTGCAATCGCTTCTTGGGATCTTTTTCGAGACACGCCTGCAATACTCGCCGCGCCGGCTCCGGCGCCGCGCTCAAGTCGGGATGCTCCTTCACCACGCTCGCCAGAATATCCGTCAGGTCCTCGCCCCGGAACAACTGCTTGCCCGTGAGCAGCTCATACAGCACCACGCCGAAGGCCCAGATGTCCGCACGACGGTCGACGTTTTTGCCGCGAGCCTGCTCCGGGCTCATGTACGCGGCGGTTCCTAAAATCACTCCGACGGCCGTCGCGCCCATGGTGATGGTCGGCGAGTTGCCCGGATCGGCGGAAATCGAATCGGGTTCGCTAGCGCTTTCGCGAGGCCGAAGTCGAGCAGCCTTGACTTGACTCCATCTGGCGTGAGCTTGATGTTGGCGGGCTTCAGGTCGCGGTGGACCACTCCCTTCTCATGCGCGTATTCGAGCGCCTCGGCAATCTGCAATGCAACCTTCCACGCCTCATCGTATGGCATCGGGCCGCGCGGCGATTCGCCTTCGACCAGCTCCATCGCCAGCGCGCGGGCGCTTCCCTCATCGGCGACACCAAAGATATGCGCGATGTTGGGATGGTTGAGCGATGCCAGCACTTCCGCCTCGCGCTGAAACCGCATCATGCGGTTGGGATCGTCGGCGAAGGCTTCGGGCAGAACCTTCAGCGCCACATCGCGCTTCAGCCTGGTGTCGCGCGCGCGATAGACCTCGCCCATTCCGCCTGCGCCGATGGGCGCAAGGATCTCGTAGACGCCGAGTTTTGTGCCGGCGGCCAGGGACATCGCGTGTTAGTCGATTCTATCCTAAACTCCCGCAGCCCTACGGCAACGCGAAAACGTTGACCGAGCCGCCCGCCACGATGGCCACATACTGCTGCCCATGTACGTCATGGGTCGGCGGTGGCCGTCGCGGAGAGCTTGGTCACCCACAGCTCCTTTCCGGTCTTCAATCGAACGCCCGGAAGCGGTTATCGCTGACCGCGCCGATGAACACGAGGCCGCCCGCGGTCGCGGTCGGACCGGCGAAGGCTCCCGCGCGTCCGGTATTCTGCTTGCCCGCGGGAAGCCCTTCGGTGATGCCCAGCGGCGAACCGTCCACTCCGTTGCCCGCCTCCGCGCTAAAGGTGTAAAACGGACCGGGACCATCCACGCTGGCCCGCTAGCACAGCAGCTTGGTGCCGTTCTCGTCGAAGGAGTACGTCACTCCGGCCTTGCGCTTCTCGGTCCAACCCTCCTGCGCCTAGGCGAGCACATAGCCGAGCTGCTGATCGGTGGCCATGCCGTCCCCAGTTGTGCCGCCGGTCTCGCCCGGAAAAGATGAGGGTCGATTTCGGAGGCGCGCCGTCCTCATGATACAGAAACGGCGTAAACGGACCGGCGTTTATAAAAGCCGCCGCTGCGTGGTGCCCCCGGCGGTCACCAGATCGGAGGGTTTGTAATCCATCCTGGCCAGGGCCGGGGGCTCGGAACGTCGCCCTTGGCCACCGGGCGCTCTTCGACGCCGAAGCCTCTGGTCGCCGGACGGAGTGCGCCTGGCGACGCCGCGAGGCATGGGAACGGCGATAAGAGTCAGGGCTGACGGAGCCAGCTTTATCTTGAAGCGTTTGAGGACAGCGAGACTC
>CAVXWB010000198.1:0-13171 GCA_963765185.1 Bryobacterales bacterium
GAAGCCGTCGAAATTGGACGGTTGAGCGTAGCCGAAAAGCAGAACCATCAGTTGCCCCGTGCGAACAAAGGTGAGCATTCGGCCATGGCATGCCCGTCCTCGTTAAAATCGGCGATACTATTCAAGGCGGGATGTCCGCTCACCATCCGGCTCGTGCAACTCCCCGCGCGAATAGTGTAATCAGGGCGGCCCTCGCGGCGCCGCTGTGCCTGCTTGGCCTCGGCGTCGT
Source organism: Bryobacterales bacterium (assembly GCA_963765185.1). GTDB lineage: Bacteria > Acidobacteriota > Terriglobia > Bryobacterales > Bryobacteraceae > Palsa-187. Next base: position 230 of record CAVXWB010000198.1, read on the forward strand.
CATGCAGGGCTTTTTCTATCCCCTGCCTGGTCTGTGCCGGCGAATCGTGTAGAACCTGGAAGGAGAGCGTGAAGACGCTTGCGGAAGGCGGTCCCACGAAGAAAACTGTGTTTTGCCGATCGCCCCAATGTAGCGGATCCCGAAGTTTCCAGCCGGCAGGCAACTTCCACTAGATCCCGGACGCTTGGTCCTTGAAATCGCTAACGGGCGAAGCACGGCACGGACAGGTATTTGGACCGCATCGGTCCGTTTTCTGGTACAATCTCGGTTATACTTTCGCGTCCGCCTTTGCGCGGACCTCCAGGAGGCAACAGCCTCCCACGCGCCAAATGCGGCGCATTCAGCTGGGTCGGTTTGGCCGCAGTACATCGCGGCGGGCAACAAGAAGCAGGTGCTGTGCGAGGCGCCCGGCAAGGTTCCGCGGAACCCAGGGCGGGCGCCACGGCTCGGGGTGCGTCTTTACCGACGCCTCGCGGGAACGCACGCGCCGGTCGCGCGCCCGGGATATCGACCTCCTGGTAACTTTCTCTCCCGACGCGAGGTGGGGGTTGTTCGAGCACGAGCGCATGCAGAATGAACTCGCGGGATTGCTCGGGCGCAGTGTCGACCTGATCAGCCGGCGGGCCATTGAGTCAAGCGGGAACGCTCTACGCCGGAATGCAATCTTAGGCAACGCCGTGCCCATTTATGTCGCCCGATGAGAAGAGCGACCTTGCAACTCTTAACGATCTGGTTGCGGCATGTTTGAGGATAACGGGCTACGTCCAGGGCGCGAGCCGTTCTGATCTCGACCGGAGCAACCTCTTGCTCTCTGCCTGCTGTTATGAGATCGCGGTGATCGGCGAGGCGGTGAAGCGGATCTCTCCGGCCACACGTCGCAGGCGTCCGGAGGTTCCATGGAAGGAAATTGCGGGAATGCGGGACCGCCTCATTCACGGCTACGACTCCGTCGATATCGACGAATTGTGGAAAACCGCGACGGAGGACGTGCCCGCGCTGCTGGCGCAAGTTAGGGCGATCCAGGCGGAGGATTTTGGCCTGCGATAGGCTTGCCGAACGCGAGGACGTCCAAGCTTTGCGGCTAAGTTCGGGGAACTGGCTCCCCAGCGTGGACTCGAACCACGATCTAACCTGATTCTCAGAATATGCTGTCCGCTCGGGATCAATCCTTTGTCGGTTATCAGGCTTCAAAGGCGCGGAGGGCAGAATGTACTTCTTCGTCCTCCGAAGGGTCGCAAGCGGCATGTCTGGTCAGTGCTGCCCGTCGCGTGGTGTCCCTTTTGCTATCGCTTCCGATACCAACCCACGGAGTCGTGATTGTATTGCACGTCGGTGAGGCCAGCCTCGCGCATCGACCCGCCGGGAACCTCAGGCAGCCGGTCATTGGTCAGCAGGAGACCTCCAGGCTTCAGCATGGCGCCGGCGTTCTCGAGCGCCAGCGACCGCTCGAACGCGTCGTAATAGATAAAGATGTTGGTGCCCACCATCAGGTCGAATCGGTCGGCCTGGGCCAGATTAATGCGTTCGAGAACGATATTGAGATCCACCGGCTCACAGGTAAGCACAACCTCCGGACGGATTCGCACCGCTCGCGTTTCCAAGCCTTGCCCGCCGTTTATCGATTGAAAGATCTGCGGCGGCCGGATCGGCGCAACCTCGGCTCCCACCCGGTCGCCTAGCGAACGCCAATAAGCGATGAGATCGGCCGGCCATGGAGGCGCGACCTCGCGCGGCAACTGGATGACATAACCGGTGTTCATCCTGGCGCGTTCGCGAGCGCGCTGAATATGGTCGATCACTCGGGAGCTGATGTCGAAAATCGACATGGATACGGCGTTGGCTTTCGCCAGCCCCAGCCGGACGAGCGAATCGTACAACGCAAACGGTTGCAAAGTCTGCTGGGGATAATAGTCATAGCTGGAATCCTCGTTCTTGTCGATAAAGTCGAGGCCGGGCCCGATCACGGCCACGCGAGCCACCTGGCCTTCGCGCAGCACACCGCGATTCTTCAGATCGCGCAAGGCCTGTTCGATGGAGAAATTAGGGAAAATGCCGGTATCGAGCGAAAGCCCACGATCGCGGAACAGCCCCGGCCGCCAGTTGAAAATCGCCGCTGGATCGGGAGCGCCATCCGGCTGAACCACATCAGGCTCGACAAGGCGCTTGGCTTCCTCGGCGCGCTTCGCCAAGGTTCCCACCTGCTGAATGACCCGCTGGAGGTTGTTGTAGATGAACACGCCTGTCGCGCCGGGGGCGCTCGGATCAATTCCCTGGCTTCGTAGAAGACCGTTCAGAAAAATGAGACGCTCGTTGTCTCCTGGACTCCGCATACCTGCAACCAGATCATCCACCCGGGCTCGCAGGGTCCCGGCCTTGGAAGCCTCGGTGAGGCCTTCGACCTTGATGCGCGGCTGCCTCGTGAAGGAGGTCCCGTATAAAAGAAGATTCACCATGGAGTCCAGATCGCCCTGCTGAAGACGCGCTCGAATGGCTTTGTCCTCGCGTTGGCTCCAGGCGCTCCACTTGGCCTCATTTGGGTTTCTAAGCTCAGCGGGCAGCAGGTCGCTCGCCTGATCCAAAACCGGTTTGACGCTGGCATAGGAGGGAAAAATCCGGTCGGCCGCGAGCACGCTCGGGGCGACGCTGCAGACGAGCGGAAAGATTAACGAAATGCAAGAGCGCCGCATTTTAAATTGGCCTGTCCGATTCCCCAGAATCGACATGTCAGGTCACCCGATTCGCCGAACTGGAAAGCGACTCAACCGGGAGTGCAATGGACTATTCTACAGCTAGAACCCTCTTCCGCACTCGCGCGGCGGGGTTGTCTTGACGTTTCTCCTTTGTGAAAGACCGGGCACGCTCTGGGATCCGCCACCGGTTCGCCACGACGCCGCCAACTTGCTTCCTGTCAGGCATCGGCGAAGCCGCATCTACAAAGGCCCAACCTCACTCGCGGGACGCCGATAGGCCCCGCCCGCGCCTGGCGTCATTTTGCTTCGCAACTTTGCTTCGCAACTTCGCAACTTTGCCCCTGTCAACGCCAAATAGAAATGTCCTTCGCAACTTTGCCTTGACAGACTCAATTCGATCCCTTGAGTCCAACCTCGGCCTATGCTATTCTCCGACTGCATTCCTTTCTGAGGTCGCCGCACGGAAACCTGGGACTCCTTTCTTCGGCTGAGTGCAGAAAAGAGGGGTTCAGTGCCGCGCCAACGCCTGCCCGTGCTGCTCCTGATGGGCAGCCGGTGCATTCTGGCGGCCCAGGAATCGACGAATCTCCTGCCCGATCCGAGCCCGGCCGCCGATACCGATGCCGCCGACGCCGATGCCGCTGCGGTCCCCTCCCTGCCGGTCAGTACGGATCCAATTCTCTCTCAGCCCGATGTCCCGCTTACGCTGGTACAGAAATACCTGGTCACGATGGACCAGGTGGCTGGTCCCGGCGCTTTGTTCGCCGTCGGCGTCCACGGCATGATCGACGACGCCTTGGATCGCCCGCACCAATGGGGACCCGGGCGGGAGCCATCGGGCCGCGCATCGCCTCCGACTTCGGGCGGCGCTTTTTGCGCCAGAATATCGCGTTTGGGGTCCGCGCTCTCGATCATGAGGATCCGCGCTATTTTCGGTCCGGTCAAGGCAACGTGCTGTCGCATGTCCGTTACGCCGCGATTCACACGTTTCTGGTCCGCAACGATAACGGATCCGCCATGCCCGCCTACAGTCTGTTTGTGTCCGCTTCCACCATGCCGTTCATCGCCCAGTCCTGGCGCCCGGAATCATTCAGCATGGCCCGCGGATTCGGTGGAGGCGGCGTCTCGATCGGCGTCGCCTTGGCCACGAATATCTGGAACGAATTCTGGCCCGACCTTCGCGCAAAACTTCCCCGCAAGCTGGGCGGAGGCGTGAGAACCTCCTGGTTTCCTCAGGCCTCATCGCATTGAGAGGGCTGGCGCGGCGCGCGGCGGGCGAACTTGCGGTTTGATGCAGATCCCGGCGACGCTGTTAGAGATGCCTCTCGCGGCGATTGAACGCGCGCACGATTCTTCCGGATTGCGGCGGTCGATGTGACCATCGCTCCCCGGTTCTTCATCGACGTTTTCAAAATTGTCCTGATCGATCTGCTGCTGGCCGGCGATAACGCTCTGGTGATCGCGCTGGCGGTGCGCTCCCTGCCTGCGCGGCAGCGGCGCATCGGGTCGGCGCTGGGCGCGGGCGCGGCGGTGGCGCTGCGGGCCGGGATCACCTTCGCCGCCGTGAAGCTATTGGACGTCGAGTTCATCAAGCTGGTGGGCGGGGCGTTCGTGCTGTGGATCGCGGTGAAGGTCTTCGTCGACGCGGACGCGCCGGAGAAAGAAGCGGCGCCGCCGGGGCACATCTGGCGAGCCATCGGGTACATCGTTTTCGCCGACATTACAATGTCCACGGATAATGTTCTGGCGATCGCCGGAGCCTCGCACGGCAGCCTGGCGCTGATCCTGATCGGCCTGGCGGTCAGTATTCCTTTCGTGGTGCTCTCCAGCAATCTGCTGGTGGTGATGATGAGCCGCTATCCGTGGATCCTGTATCTGGGGGCGGCGATTCTGGGGCAAGTGGGCGCGGAGATGATTCTCACCGACGGCTTCGTGGCGCGGACGCTCCATCCTTCCCGAACTGCGATTTATGCGGCGGAGGCTGCGGCCGTCGTGGTGGTGCTGGTGATGAGCAGGCTGCTGTCCGCCAAGAGAGCTTCCTGAGCAACTGCGCTCAAAAGCGCGACCAGGGGGTCGCGCGCGGACGAGGGCGTCGGCCCCACATTTCGCTAGCCGGCCATGAACGCGCTTTCGAGCACCGCATCTTCCTGAGCAACGCCATCGATCAGCCGCAGCGAGCCCTGCGCCAGAGTTCCTGTGCGCGGGCCCGGCAGAATGACGCCGGTCAGATTCAACGGATCGGTGTGGGCGATCGAGATTTCCTCGCCCGAGGGAGCGGAGCGGCGCACGTGGCGTAGCAGGTCCAGAGCTTCGGGACGCGCGAACTGCTCGCCCACGAATCCGGAGACGAAGCGGCCTCCCGAAGCTCGCCGCGCGCCTCCATGCGGCGGTAAACGGTCAGAAGCTCGCGCCATGGCGGGGCGAGCGTTTCACGCGCCAGCAGGTCGCGGAAGACCACGCCCCAGCGGTTCAGAAACTGCGTGGCCAGGAATTCGATATTCACTTCGGCGGACGGGCTTCCGAGGAGCGCCCAGCGGCCGGCGGCGTGGCGCGGACGGGAGCTGCGGCCGCGGCCTTCCCCGCGCCGGCGCTTGGGATCGATCAAGGCGCGCAGGTTTTCGAATCCATCCGCGGTGACGAAGCCGGCGGCGACCAGTTCCCACAAGCCGTCCTCGACCTCGCTGGCCAGGCGACCGGTGGAGCGCAGGATCTCCTCGAAGAACAAGGCTCCGCGAGCTTCGATGGCGGTGAGAATATCGCGCGCCGGGTGCGAGAGCAGCGGCATCTGCGCGGCCGCCGGCAGCAGAGCCGCGGCGTCTTCACGCAGGAAAAAAGCCACCGGAGCCACGCGCGTGGGCCGCACCCGGCGCACTTCGCCGCTCTCCATGGCCGGATGCGGCGAAAGCCGGCCCCATTGAATCTCACCCGAGAGGCACAGCCGGTCCAGCCATTCCGGATCGTATAACGCGATGCGCGAGGGCAGCACCGAAGTTTCCCACGCGGCCGCCGAAATCTCGCAGCCCTGAAGCTGGCGCAGCACCTGGAACAATCCGTCCACGCCGTGAAGCTGGGAGCCGCGGCCCAAGTGCTGCCAGCGGCACAGGAACTGCATGAATTGCGCGGCGGTGACGGGCTCGATCTCGCGGCGCAGGCGGCCCAGCGTCATGCGATGAATGCGCGCCAGAATGCGGCGATGGCAGAATTGAATTTCAGCGGCATCGACGTGGGCGGAGAAGCTGCCGCGAAGAATCTGGCCTTCGTTTTCGAGCTGCGCCAGGGCCGATTCGACGACGTCCAACGGTAGCGCAAGGCGGCCGGCCAGCTCGCGCGCGGTGGAGGGGCCGATCGAATCCATCCATCCCCTGAGGACGCTGGTGGCCTCGATTCCCGCGTTGAGCGCAAGCTCGACGCGCTCGGTCGCGGTCCAAAAGGCGCGGGTGGGACGTTCGCCCATATGATCGCCCATACGTTCGACGCTGCGCGCGCGCCCGGTGCGAACCAGCTCATCATAGAAGCCGCGCCATTCCGGGACCGGCGGAAGCAGGATCAACGTGAGCAGCGCGTCGTGCAGCTCATCGGCATCGCGAACCACGGGCCAGGATTCGGCGGCCACCTGCGCGATGGCCTCGGGGTCGAGCGCTCCCAGCCCGGCCGCGTCCTCGGCCCCAGCGTCCGCCGCAACTGCACCGCGCGCGTGCGGCGTTCTTCAAGAGGCGCATCGTCGAGGAAGGCGTAGGGATTCGAGTTCAGGATTTCGTAACAGAACGGCGAGGGCTCGCGCGTATCGATGGCCAGAGTCTTGAGCGAGCCTTCGGCGATGCGCTCCAGGATCTCCTTCAGGCCTTCCAGGTCCATGGCCTCATGCAGGCAGTTGTCGATGGTCTCGTTGACCAGAGGATGATCCGGAATGCGGATTTCGCCGGTCAGGTTCTCGGCGCACGCGACTTGATCCGGAAACACCGCGGCGAGTAAATCGTCGGCGCGGATGCGCTGGATGGGCGGCGGGACTTTGCGTCCTCCGGCGAAACGCGGGACCGCGAGCGCCCGCCCGGCGTTCCACTTCCATCGCGCCCCGAACATCGGCGAATCGAGCATGGCCTGCGTCAGAACGTGCTCCACCGTGCCGGGGGTGAGGAAGCTGAAGACCAGCTCCAGCGGGAACGAATGCTGATCGCTTAAAGAAAGCACGAGGCCGTTGTCGGTGGCCGCGGCTTGCAGCTCGAAATTGAAGGTCCGGCAGAAACGCTTGCGCAGCGCCAGCCCCCAGGCGCGATTGATGCGCGAGCCGAAAGGCGCGTGCAGCACGAACTGCATGCCGCCGGCTTCGTCGAAGAAACGCTCCGCGATGACGGTGTCCTGCGTAGGAAGCGCGCCCAGAGCGGCGTGGCCCGCGCGCACGTAGAGCGCGGCTTGCTCCGCGCCGCTGCGGTCGAGCATGCATTCGCGCTCCAGCAAGGCGATGGCTCCCTGGCATCGTCGGCGGCGCGATGTCTTCGCGCAGACGCGAGACTTCGAGCGAAAGCTCACGAGTGCGGCCGGGCGCTTCGCCGCGCCAAAAGGGAATCGAAGGGGCCGCGCCGTGGGCGTCCTCCACGCGCACGCGTCCCGGCTCCACGCGGCGAATGCGCCAACTGGTGGTGCCGAGCAGGAACACGTCGCCCACCATGCTCTCCACCGCGAAATCTTCATCCACCGAGCCGATGACGGTTTCCTCCGGCTGCGCGATCACCTGGTACTGAGCGGTGTCGGGAATCGCGCCGCCGTTGGTGATGGCCAGCAGCCTGGCGCCGCGGCGTGCGCGCACGCGATGGTTGACGCCGTCGCGATGCAGCAGCGCTCCGCGGCGGCCTCGCGTGGTGACGATGCCTTCGGAAAGCATCTCCAGAACCTCTTCGAAAGCCTGCCGGCTCAAGTCGCGATACGGATAGGCACGGCGGACCAGCGCGTAGAGATCGTCTTCGGCGAAATCCTCGCAGGCCGCGGCGGCGGCGATCTGCTGCGCCAGAATGTCCAGAGGCGCGCGAGGGATCTCCAGCCGGTCGAGATCGGCGGCGCGGATGGCGCGAACCAGCGCGGCGCATTCGATCAAATCGTCGCGAGTGGTGGCGAAGAAGCGGCCCTTGGGCAGAGCGCCTACCCAATGTCCGGCGCGGCCGACGCGTTGCAGCCCCACCGCAATCGACCTCGGCGTGGCGATCTGGCACACCAGGTCCACGGTGCCGATGTCGATGCCCAGCTCCAGCGAAGCCGTGGCCACCACCACGCGCAGCTGGCCGTTTTTCAGCTTTTCCTCGGCTTCCAGGCGCAAGCGGCGCGAGAGGCTGCCGTGATGCGGCAGTACGGCGTCCTTGCCCAGGCGCTCGGCCAGATTGTGCGCGACGCGTTCCGACAGCTTGCGCGTGTTGACGAAGACCAGAGTGGTGCGGTGCTCCAGCGCGAGCGCGGCCAGGCGATCGTAGATTTCGCCCCACATCTCGGTGCTGGCCACCACACCTAATTCGTCGCGAGGGACTTCGACAGCGAGATCCAGCGCGCGCTTGCGCCCAACCTGGACGATCTTGGCGCGGGGGCTCAGGAACTGGGCCACTTCCTCAATCGGACTGACCGTGGCCGACAGGCCGATCTTCTGTAACGGGCTTCCCGTGAGGGCTTCCAGCCGGGCGATCGACAGAGCCAGATGCGAGCCGCGCTTGTCGTCGGCCACGGCGTGAATCTCATCGACGATCAAGGTCCGCGCCGAAGCCAGCATTTTGCGCGGTCCCGCGGCGGTCAGCAGGATGAACAGCGATTCCGGCGTGGTCACCAGAATGTGCGGCGCGTGCTTCCGCATGCGCTGACGTTCGGAGGCGGGCGTGTCTCCGGTGCGCACCGCGGTGCGGATTTCCGCCAGCGGAATTCCCTGCGCGCGAGCCAGCGCAGCGATGCCTTCGAGCGGTCCTTCGAGGTTCTTGCGAATATCGTTGCTCAGGGCTTTGAGCGGCGAGACGTAGATCACCTGGGTCTGGTTGGGCAGCTCGCCCAAGCGGGCCTGGCGCACCAGATCGTCAATCGCGGTGAGGAATGCCGAGAGCGTTTTTCCGGCGCCGGTGGGCGCGGAAATCAGAACGTCGCTGCCGGCGCGGATCTCCGGCCAGCCGAGCTTCTGCGGCTCCGTCGCCGTGGAGAAGCGAGCCTCGAACCATTCGCGGACCAGGGGATCGAAAGAAGTGAGCGGCATAGATTCGATCGCACTATTAGGGTAACGCTCTGGTGAACCCGGTGCCGCGGAACCCTACTTCGGTTGCGGGACGATCCGGAGATACGGCTTCGGCGACTTCCAGCCGCCCGGGTACTTCTGCCTGGCTTCTTCTTCCGTCACCGCGGGCAGGATGATCACTTCGTCGCCGTGCTTCCAGTTTACCGGCGTAGCAACTTTGTGCTTCGCCGTAAGCTGGATGGAATCGAGGACGCGCAGCACCTCGTCGAAGTTGCGTCCCGTGCTCATGGGGTAGCTGAGCATCAGTTTGATTTTTTTGTCCGGTCCGACGACAAACACAGTGCGCACGGTGGCATTGGTTGCGGCTGTGCGGCCCTCCGATGTATCCCCGGCTCCGGCCGGCAGCATGTCATAGAGCTTGGCGATTTTCAGTTCCGGGTCTCCGATCATCGGGTAGTTCACGGCGTGGCCCTGCGTCTCCTCGATGTCGGCTTTCCATTTGCTGTGGCTGCTCACGGGATCGACGCTCAGCCCGATAATCTTGCAGTTTCGTTTGGCGAATTCCGGTTCGAGCCCGGCCATGTAGCCCAGCTCCGTCGTGCACACGGGAGTAAAGTCCTTCGGGTGCGAAAAGAGGATGGCCCAACCGTCTCCGATCCATTCGTGAAACTGGAGAGGGCCTTGCGTGGTCTCCGCGGAAAAATTAGGGGCTTCGTCATTGATGCGCAAGCTCATGGTTGATCTCCTCAGAAAAGTTTGTTCGCTCAGTATAGCGCACGGACGCGAACGGGTGATCCCATATTGATGCACGGCCGCACGCCGCCCTCACCTCTTTGGCATCACTCCCCCATGGTGGGATACGATGAACAATAGCGTGCTGGATCGCTTCAGGTCGGGCGCTCGACAAATAAGGAGAACTGACGATGAACTTGGCGAAAGCGGCGTTGCTACTCACCCTGGCGCCGGCGGCGGCGTGGGCTCAGGTCAACGCGGGCGGACAGAAGCCCGAAGCCAGCCTGCCCTTCACCATGACCACGGTGAGCACCTTTGAACTGCCCTGGCGGATAGCCTTCCTGCCGGATGGCCGCATGCTGATCACCGAAAAGGTCGGGCCCGTTTGGCTGGTGTCCGCGCAGGGACAGAAGATCGCGGTAGTGGGTGGTACGCCCCCCGTCTATTGGGAGGGCCAGGACGGCATGCTGGGCGTTTTCCTTTCGCCCCATTACGCCACCGACCAGAACGTCTATCTCACCTATGTCGAGCCGGGTGACTACGGCGGCGGCCTGGCTTTGGCGCGCGGCAAGTTGAACGTCACCGCCACCACCGCCAGACTTCAGGGCCTCACGGTTCTGTGGCGTCAGATGCCCAGGGGCAAAGGAGGCCAGGCGGGCGCGCAAGTCGCGTTCTCGCCCGACGGCCAGTATCTGTTCCTCACGGTTGGCGACCGCCAGCGCTTCACCCCCGCCCAGGATCCGGACCAGCCCGTAGGCAAGATCCTGCGCCTGACGCTGGACGGCAAACCGGCCCCCGGCAATCCCAACTTCGGCAAAACCGGCGCTGCCACCATTCCTCTGATCGATCCGCCCACGGACACCGAAACCGCCAAGACCGCGAAGGTGATCAGCACCTATACCTTTCCCGGCCCCAACCTGACTCCGGCTGAAACCTGGACCATGGGCCACCGCACCCCGTATGGCTTGGCGTTTTCGCCCACCGGCGAATTGTGGGAGGTGGAGCATGGCCCGCGCGGCGGCGACGAGTTGAACCTGATCGAGAAAGGCAACAATTACGGCTGGCCGCTGGTCGGCGAAGCCCCGAACTATGACGGTGTGCCCGTTCCCAGCCCAGACACGCGGCCTGACCTGACGAAGCCGGTGATCTATTGGGTGCCGGTGGTTGCGCCGGGCAATCTGATGTTCTATACCGGCACCCAGACCTTCCCGCAGTGGAATGGCAATGGCTTCATCAGCGGCATGGGGACAATGTCGCTCAACCGGGTCATCTTCGACGGCCATGGCGGCGCCAAAATGGCCGAGCGCTGGGCTATGGGACATCGCATCCGCGATGTGGAGGAAGGCCCGGATGGCTCGCTGTGGTTGCTGGAAGACGCCAATCCCGGCGCGCTGATCCATGTAACACCCAAGTGATCGATCCGGCCCTTTTGCCTTGCCGGCCGCCAACACTGGGCGTCCGTTCGACTTGTGGTTGCGCGAAGCGGCGCGCCGATCCGCCTTGGATGATTTGCCGGCGAACCGTCGCATTGCGCGCCTGCATGGCGAATTGACGGCAAGGCTGACGACGTTGCGCTATCCTGAGGGGCGGAGATACGAGCGAGATGAGAGCGATCCGGGCCGCCTTGCTCGCGGCCATCGCGGTGGAACTTTTATCGGGCGCGCCGGTGCGGGCGCTTCTGATCGACGGGCCGGAATGGCAAACCGAAACGGCGGCCGTTAAGTCGATCCTGGAAGCGTCCGGAGTATTTCAGGTGGACGTGCTCACCACGCCCGCCAAGGGGACCGCCTTCCAGCCCCCGTTCGATCGATACAAAGTGGTGGTGTTGAATTATGGCGGAGACGCCTGGCCGCTCAGCGTAATTGCGGGGCTGGACAAATATCTGCAAGCCGGCGGAGGGCTGGTGGCGCTTCCCGCAGCCGAGGCGGCCTTCCCGGCCTGGACCGAGTTCAACCTGATCCTGGGCGTGAGCGGAGCCTCGAACCGCGATCAGAGCGCCGGGCCCATCTGGTTTTATCACGAAGGCAACATGGCGTTCGATAGCGAGACGCACGGGCCGGCCGGCAGAGCTCCGCATCCGGATCAGCCCTTCGCGGTGACCATCCGCAACACCGAGCACCCCGTCACCAAGGGAGTGCCGCTGGTTTGGATGCACTCCACCGACAAGCTGGCGGGCGATCTTCGCGGGCCGGGGAAAAATATGGTGCTGCTGGCGACCGCGCATTCCGATGCGGCGCGAGGCGGCACCGGCCGGGACGAACCCGTGCTGCTGGCGCTCTCCTACGGGAAGGGGCGCGTGTTTCACACGCTGCTGGGGCGCACGCCGGAGGGCATGACCTGCGTGGGATTCCAGACCATGCTGGAGCGCGGCGCGGAGTGGGCCGCCACAGGCAAGGTGACGGTGCGCATGCCCTCGGATTTTCCGACCGAAGACAAAACCTCGACGCGCCCGCTCAAGTAGAGCCGCGGCGTTCGCGCGCCGCGGTCTGCTATCATCACTCAGTTCGCATGCCTGCCCCTTCCGGCTCCCGCCCCACGCACGCGCGGCACGTTGTGCTGGCCCTGACCGTCGCCGCCTACATGATCACTTACATGGACCGCACCGTGTTTTCCACGGTCGCGCCCGAAATGCGCAAGGAACTGGGGATCTCCCTGGTGCAGATGGGAACGATTTTCGCCATCTTCCGCTGGAGCTACGCGCTGTTCCAGGTTCCCGGAGGCTGGCTGGGGGATTGGATCGGCCCGCGCCGCGCTCTTACGCTGATCGTGAGCTGGTGGAGCGTGTTCACTTCGCTGACCGCGGCCGGGTGGAACGCGACGTCTCTGCTGGTGATTCGCTTCATCTTCGGCGCGGGTGAAGCGGGGGCGTTTCCCATCGCCACCCGTTCTCTTTCCCGCTGGATCCTGCCCGACGAACGCGGCTTCGCGCAAGGCGTCACGCACGCGGGATCGCGCATTGGAGGCGCGATCGCCGGACCGGTGACGGTGTTCCTGCTGGTGCGCTACGGCTGGCGCACGCCCATCGTCGCCTTCGGCGGATTGGGACTGCTGTGGTCGGCGGTGTGGTATTTCTATTACCGCGACACGCCGGAACAGCACAGCGGCGTGAATGCGGCGGAGTTGGAGAAGATCCACTCGGCCAGCGGAGGTCCCAGAAAACCGGTGGGCAGCGCGGTGCCGTGGCGCCGCATTCTGGCGAGTCCCGTGATCTGGGAGATTTCGGCGATGTACGCCTGCTATCAATGTTCGCTGGCCTGGTACACGGATTGGTTTCCGACGTATTTACAGGAAGCCCGCGGCTTCAGCGTCAGGGAGATGGGACAG
>CAVXWB010000199.1:0-36210 GCA_963765185.1 Bryobacterales bacterium
GAGAAAAGCCGCCTGCCCGCCATTCTGCGTCCGTACAAAGCATCGCCGCCATCGCGGAAGAGACCCCGATCGGCTGGCGCAGTTCCAGACCGAGTTCGGCATCGCCTCCGGCTATTCCTGGAAAGCGGCGGATCGTCTCTTGGAGCATCCCTCAGTCGATGCGGTCTACATTCCGCTGCCCAACTCGCTGCATGCCGAATGGACCGTGCGCGCGCTGAGGCCGGCAAGCACGTGTTATGCGAGAAGCCGCTCGCGTTGAACGTCGCCGAGGCGGAGCGCGTCATCTCAGCCGCAGTCGCCAACAACTGCGTGTTGATGGAGAATTTCTCTTACTACCTCGCGCCGGCGTATCGCTACCTCGCACAGCTCAGGAGCACGCTTCAATCCATCTCCCTTGGAAATATTTTCCAGGCCGCCGAGGAGCATCGCCTGCGCTACAATCCCGCCCTCGGGGGCGGCAGCTTCCTCGATCTCGGCTGCTACGGCGTGGACTTGGTTCATCGCCTCTTCGATAGCGACATCGAGATCGATAGCGTCAATGCCACTCCCCCCGCCCCGGAGCGCCTGGCCTGGGGGCTCGTTGATGAAAAGAGCGGGCTCGTGGGCTCAACTTCCTCCGGCATCGGGATCTTGGTCCATTCGAGCTTTGCGGGGTTTCTCCCCGCCATGCCAACCTACCAAGCCGCGACCTTGTACTTCGCCGACTACCTCCACCCTGGTGGTCAAATCTGGTACATCCATCAGATTTTCCGCGCTGATCCGAAAACCCCCGCCAAGTTCGTCTCCCCCAAGGCTTCGATGAACCCGCTGGAGACCTTCGACTACTTCGACACTGAAGTGGCGCTCCTGAATACTTTTGCAGAAAAGATCGCCGCGCCGGCCACCGACCCCGCCGTAATTTTCCGCTCGCGCCGCAATGCCTCCGTGTTCGAGCAAGTCCAATCTCGCATGCCGGAACAGCTTGCCCGCCGCGGGGCGTAACGAAACCCAGTGCCGACCCGGTTCGACCGCGCCCCCGTCTGAAGCCGCACCCGCTCGGCCGTGACCGCGGCCATTGTCTCCACGTGCGCAAGCACGAAATTCGGATGCAGGGCTCTGGCACCCGGCGGATATTCGGCGATGTCCATCGCCTCAGGCTCAGAGTCGCCTTCCGCCCGCCGATAAGCCCGGTGTGCAAGCACCCGCCGGCCAGTATCTGACCTTTCGAATCGCGCGCCACGACTTCGCCATACGAGCCACTTGCCTGCGCGGGTCCTGCCCGCGTACGAACTGGAGCCGGTCACGCCTTCGCCCAGCTTGTCCCGCGGTTTCGGCGAATGGACCTGCGGATTCACCAGCATGCGCGGCCGCGACGTGCCGGTTGTCGATCTGCGCGGCCGGCTGAACCTGCCGCACGGAACTCACGGCCGCAATCCCTGCATCATCGTGGTCGAAATCGGCACCACGGACGGGGCGCGCCTGGCCGGCTTCATCGCCGACCGCGTCGCCAAGCTCGTGCACGCCCGCCAGCGGGATTGCCTGCACGGCAAATTGCGTTTTGGCGGACGATCGCTGCGCGTTCTCGACCCTGAACTGCTGCTCGCCATCGGCGCAGACCCGCCGGGGGACCCGATGGCGGCCGAGCCCTGAAGCGCAAAGGGCGCGGCGCGCACCCCCAAACCAATCCAGGAACCGATCGCGCCGCGCTCCGTTTTGCGCGAGTTCCTCAGTAGCTCAGCCTTTGATTCCGTCGAAGGCCTGCTCGATTTCGCGCTGCTGCTCCGGCTTGAGCGTGGTCAGCGGCAGCCGCGGCGGGCCGCCGTAGTAGCCGTTCAGATCCATCGCGTATTTCAGTCCCGGGAACTCCGTACTTGGTGGTCACCAGTTGCGCGGCGCGCGCGATGCGATTCTGCCAGTCGAGCGCCGCCGCCGGCTCGCGCGTGCGGTGCGCCTCCCAGATGCTGATGGTCGCGAAAGGGCGCCGCGTTGGCGAACGCCAGCACCGCGCCCACGCAACCCACGGCAAGGATGGGCGCCAGCGTGGGCGCGCTGCCGGTCAGCACCTGGAATCCGTCCCTGGTCTCGCGGAGCATCTGCATCACTTTTTCCAGACTGCCCGAGCTTTCCTTGATGGCGATGATGTTGGGATGCTCGGAAAGCATGGCCACGGCCTCCGGCATGATGTCCACGCCGGTGGCCTGCGGCCAGTTGTAGATCATGCACCGGGATCCTGGCCTGATCGGCGACGGCGCGGAAGTACAGCATCTGCGCGTCGCAGCGGTTCACCAGATTCTTGTAGTAGTGCGGCGTGCGCACCATGGCCACTTTGTAGCCCAGCTCAGCGGCCTGATTGGTCAGCGCCACGGTTTCGCGCACACTCTCGACGCCCGTGCCGGCGATCAGGAATTTCGAGGAATCGGCGTACTCCGCCACCCACTCCCACATCTTGATTTTTTCTTCGGTGGTCAGATACACGCTCTCGCCGGTCGATCCGCACACCGCGTAGCCGGCCAGCGGCGTCTTGTTCCACTTCTCGACGTTGTGCTGGACTTTGACGCGGTAGAGATCGCCTTTATGATCGAACGGCGTGGCGATGGGAGGGAAAATTCCGTGCAGCTTCATGAGGGAAAGGGACGGGCGACTGCGCGCCCTCCCGGGTTTGCGGCTTAACTAACCCTTAAGAACGACGACCAGAGTGTAAATGGCCAGCGATTCGATCAGCGCCAGACCAAGAATCATGACGATCAGAACCGGGTCCGCGGGCTCCGGGATTGCGAGCCGTGGCTTCCGCCGCCGCGGCGGCCGCCCTTCCCTGGCCAATGCCGCAGAGGCCGCTGGCGATGCCCATTCCGATGGCTCCGCCCAAAAACTTCAGTTCGCCGGCGCTGATCCCCGAACCGCCCGGAGTCTGGGCGAACATCGGAAGCGCCGCCAGCAAAAACAGCAGCAACAACATCTTCTTTCCACGCATGCTTCTACTTTCCTCTCGTTATGAAATTACGCCGAGGAGGTGGTTCCAACCGGTCCTGGGGGGCCGGCGGCTCACACTCGGCGCGATAATGCCCGTATCAAAATATAAACCGTTTAATGATCGTGCGCTGTCGCCATGCTCACGTAGATCATGGTCAGCAAAGTAAACACGTAGGTCTGCAACAATCCGACAAACACGTGCAAACCCATGAAAATCACCGGAATCACCAGGTGGGCAAGACTCGAGGAATGCTCCCGTCACCTGTTCGCCCCCGAACATGTTGCCGTAAAGACGAACCGTCAGCGAAAGCGGACGAGCCAAATGGCTGATAATCTCAATCGGGATCATCAGCCACGCCATGTACCACAGCGGTCCCGCGAAGTGTTTGAGATATCCGATGCCCTGTGCGGCGAAACCCATGCCGTTGTAATACAGGAATGTGCAGACCGCTAATCCCGCAGGCACCGCGACCGTGATGGTCGGGGATTCGAACGCTGGAAACGCCCCGATCAGATTCATGGCCAGCAGGAAGATGAAGAGGGTTCCGAAATAGTTCATGTATTTTTCGGGGTGCTCAATCCCGACTTCGTGAGCCTGATGCTCCAGGAACCCATACATCGCTTCGAACAGGTGCTGGATCTTGCCCGGATTTTCCGCGGAAAGCTGCGTGCGCAATACCGTCACCAGCACCACTAGAATCGCCACAACCAGGATCTCCATCACGAGCCAGTTTTCCCACGGCCTCGCGGGGTGTTCGGCAGTCATACCCACCGCGCTCAGAATGGCGTTTCCGAGCCCTGCCAGGTGGTCGTTAAACAGGGCTGTCAGCCCCAGTTCATGCTCCATAATTTAGAACTTCTGGGACACCGCTTCGTAGAGGACTTCCAAAACAATCCCGGCTGTGGATACGAGCAAACCCGCCATTACAGCCCCTGAAGCAATCCCGGAAATTCTGATGATAACATAGACCGCCAGGGCGACCACAGGGAGCCGCAGGATCAGGAGCGCGGCCGAGCCCAGAATCGACCCCTTCGCGGAGCTTCCCAGCCCTCGTCCAATCGCCTTCCACCACTCCAGGCCGAGCAGCGAAAAGACCGCGCCCACCAGGAAACCACCGCCCCAGCGCGGCCCTCGCATCGCCAGCAGCGCCAAGGCTCCCACGATTCCCACAGCCGCGCCGAACAGCGTCATGCGATTCAGCATCCGCCGCCCGCTCGGATCGATGCCCGGATCACTCACTGCGGCTTAGCTCCCGGAAGATCGGCACGAACCCCGCCGCCGTTCCCACCACCACGAAGACAATCTTCAGGAAACGCGTCGAAAACAGATAGTCCAGTCCTGCGCCGATCGCATAGCCGACAAAAATCGCCGCCGGCACCATGCTCAAAAGGGCGAGATAGCGTCCGACCACAAGCCAGACGTTATCGTCGCTGTCCTTTTTCACGGCTTTGCCTGCTTCATTGCTTTGAGTGTAGAACCTGCCCGGCCCGCGCCGCGGTCTCGTTTACCAGGAAGCCCATCTTGGGATGCGACGGCTCAAGATCCGGCTCGATCCCATGCTCGCGCAGCGTTTCGCTGGTGGTCGGGCCTACCGACGCGATGACCATCCTCCGCAGCGTGCCCCGCACCTCTTGCTCCACCCCCAACTCGCTCGCGATCCGCAGCAGATGCGCCACCTGCACCGATGTCGTCAGCAGCAGCACGTCGAACTCGCCTGCGGAAATTCGGCGAACAGCCTCGCGCAAAGGCTCCAGGTCCAAAGGCAGATCCCATTGATACACGGGAACCGTGGTGACTTCCGCGCCTCGCCCGCGCAGACCCTCCAGCAACTCCAGGCTGGAGCGCCCGTATTCCTGAATCGCGATCCTGCGCTCCGGACGGGTCTCGGTTGCGGCAAGAACCTCGCGCCAGGTGTTGGGCTCAGGCACCGAGACGGCCACCGGGACGCCCCATTCGCGCATCACGGCCGCGGGCTTCGATCCACGCACCACCACGGCCACGCGGCGCAAGGCATCGATAAAGGCTGCGGGAGGATAGCGCGTTTCGAGAATCTGGTTCAGCAGGCGCGCGCCGACGCCGGTTAAGAAGATCACCATATCGAAATCGCTGCCCGGTTGAAATAACCGGGCGGCGAATTCAAAGGCTTGAGGATTTTCCGCCAGCGGGACTTCCCGCATGGAGGGTGCGACAAACGGCACCCCGCCCTGACCTCGGATCAAGCGCTCGATCTCCGCCGATCTGCGGCTTTCGAGCGAAAGGACACGAAGCCCGTCGAATGCCATTCGAGAGGGTGGGCGCCGGAACTCCGGTACCGGCCCCTTACTGCGGCGGCGCGGTCAACGGCTCAGTGCTGCCGCGATGGCAGGTGTAGCACGTCACGTGATCCTTGCCGTCGCCGAACTGCTTGTTGATGTCCATCACCATCTGGATCATCATGCGGGCCTTCACCTTCTCCGGCTTGGCATCGCTGGAACGATCCGCCTCGTGGCAGAAATTGCAGCCACCCTTATCGGCCACGCCCAACGCTGCCGGAAAGGTTCTCATGTAGGTCATGTAGTTTTCGGGCGTGAGAACCTTCAGATTCTTCGGCGGAGCCTTGGGGCCACCTTTGCCGCCACCCGGAGGGCCTTGGGCAAAGAGCGTAAAACTTGCGAGAGATACAGCGGTAGCAATGAACAGGGGTACGAGAGTACGCATGGGTCACATGATATCACGGCTTGAGCGCGTTGGATAGCACAAAATTCGTCAACCCGTTGGACGCCGGGGAACTCCCCGAACCCGCGTGGCTTTCAGCGAAATAGTTCGCCGCTTCGAGGTTCTTGTAGACTTGGCCCGCCACACCCGCGGCCGCCGGACCGCTGACCACGCTCCCGCCCGTCAGCAGCACCACCACCACGACCTTCTGCCCGTTGGTCTCCGTGAACGACCCGAACCAGCCCAAATGCGTCGGCGTGCGCGTATCCGTGCACGTGCCGGTCTTGCCATAGATAGGCTCATTGGGGTCGAAGCCGATGCGCCGCGCCGTTCCGTACTCCACCGCGCCCATCATGCCCGGCTTGATCTCCGGGATCACGTCGGCGATCTCCAGACGCCGCTTGATCCGAGGCTCCAGCGTTTCCGCCTCCTGCTGGGTCTTGGGATATTGCAGATAGTACAGCGTGCCGCCGTTCGCCACCGCTCCCAGCAGCCCCGCGAACTCCAGCGGCGTCAGCGTAATGCCGTCGCCGAAGCTGGTCATCATGCCCATCCCGCTCTTGGGAGTCGCGGCCGGGAGGATGCCCGGCTCCTCCGCGTCAATATCCAAACCGGCCTTCTCTCCCAGCCCGAACAAGCGGGCATAGTAGCTGACCCGCTCAAACCCGAGCTTTTCGCCCAAACTGGCGAAATATTGGTTGCTCGATTTCGCCAACGCTTCGGTCAACCCGATGCTGGTTTTGCCATACAGGCGGATCTGCGTGTTGCGATCGACCACCATTTCGCTCAGCGCCGCCAGCGCCACTGGAACCTTGATGGTGGAGCACGGCTGGAATCCGCTCTTCAACGCCAGTTTTTGATTCACCATCGACAGAATCCGTCCGGTTTCCGGATCGGAGACGACGATGGCGCCGTTGAGCTTGCCCAGCGCCTGCACGGCCGCCTGACGGGCGATGGGATTTTCTCCCGTGGCGATGTCGCCAGCGGTCGAGTCGGCGTAGTTGGGTGCGCGCCAATGTCCAGCCGGCTTGGCCGGAGCTTTCGCCGGACTCGCCGCGGCCGCTAAGGCCACATGCCGCAGCGCAATCTTCCTGGGCGCTCGTTTGCCCGAAATCTTCTTCTTGACCGGAGCCACCGCCAGCGCTACGCTCGACGCCGCGCCGGTAACCAGTGAAACAACCAGGAAACGGATGATAAATCGATGAGTTCGCAACAAGGCTTCTCTCTCTGCTTTAGATTTGCCGCTGTAACCCGAAAGAATCATTGTCAGGTAAACCCGGCGGCCGCGTCAAGCGGGCTTTTGCTAGAGTCAAATTACGCTGAGTCACACCCAAATGGACAGAATCGGAATTGCGGGGGCCGGACGGCTGGGCCAAGCCCTGGGACGGCTTCTCCATGATCGCGGCCAGCCCGTTGCCGCCATCGCCGGCCGCGATCCTGCGCGAACCGCATCGGCCGCGGCGTTCATCCATAAGGACGTGCATCCGGTTGCCTACTCCGATCTGCCCAGCCACGCCGTCCGCATTCTGATCTGCGTCCCCGACGACGCCCTGGAGAATGTGGCGCACATTCTGGCTGCCGCGCCGCACCCGATCCGAATCGCTCTGCATACGTGCGGGTCGCGCGGGCCGGAGGCTTTAGCCGAGCTCGAGAACCGGGGCGCGTCCTGCGCGACGCTGCATCCCCTTCAAACCATCACCACCCCCGAGCAGGGAGTCGCCGACCTTCCTGGCTCGACGTTTGGAATAACGCCTGGAATCACGCCCGGCTCAGGCGCAGCGGCGGAATGGGCCTTGGAGATCGTTCGCCTGCTCGATGGCCGCGCCTTGACCATTGCGTCCGAGAGCCGTCCTTTCTATCACGCTGCCGCGGTGATGGCCAGCAACTACATCGTCGCGATGATTGACGCAGCCGTCAGCTTAATGGGACTCGCCGGCGTTCCGCAGGAGCCGGCATTACGGGCCCTCGCCCCTCTGGTCCGCGCCAGCGTCGAGAATTCCCTCAGCGCAGGACCGGTCCACGCCCTGACCGGGCCGATCGAGCGCGGGGATGAGCGAACCGTCGCCGCCCACCTGCGCGCGCTCGACACCTTGGGCACCCTCGACACCTTGGGCACCCTCGACAGGGCGCCGGAATCCGTGCGACAGTTGTATCGCCAAGCCGGGCTGCATACACTCGGGATCGCGCGGCGGAAATCGCCCGGAATCGATCGCGCGCGAATCGAATCGCTACTGAGCACAGAATCATGAACGAAGTGAAAAACACCGTGAAAAAAGTGTGGCCGTCGCATTTGAAAGAAATGAAGCAGCGCGGCGAAAAGATCGCCATGCTGACCGCCTACGACGCCCTGATGGCGCGCCTGCTGGAGCAGGCCGGCATCGACGTCCTCCTCGTCGGCGATTCGCTGGGTATGGTGCTGCTGGGCTATAGCAATACTCTGCCGGTGACGCTGGACGATATGGTTCACCACACCAAGGCAGTCAGCCGCGGAGCCAGCCGGGCATTGGTCGTCGCCGACATGCCGTTCCTGACCTATCGCGTCACCATTCCCGAAACCATCCGCAACGCCGGACGCCTGATTCAGGAAGGCGGCGCGAATGCCGTCAAAATCGAGGGCGGGCATCCCGTCGCCGAGACCGTCGCGCGGCTGGTGGAGGTGGGCATTCCGGTGATGGGCCACCTGGGCTTGAATCCGCAATCCGTGAACCAGGTGGGCGGCTTCCGCCAGCAAGCCAAGTCGACGGAAGGCGCGCACAGGCTCGCTGAAGACGCCCAGGCGTTGGAACAGGCCGGCGTGTTCGCGATCGTGCTCGAATCCATTCCGGAGGAGCTGGCTCGGACGGTTTCCGCGGAGCTAAGCGTTCCCACCATCGGCATCGGCGCGGGTCCCTCCTGCGACGGCCAGGTACTGGTCTGCTACGACGCGCTGGGCATCACCGGCGATTCCGCCCCTTCCTTCGCCAAGCGTTATGCGCAGATCGGAGATGAGATCGTCGCCGCCGCCAAGCGCTATGCCACCGACGTCAAGGGGGCCGCGATCAAGAGCGTGGCGTCGTAAGCAATGCAGGTTCTGCGGTCCGTTCGAGAGCTGCGCCAGGCGCTCTCCACCCAGCGCCGCCAGGGCACGATCGGTCTCGTCCCCACCATGGGCGCACTCCACGCGGGCCACGCACGGCTGATCGAAACCTCGGTGCGCGAGACGGATTCTACGGTGGTCAGCATCTTCGTGAATCCGTCTCAATTCAACGATCCCGGCGATTTCGCCAAATATCCGCGCACTCTCGATACCGACGCCCAGTTGTGCGAATCGCTGGGCGCGGGCATCGTCTTTGCGCCATCGGTCGAGGCGATGTACCCGGCGCCGCAGCAGGCGTCTATCGATGTGGCCCGCGTCAGCGAGCAGCTTGAGGGCAAGTTCCGTCCCGGACATTTTCGCGGAGTGGCCACCGTGGTGATGAAGCTGTTTCAAATCGTCCAGCCCTGCCGCGCCTACTTCGGAGAGAAAGACGCGCAGCAACTGGCCGTGATCCGGCGCATGGTCGAGGATCTCAACGTGCCCGTCGAGATTATCGGCATTGCGACCGTCCGCGAGCCGGACGGCCTGGCGATGAGCTCACGCAACCAGCGCCTGACTCCTGCCGAGCGTGCGCTCGCGCCTGTGCTCTATCAGGCTCTGCAACTCGCCGCCGCGCGCATCGCGCAAGGCGTCCGCGATCCCGCCGCCGTCACGCGAGAGGCCGTGGCCGCACTCACCCATCCGGAAATCCGCGTCGAGTATCTCGAAATCGTCGATCCCGTTTTCATGGAGCCGGTCGGCGTCATTGAAAGTCCCGTCCGCATCGCCGTCGCCGCCTGGTTTGGTTCCACGGAGCCTGGCTCCACGCGGCTCATCGACAACGTTTTCGTCGTTACCCCTACTCGACCGCGACCGTAGCCAGGCACAGCGTCCCGTAAACCATCTCGCCGCCGGGGCGTGCGCCCGATTGGCCGCCTGGTAATTGAACCCGGCGCTGAATCCATACGCCGCCCAAACCCACTGCGCGGCCAGCAGGAAACCACATCGCAACCTCATGGCCTTAGCATCCCACTTCTAAATCCGGGGTGTTAACCTAATTGCTTGGCTCCCACCCCCCAGAATTCCGCCCGTGAACTGGTCGTGCGCGATCTGGAGGGCAAGACGATCACCGTTCCCCTGAGTCGCGATCGCATCGTGCTGGGCCGCTCCACCGGCTGCGAATTATGCTATCCCGACGACGCGGGTCTGTCGCGCCAGCACATGGCGCTGGTGCGCACCGGCAACGACTGGCGCGTCGAGGATCTGGGCAGCAAGAACGGAACCCTGCTCAACGGCCGCCGCCTGGAGGCGCCCACTCCGTTCCGTTCCGGCGACCGCATCACCGCCGGTCATCTGATTATCGAATTCGCCGACGTCGCAGGCCTCGCCCCGGAGACCGTCGTGTTTGTCGAAAATGAAGACAGCTTTTCGACCACCGCAACCACCGTTGTCGCTAATCTCGATGCAGTGCTGGGTCATGGCGGCCTGGGACATGCCACCCCCGGACCCCAACTCCCCGACGTGAATCAGACCACCGTCATGCAGGGAAACCCGCAGATGCGCGCGTTAATTCGCGCCGGACGCGAGCTTTCCGAGCATCGCCCGCTGGGGGAACTGTTTCAGGTCATCATGGATCTTTCCATCGAAGCGGTGATGGCCGGCCGGGGCGTGCTCATGACCATTGAGGGCAACGAATTGCACGTGCGCGCCGCCCGCGGCGAAGGCTTCAAAATCTCCTCAACGGTCCGCGACCGCGTGATCCAAAAGAAGGAGTCTTTGCTGGTTCGCGACGCCCAGCTGGACCACAGCCTCAAGGCCCAGATGAGCATCGTCGAGCAGAAGGTCCGCAGCATGATCGCGGTCCCCTTGCAGACCAACGACCGCGTGATCGGGCTCATTTATGTCGACCAGCCCCACCTGATCCGCGAATTCTCGCGCGAGGATCTCAATCTGCTCACGGTCATGGCCAACGTCGCCGCCATCCGTATCGAGCATGTCCGTCTCAACGAAGTGGAAGAGGCCGAGCGCGCCATGGCCAAGGACATGCAGCAGGCCGCGCTGATCCAGAACAGTCTGCTTCCGGGCAAAGCCCCCGTGGTCGCCGGACTGGATATCGCGGGCAAGACCACCGCATGCCGCACCGTGGGCGGCGATTACTACGATTTCCTGAAGTTCCCCGACGGCCGCGTCGGCTTACTCGTCGGCGACGTCGCCGGCAAGGGCATGCCCGCCAGCCTGATGATGTCCAGCCTGCAGGCGCGCGTGCACGTGCTGTTCGAGGACGGCGACGATCTGGCTAAGAAACTCACCCGCCTGAAAAGAGCACCTGCCGAGAACTGTCCCGATAACCGCTTCATCACCTTCTTCATGACCGTCGCCGATCCGGCCACGGGCGAATTGGTCGTACGCCAACGCGGGCCACAATCCTCCGCTGCTGGTGCGCGCCGCGGGGGGATTCGAAACGCTGGGCGGCGGCGGCATGATTCTGGGAATCCTGCCCAAGGCGGCTTATTCGGAATCCCGCGCGGCGATGCAGCCCGGCGACGTTCTGATTCTGTTCACCGATGGCGTCACCGAAGCTGCAGACCCGCGCGGCGAGGAGTTCGGCGAAGACCGCCTGGCCGCTCTGGTGGCCTCGATGCTCGATTGTCCCGCCGCTGAAATCGTCGAGGCCATTCACGGAGCCGTGGCCGAGTACACACAAGGCGCCCCCGCCGCCGACGATATCACCGTGGTCGCCGTCCGCCGCTTGTAGCCGCCGGCGAAAAATGGGGACACCATAACCCCAGTCTCGACACCCTCCGCGGGAGAGCATCTATGGTGTCCCCATTTTCGACTGTTCTTCGATCCTCTACGGCTGATGCAGCGTCAGTGCAGCCTTCCCCGTCGCGCCGCTGTAAAGCAGCTCCATGGAGCGGATGCCCTTAGTCTCGCCGTGCCATTCGAAGAACAACAGTCCCGCCTGCGGAAGCGCGCGCCTCCCTTCCGATAGCGACGCCCTCAAAACCCGCTGCTCCATCGGCGTGCCGCAGGTTCATGGGCATCTTCGGAGGGGCCTGCTCTGAACCGGTCTTGTGTGGTGCCTCCCGCGCCGCCGACGCTGGTTTCCGCCAGGTTCGTCGCCGAAGAAAGCGGTTCCCATTCCGGATCTTTCAGGTTCGGGAACACCGTCACGTAAGACTGACTGGGCTCCGGCTGCTTCTTTCCGTTGATGCGCAGCGAAAAGTCTTTGTAGGAGAGTTGGACCTTCGCACCGGGTGGGCCGAACAGAGCCGCCTCCACCACCACATAGTTCTCGGTCAAGTACGGTCCGCCCTCCTCGGTGGGGACGCCGTGTCCCACGAACTCGGCACAAATTGTCAGCGTGCCTGCCTGGGCGTGGTACTGATAATCGGCCGCTGACGCCCTCGGCGGAAGACCGACGGCTCGCACTGGCGCGTCTTTAACGTTGGCCTCTGGAACGGTGGCGTCGGGCGCCTGCGCCCCCAGCCACAACGCCCCGCCGACCAGGAGAGACGTCCCGATGGCAATGGTAATTCGCATTCTGCTCACAAGTTACCACACTCCCGCCCGACAAACTCGGCCATTACGAAGTCCTCTCGCTGCTCGGCCAGGGCGGCATGGGCGAGGTGTACCGCGCGCGCGACACCACGCTCAAGCGTGACGTAGCGCTCAGGGTTCTGCCCGCGGCGCTCCTGCGCGATCCCGACCGCATGGCCCGCTTTCAGCGTGAAGCCCAAGTGTTGGCGTCGCTGGACCATCCCAACATCGGACAATTTACGGACTTGCAGACTCCGAAGACCTGGCAGGGGCTGGTGCTCATCGAAGGACCGACGCTGGCGGACCGGATCGACCATGTGGCCAAATAAATCATCGAAGCGCTGGAGTACGCGCATGACCGCGGCGTGGTTTATCGCGATGCACCTCCGACGGCCGGATGGCGTCGGTTGTGTTCGCTGTGACTCTGACAAGGTTTCCGAATTCATTACGAACGAGACGACACGCGATGCCAAGAAGAGCGTTCCGCGAAGCAAATGCAGCGTGACCGTACGGGACCGCATGGCACCTGAACCACCGTATCCGTGAAGCCATGCAGAGCGAACAGGCATCTTTGGCGGCGTTGTCGAAGTTGCAAGTTGGAAAACCTGTGGGCGTTGGTAATTGTCAATCTGGTAGCGGGCGCCGCGCTACGCTATAAGAGACGCTTACCGCAAGGCCCGAGCCCGCCGAGTAGCGCGGGGCTTCCGCTTCTCCGTCGCCGAAAGCCGTATCGGCGGCGTGGCGATCAACTTCCTAAGCGCTTCGTCGAATTCCGCCTTATTCACTTCCAGGTTCTTCACTGCTTCACTTACGGGCTTGGGCATTGAATCTCCGTCCACTTCTTAGGAAACGGCTCGCGAACAGGAGGCCCGTGCATAACAAACCCCCGGTCCCCGGCTCCGGGATCTCCGAAGGCCTCCCTTGCGAATATCCCTCCCAAAACGCAGGAGTCCCATCAAGCGTCCCATCATCTGCGTATTCGCACAATTCCGCGCAAAGCGACACTGTCCCTGAGGTATCCACGTTCTGGGCAAATAAAGATTCCGTTAGGGACACCTCCACTACTTGTCCCCATGCCGGGATTGGAATGATCGCATCACCTTCCCCCTCCGTGGTGGGACACTGGACATCCACGGACTCCGTCACTGATCCCACTGTGATCGTTCCCGAGATCCCTCCGTCCTGGTCGACGTCGAAACTCGTGCAGACTCCAATGATTTCAAAATCTAGTTGAGGCGGGGCAGTATCCACAGCGAACGTAGCGGTGATGGAATAAGACTCCTCCACCGTCACGGTTCCTTGGCTGTTGTCCTCGAGTTCGAAGGCCGTGAAGGCCGCGCCATGAAGCGGCAGGGCGAGGAGACCGATGAAGAAACGGATGGGATTGGACTTCACAATCACCCCCCCCAAGCAAACTTTAACACGGTTGCCCGAGAGAACGTCCTGTCAAATGCAAGTTTACAAAGCGAATTCGGGGAGGTAAAAACCGTAGGGTAAGCCGAAGGTAGAATAGCTCCTAACCAATAAAAGTCGTAAGCCTCTCCACGCTCGGGTGCAAGCGGCGTTACGCAAGCAAGAGGAACAGCTACGGCGACAAAAGGTCGCAGAAACTGAGCGGACCATGCCACTTGCGACATTGGATCGCCTTAGCGAGCCACGATTACAGTATTACCTTAAATATTTGGATATTCGCGGAGAGGCGTATCTGCGAGTTATTGATGATATCAAATTGCAGGAGGCATTCGGACAGATAATGTACGACTTGGGACGTGATGCTTGGGTTAGGCTCAGCGGCATAGCGCCCGAGGCAATCCCTTCCGTTTTGCCGTTTGCGACTCCACATCCAAACTCAGGTCCAAATGAATCTCATTTTGGACCGGACACGCCACGAAATTCCCGATTGATCCTTATAAATCCGCCAACGGGTAAATACGAAGGGCTGACCTCAGCGAGTTGGCATTCGAAGCGGGAAATATGGAGCGCCCCCTCGGGATAAGAGTGTCCCTTCACCGCGCGCTCGCCGGAGGCACCACTCCGTTCATGCGCGCATATACCACCATCTGGCCGTAATGATCGTAGCTGTGCAGGCCCAGAAACGCCGCCGCTGCCAGGCGCGTGGTCTTGCCGGGACCAAACGGAGACGGCACCTGGTCCAGCATGTTCTGCTGCGTCATGGAGCTCATGGCCTTGTGCGCGTACGCTACCGCGCCTTTGAAATACTCGACGATCTGGTCCTTGGTCTTGAGCGTGTCCGGACCATTGTCGCCCGGGCCTGTGTCGAGCGGCGGCTGTTGCTGGCCCAAAACCGAAGCCGAAATCCGCCAGATTATGGTGGCGTCGTGACGAGCCTGCAAAGCGAAGGTGCGGACGCCGGTGAACGTTCCGTTTGTGGGAGCAAAGTTGAACTTGGCGGCGGGCATGGCCTCGACCAGCGCCAGCACCTCGCGTTCGATCGAACTGACTTGGCCGTCGTAAACCTGGCCGACGGCGTCGGCCCCAAACGCGGCCGGAGATATAAGAAGCGGACCGGCCAGCAACGCGAGAACTGGAAATCGCATGCAACCATTGTACTGCCGGTGTAGAGTCGGTGCCCGCGCGGTTAAAGCTCTGTCTTGCCTTGAAACGTCATATCTTCGAGATAAAAAGACTCTGTCAGCGCGAGCTTGTTGATCTGGGCGTCGAATTCCACGCGGCGATCGTCCCTGGTGATCTCCTTGGTGCGCGGGAACAGAAACACCACCACCGGGCCGTCTTCGCGGCGAAGGACCTGGACGCTGGAGGGTTTAATATCCTTTTTGTCCTCGCGCTTCAGGGACGCGTTTTTCTTGCAATTGTCCTCCAAGCTTTTGGTGTTGCCGTTGATCATAGTGACGGGGACGCCGTAGACCGCGATCGCGTAATGGTCTTCATCCTCCAGTGTCGGCGCGTTGACGTCGCGAGCCTTGAGCTCCGCCTCGCGGACAGGCATCGCGCTTTCCCAGCGCAGCGTGAGCATGGGGAGCTTCTGGTTGCTGGTGTCGTTGTTGGGGTTGTTGTTGCCGCTGTTGGGATACCCGCCGCCTCGCCGTCCCATCCCTCCGCCGCCGCCCGGGAATCCGAGCCCCGGAATTCCGAACCCGCCCATCGGGCGGCCATTCCCGGACTGGAGCTAGGGGGGCTGTTCTTGATCCAGCTGGGGGTGGTCGACTTCACCCACGGTGAATCTGCCAGAACCTGTTTAGCGTCGTCATCGCTCCACTCGGAGACCTGTTTATCTTTCCAGGTAGGGTCCGCCGCCCAGATGAGACCTGCGGCCGCCAACATCGCCAGCGGGATAGGAGACATTTTCCACTCGCGAAACATAGTTATCGTAATCCCTCTATAAGATGGAACGCAGCCGAGGGCGCTCCCGTTACACGATTCACGCCGGGGTGGAAATAGGTCTGCGCTCCGCCACGATGGTGACTTCGATGTCGCGAGCCAGGCGGACCACCTGTTTTATGAAATCGTGGCCGGCCGAGAAGGACCAGTGCCCGTCATGCTCGCGGCCGAGATAAATCTGCGTCACGCCCCGGTCGCGGGCGAATCGCACCACCTCGGCCGCCGGATCCGGCCCTTCCAGCAGCCGGGTTTCCAGGTGCAGGTTGCGGGCAAAGTTCAGGTACTTTTCGAGCGCCTCGCGACTCTCCGGAGGCAACCCCTCGATTCCCTGGCCCGGCGACACCGCCACGGCCCAGCATTCGGCATGGAAGTAAGACGCGGCGCGCTTGGCGCGGCGAATCAACGCGGGAGCGAAGGGATCTGCGGTCAGGTAGACCAACAGCGTTTCGGCGCGGTGGGCGGAATTGGCCGGCGAAGCGGCTCCCGAACCAGCTCCCGGCTCAGCCCCCGATTCAAGCTGGTTCGTGCCGTGACGCTGCTCCACTTCGTAGGCGGTCTGGCGCAGCGCCAGCTCGCGCAAAGCCACCAGCGTGGATTCTTTGAAAAAATTCTCCTTGGCCTGCCGAGCCTTGTCCGGCTTGTACACCACTCCGCGTTCCAGCCGGTTGAGCAGCGCCCGCGGCGTCAGGTCCACCATCACCACTTCGCCGGCCTGCTGGATCACCCAATCCGGCACCGTTTCCCGCACCCGAATCCCGGTAATCTGATGCACCTGATCGTTGAGGCTCTCCAGATGCTGCACGTTCATGGTGGTTAATACGTCGATGCCCGCGTCCAGCAGGACCAGAACATCCTCCCAGCGCTTGGTGCGCTGGCAACCGGGGACGTTGGTATGGGGAAACTCGTCCACCACCGCCACTTGCGGCCGGCGAGCCAGGATGGCATCCACGTCCATCTCCTCAAAGACAGTGCCGCGGTATTCGATTCTGCGCCTGGGGATCACCTCCAGGCCCTCCAACTGGGCGATGGTGTCCAGGCGGCCGTGAGGCTCGAAGTATCCAACCACCACGTCGGCGCCCTCGCGCCTGCGCTCCTGCGCTTCCAGCAGCATCTTATAGGTCTTGCCGACGCCCGCCGCGAATCCCAGAAACACCTTCAGCTTCCCGCGCGCGGCCGGGTCCCGTAGAGCGGCTTTGTCCTCGGCGGCGGCTCGGTCTTGTGGAACACCGGTGGGGGCGCCGGGACTATTGGGGGATGAGCTTGACATCGATCCCTTCGGCGGCCTCGATCAGGCGATCGGCGGCGGTCTTGCGAAACCGCGACCACCACCCCTGCGCGGGGCTGTGGCCCACGTAGATCTGGGTGACGCGGTGCTCGCGGGCGAATTGCAGAATCGCCTCGATCGGGTCCGCGCCTTCAAGCGTACGAATGCGCGCACCCTCCTGGCGCGCCAGATCGAGATTGCGCTCCAGCGCGGCTTGCGCTTCGGCGTCCAGATCGCGCTGGTTTACGTGCACCACGAAAAGCTCGCCGTGGAAGCGGTCCCGGGCCAGCCGGGCGCGTTCCATCATGCGCGGCCCGTTGGCTTTGGGCGTCATGCACACCAGGATGCGCTCCTGGGTGCCGAACGCCTGCCCCACGCCGTGCCGTTCCACGTAATCCTCCAGCTGCTGATCCACCACGTCGGCGGTCAGCAGCAGTGCGATCTCGCGCAGCTGGGAAAGACGGTGCTCCAGCTCTGCCTGCGGAATCGGCACGCCGCCCGCGGCCTGCTGCATGCAGTATTCGGCCGGTGCGTCGACGATCTCGATCTCATCGGCCGTGCGCAGGAAGCTTTCGGGCACGGTGACCGTGACCCGCTTGCCGTTTAGGATGATGCGCTCGACTTCCTCGCGGCGCTCCTCCACGTATTGCAGATTGACGCTGGTGATGACCGCGATGCCGGCCCGCAGCAACTCGTCGACATCCTGCCAGCGGTGGGCGTTGGGCCGGCCGGGGGGGTTATCGTAGGCCAAGCCGTCGACCAGGCACACCGCAGGATGGCGCTTGAGAATGGCCTCGACATCCATGTAGGGAATCCCGTCGGCGTATTGAAGCGGAATCAATTCCAGCTTCTTGAGCAGCTCCGCCAGCTCCGGCGGAGTCTTGGGCTGGATCGCGCCGATGACCACGTCCTGGCCGCGCTCACGCCGCCGCCGGCCCTCGTCCAGCATGCGGAAGCTCTTCCCGACGCCGGACGCGTAGCCCAGAAAAATCTTGAGACGGCCGCGGCGCTGGTACTTCTCCTCGGCCTCCAACCGGCGCAGGAGCTCGTCCGGAGACGGACGCGGGATGGACACAGACATCTTCTATTCAGTTTACTAAAGAGCGATTTCCCCGATCAGCGGGACCCGGTGGACGGGGCTGCCTCCAGCGCTGCGAGCCGGTCTTCGAGCGAACGAATCTGCTCCGCCTGCTTCTGCACCTCGTTCAATAGCATGGGGGCGAGCATCTGATACCGGACCGTCAATAGCTGACCGTCCTTGTCGTAAACCACCATTTCCGGATAAACCTTGGCCACCTCTTCGGCGATGAGACCGTATTGCAGCAGGTGGGAGCCATCGTCGTACTCCGGCTTGTAGAAGAAGTTCACCGGACGCAACTGGAACAGCTTGCTGCTGCGGTCGCCCATGTCGGTGATCTGTTCCTTGAAGCGGCGGGAGGAGGTCTTGGTGCCCAACTGCCCGTTGCTGTTGATATACACCTCCACTCCGCTGGAAGCGGTCTCTCCGGAGACGCCTGCGATGAAAGTGCTGGTTTGGATCCCCTCAATTCCGATGCGGATGACGCCGCTGTCGCTCTCAAGGCCGCCGTTCCCGATGTGAATGTTGTTGCTGCCAAGGACGAGGCTGGCCGCTCCGTTCCCGAGGGCGATGTTGTTGCTTCCGGTAAGGTTGTTGAGCAGCGCGCTGTCGCCGATGGCCGTGTTGCCTCCTCCGGTGGTGTTGCTGTACAGCGCTTCGGCGCCGCTGGCCGTGTCGCCGCCCCCCGTGGTGTTGGCGGCCAGCGCATTTTGACCGTCGGCCGTATTGTCGCTCCCTGTCGTGTTGGTGGCCAGCGCGAAGGCACCGCTGGCCGTGTTGTAGCTCCCGATGGTGTTGCTGTACAGCGCATTTTGACCAGCGGCCGTATTGTCGCTGCCGGTAGTGCTGGCGGCCAGCGCGTTTTGACCGTCGGCCGTGTTGTAGCTCCCCGAGGTGTTGTTGTTCAGCGCATTTTGACCGTCGGCCGTATTGTTGCTCCCGGTAGTGTTTCTCGCGAGCGCGGCTTGACCGCTGGCTGTGTTGCCGCTGCCGGTGGTGTTGTCCTCGAGCGCGGTTTGACCGCTGGCCGTGTTGCCGCTGCCGGTGGTGTTGCTGTACAGCGCGCCAGCGCCGCTGGCCGTGTTGTCGCTCCCCGTGCTGTTGGCATTCAGCGCGCCATAGCCGACGGCTGTGTTGTCGTTCCCAGTGGTGTTAGCGCTCAGCGCGCTCGATCCGCTGGCCGTGTTCTGGCTCCCGGTCGTGTTGGCGCTCAGCGCGCTCGATCCGCTGGCCGTATTCTGGCTCCCGGTGGTGTTGCTCGTCAGCGTTCCCGCCCCGATGGCAGTATTTCCGGTTACGTCGGTCGGCGCGGCAAAGTAACCGTTCATGTCGATGACCACATCCGTGATCGCGGGACCGTCGTTATATACGCTCACCCCGCCATAGACCGGGCTGGTGGTTGCTCCTGCCGGGATAATCGCCGCGTTGGCCACAATCGCACCTTGCGGATCGTTTAAGGTCGCGACGAAAGGTTGTGTACCGCCGGAGGGCCACAGCGAGACGTAATCCACCGCGCCCCCTGCGTGGGGGACCACGGTGAGGTTAAACGAGTAGGCCTGGGCGATGGACGGAATCACTCCGCAGGGCGCGGGAGTGGTGTTGATGCTGGCCTCAGTTGGGGATTGCACGGGAATGGTCAGCGTTCCCTTGGCGGCTATGGACGGCCCTGCAAATGGATCGATGCCGTTAAATCCAGCAGCGGCGCCCCGAGTATCCACCAGACGGCATGGCGTGATCGCCACGAAGGTGAGCGCCGTCGTGGATACGGCATTCGCGGAAAACACGAGTTGCGGCGCGCCCCTTTGAGGCAAAGCCTCTTTCTCCGACTGGTTGGGTTGCCAGTATAGCGGTGTCGCCCAGTTCTTCAGTGGAACCACATTCTCCTGGATCTTCTGCGCGGCCACCACCACGGGCAGAAAGGCCAAAAGGATAACAGCACGACCTGAACATCTCGAATCGCTCACTTGAATTCCTCCGTTGATTTGCCGGCAAATGGTGCCGAGCCACATTTTATCGCACCGGATTGATCAAGTGAGCTTGGCGCGCCCTTAGGGAGCCGGCGCCGGCGCAGCGGCCAGCAGGGCCTCCACTGCGGCCAGGCGGTCTTCGAGAGAACGATTCTGCTCCGCCAGTTTCTGCACCTCGTTCAGCAGCATGGGGGCGAGCAACTGATACCGGACCGACAAGATCCGACCGTCGTTGCCGTAGAGACCACCATTTCGGGATAGACTTTGGCTACCTCTGCGGCGATGAGACCATATTGCAGCAGGTGGGCGCCGTCGTCGTACTCCGGTTTGTAGAAGAAGTTCACCGGACGCAGTTGAAACAGCTTGCTGCTGGCGTCGCCCATGTCGGTGGATCTGCTCCTTGAAGCGGCGGGACGAGTTCATCGTGCCTAGCTGCCCGTTGGCGTTGACGAACACCTCCACTCCGCCGGAAGCCGTCGCCCCGGAAATGCCCGCGATGTAAGTGCTCGTCTGGGTGCCCATCTCCCCGATCCGGATGACGGCGCTGCCGAGGGTGGCGCCGTCGGTGGAGAGGCCCTGGTTGCCTATGTCGATGTTGAAGTCTCCCGTCGAAATGTTGAGGCCCGCTACGTACCCGAGGGCGATGTTGCTGCTCCCGGTGGTGTTGTTCCCCAGCGCGTTAAAGCCGCTGGCTGTGTTATAGCTCCCGGTGGTGTTGCCCTGTAAGGCGAGGATGCCGCTGGCCGTATTGTTGCCCCCTGTGGTGTTGCTCCCGAGGGCGCTGTTGCCGCTAGCCAGGTTGAAATCCCCGATGGCGTTGTTATACAGCGCCTGGTAGCCGGTGGCCGTGTTGTTGGACCCGGTGCGGTTGGAAGCCAGCGCTCCGAAACCGCTAGCCGTGTTGTCGCTCCCGGTGGTGTTGAACTCCAGCGCGTAGGTGCCGCTGGCCGTGGTGTCGTCCCCGGTGGTGTTGTTCTGCAGCGCGTAGGTGCCGCTGGCCGTGTTGGAGTACCCGGTGGTGTTGGCATTCAGCGCGCCATAACCACTGGCCGTGTTGTAGTACCCGGTGGTGTTGCTCGCGAGCGTTCCCGCCCCGATGGCGGTGTTATCGCTCACGTCGGTCGGCGCGGCAAAGTAACCGTTCATGTCAATGACCACATCCGTGGTCGCAGGACCGTCGTTATATACACTCACCCCTCCATAGACCGGGCTGGAGGTTGCTCCTGCCGGAACAATGGCCGCATTGGCTACGATTGCGCCTTGCGGATCGTTTAGGGTCGCGACGAAAGGCTGTGTACCGCCGGAGGGCCACAGCGACACATAATCGACCGCGCCCCCCGCGTGGGGACCACCGTGAGGTTAAACGAGTAAGCTTGGGCGATGGATGGAATGACGCCGCAGGGAGCGGGAGTCGTGTTGGCGGTAGCCTCCGTCGGAGATTGCACGGGAACGGTGAGAGTTCCCTTAGCTGCGATGGACGGCCCTGCGAATGGATCCATCCCGTTGAATCCAGCAGCGGCGCCCCGGGTATCCACCAGGCGGCAGGGCGTGATGGCTATGAAAGTGAGAGCGTCAGCGGACACTGCATTGGCTGAAAACTGGAGCTGCGGAGTGGATTCTCTCTCCCCCTGGTTGGGTTGCCAGTAGAGCGGCGTCGCCCAGTTCTTCAGTGGAACTACAATCTCCTGGGTTTTCTGCGCAGTCAGCACCACGGGCAGAATGGCCAAAAGGATAACGGCACGACCTGAATATCTCGAATCGCTCACTTGAAGTCCTCCCTTTACGCAGTCAACGCCGCCGCGCGGCATGAGCCACAGTTTAGTGCATGGCTAAGTTCACGCGGGGGGGGACTTCGAGGCAGGGAAAGCGCCCGGCGCGCGTTTTGTCCGGCGCCGGGCCCTACAAGCTCAGGCGTAGTTCAGCGAACCGGCTCCGGCGTAGCGGAGAGCAAGGTCTCGATCGCGGCGAGCCGGTCCTGGAGTAAGCGAATCTGCTCCGCCTGCTCCCGATTCTGCTGCGCCTGCTGCCGGATTTGCTCGGTCTGTTGCCGATTCTGCTCGGCCTGCTTTTGCACCTCGTTAAGCAGCATCGAATCCAGCACCTGGTACTTCACGGTCTCGATCTGGCCATCCGCGGTGCGGGCCACCAGGTCGGGGTAGACCTCGGCGACCTCTTCGGCAACCAGACCGTACTCGATGGGCTTGGAGCCGTCGGCGAAGGGCTCCTTATAACGGAAGGTAACGGGGCGCAGACGCAGCAGTCCGCTGCTGGCCTCGCCCATATCCTGAATATCTTCCTTGAAGCGCCGCGAGGAGCTGGCCACGCCCAACTGTCCCGTGGCGGTGTCGATCAGGACGGCGGCGCCGCTGACGGTGGCTGCGCCAATGCCGGCCGCAAAGAACGAAGTCTGGGATGCCGAGCCGATCCGAATGACGCCACTGTCGCCGGAGACGCCGGTGTTGCCAATGTGAATGTTGTTGCTGCCAAGGACGTTGAGGCCGGCTTGATATCCGAGGGCGATGTTATTGCTTCCGCTAAGGTTCGAGTACAGCGTGCTGTCACCGTAGGCGGCGTTGTCGTTGCCGGTGGCATTCTGCCACAGCGACTTGTAGCCGCTGGCCAGGTTGTCGCTTCCGTTGTTGGACGCCAGCGCCTGGTAGCCGTGGGCGGTGTCGTTGTTCCCGGTGGTGTTGGTCCCCAGCGCCTGGTAGCCGGTGCCCGTATTGAAGTTCCCGGTGCTGTTGTCTTCAAGCGCGATGGCGCCGCTGGCGGTGTTGCCGATCCCGGTGGTGTTGTCCAGGAGCGCGTTGTAGCCGTTGGCGATGTTGTAAGTCCCGGTGGTGTTGCTCTCCAACGCGAAGGGGCCGTTGGCCAGGTTGAAGTTCCCGCTGGTGTTGGAGTACAGGGCGTTGGTGCCGATCGCCGTGTTGTCGCTGCCGACGGTGTTGTTCTGAAGGGCGCTGACGCCCGTGGCCGTATTGTTGTTCCCGGTAGTGTTGCTCACCAGCGCCCCCGCCCCGATGGCGGTGTCGTTCGTCAGGTCACTGGGCGCGGCAAAGAAACCGTTCATGTCGATCACGACATCCGTGATCGCGGGCCCGTCGTTATACACGCTGACACCGCCATATCCCGGGCTGCCGCTTGGTCCCGCCGGAACAATGGCCGCGTTCGAGACGATCGCGCCTTGAGGATCGTCCAAGGTCGCGACAAAAGGTTGCGCCGCACCGGCCTGCCACAGCGACACATAGTCGACCGCGCCCTGCGTGTGGGGCACCACGGTGAGGTTCAACGAGTAGGCTTGAGCGAAGGAAGGAATCGTACCGCAAGGGGCGGGCTCCGTGTCGGCGCTGGCTTCGGCCGGGGATTGCACGGGAATCGTAATCGTACCCTTGTCTGCTATGGACGGCCCCGAAAAAGGAGAGATCCCGTTAAATCCATCAGCGGCTCCGCGCGTATCCACCAACCGGCACGGCGTGACCGCCACGAAAACGAGAGCCGTATTGGACACAGCACTCGGAGAAAACTGGAGTTGCGGCGCGGCTTGCTGGGACGAAGCTGCCCTCTCCCCTTGAGTGGGCTGCCAGTACAGTGGCGTCGCCCAGTTTTTCAGTGGAACTGCATTCTCCTGCGCCCTCTGCCCAGTCAACACGATGGGTAGAACCATCAGAAGGGACGCAGCACGGCCTAAATATTTAGAATCGATCACTTGATTTCCTCCATCTCTCGTGAACAACATCGACCTCTGAGGGCCGAATTACAACTTTATCACGTTGCTCCACTGCGGCGGCCCAATCCGGCTTGTCCGCTGTGCAGATTGGATCACTTCGGAGCGGCCAGCGTTTCAAGCCGCAGCTCCAGCTCAGAAAGGCGCGCCTTCAAAGCGCTCATCTCTGCCTGCTGCGCCTGAGCCCTCTGGTCCTGCTCCTCGATCTGCCGGTGCTGTTTCTGAACCTCGTTGAGCAGCATGGCGTTGACCTTCTGGTATTGCACGGTCTCGACCTCGCCCGAGGACGTACGGGCTACCAGGCCGGGATACACCTCGGCCACTTCTTCGGCGATCAGCCCGTAATCGACGGGCTTGGACCCATCCGCGTAGGGTTGTTTGTAGCGGAACGTGACGGGGCGCAAGCGCATCAGATCGCTGCTGGCCTCGCCCATGTCCTGGATGTCTTCTTTGTAGCGCCGCGAAGAGCTGGAGGTGCCCAGTTGTCCATTGGAATCGACCAGGACGGCGACGGCGCCGCTGAGGCCCGTCTTGGTCCCGGTGACGCCGGCCGCGAAGAACGAGGTCTGCGATCCCGAGCCGATCCGGATGACGCCGCTGTCGCCGGCTTCGCCCAGGTTGCCTATATGAATGTTGTTGCTGTTCCCCTTCGAGACATTGTCGGCCGCGAAAGACCCGA
Source organism: Bryobacterales bacterium (assembly GCA_963765185.1). GTDB lineage: Bacteria > Acidobacteriota > Terriglobia > Bryobacterales > Bryobacteraceae > Palsa-187. Next base: position 24,312 of record CAVXWB010000199.1, read on the forward strand.
TGGCGATGTTGGCGCCGCCGGTGGTGTTGTACGACAGCGCGCTCTCCCCGATGGCCGTGTTGTAGCTCCCCGTGGTGTTGGCCTGAAGCGCGCCTTGACCGCTGGCCACGTTTTCAGTCCCGGTGGTGTTGCTATTCAGCGCGGAGGTGCCGTCGGCCGTGTTGTAACCTCCGGTAGTGTTGCTCAGCATTGCGCCGGCCCCGGTGGCCGTGTTTTCAGTCCCGGCGGTATTGCTCGCCAGGGCGGCGGAGCCGCTGGCTGTATTGAAGCCCCCTGTGGTATTGTTCTGAAGCGCGCCGGCGCCGGTGCCCGTGTTTTGCATCCCGGTGGTGTTGTACTGAAGCGCGTCGACGCCGGCGGCTGTGTTATAGCTTCCGGTGGTGTTGCTCGCCAGCGTTTCCGATCCGAGGGCGGTGTTGTAGTTCAGGTCGGACGGCGCGGCGAAGTAACCGTTCATGTCGATGACCACATCCGTGATCGCGGGACCGTCATTGTACACGTTCACCGCGCCAGAGTATGATGCGATTGCCGGAACAATGGCCGCGTTGGATACGATGGCCCCTTGGGGATCGTCTAAGGTCGCGACGAAAGGTTTCGGCGCGCCGTCCGGCCAGAGCGACACATAGTCGACCGCTCCCCCCGCATGAGGGACCACGGTGAGGTTAAACGAGTAGGCCTGGGCGATGGCAGGAATCACGCCGCAAGGGGCGGGCTCGGTGTCGGCGGCGGCTTCGGCCGCGGATTGCACGGGGATCGTAATCGTTCCCTTCGCTCCTATAGACGGCCCCGCAAAAGGATCCATCCCATTGAATCCGGCGGCGGCGCCGCGCGTGTCCACCAGGCGGCAAGGCGTGATGGCAACGAAGGTGAGAGCGGTTGTGGAGACGGCATTCGCCGAAAACTGGAGTTGTGGCGCAGCGACTCCTCTCTCCGCCTGGCTGGGCTGCCAGTACAGAGGAGTCGACCAGTTTTTCAGCGGAACCACAGTCTGCGTCCTCTGCCCGGTTAAGAGCAAGGGAAGAAAAAACAGAGCTGCAACGGCGAGGCCTGCATATTTCGAATCGGTCACCTGAAATCCTCCATTCACGCGTGGATCACCCGGCCATGGGCCGTGCCATATTCTATCGCAGTGACTTCCGTGCCCTGACGATACAATCGTCTCCATGGCGATGAACGAAGACCTGGCGATCCTGATCGCGGAGATGGACGCGAACGTCAGCCATCTGGAGAGCATCACCTTAGGGCTGTCGCGCGAGCAGTTCAACTGGCGGCCGGAGACGGGGCGGTGGTCGATCGGGCAGTGCATCAGCCACCTGAACATCGTGAAAGGCGGAGACATCACGCCGCTCCGCGCCGCCATCGAGAACGGACGGACGCGCGGGCTGACGGGCGCCGGCCCATTCCGCTACGGCTCCCTCAGCACGAAATTCATCGCCAGCATGGATCTGCCGGTGAAGAGGAAGTCGAAGGCTCCCAGGATCTACGTTCCCCCGGTCGACGCCGAGCCTGAGAGCACGATCGCCGAATTCGCCCGCGTCAGCGCGGAGCTGCGCAAACTGGCGGTGAGCGCGAACGGCCTGGATCTGGCGCGGGTGAAGACGGAGATGCCGGCGCTTCCGGCTCTGCTGCGGCCGTTCGTAAGAATGGCGCTAGGCGCGCGGCTGACGCTGATTACCACTCACGACCGGCGGCACTTGTGGCAAGCCGAGCAGGTGCGCAGTCACGGTCAATTTCCAGGCCGGTAGCTACAACCTCGATCTCTCCCTTTCCCCACACCGTCTGCCTCCCCACGCCGACCCACTTCCCCAGCCTCAAATAACTCACAAAGCCGCCCAACTCCCCCTCATACTCGGCCACCCCCACGAATCCTCCCAGAGGGTGCCGCTGGCCCGTCCTCGACGAACGCCGCTCCGTCTCGGTGCGTGTAAGCTCGCACCGCGTCATCCTGACCGCCGCGGCTCCCTCGCCCATCGCGCGGAAATCGATCTCCAGAGGCCCTGCGCCGTACAGCGCGCGCAGCGTGCTGATGCGGTCCCGCAGCCTCGCAAATAAAATCCCGAACTCAGGCCGGTCCTCAACCTGCTGCGCGCTTTTCAATTCCATGGGGGTCACGAATCGAAGCCGGACGCGGCTCACCCGTTCCGAGGCGCCTCCCAGGTCGATTGCGATGGGCTGCGCCGCCTTCGAGCCGAGCAGGTCCAGTTGATCCACCGCGATCAGCTCCGCGCGTCCGCGTCCGGGCCCCAGCCCCTCCTGTCCCAATCGCGCGAAGGCTTGGATGAAATAGGAGAGAGTGCTGCCGCGTACATCGAAGAGGTGAACGTCAAAGTAGAACGGCTGGCCTTCACGGATGCTCGATCCATCCAGATGCGAGGCTCGGAACACGAATGGCCGAGGCCGGTTCACCAGGCCGCTCGGCCCCTCGCGCCGCGAGGCCTGCGGTTCGAAGATGCACGCGTACGGGCAATCGGCGCGGACGTCGCAAACCTTCGCGTCCTGGCAACCCGGAAGACACACGAGCTTGCGAAAAATGCCGCCGAATGCGCCGCGCGCGACGTTCCCCGCCTTCCCCGGCGGGAAATGGAGTGCGCCCGCGGCGCGAAAATGAAAGCGAATCCGGCGGAATTCGAACTTCAACGCGCCAGCATAGCACGGGCAGCGCGTCTACGACTGAGTGTGGCGCAAACACTCATGTTTGCCGCGCCCGCACTCCTGCGGACGCCAGCCGAGCGTCGACACGATTGTCGACGCCGCACGCAAAGTGCGCGCGCCACAACATGTCGCGCAGCCGTTATTGAGCGCCAGTCGAAGCGCTCACCGGCGATGGACCCAGCAGCAGCAGCGAGCCGGCGGTATCGAAGCGGGGAATCGCTGTGGGCGTGGGATGGGCTGGCGTCGGCGTCGCGAATTTTGCCCCCGGCGCGGTGTAAAACGGCGCGAAGCTCACGTACGTGAGCGCCAGGTGTAACGGACCGCTGACCGTGCACGGAATGTCCGCAGACTCGAGCACAAACGGATCGGCGTAGAGAACCTCGTACACCGCTGTTCCAGCGTCGTGAATCGTGGTGCTGGCGCCGGGCGTGTAGGGACCGGCTCCGTCCGGACCGGTGGAGGTGAGCACCATCACTCCGGATGTCGTGCTGGGGCTGGCGATCGGATGAAGATAGACCACGGGGGGAACCGTCACCGTCTCACCGAGAGCGACGAAGGTCAGGGCAATGCGAGTGCCCGCGCTCAAGACGCCATCCTGGCTGATGCCCGTCTTGACGCCTCCGTAACCAACGGAACCAAGCGGATAATTCAGGTTGCTGACGGTCCCGCTTGCGAAGCCTGGAGGCGGATCGGGCGAAGGCGGTCCGTTGGGGCTGTTGTTCTGCCACTGGAAGGCGTCTTCGGTGTTGTAGACCACCCCAGGAACGTTCTGCGCGGCCTGCACAGGGTAGTTGGTGGTCCCGGCGTAGCTCCACGCCCCGGCCGAAAAGACCGCGTTCGCCGGCGTAAACGCAACGTTGCGGTCTTTCCACGCGCTGGCGAATCCCTCCTTCACCGTCACCACTCCCGGGGAGGAGACCGACGCGATGAGCCCGCCTTGGGCGGAATACAGACCATCACTTCGGAGGGCGCAATGCTGAACGCTGTGTCTCCGCTTTCCGATACCACCACGTTGATGGGATGAGGACCTCCGCTGCCCAACAACGCCGCATTCGCGCGCAGGTTGGTGATGCGCAGAATTCGCTGCTCTCCGTCGGCGGGGGGATCGAACGGAACACCCAGAAACTCGATCACGTTTTCAATATTCCCGTCCAGCCGGCCTTGGAACGCATTGGGACGCCCGCACCCGTAACTGGGCGATACGGGAACGATGCCCACGATGCAGCTGGCCGTTCCCTTAACGTTGGGCGTCCCGTCGTAGGTCTGCGCCGGATTTCCGGTGCTGATGATTTGGCACACACCCGGACCGGAAACACCGCTATCCGGAGCCCCTGCCTGCCCGCAGTTCAACAGCGGATGGGACAGCAACGCCGCGGTCGGCGGGCTGGCGCGGTTGGGCTCATCCACCAGCAGCAGAGCCTCGGTAAAATCGCCCGCGGCGGACGACTCGGCCACCAGAGTGGTGACGTTGGTGTTCAGGGTTACGGTTAAGTTGATCTGCGGCACGGGAGACCCGGCCGGCGTCAACGTTCCGCCCGTGCAAACCAGCACGATGTCGCCCACCAGTTCGGTGTTCCCTTCACTCCGGGCCAGCGACGGCGTGGCGCTCATGGTGCAAGTGGTCTGGGCGCTCGCCATGGCGCCGCTGACGAAGACGACCGCCAACAGGACCGCCGTCTTCGGCAGAGCTCGATACCGTTTCCAAATTGTGTTCATACTGCGTCCTCCTGAAGTACCCGCGCAAAACGGAGTGAGACGGGCTCAATGACAGCCCAGTATAGGACTGCCTGGCGGGAAGTACCAGGGAGGAGAACACCCTACGACCGGACTACTGTATCCATCGGCGCGAGAAGGATTATATTGGGAGCGTCGAATGCCCGCTAGGCTCTCACGGAGACGAATTCCTCGCGCGCCTCCTCGGAAATCTCTGGGCCGGCCCCGCGCTGATTGCGGCGCCCCAGAAGCCGGTGGAGTTCGAAGTGGCGACAATCAGGACCGCTCCGCCTCAGCCGGACGGCAATACATCCTCCAGGATGTCCACGAACGCCGGGAGTTTGAATTATACGAACGTCACCGTGAAAGACGTATTGGGCAAGGCGTACAAGGTTCAGCGCTATCAGATCACAGGGCCGGACTGGATCGACACCGAGCGCTTCGACATTGCCGCGAAGATTCCCGACGGAGCCGGGGGGGATCAAGTGGCGTCGATGCTTCAAGCGCTGCTGGCGGACCGGTTCAAGCTGGCGCTGCACCGCGAGACCAAGGATCTGCCGATGTACGCGCTGGTGGTCGCGAAGAACGGGCCGAAATTCAAGACCTTCGAGTCGGAGCGGGAATCTTCTCCAGGTCCAACGGCGCGCACTGGCACGTTGAAGCCAAGGTATCCATCCACCGCTTCGCCGAGTTCCTCTCGGAAGAGGCGGCCCGCCCTGTCGCCGACCAGACAGGCTTGAGCGGATCATACACGCTCACGCTCGATTGGGCTCCGGCCGACGCGGCGGCGGCTAACGATCCCGCGGCTGGTCCGTCTCTCTTTACAGCATTGCAGGAGCAACTTGGGTTGAAGCTGGATTCGACGAAAGGGCCGGTGGAGATGCTGGTGATCGATCGGGCGGAGAGAACTCCGTCGGAGAATTAGGGGCTGCGTTGGTCATACTACGTGCGTTCGCGACGTTGGGCATGGTGTCGAGCATCGCACTCGCCGTGCTGGGCCAGGAACCAGGAAACCGTTACGAGGCCTTGAAGCAGGCGCTGGGGCTCAGCGATGCTCAGTTGTCGCAGCTTCAGCAAATGCATGCGGCTCCGGTCGCGAGGCCGGCGCCGATTGGAGGTTCCGCTCGGGTCCCGATCTATCCGCAGTCGCCGGCGGGAGGCTTTTCCGGGAGGAGAATCCTCCCGGCGCAAAACGAAGATTCGCTGCGTGTGCTGGACGATTCGCAGCGGACCAAGCTGGCGGAGATAAAGAAAGTCTTGGATCGTTGGGACGCGGCGGAACTGGCCATCGGGTTCGGGTTGATCCGAGAGCAGCAATGGCCGGGAGGCCCGCAATGCCCGCGCCCCTCCGCCTATGCAGCGGAACTTGGTCTCAGCGAATTTCAAATCCGGCAATTCGACCAACTGCGGGACGATGCCCAGGAGCCCCTATGGGCGCAGATCAGGGAGAAGGCGGCTCAGCGGATGGCGCTCCTGGATTCCGGCCTGAGCGCGGATTCGCCCGCAGCGGCTCAGCTGGGATCGGACATCGACAAATTGCAGGCACAGGTTGTGAAGACAGGACCGCCGCACGATCTGGCGCTGGCCGTACTGGATGGTGCGCAGAAGGCGAAGCTGGCGGAGTTCGAGACTGCATTACAGGCCGCAAGTGAAGCGATCGAGCTCGGGTTGATCCCGAAGCCAGCCATGGGCGAAATCCTGTGCCACTGAAGCGCGTTACTTCTTGGCCGCACGCTCCGCGGTGAGTTTCTGCATCAGGTCGATGGTCGGTTTGGGGGCTTCGAACAGAGCCTCTTCCAAAGGATTGCGGCCGAAGTTGTCTTTGGCGTCGAAGTCCGCGCCGTGATCGGCGAGATACTGCACGATATCGTTGGAGCCGTTGCGCACGGCGGTGTGCAGAGCGCTGCCGCGGCCCTTGGGCCTGTCGTTGACGTCGAGCCCCAACTCCACCATCATCTTCACGGCGTCCAGCTTCCTGCTGCCCGTCGCCGCCATCACTCCGCCGGAGCCGTCGGGCCCTTTGGCTTTGGGATCTGCGCCCAGCGCGATCAGTTCCTTCAGCATGGCGACGTTGCCGGTCTGCGCGGCCTCGAGAAACGGCGTCAGTCCGCCCCGCCCCCGCCTCGGTTAACAGCGCCGCCAGGCCCACCGAAACCGCCACGCCCGCCTCCCTGCGTCTTCGCGTTCACGTCCGCGCCGCGAGCCACGAACTCCTTCATCAAATCGATCTTGCCCTGCTGCACCGCCAGATGCACGGGCGTGTTGCCGGCCGCATCGCGCCCATTGATATTGGCGCCGTGGTCGAGCATCAAGCGCGCCATAGGCTCGCTGCCGTGCGCCAGCGCGATCAGGAACACGGTGCTACCATCCTTGGCTTTGAACAACGGGTCGGCTTTGGCGTCCAGCAGCGCTTTGGCGCTGGCAGCGTCACCGCGCTGCGCCGCAAAGAGCAGAGGGCTGTAGCCGTTGCGCGAAACCGCATTGACGTTGGCTCCGCGTTCGATCAGCAGATTCACGATGGGCTGGCGCCCCTCGTTGACGGCCCACATCAGCGGCGTCTGGCCCATGCGCGATTCCGCGGTATCGACTTGCGCTCCGCGGTCGAGCAGGAACTTGACGAGCTCCAGATTCCCCGCGCTCACGGCCATCAAGAGTGGAGTATCGCCGCTCCAGCGCGTGGCATTTATATCGGCTTTGGCATCCAGCAGCATGCGCGCGACCGCAAGGTTGCCGTTGCCGCAGGCCAGCAGCAGAGGCGTCTCGCCATTCTCGTCGGCGGCGTTGGGGTTGGCGCCCGCGGCCAGCAGCGCGGAGACGATTTCGGCGTCATCGCGGCTGGCGGCCCAGGCCAGCGGAGTAGAGCCGTCGTCGCGGGCCGCGTTCACGTCCGCGCCGGATTTGATCAGCGCCAGCACGGCCTTCTGATCGCGCTTCTGCACGGCTTCCAGAAGCTTCCCATCGGCCCCGAAAGCGGCCGGCAAAATCAGGAATAACATGAATCGAGCCAACAACATACCTCATCTATGATATACTCGAAAACGCAGTGATTGGGAAACGCCTGCCAACCAGCGCGATCATCTTGACGCAGGGCCTGGTTTTGATGCTGGCTTCCACTGTTTCGGCGCAGCAGCTTCTTGAAAGCACCATCGGCGATTACTGCACGGATTGCCACAACGACCAACTGAAAACCGGGGGAGTGACGCTGGAGCACGCCAGTTCCGGCAACGTGGCATCGCAGGCGGCGTTGCTCGAACGCGTGCTGCACAAATTGCGCGCCGGAGAGATGCCGCCCCCGGGCAATGCCGGCTCCCGACACGGCCCAGCGCGCGAGCCTGGTGCAATGGCTCGAAGCTCAGCTCGACGCCGCTTCCGCGGCGCATCCGAATCCTGGAGCTCCGGCCATTCATCGCTTGAATAAAGCCGAATACAGCAACGCGATTCGCGATCTGCTGGGCCTCGATATGGACAATTCCGCGGGGCTGCCCGCCGACGATTCCGGCTACGGATTCGATAACATCGGCGACGTGCTCACGGTGTCGCCGATGCACATGGAAAAGTACGTGAGCTCGGCGCGGCGCATCAGCCGGCTGGCGGTGGGCACGCTGAAGGCCGGCAGCGCGATCGAAAAGTTTCCGTCAAAAATACCGCAGAACGATTCGCTCGACGAAATGCCCATCAATGAGCGCGGCGAGATTTTGCTGCGGCGCTATTTCCCCTTCGACGCGGAATATTCGATCGTGATCCGCGTGCGCGGCAACCCCGCCCCGGGCCTGCCTGCACCCAAGCTGGATGTCCGGCTGGACGGCAAGCGCGTGAAGTTGATCGACGCCGAAATCGATACGGCCGAGGCCAACCAGGGCACGCGCAGCATCGAAGTGCGCATGCCGCTGCCGGCCGGCGAGCATTCGATCGGAGCCGGCTTTCTGTCGGAATCCGCCAAGCTTGAAACCGGCGGAGGCGGCGGACGCGGCGGCGCGCCTCCTCCTCCCCGCCCCCTGTCAACGGCGTGTCGGTGGAATATATCAGCATCGGCGGACCCTATAATCCCACCGGTCCCGGCAACACGGAGAGCCGCAAACGCATCTTCATTTGCCGTCCTAAAGAAGGTGGGCCTGAGGATGTCTGCGCCCGGCAGATTCTGGCGTCGCTGGCGCGGCGAGCCTATCGCAGGCCGGCGACCGCGGCAGATATCGATCCTTTGATGAAGCTGTTCGCAGCCGGACGCGCCGACGGAGGCAATTTCGATTCCGGCGTCGAGATGGGATTGAGTGGCATTCTGGTTTCGCCCGAGTTTTTATTCCGCATAGAAAAGGCGCCCGCGACGCTCTCCAATGTGGCCGCGAAGGGCAGCACCTATCGCCTTCCGGATTTGGATTTGGCGTCGCGATTGTCTTTCTTCCTCTGGAGCAGCATTCCGGATGAGGAACTGCTGGGGCTGGCCGAGCGGGGCAAGCTGCACGACCCGGCGGTGCTCGCCGCGCAGGTGCGCCGCATGCTGGCCGATGCGAAGTCCAAGGCGCTGGTGGAGAATTTCGCGGGGCAGTGGCTGCGCCTGCGCAACGTCGCGGATTGGAAGCCGGACCCGGACAAGTTCAAAGAAGTGGACCAGACGCTGCGCAACACCTTCGAGCGCGAGACCGAGCTGTTCTTCGAAAACATCGTCGCCGAAGACCGCAGCGTGCTGGAGTTCATCGACGCCGATTACACCTTCCTGAACGAACGGCTGGCCAAGTATTACGGAATTCAGGGCGTGAAGGGCAGCTACTTCCGGCGCGTCGCGCTGAAAAGCCCGGAGCGCGGAGGGATTCTCACGCAAGCCAGCGTTCTGATGGTGACGTCGTATCCCACGCGCACTTCGCCGGTGCTGCGCGGCAAGTGGATTCTCGAAAGCATTCTCAACGCCCCGCCGCCTCCTCCGCCTCCCAACGTTCCGGCTCTGGATGAGACCACCAGCACTTCCGCCAAGAGCCTGCGCGAAACCTTTGAAAAGCATCGCGCCAACGTGGCCTGCGCCAGCTGCCACTCGCGCCTGGATCCGCTGGGCTTTTCGCTCGAGAATTTCGACGCCGGCGGCAAGTACCGGAGCAAGGAAGGCGGCGAAGCCATCGATGCCTCGGGCAATCTGCCGGACGGCACCGTGATCGACGGCGTGGCGGGCCTCAAGAAAATCCTGCTGGCCCGGAAAGACGAGTTCGTGGAGGGCTTGGCCGACAAGCTTCTGACCTACGCTCTGGGCCGCGGCCTGGAGTATTACGATCAGCCCGTGGTGCGCGACATCCGCCGCCAGGCCGAGAAAAACGACTACCGGTTTTCCTCGCTGGTCCTGGCGATCGTGAATAGCGTACCATTTGAGATGAGGAGGGTTCCGGAGTGATTCTCACGAGGAAGGCGCTGCACCGCCGCACGTTCCTCCGGGGCGCGGGCGCCGTGGTGGCGCTGCCGCTGCTCGACTCCATGGTCCCGGCGTTTGCCGCCGGCCCCAAGCCGATTTTCCGCATCGCCTTCGTCTACACCGCCAACGGCATCATCATGCGGGACTGGACCCCTGCGCAAGAAGGATCGGACTTCGAGTACGGCAAGACCTTGAAGCCGATCGAGCCCTTCCGCAATCGGACCCTGGTGCTGAGCGGACTGGAGCACCACAACGGAGAATCGCTGGGCGACGGCGCGGGCGATCATGCGCGCGCGGGCGCCACTTGGCTCACCGGCGTTCATCCCAAGAAGACCCAGGGCGCCGACATCGAGAACGGCATTTCCGTGGACCAGATCCTGGCCAACGAAATGGGCCATCAGACGCCGCTGCCTTCGATGGAGCTTGGTCTGGAAGACGTCCGCCTGGTGGGCGGGTGCGATTCGGGCTATAGCTGCGCCTACAGCAACACGCTGGCCTGGAGCTCCCCACGACGCCCCTGCCCTATGAGACCAATCCTCGCGCGGTGTTTGAGCGCCTGTTCGGCGACGGCGAAACCACCGATAAAGAAGCGCGCGCCATGCGCTCCCGCGAAAACCGCAGCCTGCTGGATTTCGTGATGGCCGACGCGTCGCGCCTGAGCACCAACCTGGGCGCACCGACCGGCGCAAGATGAGCGATTATCTGGATTCGGTTCGCGAAGTGGAGCGGCGCATTCAGAAAGCCGAGGCGCAGAACGCCGCCTCCGCTCCGGTGCCGTCGCTGGATCGTCCCGACGGCATCCCGCCGACTTTTGAAGAGCACATCCAGTTGATGTACGACCTGATGACCATCGCGTTCCAGGCCGACCTCACGCGCGTGATCACCTGATGTACAGCCGCAATCATTTACTGGCTCGGTTGCGTATTGCTGAGAAGATTGGCGTGATGTTTGGCAATCCGGAGACGACGACGGGCGGGCGCGCGCTGAAGTTTTATTCGTCGGTGCGCATCGATATCCGGCGCATTGCGGCGATTAAGGAAGGCGACGTCGTGACCGGCTCGCGCACCCGTGTGAAGGTCGTGAAGAACAAAGTAGCCGCGCCATTCCGCGAGGCTGAGTTCGACATTCTTTATGGCGAGGGCATATCGCGCGAAGGCGACTTGCTCGATCTGGCGGTGAATAACAACATTCTTGAGAAGTCAGGTTCGTGGTTCAGCTACAAGGGCGAGCGGATCGGGCAGGGACGCGAGAATGCGCGCGCCTTCCTGAAGGAGAACAAAGATACGATGGTGAAGCTCGACGCCGAGGTACGCAAAGCGCTGGGGCTGGTTGCGGCAGCGGCTCCGGTTCCGGCGGCGCAGGCGGCATGCAAAATTGCACATACACCCGGCGCACGCTCACGCTGACTTGGGCCGGCCGCGATTTCGGCAGGCCGACACCGCAGGCTTCCGACCGTCGCTCGCTCCAACTCCGTTCCCCCCAAACCTAGGTCCGCATCCGTTCGAGCAACGGATCAGCCGAAGGCCGCTTCCCACAACCGGAATTGGTTGCTGGCCAAGTGTTGCGTGTTCATCCAAACCGCGTGCAAATCCAGCACTTGCTGCTTGAGCACGTTTTCCATCTCGGGCACGCACAGTACGTCTCCTCGTAGAGCCGATCATCTTCATGACCTTCCTCCGCTCTTCTTTTTCGTCCACTGTGTCTCAACAATTCCAATCCGGTCATTCATTACGGCTACGATCGATTGATCGATTGCTTCCATGAGCTACCTTCGGTCATCGGGTTCAACCGGCTCGGGTTCGACTGGCTCAGGCTCGACTGGCTCAGGCTTGACTGGCTCAGGTTCGACCGGCTCAGGCTCGACTGGCTCAAGGGCTCGACTGGCTGGGCTGAGCGCCAGCGAATGCCGAGGAGCCAGAGAAACCCGCTCAAGCAGGGCCAAGACGCGGATGAGGGCGTTCGTGTTGAAGAACCTGCGGTGCAACTGGGCCAGCGGCCCACTGAACAGCCGATCGGTCAGCCATGCGGCAAGTCCGCTGTTCACCGGTGGTTTCTAGGGCCCTAGTTATCCTCCAGTTTAATAACTCCCGGTCCTTCCCACTCGGCTCTCTTCACTTCATTCGGCCAACCAAGCAATAACCC
>CAVXWB010000200.1:0-7974 GCA_963765185.1 Bryobacterales bacterium
GATGTATTGCTATCCCGACCTACCCAGTCAACCCGCCGAGTGTCAGCACGGCCTTGCAGCCTCTGGGAGGCGGTTGGTTGACACTTTTGGTATTGATCGTCTCTTTGATTGCGTATCTGTTTTCCCAGGGTGGCACCATTGCGGCGGTGTCGGACCTCTATCTGGGCCGTTCCACAACCATTGGGGCATCATTGAGCCGCGTATGGGAACACTTGGGGTCTCTTTTTGGCGTGATCGTTCTGAACGGACTCGCGATCGTGGGAGGCTTGATCCTATTGATCATACCGGGCATTTATGTGCTGTGCCGTCTGCTGGTGTGTGTGCCGGCGGCGCTGATCGAGAACCGCGGCCCGCGCGAATCGCTCAGGCGAAGCTTCGAACTTACCCGTGGCAGCGCCGGCCGTTCCTTCGTCATCATTCTCCTGACGGTGGTCCTGAACTACGCTGCGGTACTGCTTTTGTCCGTGCCCATCGGCTTCCTGCTGGCTTCAAATCTCAGGGATCCCAGCATGCTGCGCCTCTTTACCGCCATGACGCAGATCAGTTCATCCGTCGTGACGATCGTGGTGGGCCCGGTTTTGTTGATCGCAACCTCAGTCTATTACTACGACCTCCGCGTGCGCAAAGAGGCTTTCGACCTGCAATTCATGATGCGACCCCAACTCTCTGCGGACACCGGGAGCGGGAGACGTTCCTTCCATACTTTCCTGAGCGTGCGATGAATCGACTCGCGTTTCGCCATACCGCGCTGTGGATCGCCATGGCGACGTTCCCGGTGGCGGCTCAGTCGCGAACTGCTCCGGATCCGGCCTCGCTTGCCGCGGAGCTGCGCGCGCTCGAAACGTCTCTCAGCGACCAGACGGATTCGCACGTTGTAGCGGCGCTGCCCCCGGCTTGGGAGGTCGAAACTCCGGAGCGCCACTACTCGATTTCGACCGGTCCGCTGCGGGCAATCCTGGCATCCGGCAGGAAATCGCACAACCAGGAAGCCAGACTGTGGCTCGATCAGATAGCCGGACAGTTGGAGGGTTTTGCGGCAGTGGAGCCCTCCCGCTCGCCAGCCAGTGAGCGAGCCAAGCTCAACGGAATTTTGGCGCGTCCTGAGTTTGCCGGCGCTGCTCCGCCCAATGCGCTGGAGCGTTTGCGCGACCGGGTGCGCGCTTGGATTATCGACTTCCTGGACAAGATTTTCCAAATTGTGGCCTCGCACCCCGCCGGCAGCCAGATTCTCTTTTGGATCATCCTGGCCGGCGCGGTTGGGTCTCTCGCCTTTTTGCTGATCCGGCTTTGGTCACAAGATGGCGGGTTCCTGAAGCTGGGTGCGCCGAACCCAGCTGCGCATGAATTGAGAACATGGGAGCAGTGGTTTGTCGCCGCTCGCGATGCCGCGGCACAAGGTGATTTTCGGCAGGCGATTCACTGCGCTTACTGGGCCGGGATCATTCGCCTGCAGGGGGCTGGCGCTCTTCCCGCGGATCGAACCCGTACGCCGCGCGAGTATCTCGTGCTGTTAACGCAGGGGCCCCGCGAGCCCCTTGCCGCCCTGACTCATGAGCTTGAGCGCTTCTGGTACGCGCGCCGCGCAGCCAGCGACGAGGACTTCCGAGAATCGCTTCGCCACCTGGCGGCGCTCGGCTGCAAGGTGGAATGAAGCCAACTGGAGCAGTCGCTCCCGCCGACCGCAAACTGCTGTGGGGGGCTGGGTGCATCGCGTTGGTGCTGGTGGGCGCCACGATAGCGCTCTCACCCAGCGCCGATTCGGATGCTTCCACGGTCCCCTCCACCTATTCATCCGGCTCGGGAGGCGCTCGCGCGGCTTATCTTCTGCTCCTCGACTTGGGTTTTGAAGTGCACCGTTGGGAGGATTCGCCGGCCGGCCTGGAAGGCCTGGAAGACAAGGCCATCCTGATCCTGGCCGATCCCACCGAGACTCCCACAGAAGGGGAACAGAGTTCGCTTCTGCGATTTGTTCAAGGCGGCGGCGAGATTCTTTTCTGCGGAGCCGCACTTACCAAGTTCTTCCCGCAGGTCGATCTTCCGGCTCGAATCGCGGGAGCGAAATGGATCGAGTTCTCCCCTAATCTCCCGAGTCCCTATGCGCGCAACGCCGGCAAAGTGATCATCCAACCTGAGACGTACTGGCGAGCCAAGGCCGGCCTTGGCGAATCTGACGATCAGCAACTGACTCTTTACGGCGGCGAATCCAACCCCGCCGTGGTGGTGTGGCCCGTCGGCAAAGGTCAAGTGTTGTGGTGGGCGGGCGCCACGCCGCTTACCAACGCCGGAATCCGGGAGGCGGACAATCTCGGATTTGTTTCTGAATTCCGTTTCCAGCCGCGGGGTCAAGCCCGCGCGCGTCATCTACTGGGACGAGTATTTTCACGGCGCGCGCGGCTCGCTTTGGACCTACTTTGACAAGACCCCTTTGATTTGGGGCTGCGTCCAGATCGCCGTTCTGGCGATGGCTCTGTTGTTCACGTTCAGCCGGCGCAGCGGGCCGATTGCGATTCCCGCCGTAGCCTCGCGGCTCTCTCCACTCGAGTTCGTGAATACAATGGCGGGGCTGTATCAGCGGGCGGGCGCCGCGCCGGTCGCGGTCGGAGTCACGTACCGTCACCTTCGGCTGGAGTTGGCTCATCGTCTGGGGCTGCCGGCGGCGACTCCGGACCCTGCTTTGGCGCAGGCCGCCGCGGACCGGCTCGGCGCGGATGCAGTTGGATTAGGCGAGGCATTCCAGAAAGCCGCCCTTGCCGCCGATTCCAAAAAAATGTCCGCACGCGAGGCTCTCGCCCTGGTTCAGAGCCTTCAGCGTTACACCGTCCGGCTCACAGATTCAAAACCAAGTCCTTTATCAAAGTCCCCTCAGGAGAAAATCTAGACCGTGGAACATCTTTCCGCATTGACCGCGCACGTTCGCGCGGAGCTTTCGAAAGTAATCGTGGGACAACGCGAAGTGGCGGATCAGCTTCTGCTGGTGCTGGTGTGCGGCGGACACGCCGTCATCGAAGGGGTGCCTGGACTGGCCAAGACTCTGGCGGTGAAATCGCTGGCTCGCATTTGCGGCCTGGGCTTTCAGCGCATCCAGTGCACGGCCGACCTGATGCCCGCCGACGTCACCGGAACCAATGTCTTCAACCTGGCTTCGAGCACCTTCAATTTGCACCGCGGTCCGGTCTTCACCGACCTGCTGCTGGTGGACGAAGTGAATCGCACCTCGCCCCGCACGCAGGCGGCGCTGCTCGAAGCCATGGAAGAACGCCAGGTCACCATCGACGGCGTGCGCTACCCGCTTCCGGACAACTTCACGGTTCTCGCCACCCAGAACCCAATCGAATTTGAGGGCACCTATCCGCTTCCCGAAGCTCAGCTCGACCGCTTTCTGGTGAAGATTCGCCTGGTCTATCCTTCGGCCGAGGAAGAAATCGAAATCCTCTCGCGCTACGACAAGGGTTTCGACTCGCGACACCTGGACGAGATCACGCTGACGCCGATCGATCCGCTGCTGCTGGCGGCGGCGCGCCGCGAAATCGCAAGCGTGAAAGTGGAACCGACGCTGTATGGCTACATCGTGACATTGATCCGCCGCACCCGAGATTGGCCGTCCATATCGCTGGCGCAAGCCCTCGCGCCGCCATCGGGCTCTTCTTTGCCGCGCGCGCTCTGGCGGGTATGGAAGGCCGCGATTACCTCCTTCCCGACGATATGAAAGCCGCCGCTTTGCCGGTTCTGCGGCATCGCATCCTGCTCAAGCCCGAAGCCGATTTGGAGGGTCTCACGCCGGATCAGGTGATTCAACAGTTGCTTGCGGCAGTCGAGGTTCCGAAATAGGACGCATTAGTACACCCCAGTGACCCCTCCGCTCGTACCAGCGACCGTTACCGCACAAGCACAATCGCGCAAGCGATTGCCGTTTGCCTTCGGATCGCGCTTCTTCGTTGGGTTGCTGCTGGGTCTGCTTTGGCTGGTGCCGGCATGGTGGTCGCCGCGCCTGATCGCCGCCATGTTTTTATGGGACGCATTTGTGCTTGCGGCGTGGTTCATCGACCTCCGCCGCTTGCCCTTGCCGCAGCGATTGGAGGCGCGCCGCATCTGGAAATCGCCTCTTTCGTTCGGCCGTGGCAACTCCGTTTCGATCGATCTCCGCAACTCCAGCGCGATTCCTATCCGCGCCTCCGCGATTGACGAAACGCCGCTGGCGTTGCGCGAGGCGCCTCCAACTCTGGATCTCGCCGTTGCAGCCGGCGCCGTGGCTCTACAGGAATATTCGATTCTGCCGGTAAGGCGCGGCGACTCGATGGTCGGCCGGCTTTTTCTCCGCTACCAAACGCCGCTCGGGATCGCCGAGCGCTGGGCCGTGGCGGACCTGTCGCAATTGGTTCGCGTCCTGCCGGATCTGGAACAGGCCAGGCGGCATGCGTTGTATCTGATCCGCAGCCGCCAGATCGAGATGGAGAAGCGCCGCCGCAGGCAGCGCGGCGCCGGCCGCGAGTTCGAGACGCTGCGAGGATACCGTGAAGGCGATGAGCCGCGGGACATCTGCTGGACCGCCACGGCTCGGCGTCATCAGCTTATGACCCGCGTGTATCAAGCCGAGCGCAGCCAGACCGTATGGATCGTTGTCGACGCAGGCCGGCTCCTCAGGGCTCAGGTTGAGGACGCGGGTCGGGGGATTCGCGCCACCAAGCTCGACTATGGCGTCGACGCGGCGCTTTCCTTGGCGCAAGTCGCTTCCCAATCCGCGGATCAGGTCGCTCTGCTTGCCTATGGCCGGTCCATTCAGCAATTGGTGGGTCCCGGCCGGGGGCAACGGCACATTCGCAAGATCCTGGACTCGCTCGCGCTGGTTCGCGGAGAAGCCGCCGAGGCGAACCATGGGCTCGCCGCACGGGTTCTGCTGGAGGCTCAGAGCCGCCGGTCGCTCATCGTTTTGATCACGGACTTCGCCGAGACTCCCATGACGCCGGAGGTCATAGCACATGAACTGAACCAAGTAAACAGTAAAGATGACCATTGCCCCCATTGCTGGTTGGCGTTGCCCGCTGAAAATTCCGAATCGCCGCTCATCCATGTTCAAGGCCGCGTAGGCGCGCCCAGGTTATAAAAGAAATCCGCCGGCTGATCGGGTTCAAGCCTCAGAGAGCGCTCATAGTGCGCGATCGCCTCTTAATGCGGCCGTTTCGAGCAGCAGTTCGGCCAGGGGCCGATGGGCATCCTCATCGTCCATGGCCGGGGCCTTCTCGAAATAAGGCAGGGCATCCTCTCGGCCGGCCCTGCTCGCACAAAATACAACCGATGTTTAAATAAATATTGGAATAAAAGGGGGAAAGGTCCAAGGCCCTGGTAAATTGAACGAGCGCCTCCTTCACTTTCCCTTCCCCGAGCAGGGCGACGCCGAGATTGTAATGTCCGTCCCAAGCCCGGGGATTCTTTTGCATGGTGTCCAGGGCCATGGTCTTCATGTCGTGGAAAATCGGCCGCCCGGCTGGCGGAAAGGCCCGTCAGCACAAACAGGAGCAGGCACGCGCCGGCCAGGCGCACAGCGGCCGGGCAGGCGGAGCCGTCGCGCCCCCGCCTGACAAACCGCCGCGAACAGGGCGGCCTGTCCCAGGCTGGGCAGATAGGTAAACGGTCGGCCACGTAGGAATAAACATATGAACTATGGAAAATCAAGCCCAACACCGGGGCAAGAGAAAGAATGAAAAAGAGCGTCGCCGCCAGCGGACCCTTGCCCCATCGCCCGCGCCGGCGCCAGAGCAGAACGAGCAACAAAAGGGTGGCCAAAGGATAAAGATAAAGAAGCGGCTGATTGGCCTGGATATCCCATTTGGGATAAAAGAAGATCAGGCCGGCCGGCCAGAGCAGCTTGCCCGCGTAAAACCAGACGATGCGATTGGCCAGCAGCAGCGCTGAGCAGACCGAAAGTTGAAGAGGCCGCCGCAGAGCAGGTGCATGACCGACCATGCGCCAGATCGAAGGCCGCCAGGCCCGCGGCCAGCAGCGCCAGGGGCAGCAGCGGGGCCACGTCGCGCCAGGCCAGCCGTTCCCGCTTCCACCAGAGCACGAGCAACAGGGCCAGGGGCAGACTGATGGTCATGGATTTGCTGAGCACGGCACAGACAAGAAAGAAGAGCGCCGCGCCGTAGCGGCACATGCCGGCTTTTTGCGTGAAATCCAGGTAAAAAATGAAAGCCAGCAAATAAAAGCAGGTGGACAGGACGTCCTTGCGCTCGATGATCCAGGCCACCGACTCGACGTGCAGCGGATGCACGGCAAAAAGAGCGGCGCCAAACCAGGCGGCCCGGCATTTCAAGCCTGCGCAAGAGAAGCCAGAAAAGCAAAACATTTACCAGATGGAGCAGGATATTGTCCAGATGAAAAATAAACGGACGCAGGCCAAAGAGTTGGCATTCCAGCCAGAAGAAGAATAAGAACGGCCAGTAATGTGTCTCGTGGGGCATCGCGCCCGGATCGAGCCAAATCTGGCGCAGGCCGGCCACACTTATTCAGATAAGGGTTTTCGACGACAGCCTCGTCATCACCCCAGACAAAGCCGCCGCGAGTGCGGGCGCGTAAGCGACCAAAATCAAGAGTATAAACAAGGCCAGGGCTTGCGGGACCAGAGGCGAGCGTAAATGGAAACGGAACGCCGCCGAGCGGGCGGGGGAGAGGGGAGCAGTGTCGCGGGCAAAATCGATCACCCCAGAAAGAATAGGTTCGAGTTCGAGGTTCAAGTTCTAGGTTCGAGTTCGAGGTTCGAATAATGATTTTAACGACAAAGACAGAAAAGCACGAAGAATTCTTGAGCTCCGCATGGTGCCTCGCGGCGCCCGGAAACGATCCTGGGAGCGCGGCGTCCCGCCGGCATCTTTTCTCTCCTGCATGCTTCGGTTTTGCGTCGGCGAGACGCCGCGCTCCCAGGATTCAATTTCCGTAGGAACCTCTGAGTGAGCAGGTAACCCCTAGGGGTAACAGGAGCAAGACGACGAGTCAGGTACACATATACGTATTGCCATCCTGGTGCACCCGTGAACAGGATCCCTACCTGAACCAATGGAACGACCTGATCGATGCTATCCGCGACGACAAACCCTACAACGAAGTGCAGCGCGGCGTCGAGGCCAGTCTGGTTGCCAGCATGGGTCGTATGGCGGCGCATACCGGGCGCGAAATTACCTTTGACCAGATGCTGAATTTTGAGCACGAAATGGCTCCCGACGTGGATAAATTCACCATGGATTCCGCGGCGCCGCTGCTCGCAGATGCCAATGGACGGTATCCGGTACCGCAGCCGGGCATCGTGACGAAGCGCGAGTATTGAGCGGCGTTGGGGCGGATTGACCTCAAATTCCGCGTGGACGCGCTTCCGGCATGGTCGGTGAGCCGCTTGCTGCCGCGTCAACGTCATTGCGTCAATATTTTGACGTCAAATTGAGCGCTTTTTAGGCGCCAGCCGCACGGTTTATCTTCCTTCATCGAAACAAATTCATTGTTAACAATCGTTTAAGGAACTTGCCCGTTTAGAGCGCAAATGGCAAGTCATGTGCATAGAAATGGGCGTCTCGGCGGTGGTGTTGGTGAGAAGCCCGGCAGAATGTCCGAGAGTGGCGAAGGAGCAACACCGAAGCGGTAGGAGGGCGAGGTTGAAAAGTCAAGCAGGAGCGCTCGGGCAGGAAGGGACTTAAGGAGGCTGCGGAAAAACCCGTCGGGTCAATCATTCTTCGGATTCCATGCCGTCGAAGGGTCTCTCATCGCCGTGAAAATGTGCTGAGGGGGATTTTTCGCCGGGGGTCGTTGGATGATCACGGAAAAGCGTTTTTCCGCAGCCTCTTTAGGCCCCTCGCAAGTGGATGGATCGATGACGTTGGAGCTGTTGGCAGGCACACCGATCACACCACCCCTCGCAAAGCTCCCTTGACTATCGCACATCCTGGGAATGGGAGATGGCCAGGCCGGGCAGCCTGCTCGTCACGGGAC
>CAVXWB010000201.1:0-70695 GCA_963765185.1 Bryobacterales bacterium
CGATCAGGGACTGCTCATTCTCCAAACAGATCTCGTCGATCAACTCTGTGTCGATAACGATGCGCTCCTTCAGCAGGACGGTCCAGGGCTTCGTATAAGCCTTGGGGTCATCGACGGTGACCTGGATTTCAAGGTGCCCGAAGTCTGGGCGCCGGATCTGCTCTCGTACTTTTGCAGCTTGGGTGAGCACGCTCCCTTGCCAATCGATCCACGTATCGTCGCGCACTCCAATCGTGTCGATCACCAGGGTATCGCCGGACCATTTCGCCGACGAATATCCCTGCCACGAGGGGGTCGGATCTTCGGGCAACGGCCGCGCGTCCGTGAATACCTGGCGGTATCCGGCGTTCATCTCATTGAGCACCACCAAAAGACCCGGCGCGTGGACGAACTTCAGCAAATGCGGCAGCCCGTACGCCCGAAGAAAGTTATCCGGCAGGCACTTGATGTGGGGGTCGTCTATCGCTTCGTTGGCGGTGCGCTCCTTGACGATCGGCACAAGCCAAGGCTGATAGGGCAACCCTCCCGGAAGATCGACACCGAGATTCGCCATCTGACGTGAGGCCGTGATTTTACTCGCATCACCAGGACTGTCGTTGGTACTCTGCGGCTCTCTAGGACCTGCAACTTCCTGGGGACTCGACAAGCCCCCGGATCGGCGAATATTGGGCTCTGCGGTAGTCCAGATTCCGGAAAAGTCGGGCATACCATCCGCCATCCGAGGGGAGGGGGCCGACATGTCCACGTTGCCGTCGGCCTTCCGGGGTACTCCCGCAGTGGGATACTTCAGCCACTGAGCGGCCAACCGAGTTGATGCTATGAGCGTACCCAGAATGACGAGAGCAACAGCGAGGGGGGCTTGAAAGCGTCGACGGAAGCGAAGTTCCGGGTTGGAGCGTCCAGAAAGGAATGGATACAGCATTGCGCCAAGGATACACCAATGCATCAGTCCGTGACACACCTTCGGCACGAGCGCCGATTTTCTCGTGAAACGTGGCTCACGGAAAATGAGCCAGCGCGGAAACCGGCGACATTGAAAATACAGTTTTGCGGCCCTCAGGCGCGCCATTCTTCCGAGTGCCCACTTCTTCGCCGCCTCGGCGACGGAAGGCGTAGCGAGGAATTACCGGTATATTTTCAGATTGTTGTAAGCGGCCTCGATGTCATCTTCGCGAAGGCGCTGGTAAGAACCCCAGTCCTTATACTTCTCCAGCAGGATGCTCTGCTTTAGTTCCGCCAGACTCTTGCCCTGCGCCATCCCGGCGGAAACCTCGGCGACCAAATCTTCGAGGAACTGGCGCCCTTCGGCGACATCCGCCTTCTTGAACATCACACTGCCGTGACCCTGAGCCAGGATGTCGAAATCCAGCCCTTCGATCAGTTTGTATGATTTGATCCACTCCGCCAGAGGATGACCGTCGAAGTTCCCGCAGGCGCTCGGAAGCGATCGCATGGATGTGCGTACCAGCGCGTCGGCCGGAAAGTCGGCTGAGAAGAGCACCCGTTCGGCGGGAAAAAGCACGACCGTGCCATCGTCGGCGTGATTCTTGCCCGGATAGATTAGTTCGATCGTCTTGCCGCCAAGCGTGAGCTGCAAACGATCCGAGTACACGATGTCCGGACGGCGCACCTCCGCATAATATTCGGCAGGCGTCATGTGACCATCGTGATTGCGGTCGTGACTCTGAAAAAAGCTCGCAGGCATTCCGCATACTCCCGGATGCGCGGCGGCGGGCGCTGTAATCTCCTCCAGTTCGAACTGGCCATTGTTATTGCGATCGATCATGTCGCCCGGCATGTGAGGGTACCGCCCGTCCATATTCCTGAGCACCCCCTCCTGGGCGATGAATTGAGCGGTGTCGGCGAACAGGCCGCCCCCTTCGATATGGTCCCAATGGCTATGACTATAGATGACATACCGGACGGGCACACCGGGAAAGCGTTGAGTCAGTTCCTCTTTCAGCCACCTCGCGAGATCCGTGCTGATGGGATCAACCAGAATGATGCCGTTCGAAGTGACTAGAAAAACACCGAACCAAACGCCATTTCCGAAGCGGTAGAGATCCCCTGAGATTTTTGCAATGGTATTTCGGGCGAGACCCTGTGGCCGAGCCTGCTGCGTCGGCGTTGGGGGTGCTTGGGCTGCGCTCTGCCAGGCAATGGGCGCCAGACCGGCCAGAAACAAGGTCAGAGCTCCATATCGCATGTTCATCTCCCCGCCCCACTCTATCTCAGCGCGAACGTGTATAAGCCGCTCCCGCACTGAATGCTCACGTACTGCTTTCCGTTGACCATGTAAGTCATCGGGCCAGCCGAAACAGATGGTCCGAGGTTCGTCTCCCAGAGCAACTTGCCATCGCGAGCATCCAATGCAACGAATTGTCCGTCACGTCCGCCGGCGAATAATAGATTTGACGCTGTTGTCAGTACTCCACCTTCTGTTGATGGAGCCGCCAGCTTGAATGTCCATTTGCGATCGCCCGTGTTCGGGTCCATCGCGATGATCGAACTGAACACTTCATCATTGGTGGCGCCTCCGCGGCCAGGGCCCCCTCCGGTGAAGCTCTGGCCTTCCTGGAATTCGGGCGGAGCCTCGTTTTTCCTGTAAGTGCTGGAGCTGTTTTCCCACGCCGGAATATAGAACAGGCCGGTAACCGGACTGAACGACGGATTGTACCAGTTGGTTCCGCCCTGGTTGCCGGGGTAAACCAAGGTTCCTTCCAGCGTAGGCTGGACTCCGGGGGCGCGCATCGGCCGGCCTTTTTCGTCGAAGCCGGTATACCAGTTTGTCTTGACAAAAGACTTGCCCAACAGGAATTGACCGTTGGTGCGGTCGAGCACGTAAAACACGCCGTTCCGATTCGCCCACATCATCACTTTACGCGGGCTGCCTTTGAACGTGATGTCGGCCAGCACCGGAACCTGGGTCGCGTCCCAATCGAATTCGTCGTGCGGAGAGAACTGATAGTGCCACTTCAGTTTCCCCGTGTCGGCGTCAATCGCGATCACCGACGAGCTGTACAGATTGTCGCCAATCCGATTATCACCGTTATAATCCGGACCGGCATTCCCGGTGCCCCACATGGTGAGGTTTGTGTCCGGATCGTAAGACCCGGTAACCCAAATGGGCGCTCCGCCATGCAAGTAGGAATCGTTCGGCTTGCCGTCCTTTCCGAGCCAAGTCTCGTAGCCCGGCTCTCCGGGGCCTGGCACCGTGTTGAAGCGCCAGACTTCTTTGCCGGTGTTCACGTCAAAGGCGGCCAGAAAACCACGGACGCCATGCTCTCCGCCCGCTACGCCGGCGATCACTTTGTCTTTGACCACGATGGGCGCGACGGTCATCGCGTATTGCTGCTTATAGTCCGCGATTTGCGTATTCCATAACTCCTTGCCGGTCTTCGCGTCGAGCGCGATCATCCTGGCATCGAGAGCCGCCAGAAACAGCTTGTCGCCGAGAATCGCCAGGCCGCGCGTCAAATTCCCGCAGCAGGGATTGCGGGTGCCTTCGGCCGGCTTGTGCAAGTATTGCCAGATCGTCTTGCCGGTGACAGCATCAAGCGCGATCACATCGTTGGGGCTCTGAACGGTATACATGACGCCGTCTACCACCAGCGGCGTGACCTCCTGTTTGTCGAGGGAGCGGGACTGGAAGACCCATTTAAGGGTGAGATCCGCGGCATTCGTCGGGCTGATTTGCGTAAGCGCGCTATGACGCTGACTATTTAGATTTCCCGAATAGGTCAGCCAGTTTTGCGGCTCCTGATTCGCGCGAAGGATCCGATCGAAAGGGACGGGTGTCACAGGCGCTTCGCGGTTCTGCGGGCCGCGTCCTCCTTGAGCCCAGAGTGGCGCGGTGATGGTAATGAACAGGAGTAAACGGTTGGTCATGGATAAGTCTCCCAGACTGAGTATCGCCGGTATCTTAACACTTGTGCATCGGTGCAGGAGGACCGGCCGAGTTTCGAGCCGGTGGACAGCGGCGTATGAGTGCCTCTAAGGGACGTCCCATTAGGATTCGCGAAAATCAAATCTGGATCGGCGTGGTAGTCGGGGCCGAACTGCGCGCGGAAGTCATCCTGCCGTTTCCTGTGGGTCTCGAGGGGCGCCAGGACTGACTCCGGCAGGTTTATGCGTCGTGGTCTCTCCGTCTCGGCGCCCTTGAACTCCGGCACCTCACACGGAAGCCCCGACAAGGTTGGACTTTCTACCCCGACGTTGGTAATCGCGGAGCAGCGGTCGTTCCCAGGAGGGCGGTTTGGCGCAAAGCCAGTGTTCTTGAAGCACGCGCGATCATCACCATCATCTTGGCCGACATCTGGAAATGGCGCGGCAAAGACTGGAAGAACCAACTGCCGCGTTCGCAATTCGGTCAGATGTACCTGCGCGGGTCTTTAGCGCCCCACGAAATCGTTCCGTATCACAGTGCCGCCCTTCATCACAAAGTGCACGCGCTCCATTTCAGAGACATCCGCCAGCGGATTTCCCGAAACCGCGATAATGTCGGCGAACTTGCCTTTCTCGATGCTCCCGATGTCCTTTTCGATTCCGTAGTTCAGCATGTGGGCGGCGTTGAGATAAGCGGTTTCGAGCGCCCGTGCGGGCGTCAATCCCCATTTCACGTAATAGGCGAACTGATTGGCTTGCCTGCCATGCGGGACGGCGTCCGAAGTGGCACCGCTACCAAAGACGATAGGTACGCTCGCGTCGACCGCGCGCCGGACGGCTTGCTCGGCAAGCTTCATGCGTGAATTCCGGCCGCCGGTCGCTTTCAGGTCGCCTTCTTCCAGAGAAATCAGATCATCCAGTGTGGCCACAAACGGAAGCTTTTTTTGCAGCATGACCTGGATCCCATCCTGATCGAGTTCGAGGAGGTGGTTAGGACTGTCCACGCCGGAATTGAGGCAGCTAGCCATGCCTTCGCCGCCGTAGGTGTGGCACGCGACCTTAAGGCCCAGCCGGTGCGCTTCGTCCACAATGGCCTGCACTTCCTCGAACGTCAGTGAAGGGGAATTGACCAGCGTCGCTTCAGGAGTCCACATGTGCATCGTCCCGACGAAATCCTGCGTGGTGTAAATTTTCACCCAGTCCACGCCGTGCAGCTTGGCTTCCCGTACCGCCGCCCGGGCGAGCCACGGGCCGTTGACATTCTTGTTTTCGATGAAGCCTTCCTGGAAGCGGCCCGCGCGGATGTCCGGGTAATAATTTGTCGCGCGGGGATTGAGCGATTCGCCCACCACTTGCATGCGCGGGCCCTGGACGCGCCCGGAGTTGATCTGATCGCGGATGTCCACCGTGTTGTAGCCGCCGCGCGAATCCATATCGAGGATTGTGGTGAAGCCCGCGGCGAGGTCAACCTGAGCATTGGCCAGCGCGATCAGCGTGCGCTGCGCTTCGGTGTCTCCTCCCGTGTTGATATGGACATGTGCGTCGATCATGCCGGGCATGACGGTCGCGTTCGAGAGGTCGATCACGTTCGCGCCCGAAGGAATGGCAAGGCCCGCGCCCACCTCCGCAATGCGATCGCTTCGCACGATCACCACCTGATTGGTGAGGATCGTGCCTGACGCCGCGTCGAACAGCCGCCCAGCGCGGATAGCGATCAACTGGTCGCGCGGCGCGAGGTAGTTTCCTGCCGTTTGAGCCCGTCCTGACAGAGCTGCGAGTCCCGCAAAGAGCACAACAGAAAATTTCTGGCGCCAGTTCATGGAATCTTCCTCCCATCCCCCAGCGCGGTCGCTGGCTATTGCACGCAGTCTACAGGAATTTCGACGGCAATGGGGATTTGGCTTGGGAATGCTATGAGTTCCATTCATCCATTTAGTTCACTGACCAGGGCGCTGAAATCGGCATGAGACGACACGCCGTCACATTTGAATTCGCCTTTCCACTTCACGGCCTTGATGATCTGGCCGACGATTTGTGCCAACCAACGCAGGGAGTGAGTTTTTGCGCTGGGGCGATCCCGTGGCGTTGGCGCCGGCTCTTCGAAGAGTCATTCGCCAAGCTGATCCGGAGCAGGCTGTCACGGACGTCCAACTCCTGGACGACATCGTCGCGTCGGAAACGGCGTCGCGGCGCACACAGTTGCGCGTCCTGGGCGCATTCGCGATCATCGCGTTCCTGTTGGCGGCTGTGGGAATTCACGGACTGTTGTCCTTCGCGGTGTCGGCGCGCACGCAGGAGGTGGGAATACGCCTGGCGCTGGGCGCCACGCGAAGCGACATCTTGGAGATGTTCCTGGGCCAATGCCTCATCCTGGGGATGGCCGGAATAGCGCTTGCCGCTCCGCTCGCCTACCTGGCGGCGCGAGGCATGTCGTCATTGCTGTTCGGCGTTCAACCGGGAGATTCGACGATCTACGCGGCTGCCGCGCTGCTGGCGCTGGTGATGACTCTGGCTGGCAGTCTCCGTCCGGCGCTACGCGCCGCGGGCGTCGATCCGGCAATCACGATTCGATCCGAGTAGACGCACCCGGTCGACAGCGCCACGCAGAAGAATCGAGTGATCGGTTCATTCGTCGCGTAGCGCGGCTATAGGATCAACGCGGGACGCAGCACGGAGACCAACAGTACTGCCGAGAGAGCCAGCAAAACACTCGCCCATCTCAGGAGCATTTGCTGAGACGCAAGCACCGCAAAATCCAGGTCTGATCCTTGGGTAGGGTCGAGAACCATGAACCGATCGGCTTACCATCGGCCCCCGCCCGCAGTGCATATGAGATAATCGCCACGGGAAAAAGAGCCGCTGACGGAACGATCGTGTTCACGGTGGCAAGCGAAAGCAATACCGTTCCCGCCGAGGTTCTGGATGCACTCAGCCGTCGGCGACACAACTAATGAAATCCATTTTGCGAGAGGCGGTGAGTAGCATGTCCGAAGCCATCCCGAAGAGAATGACCGTACGGATTATTCAACAACCGCCCTGTCCGGCTTTGAGTGTTTAGGAGAGGGTTGCGATGAGCGACGCGCGACGGCACGTTCTGATCTGGGTGACGCCGGAGTTCCTAAAATCCTCAGGGATGGTACAACTCTTCACGGAGGCAGGGATCTTTTTGCCTCCCGCGGAGGAGCTGGAAGAATACTTCCGGTCGGCGGAAGCGGCCGGAGGCTTCGCCATGACCGGCATGCTGGCGGAGATGGGGCACGGCGCAGGCATCTGGATTTCTCCCGTCAACGTTCCGGGGCTGGAGCTGATGGTCCCCTGGCAATTTGTCAAGAGTGTCATCACGGCCGAGAGTCCGCAGGCTTCAAAGGTATTCGGGCTGATGACGGATGCGACCGCGCCCGGTCGCGGGAATGACGTGTATTAGCGCATGGCTACCTATCAAATCGATCCTCAGCACGCCGGAGCGCACTTCAAAGTCCGGCACATGATGATCTCCAACGTGAAGGGCGAGTTCAGCCATATCACGGGCTCGGTTGAGTTTGATCCTTCGAATCCGGCGGTCTGTCACGTTGAGGCAAGCATCGAAGCCGCGACGGTGAGCACACGCGAACCGGATCGCGATAGGCACCTTAAGAGCGTCGATTTCCTTAACGTCAAGAGATATCCGGCCATCGCGTTCCGTTCGACGAAAGTCGTCTCGGCCGGAACGGACGCTTACGAGGTTGCCGGAGAGCTGACGATTCGCGGCGTCACTTGCGAAGTGACGCTGCACGCGGTTTCGGTTACGCCGGAAATCAAGGACCCCGAGGGGCTGCTGAGGCGCGGCGCCAGCGCAACGACGCGGATCGATCGCAAAGACTTCGGACTCACCTGGAATGCCGTGCTTGAGAGCGGCGGTTTCGTGGTGGGGGACGATGTGGAAATTACGGTCGACGTGGAAATGGTGCGCAAGGCGGACTGAAGGGGGCGCATCTTCACTCCCGCGAGCCAATTCACCGGCGCCGCGATACTTCGGTGCGGGGCGCATCGACGACCGCCATTCGAGTCGTCTCGACATAATCCGTGTTAAGAACAGCCCATCGCGGCAGCAGAGCCGTGTTGATGCGAAGGAGATTTCGCGACGGGAACCCGGTGCTGCCAACGCAGGCCGTTGGGTTTCGGTGGCCCTCCAACTGCCCGTGCCTCCGTGCCGCGCGTCGAACGGCGTGGGGCCCCTTACGTTCGAGTTGAAGCCATTCGCCGGACGGATGTCTCCACCCGTGTTCGAGGGCTCTCACAACGTGATATGCTGACCGCGTTCCTGGAGTGACCCATCGGCGCGTCACGATGCATTAGCCGATTGGTGTCTGGAATTGCGGTTGGCAAGCTGTGCGACTGGTTATTGAAGCAGGAGGCAGGATGAAAATTCGGTTGATTCTCGCGATGGCGGCGGTAGCCTGCGGCGTCGCGATTTTGGTTGCCCAGCAGCGTCCGGCCGGACCATATACGCAGGATCAGGCCGCGGCGGGCCGCTCCGTTTACCAGACCAGTTGCGCCACGTGTCATTCGGGCGATCTCAGCGGGCGGGAAGGCCCGCAGTTAGCGGGCGCCAACTTCCTGGCCCAGTGGGGTGACCGGACTGCCGGCGAATTGATCAACTACATGCAATCCACGATGCCTCCAGGCGGAACCGCTCTTTCCGGCGATTCGTATCTCAACGTGGCGGCTTTCCTTCTCGATGCCAATGGTGCGCGGGCCGGGAACCAGGTGCTGACGGCTGTATCGAAAGTGACCATTCGGAGCGTTGCATCCGGTCAACGCACCGCGTATTTGCAAACGGAGGGTGGTCCAGCAGCCGCGCCCGCGGACAATTCCAAACAAGGGAAGCAGGCGAAGCAGGAAAAGCAGGCGCCCCGCGGAATTACCGTCGCCGGCGAAGTGAAAAACTACGTCCCGGTGACCGATGCCATGTTGCGCAATCCGGATCCGGCCGACTGGCTGATGATCCGCCGCGATTACAAGGCCAGCTCCTTCAGCACGTTGAATCAGATCACCGCGCAAAACGTGAATGATCTGCGGATGGTGTGGAGTTGGTCGCTGCAGGATGGAAACTCCCTGGGCAACGATCCCGCGCCCATCGTCCACAACAGCGTGCTCTACGTGAATAATGCCGGGGATGTATTGCAGGCCCTGGATGCCAAGACGGGCGACCTCATCTGGGAAAATCGCTACGGAACCAACGCGGGCGCGCCGGCGATGCGCGGCATCACCATCTACGGCGATAACGTTTTCGTCACCAGCAGCGAAGCGCACCTGATCGCCTTCAACGCCCGCAACGGCAAGGTCGTCTGGGACACAACCATCGGCGACCGGTCCAAGAACCAGCACTCCACCACCAGCGGACCGCTTGCCGTAAACGGCAAGTTGATCCAAGGTCTGAGCGGTTGCCAGACATTCGGCGGGGAAAAATGCTTCATCAGTGCTTACGATGCCAAAACCGGCAAAGAAGCGTGGCGCTTCTATACCGTTGCGCTGGAGGGCGAACCCGGGGGCGATACCTGGGGCGGTCTCCCCGACAGCCTTCGCGTGGGCGCGGAAAGCTGGATTACCGGCAGCTACGATCCCGACTTGAACCTCACCTACTGGGGCACCGCCCAGGCCAAGCCCTGGATGCGCGTGAGTCGGGGATCGGGCAACGGCGCGACCCTGTACGCCAACTCGACATTGGCGCTCAATGCGGATACCGGAAAACTAGCCTGGTATTTCGATCACGCACCGGGCGAGACGCTGGATTTGGACGAAGTCTTCGAGCGTGTGCTGGTGGACGATCAAGGCCAGAAGTATGTCTTCAGCGCAGGCAAGACCGGCATTCTGTGGAAGCTGGACCGCAAGACCGGAAAGTATCTGGGTCACAAGGAAATGGTGTTCCAGAATGTATACGATTCCATCAACCCCTCCACAGGCGAGCCGCACTATCGCAACGATATCGTTGAGCAGCGCATCGGCGAAGGAGTGCTGGGATGTCCTTCCACCGAAGGCGGCAAGAACTGGCAGTCGATGTCGTACTATCAGCCGGGCAATCGGCTGATTGTGCCGCTGAGCCAGAGCTGCCTGGAATTCGCGGCGCAGACGGTGGATAAAACGGAAGGCGCCGGGGCCGGCGGCGGCGCGCGGGCGCGCTACTTTGAGATGCCGGGATCGAACGGAAACGTGGGCAAGCTGGCGGCCTACGACGTGCGGACGCTGCGCGAGATCTGGAAGTACGAGCAGCGGGCGCCATTCCTTACCGGCGTTTTGTCGACCGCGGGCGGGGTGGCGTTCGCCGGCGACGTGGATCGCATGTTCCGCGCTTTCGACGCAAATACCGGCCGAATTCTTTGGGAGATACGGCTTCCGGCCGCCGTCCAGGGCTTCCCGCTGACGTTCACTGCGGGCGGTAAACAGTATCTCGCGGTGACCACCAGCAACGGCGGAGGCAGCCCGCGGAACGTGCCCAGGATAGTGGCTTCGGACGTACGCAGTTCCGACACCGGTAACGCGTTATATGTGTTCGCACTGCCGGATAGAAGGTAGCAGCTCTATTGCTCGGCTAGCGCGGCGGTGCTAGGAATGGCAAATCGCCTCGACCTGGTGCTTTGCCGAACGCTGAAATCAGTATTTTGGAAGACCCGTCATGATCCGCTTCTGAAAAGGATGCCGCTTTCCCCTGCCGGCAGCCTTCAGTTGCCGTGACTATGAAGGTGAAGACGCGATCTGGCATCGGGGTCTACTGGTCCGGACGCAGGTTTGGGCGGGCAAGTCGCGCTTGGTGAGCAATTTTACAAGCGTGGATCGACAGGCTCGCTTTCCAGCGCAAGTACTCCGAACACACACTCGTGAACGCGCCGGAGCGGTTCGCGGGCGACGAATCGCTCCAGCCCTTCCATCCCGAGCGCGAACTCCCTCGCCGCCAGCGACCGCTTCCCCGATAACCCACGCGAGCGCAATCGCGGAAGCTGATCGGCGGCGGTGTACTCGGGTCCGTAAATGATCCGCAGGTATTCCCGACCGCGACACTTTAGGGCCGGTTGGACCAGCCCCTTTGGTCCGCGCGCCACGAAGTCGAGCGGCTTCACGACCATGCCTTCTCCACCTTTTCCGGTAAGCGCCTCCCACCATTCGCACGCATGCCGAAACTCGGCCTCATTCGCCAGGTCGATCTCAAGGAACGGTGTGGCCAGAATGAACTCGGGATCGGCGGCGGCGAGCCGGTGGGAGGTTTCCATGTGCCATCGGTTCGTCTTGTCGGAATGGACCGAGCCTTCGCTGGCGAGCAGGTGGAATGGCGCGAGCTTGTAATCGGCCAGAGAGTTGACCGGCCAGCAGTATCGCCGGTACGCTTCCCGGTACTTCCGCAGTCGCTCCAGCCGGTGGCGATATGTATCCGCCATGCCGGATGCGGCGGGCGACTGGCTCACCGATTCGATCACCGCCTCCAGAGCCGCCACGCCGGCAGCCCCGACCGGCGCATACTGGCGCTGGAGCAGTTCGCGCGCCTTCGCCGACCACGGCATTAACTCGCAGTCCAGGCAGAACCAACCCGTTTGAAACTCCTCGAAGAAGCGCGCCTGTGACAGCGCGGCCTGCACTCGCGCGATGAACTCCGCTTCCTTCTCCGGCTCGGGAAAGAAGGGACGCCCTGTCCGTGTGTAGCACACGCCACTCCGGCCATCGATCACTCCGAACCGCTTTCGCGCAGCCTCTACGTCGCGGCACACCACCACCACGGCGCGGGAACCCATGTGCTTCTCTTCGCACACGACCCGCTCCACGCCGCTCTTGCGGAAGTATGTCAGCGCCTCGGTTGGATACTCCAGATACTCCTCGCGGCTGGAGGTTTCGCTCGGGGACATTGTCGGGGGCAGGTAGATCAGCCAGTGCGGGTCCGTCGCAAACCGGCTCATGACCTCCAGGGCCGCAATCGAGTTCTCCTCGCGGATCGTGACGTTACGGAAGAGGCGTGTCTCAATGAACCGCTTGCCGGTCACGTCCTCGAAGATCCAGCACGTCGTCGAGTTCCTGCTGACTCGTGCGCGCCGTCGTTGCCGGTGCTGCGAGGGGCCTGATCGGTGTGGCGTATTCGCGGCCCGCGGCAATCGATAAAAACTCCCGCTCGGGATACCGCAAGGCCGTGAGCTTGCCGCCGAACACCGCGCCGGTGTCGATGTTAACCGTGTTGTTCAACCACTCCGGTTCCGGCACCGGCGTGTGGCCGTACACGACCGCCGCCTTGCCGCGATACTCTGCGGCCCAGTTGTAGCGTACCGGCAGCCCGAACTCGTCGGTCTCGCCGGTAGTCTCGCCGTAGAGGCGAACTCACGCACCGCGCCGGAGCCGCGCCCGTGCATCTCCTCCCGCAATCCCGCATGCGCGACCACCAGCCGGCCGTCGTCGAGAACGTAGTGGCTGACCAGTCCGTCGAGGAACGACGCCAGCTTGCCACGGTCATCCGGTCCAAGCGCCTCGATCTCGGCGATGGATTGCTCCAGGCCGTGCTTAACCTGCACTTGCTTGCCGCGCAGCCACCGGACGAGCTTATGTCATGGTTCCCCGCGATGCAGAACGCCGCGCCGGACTTGACCATGTTCCTTGCTATGCGAACGGTGTCCAGTACGCGGTCACCACGATCCACCAGGTCTCCCAGGAAGATCGCACGCCGTCCCTCGGGGTGGCGCCAGGACTCGCCTCCCCAGAACGCATCGGGTTCTTCCATGACGGATCGCTCCCATCCGAGTTGCGTTAGCAGGCCCTCCAACTCGTCGGCGCAACCGTGCAGATCGCCAAAGATATCAAACGGGCCGGCCTGGTCCTTCTTGTTGTTCCACAGCGGTATGCGCCGGATCTCGACCTGATCGGACGCAATGTCCTCCTCGTTCAGCAGGTGAACATAGCGGAAACCTTCACGTTCCAAGCCGCGCATCCCACGCTTCAGATCGCCAAGTTGGCGGCGGACCACGTGAGGTCCGAACGACCTCTCCGGGCGGTTCCGGTTGCGCTCCAGGCAAGTCTTCTCGGAAGCGTTCAACACGATGGCAATAGCGAAGCAGTGGTACTGCCGTGCGTGTTCGACCAGCCGCTTGCGGTCCTCCGGTCGCACGTTGGTTGCGTCCACCACCGTGAGGCGTCCGCGTGCAAGGCGTTTGGCCAGCATGTAGTAAAGCGCATTGAAGGCGTCGCCCGTTGCCGCCTGGTCGTTCTCGTCATCGCTAACGAGACCACGAAAGAAATCCGACGACAGCACTTCGGTCGGCAGGAAATGGCGACGCCCAAACGTAGACTTGCCGGAGCCGGACGCGCCGATCAACGCGACCAATGCCAGCTCGGGGATCTCGATGGTCCTCATTGCGCACCCCCGGTCGGCAGCGCGAAGACGGCCATCTGGGAAGGTGCGCCATACATGGGATCGACACCGCCTACCGGCGCGAACCGTACTTCATAGCCGAATCGAGCTGCCACGGGTTCCGCCCAGTCAGCGAACTCGGCGCGAGTCCATTCAAAGCGATGGTCGTTGTGCCGCATCGAGCCGGGCGGCAGCGTCGGGAACAAAACGTTGTACTCGCGGTTCGGCGTCGTGATGACGATGTGGCGTGGGCGGGCGAACTCGAAGATCACGCGCTCCATGGCTGTGAGTCTGGGCGCGTCCAAATGCTCGATCACTTCGACCAGAGCCGCCGCGTCGAAACCGTTCAAGCGAGCGTCGCGATACAGGAGCGAGCCTTGCACGAGTTGAATACGTTTGCGTTGGCGCTCCGGCATCCGTTCCAGCCGCAGCTTCACCGACGCGATCTCCAGGGACCGATGGCTAACATCCATGCCCACGATGCGCTCGAAGGCACGGTCGGCCAGTAAGCGCCGCAGCAGCTTGCCCTCCCCGCACCCGAGGTCCAGCACTGACTTGGCTTCGAGTTCCTTCAGCGTGGTGGCAACCTGATTGAGCCGGTGCGTATGCAGCGTCGTGGGGCGTTCCAGGTCCTTCTCCGCCCGTGCCGCCGTTTCCGTCCAGGTTTCGGTGGCCTCCACTTCGCCGACTTCCTGGTCCAGCAATCGCGCGAACGCCTGATCCGTTAGGGAGCGCCGCCGCTTAAGATACCGGCTCACGATAAGGTTCCGTTCGGGATGGCCGGCGAGCCAGCCTTCCCCGTGGCGCAGCAGCTTATCCACCTCAGCGTCGCCGATGTAGTAGTGCTTCTCTTCGTCGAGCACCGGCAGCAGGACATACAGGTGCGTCAGCAGATCGTGAACCGTGATCTCGGCGCGGAGCGACAGCCGGAAGTAGTTGCCCTCGCCCCACTCGGGGAACTTCTCGTCCAGCGGGATTTGCGACGTCTCCACCGTGTAGCCGAGCGGCTCAAATAACTTGTGCAGTACGTCCGCGCCGCCGCGTGATCGGATAACCTCGACTACCGCTTCCAGCGGCAATTTCGTCCCGACCAGTTCAGGACGCTTCTGGCAGTTGCCCGCGAGCGCGGTTCCGAACACCCGGCTGATCGCGACCGTAACGTAGGAGGACGCCACGTAGGGCCGGTCGTTCACGTACTCCTCCAACTGCTGAGCGCCACGCACCAGGCTCACGGGATCAATCTCAAGCAGGAGGCAAGCCGTACAGCGTTCGGGGATTGCCTCGGTGTAGAACACGAATGCTTTACCGAACGGCATCTCAATCTCGTGGAGGTTGGCTGGGTTCTTGTGCAGGAGGAACCCGAGGTCGGTGGCCTGCGGTGCCGTGCTGGAAATCTTCAGCAACATGGATCCTTTATTATCGCGGGATGCTGCGCCTAATCGGAATGAAGCCGTTCGCCCACCGATGGGAAGACTTCCATCATGACGACCATTTACATTTAGCGAGGGGTTCTTGTGAGGCCTCCGAGAAACAGATAGCGCGAGCGACGGTGCCGCGAGGGCGGCGGACCACCCTTTTCGTTATCGGAACTTTGACGTGAAACGCCCATCCCTGAGTAGAAGGTCAGGGCCCTCCGAAGGTTTGGCCCGAAATGATCTGCTCTGGATGATGTGGCCTTTCGATATCGATCCTCAGTTCACCACTTTGGATTTGCTCGCCTCCCGAGGGCGCCATCTCTGAGCAGGCACTCATCGGTTTCGACTATCCAAACTTCCCGGGCCGTAGCGAACATGAATCTGCGACATGAATCGCAGTCTAATCTACGTCGCTCCATCTCGCCTCGATTAGCCTAGTTGTGAACAAAACCGGGCTTATCAGAATGTGGGTCGGGCGTTTTGAGGTTCTTAATACTACGTGGACTTGCCAATTTTGAACTCCCGTAGCCCCAGTGGGCCACGGTCAAAGTGATTAGCAGCCTTAGATTAGCCAGTCCCGCCAAAACGACAAAAGCGCGAAGGGTATCCAAGCGCGGGTGGAGTTGGATATAATTCCGCCATGCGAAAAGCGTGCGTGCTCGCGATGATTGCAGCGGCGGCGATGGCCCAGGACCCGGAGACGTTCTACTCCACCATCCGTGAAAATAACCTTACGCAATTGAAGGCCTTGCTCGATCAAAAGGGCAGCGCGAACATCACGGACGATCGCGGAATCACTCCCTTGATGTACGCCGCCGAAATCGGCTCCGCGGACGCCTTGCGCTTGTTGATCGATCGCGGAGCAGATGTCAATGCACAGAATGCGTTCGGCTCCACAGCGCTGATGTGGTCGGTTTCGGATTCAGCTAAGGTTCGCCTGCTGCTGGATCATGGCGCACAAGTGAACACAGCCGCCAGGAGCGGCCGGACCGCGCTGATCATCGCGGCATTCACGAACCCGTCCGCGGAGGTTGTGCGGCTCCTGCTCGACAAGGGCGCGAAAGTGGGAGTGATGGATTCGCGGCATGTAACGCCTTTGAATGCGGCGACGTTTGGAAACGATACTGCGACAGTTCGGCTGCTGCTGGAAGCCCGTGCCGATATCGACACTCCAGACACCTTCATCGGCTTGACCCCGCTGATGAACGCGGCAGGGAACCGGAACGTCGAAGCGGTGAAGCTGCTGTTAGCCAAGGGGGCCAAGGTGAACGCCGTATCCAAAACGGAAGGCTTGCCGAAGATTCAGACCGGCACGGTTGAATTTGGCGGATGGACTCCGCTGCTTATGGCCGCAGCGTTCGGGCCGCCGGAAGCGGTCAAAGCGCTGCTGGACGCCAGTGCGCGAATTGATGCGCAGGATTACCGCGGCTTCACGCCGTTAATGCTGGCGGTCGGTACGGACCGTTATGACCGCCGGACGGTGAACATGTTGATGGCTCACGGAGCCGACCTTCGCCCGGCCAATCACGCCGGAGAAACCGCGCTGGACTGGGCCGACAAATTCGGGGACCGGGAAGTGATCCGTGCTTTGGGAGGGAGCCCGGAGGATCTCGCCAAGCCGGTGCGATTGTCGGACGAAATGCCCGATGCGCGCACGGCCATCGCACGCAGCATGCGGTTGCTCGACAGCACGACCGATCAGTTCTTCCACAAGAGCGGATGCTTCGCCTGCCATGAACAGCCGCCGGCCGAGTTTGCCGCGGCCGCAGCACGCGCAAAGGGCATTCCGGTCGATGAGAAAGCGTCGCACCAACGCGTTCTCCAGATCACTTCGACGATCAACCCCGCCGCCCTGGAGGGAGCAGCCGCACTCGGCGGCGCAGACAACAATTTGTACTCCGTCGAAGCGCTGGTGCGCGGCGGCTATCCTCACAATCGCATTACGGATTTCCTTGCAGCGAACCTCGCTATGTCGCAGGGCGGCGACGGCGGATGGCATCTTCCCGGATATTCGCGGTCCCCGCTGCAGGACAGCGATTTTTCGCGCACGGCGATGGCCATGCGAGCCTTGAAGACCTACGGCCCTCCGGGACGCGTGAACGAAATGAAGCAGCGCATGGAACGCGGCAAACAGTGGCTGATGCATGCCGAACCCGTGATCCTGGAGGATATGGATATGCGCCTGGCCGGAGTCGCTGTAGCGGGAGCCAGCCCGGTGGAACTTCGCAAACTAGCCGAGCCGATTCTGGCGCTGCAGCGCCCGGACGGTGGTTGGGCGCAACGCCGGGGATTTCCGAGCGACGCGTATGCCACAGGCATGACGCTGTGGGCTCTGAACGAAGCCGGCGTGGTGCGGAGGGATGCCAAGGGCGTGAAGTTCCTGCTCGGCACACAGAGCGCGGATGGCTCTTGGCACGTCGTTAGCCGCGCTACGAAGTTTCAGCAGTATTTCGAGAGCGGATTCCCATACGGGCAGGATCAGTGGATCTCGACCATGGCCACAGGCTGGGCCGTGAATGCCCTGGCGTTGTCGATCGAGCCTTAGCGGGCGCCCTGGTCTATTTACCAGCCCGCAAAGGGCCGGTCGCGGCCCTCAACTCCCGAGAGCAACAGCTTGGCTCCGAGTCGCGGCGCAGGCTCCGTTTTGCGGGCTGTTACTTACTAGCCCGCAAAGGGTGCGGCGCGCACCTCGAATCAATCCAGGAACCGATCGCGCCGCACTCCGTTTTGCGGGCTGTTACTTAGAAGACAGGTGCGAGGCGTCTTTCTCGTTCTCGCAAATAAAATCCAGCAGATCGGTGTCGAGCTTGATGACCTGGTGTAGCGTTACCGTCCACGGTTTCGTGTAGGCCTTGGGATCGTCGACGGTAATCTCAATATCCATCTGTCCGAAGTTGAAGCGCCGGAACCGTTCGGTGATCTTGGCTGCATCCGTCATCGGATTGCCCGTTGCATCGAGCCATATGCCGTCGCGGAAACCGCTTGTGTGCACGACCAGCGTATTGCCTTCCCATTTACCGGTGGAGTAGCCGTTCCACGATGGATTGGGATCGACGGGCAAAGGGCGGCCATCGGTGAAAATCTGCCGGTAGCTGCCATACAGCTCATTCATAAAAATGAGCAGCCCCGGCGTTTGCACCAGTTTTCTTGGTCCATTCCAGGTGTGCAAACGGATCAGGCCGGTCGGGGAACAGTGCGACAGCGGATCGTTCACGCGCTGCTCGGACCGGCGCGCCTTCACCAGGTCCGCGGCCCAGGCCTGATACGGCAAACCGCCCGTGAGGCTGGCAGCGATATTGATAAACTCGTCCGAAACGGGCTCACAACCGGGGAAGTCCGGATTGCCTTGACGCTTGGTTAACGTGAGCCACAGGCCCGAAAGGTCGGGCTTGCCGTCGGGGGTGCGCGGGCAGGCTGCTCGAAGGTCCGGCTTGCCATCTGGCGTTCGAGGAACACCTGCCGTGGGATAACTTAGCCATTGCCCAGTCAGCGGACAGAGCAACAACCCGAAAACCAGCGACCGCAGGATCACGATCGGAAGCCGCACCGGGTCACCTCCGTAACGAAAGTATACCTGCAAAACGTTACGCGGCGAAGGAGCGAGCTTCGGTCCGTTCTTTGCTTCCAGGAAGCTGGAGAATCCCCCACATGGACGGAACGAAAGTTAGGCACAGCGCCCTTGACACCCGTAGTGTTTCCGTGGAGGATAGCACCAATGACAACGAACCTTCGAACCCGAACTCTTGGTGCTTTTACAGTCCTGCTCGGTGTGTCCCTTTCCTTATTGCTGGCACAAGCTCCGAACAATGCCGGCGCCGGTGACAAGGGCAAGGGCAAAGGGAAGGCCGGCCCTCCCGGGGCAAACCATCCAGAGAGGCTTCAGGTCCTGATCGTTACCGGACAGAATCCGCACGATTGGCGCGGCACCACGCCGTCGTTACGGAAGGCGCTCGAAGACACGGAAAAGTTTGAAGTGCGGGTAGTGGAAGAGTTTCGCGGCGGTACAGCGGAGATGCTGGCGCCCTACGGCCTGATCATCGTGAATTACTACGACGGCGCCCGCCCGGAGAATCGCTTTGGAGAGCGGGCCCAAAACGCGATCTCGGACTTTGTTCGCTCCGGCAAAGGACTGGTGCTTTATCACCTGTCTCTGGGAGCGTTCGACGGATGGACGGACTACGAAAAGATGTCGGGCGGCAATTGGCGCCCGAATCAAGGACACCACTCCGCTGCCCACGACTACGCCCTCGATATCAAGGATGCTGACGATCCGATTATGCGTGGCCTGAAATCCCCGCTCATGATCAAGAAGGATGAGCTGTTCGCCAACCTGCGGTGGCAGCCCGAAGGCAATTATCACGTCCTGGCAACGGCCTACGACGACCACTCGCTCTATGGTGCACGAGATACCCAGGCCAAGCCCGGCGCGGGCATCAACGAGCCGATTCTGTGGACCACTCAGTTCGGCATGGGGCGGGTATTCGTAACCGCGCTGGGCCATGATCCCGAAGACACGGAGAACCCGGCGTTCAAGATAACCTTTGTGCGGGGCGCGGAGTGGGCGGCGACGGGCAAGGTCACGATACCGGTTCCACCGGAGCTGGCGAAATAATCGCGCCCGTCTGCGTCTTCGAGACACACTTATGCTCAAATCTCTTCTTGTATTCGCCGCGGTCCTGATGGGTGCGGCAGCACCTGCCTTGCTCCTCCCGTCGGCCTTCGGCCAAGGGAGAGGGGGCGGCCAAAAGGGTCCACCCGCGCCCGTTCCAGCAGTCCTCCAGAATTACCAGCCCGTCACGGCGGAGCGCCTGTTGAAGCCGGAAGATTCAAACTGGCTCATGATCCGCCGCACTTACGACGGTTGGGGCTACAGCCCGCTCGATCAGATCACTCCGTCCAATGTCGCGCGGCTGCGCCCAGTCTGGGGATCCACTACCGGCGAAGGCCGCGCCCATGAGTCGGCCCCTGTGGTGAACAACGGAGTCCTGTTTATCACCACGCCCAACAATCAGGTGATCGCCTTCGACGGCACTACCGGCACGATACTCTGGCGCTATCGCAGGCCGCGTCCTCAAGGCGCGATCGTCCCCCATGAAGTCAATCGCGGCGTGGCCCTGTATGGCGACAAAGTGTACGTCTGTGCCGGTGAAGCAGTACTGGTGGCGCTGGACGCCAAGACCGGCACGGAAGTATGGAGCACGATTGTCGCCGACAACAAAGCCGGTTACTACACCACGCTCGCTCCTCTGATCGCGGGGGGAAAGGTCCTGGTGGGAGCCTCGGGCGGCGAGTACGGAATCCGCGGCTTTGTGGCGGCCTTCGATGCCGAGACCGGCAAAGAAGCTTGGCGCACTTTCACCGTGCCCGCGCCCGGAGAACCGGGGAGCGAGACATGGCCCGCCGGCGGAGAGCAGTGGAAGACCGGCGGAGCTCCGGTATGGGTCACGGGAAACTACGATCCCGAGACGAACCTGGCGTTTTTCGGAACCGGCAACGGCGGACCTACCATCGGGGACAATCGCCCCGGCGATAATCTGTACACTGCATCCACCATCGCCTTCGACGTCTCCACGGGAGCGATCAAGGGCTACCATCAATACCATCCCAACGATTCGTGGGATTACGACGAGGTCTCGCCGCCCATTCTGGTCGACTACCAACGCAACGGGCGTACCATTAAGGGCCTCATCGACGTAGCGCGCGACGGCTACCTGTGGTTTCTGGAGCGTAGCGCGGGGCCCATCAAGTTTGTCGAAGGCAAGCCTTATGTATTTAACAACGTAATCCGCGGGATCGATCCGATCACCGGCCGCCCCGATATCGATCCGGCCCACAAGCCCGGCACGGGCGCACCTGCCGAATTTTGCCCCGGCGTCCACGGAGGCAAGACTTGGCCGCCAATTTCCTATAGTCCCAAAACCCGCATGATTTACATCCCGGCCAACAACAATATCTGCGGGCACAACGGAGGCGCCCCGAATGTCACATACACAGCGGGAAGGGCGTTCGTCGGCATCCAGGGCGGCTTTCCTCCTTTGATCGTGCCAGGCGCTGATCACTTCGGCGAAGTGCAGGCCTGGAACGTCGATACCGGGCAGAAGGTGTGGACCCACAACTACGCCAGATCGCCGAACTGGGGATCGATGCTGGCTACCGGCGGGGGACTCGTATTCAGCGGAGGAACTGCCGACCGCAAATTCCATGCCTTCGATGCCGCCACGGGCAAGCTGCTTTGGGAATTCCCGCTTAGTTCGGGGGTCGAGGCGCCGCCGACTTCTTTTTCCGTCAACGGGAAGCAATACATCGCCGTGTTGGCGGGCTGGGGCCAGGACGCTGGTGGAGAGGTGAATACTCTAGGCCGCCTGTTCCCAGGCGAGGTTCCTCCGATGCCGGATGGCGGCTCGGTGTGGGTTTTCGCGGTCGAGTAGCAGCCAGCGGACAATCCGCTTGTAAGAACTTGCAGCGTGATGCAGGAGTTGAGCTCCAGCCATGAGCGCCCGGGGCGCGGAACCGTTCGCTTCGATCCGCCTTCAAGGCGTTATGCATGGCGGGGCCGTTCGTGTTTTAATCAGGACCGAAACTTTGACTCCATCGTCGTGTGTTGTAGCCTGTCGGTAGTGAGCGTCGGCAATCAGTTGACCGTTTGGCAACGCTGGGTTCGGCAGCCGCAGAAGATCTGGTTACGCAGAGCGCTGTTCCAGGTGCACCTATGGAGTGGCATCGCGGTGGGGCTCTACATCCTGCTGATGAGCGTGACGGGCAGCGTGCTGGTCTATCGGAACGAGCTTTATAGAGCAGCGACTCCCAAAATAATGGTCTCAAACGGTTCAGGACCACGATTGACCGACGCCCAACTCAGGGAAGTCGCCACGCGCTTGTATCCAGGGTACCGGGTAGTAAACATCGACCGGGCGCAAAACCTCGATCAGGCGGTAGATGTCTGGCTACGTCAGGGCGATGAGGTCAAGAAACGGTTCTTCGATCCTCACAGCGGCAGCGATCTTGGCAGTTCGGTCCCAACCGCTTTCCGGCTGGTCTCAAAGCTGATCGATCTGCATGACAATCTGCTTGCGGGGTCAACGGGCCGGACCCTGAACGGCGTTGGTGCCTTCGCTCTGCTCGCGCTAGCGGTGACAGGTCTGGGGATCTGGTGGCCCGGCATCAAGACATGGCGTCGTAGCCTGACGCTGCACGGGGGCGTGGGATGGAGGCGCTGGATCTGGCACTTGCACAGCACAATCGGCTTCTGGAGCTTTGCCTTTACGTTGGTGTTTGCCTTGAGCGGGATCTATCTCTGTTTTCCAGAATCGTTTCAGAACCTCGCTGACCGAATTGAGCCTCCGACTGTCGCGAATGGCGGCGTACGCATCGTCGACCACCTCATGTATTGGCTCGCCTTCTTGCACTTCGGCCGCATTCAGGGCATAGGGATTCCTTGCAATGGCCCCGGACTTTGCGACCAGACGACGAAGGCAACCTGGGCGATATTCGGAGCGGCTCCGGCAGTGATGTTTGTGACCGGCGCGATCATGTGGTGGAACCGCTGGCTGCGCCCCCGGCTGGTGAGCTCTCGACGCCCGGCTCGTTCTCAATCTGTGATCGCTCCATAGCCTGAGGCCAAGGTTAATCTTCTCAGGTCGATGGGCGTGTGCTTGATGCCATCGATGGCTGTTTGTGCAGTTCGCAATTGACACGGCTTTACCCGAGACTGCAACAGCCAAACGCAAAAATATCCTTGCGTTGATCCGAGGTTCGTGGTAACGTACCAGCAAGCTACCTCTGGGACGACCCGGCGTATTCCGATGTTTTCGGAGTGCGAGCTTAGCCAGGACGACTTGGCCACGGCCTGAAGTGGTTACTGTGCCTCAGTCGGTGGCAGTCCTTGTTGGCGTTACGTAAACGCATCCCCTCTTTTCTGAACCCTTAAATTTTTGACCGGCCTTGTAGCCGATTTGACCGCCAGTCGGGTGGAGAGCTATCCCCCCGGCTTTCGGTGACGCCTCCTAGAGAGGTAACGGCAGCGGATAGATTAGCGGAACGATGTCTATCCCGGGTGAGTTCATTAGAGGAGATGAAGACGATGAAATCGTTGGTATTGGCGCTCCCGTGCTTTTCTCTGGCCCTTCTGGGGCAGACGGTCACACCTTCGCAGGAGCAGAAAGACTTTTTTGAGAATCGCATCCGCCCGGTGCTGGCGCAGAACTGCTTCGCCTGCCACACCAACTCGCAAATGGGCGGCCTACGCTTGGACTCGCTGGGAGGCTTACTGAAGGGCGGCAAGTCGGGCCCCGCTGTTGTACCCGGTGCGCCGGAAAAGAGCATGTTGATCACGGCGATTCGCCAAACTACCGAGATCAAAATGCCCAAGAACGGTCACCTGACGGACGCGCAGATCGCAGACCTGACCGCATGGGTGAAGGACGGCGCGGTCTGGCCCGCGGACGCGAAGTCGGCCCAGAGCATGGGCTACGTCATCCGGCCGGATCAGCGCAAATTCTGGTCCAT
Organism: Bryobacterales bacterium; assembly: GCA_963765185.1. Taxonomy (GTDB): domain Bacteria; phylum Acidobacteriota; class Terriglobia; order Bryobacterales; family Bryobacteraceae; genus Palsa-187. Next base: position 23,164 of record CAVXWB010000201.1, read on the forward strand.
TCAGCCGCTCGCCAAGATCGAGCCGCCCAAGTCGAAAGACCCCGCATGGGCGACGAATGGCATCGACCGCTTCGTCCTGGCCAAGCTGGAAGCGGAAGCTCTAAAGCCGAACGGCCTCGCCGACCGGCGGACTCTGCTGCGCCGCGTAACTTACGTTCTGACAGGCTTGATGCCGACCTACGAAGAGGTCCAGGCTTTTGAGGCTGACAAATCGCCCACCGCATACGAGAAGGCCGTTGACCGCCTCATGGCTTCTCCGCAATTCGGCGAACTGTGGGGGCGGCATTGGCTGGATGTCACGCGCTATGCCGAGGACGACTATCGCATCGCGCAAAAAGACATGCACAAGGAGAAGTACAAGTTTGCCTATACCTACCGCGATTGGGTGATCAACGCGCTGAACAGCGACATGCCTTACGACACCTTCCTGAAGGCTCAGCTCGCCGGGGATTTGATGGACGAAAAGGTTCGCGACAAGATGGTGCCCGGCCTGGGTTTCAATGGCCTGGGTATATGGGCGATGAACGACAATCCCGCCGCGATCGACCGCGCCTCTGAATGGAACGATAAAGTAGACACCACTTCCAAGGCGCTGCTCGGACTTACAGTGGGGTGCGCGCGCTGCCACGATCACAAATACGATCCGATTCCGCAGAAAGACTATTACCGCATGGCCGGCGTCTTTGCGAGCACCAATTACCACGCGTATCCGATGGTCGCCAAGGAGGTTGTCGACGCGTACGAAAAATCGAAGAAGGAACTCGACGACCGCGAAAAGGCCGCGAAGGATTTTGAAGATCAAGCTTCCACTCTGGAAGCGCAGGCTTTGTTCGCTCGGACCGAGGAGTATATGGTGGCGGCATGGCGTATCGGTTCCGACAAGAAGACCAGCGTAGCGAGCGTCGCCGAAAAATACCGCCTCGATCCCGAGATGCTGGATCGCTGGGTGAAGTTCCTGAAAAAGAAGCCGACCAACTACAGTTTCCTGGCGCCGTGGCAAAAGATGGTCGCCGCGGGTGGCGATGTCGATCAAGCCCAAACTCTGGCGCACCAGTTCTATCAGAAAGCGATGCAGGTCGACAAAGAGCACGCCAAGCTCAAGACCGAAAACGAAGAGTTGCTGGCGAAGATTAAGGATCCCAATGAGCAATTCGACCCGCTCCCGAACGGGATCAAGCGCAAGCTGATCACCCATCAGATCGATTTGAAGGCTATGGATCGCGAAGCCAGCTATCTTTGGACGGACCTTTTCGATAAGGATCTGTCCGACTCGCCGATCAACGATAACGCCGATGGGGAAAAGAAGCCCGGACTGCTCAAACTCACCGGCTGGGATCTGCAGCGCCGTCTTAGCGCTGATTTCTCGGGCCACATGGACAAGATGAAAGCCGACAACGAGGCTTTCAAAAAGGCCATGCCCCCGGAATATCAAATCGCGCCTGGTCTGACCGACGTAAAAGAGCCGACCGATTTGAAGATTTTCCTGCGCGGAGATCCGTACACCTTCGGCGACGACGCGCCGCGCGCGTTTCTCGCGATTCTCTCGGATGGCGAGCCAACTCCCTTTAAACAAGGCAGCGGCCGCCTGGAACTGGCCGAGGACATCGCAAAGCAGCCGATTTCGATGCGCGTAATCGTGAATCGCATCTGGCGCTGGAGTATGGAGACCGGCATCGTCGAAACGCCGAACAACTTCGGATTCGCAGGCGAAAGGCCCAGCAATCCGGAGTTGCTCGAATTCCTCACCTCGCAATTCGTGGATAACGGCATGTCGTGGAAGAAGCTGGTCAAGGAAATCGTGATGTCGCGCACGTTCCAGTTGAGCGCCGACGGCAACCAGGCCAACCTGGCCAAGGATGAGGCCAACCGGTTTTACTGGCGCGCGAACCAGCGGCGGTTGGAAGCCGAAGGGGTCTGGGACGGCCTGTTGAAGGCTTCCGGCAAACTCGATGTGAGCAAGGTCGGCGGTCCTAGTGAGGAAATGGATGCAAAGATGGTTCGCCGCGGAATGTATGGTGCGGTGAGCCGGGTTTTTCCGAACGAATTTCAAACCTTGTTCGATTATCCGCTCCCCACGCTTTCCGCCGAAAAGCGGTACACCACCAACACCTCTCTGCAGCGGCTGTACTTCTTGAACAATGCTTTCGTTCACAAGCAAGCCGAAGATATGGCGGAGCGAGTCAAGTCCGCCGGCGCCGAAGAAGCCCAGGTGCGCAAGGCTTTCGAGATCGCCTACCAGAGGAACCCGTCCGCAGAGGAGTTGAGCTCGGCGATCGAGTTGCTCCACAGCCCCGCTCCGCCGGCTGAGGAAAGGGCCCAGGTCAGCTCCAGAGCTGCTTCGATCAACGCGAAGCCCGCGGAGGGTGGCACAGCGATGGACGCGGCGTCCAAGGCTGAGACGCCATCCAAGGCGGCCAAGCATGCGGAGACTCCGTTGGAAGCACTGTGCTGGGCGCTGCTCAGCTCTAACGAATTCATGTTTTTGAACTGAAAGGAACCAGAATCCATGCCTTGTAATCACAATCCGCGTCCCTTTACGCGCCGGGAAGCCCTCGGACAAATCGGCGGCGGCTTCGGCCTAGTCGCTTTCGCCAACATGGTCACCAGCTCCATTAAAGCCGCGGAAACCACGCCTAGTGGTTCCGGCGGCACGACGGGAGTGCTGAAGAAGCTCGACTTCAAGCCTCGCGCCAAACGAGTGATTTTCTTGTTCTCGAATGGAGGCATGTCGCACGTCGACACCTTCGATCCGAAGCCGATGCTCGAAAAGTACAACGGACAGCCGATGCCGGGAGGCGCGATCCTTACGCAGCGCAAAACCGGGAATTTGATGAAGTCGCCATTCAAGTTTTCACGCTACGGCAAAGCGGATACCGAGGTCAGCGAGCTGTGGCAGAACGTCGGTGCGGTCTCGGAGCACCTGTGTGTCATCCGATCGATGTACGCGGACATCCCGAATCATGAGCCATCCATCACGTTGATGAACACCGGGGCCAACATCATCGGGCGCCCATCCATGGGCTCCTGGATCACCTACGGACTGGGCAGCGAGAACGCGGATCTTCCCGGGTATGTGGTTCTCTCGCCGTCCCAGCCGATCACGATCGGAAGTCCGCTGTGGAGTTCGGCGTTTCTGCCCGCTATGTACCAAGGCACGTACGTGAAAAACGAGTGGGTTGCGGGCGAACCGTTCAAGGCATCGCAGGTGATTCCGAATGTGACCAACTCGGATATCGATGCCGCCACCCAGAAGCGCGATCTCGCGTTTCTTGAGAAGCTAAACAACATGAACCTCGAGAAGCTGGGCGCGGACTCGCAACTCGAGGCCTCCATCAAGACCATGGAGACTGCTTTCGCCATGCAGACCGAGGCGCCGGAAGTTTTTGACGTCAGCAAGGAGAGCAAGGCGGTGCTGGATATGTACGGACCGGGAAGCACCGCGCTGGGTTGCTTGATGGCAGTGCGCCTGGTGGAAAAAGGCGTCCGCATCGTGCAGACCTATTACAGCAAGGGCGATCCGTGGGACGCTCACACGGATATCATGTCCTACCGAAAGTTGGCCAAGGATTCAGATCAACCTTACGCTGCGGTGATCAAGGATCTCGAGCAGCGCGGAATGCTGGAAGATACGCTGGTGATCGGCGGCACGGAATTCGGCCGCACTCCCGCGATTCAGACCGCGAATGAGTCGGTGGGTGGCGGAGTGGTGAACGGGCGCGATCACAATCACTACGGCTTCTCCGTGTGGCTGGCCGGCGGCGGCGTCAAAGGCGGCATGACCTACGGCGCTACCGACGATTTCGGCTACAAAGCGGTGGAAAAGCCGGTCCACGTGCATGACCTTCACGCGACCATCATGTATCTGCTGGGCATCGATCACTTGAAGCTGACGTATCGCTATAGCGGACGCGATTTCCGGCTGACCGATACGGCTGGAGAGGTGATTCATGACATTATCGCCTAGGTTCTTGCGTCCACTGGCTGGAACAGCTCTCGCGGTTTTCGTCGCTTTGTCCGCCGCCGGTCAGCAGCCACCCGCAGCCAAAGGCGGCGGCAATCCGGCGAATCAGGCGCCCAAGCCCGGCGTTCCCGGTGTTCAAGCGCCGATGTCTTATCTGATCCCGGATGGGCAATACAACCTGGGGACGGGCGGTCCGGACTGGTTGGCGATGACCGAAGACGCGATGTGGACGAACAGCCGGGGCACCGACACGATCTATCGCATGGATCCGAAGACCAACTCCGTGCTCGGCACCGTTCCGGTCAAGAAGCCTTGTTCGGGGTTTGCCGTCGCCGCCGGAACGCTTTGGTCGCCTAGTTGTGAAGAGCACACCATCTATCGAATTGATCTGGCCTCCAATCAGGTGGTGGCAAAGGTTCCTGTCGGCCCGGCCAACAGCGAAGGAGGGATCGCTTTCGGAGCCGGCGCGGCGTGGATGCCGAGCGACGACAAGAACGGCGCGATTGTTTCACGGATCGATCCGGCAACCAATAAGGTCACCGCCGAGATTGGCGTAGCGCCGGGTTCTTACACCGCGGTCTATGGCTATAACCTGGTGTGGGTTTCGAGCACGCAGAAAAGTCTTGTAAGCGTGATTCATCCCGCGACGAATCGGGTGATCGCAGAGATCCCGGTGGATAAGAACCCGCGTTTCATGGCTGCCGGCGAGGGATACGTGTGGACGCTCAACCAGGGGACGGGGACGGTTACGAAGATCGACCCTCGCACCCTGAAGGTGGTGGATACGATCGCGGTCGGCGTGCCTGGAACCGGAGGCGACATCGCCACGGGCGAAGGCGCGGTTTGGTTGAGTATCCATACCATGCCGGTAATCCGTATCGATCCCGCGAGCGACAAGGTGACTGCCCAATTGGTAGGTCCGGGCGGCGACGCAATGCGCGTCGGCCACGGCTATGTCTGGCTCTCCAACGGGCGTCAGCACACCGTATGGCGCTTCCTTCCGGAAAAGGCGATGACGGCGGCGCCGCACGATTGGACCGCGGACGCACGGCCGTTCGATCTGGATGGAGACGGGAAGCCGGATGTCCTGGTCGAAGATCTGGTGATGTTCATTCCCGGTCAGCCCGCGAACTTCCGCGTGAAGGTGCTGAATCCGCAGATGGGGAGCAGCTTCGTCCTGAAGACGACCCTGAACGGGAAAGCCGCCGAAACGCCGTTTACATCCGAAGGCAATCAACTGGCGGCCACGCTGGGGGTGACCGAGCCGCGTTGGATTCATTACTCCGTGTGTCTGAAGAAATCGTCAAGCTGTACTCCGGAACTGGTGGTTGCATCGCCTACAACCAGTACTTCCTACGCGATGAATAAAGTCCGCTTTGTCCCGGAAACATTCATGGCGCCACCTCCGCCTGTGTTGAAGGGTTACACCTGGAACATTTTGGAGCCAGAGGTTTTGAAGCAGGACTATGCGGCACTGGCTACCTTGGGGGGACGTACCGGCCCTTTGAAGACCACCATGGGCGAGGATTACGGAGAAGTGAAGCGGCATCGCTGGGAATTTCAACACCTGACGTCATTCGCCTACGGCGTGCTGACGGAGGACCGTACGGAAGAAGTGGCTTGCGTATACGTGAATCCGAGTAAGAAGGCCGGTTTTGACGCGACCGTCCGGGTGGTCTTGACGGCGCACGGGGAACAGTTGAATCTAATGCCTCAGCTTCAGACTGTTGTGAAGGATTGGGTCAAAAGCGGGTTCCCCTTCACCAAAGTTGCCTATCTCGGCGTAGATATGCCCATGTCCGAGTGGAATGCTCTGCCGGACGTGGAATGAGAGTTTCGCGAAGCCTCAATCATATGCGTGTCCTGGTATTACTGGCGTGCTGCGCGATGACTCTCCCCACGTTCGCGGCTACGGCCGCTGATGGAGCGAGTCTGCAGCCAGGCGTGCTTCCTGGCGCCTGGAGGACGGGCGGCCCGAACTGCGTAACCGTTCCCGACTGGCAGATCCACGAATATAACGAGGATTTCTACATCATACGGGAATCCGGCTGCATCCATTTTGAGAAACCGTTTCTGTATCTGATTTTCGGCAGGGATAAAGCATTGCTGGAAGACACGGGAGCCGGTGATGTTCAGACTGGCCCGTACGTTATGGGTCTTCTCGCCAAGTGGGCTAAGAAGAAAGACCGCACGCCGCCGCCCTTAATTGTGATCCATTCTCACGGGCACGGCGATCACACAGCAGGCGATAAGCAGTTTCAGGGTCTGGCGAACGTTCAGTTTATAGCGCCCACCCCCGCCGCGATTCAGAAAGCCGCCGGAATCGCAAACTGGCCCTCCGACATTGGCAAGATCGACTTGGGCGGCCGCGTCATCGATGTGATCCCGATTCCAGGGCATCAGGAGGCGAGCATCGCTCTGTACGACCCTGTGACGGGAAATCTGCTGACAGGAGACAGCCTGTATCCCGGGCGCCTGGGCGTATCGCTGGCCGAAGTCCCGAATTTCGCTGCCAGCGCAAAGCGGCTCGCGGCTTTTGTAAGTACTCATAATGTGGCCCATGTGTTGGGAACTCATATCGAACAGACGAAAACGGCTTTCCTCGACTATCCGCGCGGCACGGTATATCAACCCGACGAGCACTCCCTCGACCTCACCCGTGCCCATGTGATTGAGTTAAACGACGCATTCGAAAAAATGGGTAATAAGCCAGCCACCGTCGCGTTGCCGGAATTCACCATTGTAGTTCGGGTTCCCGGCTCGAATCCGCCGGCAGCGCAAGCTCCAGCGGCTCCGCAGGGCAAGTAGGTGTGTTTCTGTTGGCTATCGGCGCCCAGGCAGGCGCCGTTGATTCCATCCCGCGGAAAAAGCCATGATCGATGTTTTTGTTTATGGGCATTATCTGATAATCTGATTTGATCCTGGACTGTAAGTCTCGCTATACTTAGTCAACTCTTATCACAAGGCCTTGTTGGTCGCCTTCACATTCTCCCCGATCTGAGCCAAGTTAACTAGGTCGGCTCCCGTCGAGTCTGACCAAAATCACGAAAATAACAAACCATCAAGGAGAATCATCATGATTCGGTACGCTATTATTTTTTTCGCAGGTATTTTACCGCTGGCGGCCCAGACAAGTTCGCTTCAGGGAGTTGTAACCGACCCACAAGGAGCCACCATTGCGGGGGCCATCGTAAGCATTACCAACACCGACACCTCGCTGATGCGCAAAGAGGTCTCGGATGCAACGGGAACCTACCGCTTCCTCCAGGTTCCTTCCGGCCCATACAAGCTTGAAGTTCAGAGGCCGGGGTTCACATCCAGAACCAGCACCGTGGTTCTGCAAGTGGATGTGCCCGCGACGCTGAATCTTCAAATGGAGGTCGGCCAAACCAGCAACGTGGTGAACGTCACCGCGGAGGCGTCGGCGGTGAACACCGAGAACGCGACAGTGGGAAATCCGTTCACAGAGACCCAGGTTCAACAGCTTCCTTTGCAGACCCGGAACGTGGTCGCGCTGCTGAGCGTTGAGCCCGGCGTCAGTGCAACGGGGCAGGTGCTGGGAGCGAGGCCCGATCAGAACAACGTGGTCCTGGACGGCGCGGACGTCAACGATAATCGCGGGTCCACCGCCAACAACGGATTCAACGCAGTCCTGCCGATTCCGCTCGATTCCGTCCAGGAGTTCCGCACCACCATCGCGGGCCAGGACGCGGGCGAAGGCCACACCTCCGGCGGGCAGGTCGCCATCGTCACCAAGAGCGGTTCCAACCAGTTTCACGGATCGGTGTATGAGTACAACCGCAACACCGACTTCGAAGCCAACGACTTTTTTAGCAATCGCAGCGGCCTAAAGCGTCCGGCGTTGATCCGCAATCAATACGGTGCATCGATCGGCGGCCCCATCAAGAAGAACAAGCTATTTTTCTTCTATAACTGGGAAGGCCGGAAGGATCGCAGCCAGGCGGCCACAACCGACACGGTTCCCAGCAACACCTTCAAGGAGGGTATCGTCGGGGTTAAGCTGACGAACGGGACCACGGTTAACCTTACCCCCGCGCAGGTGCAGGCGATCGACCCGCTGGGAATCGGCGAGAGTCCGTACGTACTGAACCTGATGCAGCAGTATCCATCCGGCAATGACCCGCTGGGATCTCCCGACAAGGGCTTGAATATCAATGAGCTGATATTCAATGCTCCAGAGCCTCTGAACAATCACGCCCAGGTAGGGAAAATCGATTACAACCTCACCAGCAAGATGACCTTCTCGATCCGAGGAACGCTGAACGGCGCGTCCCAGGTCCTAACCCCGGAGCAGTTCCCGGGAGGGACGCCGAATTCGCTACTGCAAGATAACTCCCGCGGCCTCTCCGCGCGCTACACTTACGTGATCACGCCGAGCGTCGTGAATACGCTCAACTTTGGCTACACCCGCCTGGGCAACGCCAGCACCGGCGACCTGAACGTGGTTCCCAGCTTCGGGTTCACGACGCTCACCCCGACCACCCGCGGGAGTACGCGCGTCGCGCCGACGCCCAACCTCACCGACGACCTGACCTGGGTCAAAGGCCGGCACACCATTCAGGTTGGAGCGAACTGGCACCGGGCGCAGAACATCACTTCCGCCTACAATAACGAGCCGAGCTACAGCTTCAGCAGGGGCACGCTGCTCGGGCTGGGCGGCGACATCACCGGCGACGTTGGTGCCTACATCGCGCAGACGATTCCGGGCGCTGCGCTGGCCTCGACCAGTAACGTGACCAATGCGTTCGGCGCTATTTTGGGCGTGATGAACAGCGGGTCCGCCACGTATAACTACGGCATTAACGGGCAGGTGATCCCATTCGGCCCTCCCATCACCCGCAACTACATTTCGAACTCGCCCGAGGAATACGTCCAGGATACGTGGAAGGTCAAGTCCAACCTCACCATTACGGCCGGTTTGCGCTATTCGATTTTCGGCGTTCCGTATGAAGCGAACGGGATTCAGGTGCAGCCCACAGTTCCTCTCGATAACTATTTCGCGCAGCGGAATGGCGCGGGCATCTATGGCATTCCAAACTACGCCCTGCCGGATTCCTATATCACCTACGCGATCGCCGGACCGGTGAATAACGGCCCCGGTTTTTATCCCACGGACTACAAGGACTTCGCTCCGCGCCTGGGCTTAGCGTACTCGCCCAAGAGTGGAACGGATCTTGAGAAAATCATGGGGAAGGGCAGCGTGTTCCGCGCCGGCGCAGGTATCGTGTACGACAATTACGGCAACGCCATGGCGGGCGCGCTGGCATCCGGGGGTTCGCCAGGCTTGGCTACCGCGGTCCAGCAGGTGGTGAATACGAACTTTACCACCAGCGAGCGCTACAACGGGACGAGTGCGACCCTGACGCCGCTGACTGCGGCAACCGGCGGAGCGTTCCCTTACACGCCTCCGCTCATCACGGGCGGATTCACCACATTCACCGGCGTATCAAGCGACTTGAAGGCGCCCTACGAATACGTCCTCAACGCCAACTATGCCCGCCCGCTGGCCAAGCACATGAGTATTGAAGTCGGCTACGCCGGACGGATGGCTCATCGCGCCCTGGTGGATCAGGATTATGGCCAGCCGCTCACCAACTTCGTGGATCCGAAGTCGGGGCAATCCTGGATACAGGCGACGCAGGTGCTCTCGCAGCTTTACTATTCCGGCGTTACTCCCGCTCAGGTGAAGGCCAACCCGAGCATCATTCCGAACCAGCCGTTCATCCAGAATTTATTCCCTGGCGCGGCGGGCCTGTACATCCCCGGAAGCGCCACCGCGAACCTGTTCTATGATGCCTGGCAGGAATATGCCGGAAGCTGGACGGACACACTGAATAGTATGGATCGCATCCGCCAGCCGAACGGCGGCTGCGTCTCTATCCTTGGGTGCAACACATTTTATCCAACCCAGAACTCCGGCGTGCACACATATACCAACGCCGGCCAAGCCGCCTACAACGCCATGACAGTTACGCTGCGCCGCGCAGTGACTCACCTGTGGGGTTACGACTTCAACTACACGCTCTCCCACGCCATCGACAATGCCTCCGGAGCCGAGGGTGGCGGCATAGCTTCGGGCGGTGTGACCAGCCCCTTCGGCATCACAAACATACCGAACGCGCTTTCTCCCAAGGAAGGCATGGGACCGGCCGACTACGACGCTCGGCACCAGGTTACCGCCGACGCGGTGGTCGAACTTCCAATAGGTAAGGGCAAGCCGTATGCAAGCAACATCCCGAACTGGGCGGACGAGATTATTGGGGGATGGCAGGTCACCACGTTGTACACCATCCGCAGCGGGCAACCCATGAGCTGCACAGCCAACGGTATGTTCAACACTAACTACGATATATCGTCGACGTGTCTGCTCGCCCCGGGGGTTTCGTCGCTCCCCGCCCACGGCTTGTACCAGGATGAGAACGGAATCCCGAACATTTATAGCAATACCAATGTCGGGAACGACTTCGTGCCTTCCTATGCGGGCCAGACCGGCGTCCGCGGCATTATTCGCGGTCTCCCGTTTTGGAATGACGATCTGGCGGTGAGCAAGTACTTCAAGCTGCCGAAGGAAAGCTGGCGCCTCAAGTTCCGCGCCGAAGCCTATAACCTTTTAAACCACGAGAACTTCGCGAATCCGACGGGGAACTTTACGATCGTTCAGCAGCCGGGCACCACCACGACTGGCAACCTTTCCACGTTTGGATACCAGACCTTCGGCGAGATCACCTCCACCAACACGAACAGCGCGCCTCGCGTCCTCCAAATGGCGCTGCGCTTCACGTTCTGATGATGCGAACAGTTCGCCGTATCGCAACTCTTGTCTTTGTTCTCGCGGCCGTTGCCTGGGCTTCCGAACCGGATGAGGCCGGTTTGGAGCCCGGCGCGCGGCAGGTCCAATCGGCGTTGCGGTTCGAGTTCTAACCGTGACGACTGTGGTTGCCATAGAGTCACCTATGCGATCGTCCAGGGGGCCGGTTGACTAGGCCCCGCTGGGCGCTTTGTTCGGGAAAGGGATGCCTTGCCTGCGGAGATCCACTACTACCTCCCGGCTTGGGGTCTGAAAGGCTGCCCGCTGCTACCTGAGAGCCTGCGGACGGCCTGGGCGTCGGAGGTTCTTCCCGTCTGGGTAACGAGAGATCTGAACCTCCCCCGGGCCACAAAGTACTCGTCCCTTAGCGCCGACGTTTGGTCCCGATGCGAACTCGTAGTATTGCCGGCGCGGGTTAGACAGTTTTTGATAGATATCTTGGCGAGGCGAGTCTCTTCGGTTTCAGCTATTCCAGTGCTCGCAGGTCCCTGGCCCCGTTCCTTGGACCCGGCCGCGCTTCCGTGGTCGGTTCGAACCATGAACTGTTTGAAGAAAAACGGCCTCCTGGCGGACACACCACGTTTGTCGGTTGTCACGTATAGAGAATTGCTTTCGATTAAGGCGATGGGTGTGAAGTCCGTGCTCGACTTCGCCTGCGTGGCTGAGGTCGCCATCAATGCAGGAGAGCAGGCTGCGTCAACCAGCTTCGAAATTGGAAGCCGCTACGCGGCAATCCTGCTTGAGGCGATAGACGAGCCCTGGTCTGTTCGAGTCAGTCCTCAGGATCCGCGGTTTGCCGACCTGCTTCCCCCAGGAACCCAAACGGTTTTCGAGAGGATCGAGCGAGTTGATCTAGACCCCCATTGTTCTCCGCTGGCCCAAATCGAGCTCGCACGAGAGATCGTCAGGGTGAGAGCCCGGCTGTCGGAGTTGGCAGCCCTGACTCTCGAAGCAGCCTTGTCGGGCTTCGTGGAGCAGGTAAGCCGCCTGAACGGCCGAAAACTGCAGGCGCTTTTGCGCCGGCTCGGCTGCATCGGGGAACCACCGGCAACCCTGGACGAAGCTGCCTCACCAATCGGAATAACCCGGGAACGACTGCGGCAAATTCAGAAGCGCTTCACCGATTGCCTTCCGCAACACCCGATCTTTATGCCTCAGCTGGACGCAGCCATCGCAGCAGTTTGCGAAGCGGCCCCAGTGAGCGCCGAGCGAGCATCGGAATTGCTCCGAGAAAAAAGTCTTACCGGTAAGCCGTTCCACCCGAAGAGCCTGCTTGCGGCGGCCGAGTTTTGCCGCCACCCAATGCCTTTTGAGATCGACTCTTCCTCGGGAGTTTCTTGGGTAGTGATTGGAACCACTACCCAGCCGTCGCGAAGAGGATGAGGAGACTTGGGCGCATACAATTACAAAGTGCGCAGGGAGGGCCGTGGCTGCGCTATCTCCGAAAGCGAGCCTTTCGGGCCGCATCCATTTCTGGCCGTTCGACGGCTGGGAACTCCCGGCGGGTCGATCGGTAATCGCGGAGGTCTATCCATCGCCTTGGAACAGGAGCTTTCCTCGGCAGCGACGCGACGCCCATCGGCATGACGCATTTTCCCAGCTCGGGCACGTCAAGCGGAAGACAGCGGAGATCGAAGGTTGGATTCCGGGCGTCGCGTAATGGTCGCAAGGCACGCAGTGTTCTTTTGATAAACTGAAGCGAACATTGTTCATTGGCATTATCTGCTCAAGGAGTTTTTATGGCCACGATCGTTGTTAACGGAGTTCGGCGCGAGGTTCAGGCGCCTGCGGACACCCCTCTGCTTTACGCCTTACGAAATGATCTTGAGTTGTCCGGGCCGCAGTTCGGCTGTGGGCTCGCGCAGTGCGGGGCTTGTTCCGTGCTGCTGGACGGCAAGGAGATCCGTTCCTGCGTCACATCTCTTTCGGCTGCCGCCGGCAAGGAGGTGACCACACTCGAAGGGCTGCCCGCACGGTGGGCGCAACAGAAGGGGCTATCGCAAGCGGACGCGACGCAGACGCTTCACCCCGTTCAAGAGGCGTGGATCGAGGAGCAGACGCCTTTGTGCGGATTCTGCCAAAACGGCATGATGATCAAAGCGACCGAACTGCTGGAGCGCGTCGCGTCGCCCACCGTCGCGGAGATCAAGGAGGCGTTTACGACTTCCGGTCCTTCGGCGCATCTCTGCCGCTGCGGAAGCTACACCGCGATTATTCAGGCTGTGCAGCGTGCCGCCGCCACAATGGCGAAGGGGAGGTAACCCATGAGCCATAAGAAGATGATGCAGACGAAAAACCAGCTCAACGTATTCGGCGCTGCCCTCACGCGCCGCGGCTTCGCCAAGGCAGGCGGAGCACTGTTCGTCGGCTTCGGCATGGTTGGCGTCGACGGTTTGAAGAATTCCGCAAAAGCCGCGACCACCGGGAACTCACTCGATCCGGCGCTGCCCGAATCGTGGATTGAAATTCATTCCGATAACACGATCCTGATTCGCACCGGCAAAAGCGATTTCGGCCAAAGTACGACTTTCACCGCGTACAGGCAGATTGTGGCCGAAGAGCTCAGCGCGCCGTTTGAAGCCATCACAACGGTAGTGATGGGCGACACCGATCGTACGCCGGACGGCAGCGGCGCCTTCGATTTTCTGGGTAGCGGAATGCCGAACATTCGTAAAGCGGCAGCTTATACGTATCAGGCTCTGCTGGATCTGGCTTCGCAGCGGCTCGGTGTTCCCAGGAGTGAGATTTCCGTGAAGGACGGCGTCGCTTCCGGCGCGGGAAAGAGCATGTCGTATGGGGATCTGGTGAAGGGGCAGCAGTTGAAGCTCACGATCCCCGTTAAGGGTGACTTGACCAGCGTGATGGGATTGTCTGTGGATGGCAATCCTCCCATGAAGCCGGTCAGCCAATATACGATCATCGGCAAGTCCTTCCGGAACTCCGTCACGGCGTCGAAGGTAGCTGCCAAGGAGACTTGGGCGGCCGACGTACGGCTCCCCGGCATGCTACACGCGCGCATGGTGCATCCGAAGAGTCTGGGTTCGACGCTGGTGTCCGCGGGTGCATTGGACAAGACGCGTTTCCCGAAGGCTCAGGTCATCGTGAAGGGCAATCTGGTGGGAGTGGTTGCGCCCACGGAGTGGGAAGCCATCCAGGCCGCTCAGCAGGTGGCCGGCGCCACAAAGTGGAAAGACTGGAAAGGCCTTCCCGGCCACGCACGCCTGTTCGATTACCTGAAGAGAGACGCCGACTGGAAAACGACGCCTGTCACAAAGAGCGACAAATCCAAAGGCGATGTAACGCCCGCAATGGCCGGGGCCGCGAAGAAGCTGACGGCAACCTATCAGCTTCCGTATATGAAGCACGCACCCATGGGGCCGACTCTGGCGGTGGCCGATGCTCGCGCGGACGGGACCGTTTACATCTACACGCACAATCAGAACCCGCAGGCGCTTCGGGGCGAGATCGCGATGATGCTCTCGCACCACGCCCGATAACATCGTCGTGCGCACGTTCGCCGGGGCCGGGCCATTACGGAAGATCGAACGGCGGAAACGCCGGGGCGGAAGACGAAGCCGTGATCCTTTCGAAGGCTGTCGGCAAGCCCGTTCGGGTGCAGTGGATGCGGCCCGAGGACTTCCAATGGTCGACTCAGTCGCCCGCGGCGCTCTCGGATGTCGAGATTGGGCTGGACACAAACGGCAAGATGGTGGCGTACCAGATCGACCACTATATGCCCGCGATGCAGGATGACCGGCCCATCGGCGCAGTGCTCGCCGGTCTTCCGACCATGCCGGCTCCAAGCGAGAAAGGCGTTTTCATCGGTTCAACCGTCAACGATATCTCCGATCCGTGGATCTATGACGGCGTCGGTGACGCTAATGGAACGTGGTCACGGCACATTCCAGGTCGGGCAGAAGTCTTCGCCGCTCGCCGTGGGACTTCGCGATCACAGCATGCGAACGCCGGGACAGTTCCAGCAGAATTTCCCGCGCGAACTGGCAGTCAGTGAGGCGGCGGCGCTGGCTGGGGCGGACGCAATTCAGTTCCGCATGGACCATACCACCGAAGAGCGCGTGATTGGCGTTCTGAAGGCAGTCCGCGATGCATCGGGCTGGGAGACACGCTCGTCACCGCGGACCAGGAGCGCCGCGGCGGCGCTACTGCCGGTGCGCGGACAGGGCGTCTCGGTGATGTTCCGATCGGCGACCTATTGGGCGTGCGTGAGCCAGATCGCTGTTACTCCCTCCACCGGCGCGATCGTGGTCGAGAAAGTCACCGTTGCGGTAGATCCCGGAATCGTCGTCAATCCGATGCAGTTGAAGCGGCAGGTGGAAGGCGGGACGGTGATGGGGGTCAGCATCGCGCTGCTGGAGGAGCTACAGTTCGACGAGAGCGGGATCACCAGCCGCGACTGGCGGACTTACCCGATCTTAAAGATGGCCGACTTCCGGAGATCAAGGTCGTGCTGTTGAACCGGCCGGAGGTTGGAAGCTACGGCGGCGGATCGGAAGCAGCGAATGCTCTTGCAGCGCCCGCCATCGCCGCAGCGCTTTTTGACGCAACCGGGAAGATTGCCCGCCGGCTTCCGTTGAAGGCCGAGTACGTTCAGGCGCTGCTAAAAGTCTAAGTGCAGTGCGCAAAGCGTCAGTAACCAGTACCTCGAGGCACGGACAGGCCGCCCAAAGCATCGGCGAAAACTCAACCGGAGTGAGCATGGCCAACCCGGTCCAGAAGTCCGCGTGGGAAAGACGCCCCGCGGCGTTTCCTCGCCACACGTCGCGTCAGTGGTTTAAGTAATTGGCGGGCATACGGTCCGACCTCTCCGCCGAAATTTCGCCCGGTTGGGTTATATGAACACTTCGCAACCCGCGAACGCGAGAGCGTAGCAACGACCCAATTACCAACCCTTCTAAAACGAATTCGATGTGGCCCGCGTAACAGGCCTTTCCGTGGCATCCGTCCGGCGCTGGCGCCTCACGTGCCGAGCTTTATCGAGTCACCGCAAACGCAGATGCTTGTTTCCGGGCAGGAGGATACCGGGGCAAGGCTACGGCCCCACCGGCAAGGTAGCCGCATTCGCCGACCCTCCCGGCTGTGCGATCACAACGTTTAGCGAGCCCATCGGCGCCGAGGCGGGAACGGTGAAGTCAATCTGAAACAGGCCTACAGCGCCCGGCGTCAGGCCGGCAAAGAGCACCGCGGCCCCTTGTCCGTCCACCGTCACAGTGGGTTGCTCGACCGCGTAAGCGAGTGGAGGCGGAGGTGCGGGCTGGCCCGACGCCACGGCGGGATTGGTGGCGCCCATTCCCACCAGGTAAATGATCACGGTCTCGCCGGGGTGCGCTGGGCTGGAGGCGGTCACCAGAGAGTAGTCGGCGGAGTGCTGCGCGATCAGACCGCCGCCGGAGTAAGCCGCCACGCCCGGCTGGACCGGAGTCACATCGATTGTGGTGGGCACCGGTGTCACGGCCGTACCCACACTTACCACGGCGGCGTACGGGCGGTTTGGCGCCAACTCGTTCGGGATCTGCACCACCAACTGCCGATTGCTTAGGTAATAGAGCGGCGCAGCCAAGCCTCCTACCAGCATCGTGGTGCCGTTCAAAGAGATGGGCAGTGGCACTATACCCGGGGAACTTGTGGCGCTAGCAAGCTCAGAGCCATACACCTGCGCTACCGTACCGGGCGCCAGCGCGCCACCCACCACGGGATTCAAGTTGTTCAAAGTGCCGCCCGGAGACAGGACGGGAGCCACGTTGGCGGTCACTGCACCGCTGATTTGCTCCGTGGCATTGCCTAAGACGCCTGCCGAGGCTTGGAGAGTGACTGTCATCGACGACGAATTCTGCCCGGGCTGCCAAGTGGCGGAGTAGGCGCCGGTCAGCATATCGCTGGCCAGTGAAATCGGCGGGTCGCCGTTGGAAAAACTTGCCGCCACAGAGCCGTTGGTCACTGGATTTGCGCAGTTATCGTTGAGTTGGACCACCAGGGCGGCGGGCCATCCCGCAGGCGTAGAAAAGCTATTCGAGAAACCTGAAACCGTAAGGGCAACGCTGCTGGGCACACATCCGGCGATGGCGGCGGCCTCGGCCGCGGAGCGGAAAGGCGTTACCGCTGGTGGCGTCACGACTAGGGTCACATCCGCGGTCCGCAAAACCCCGCTCATCGCGACATTAACTTGACCCTGGTAGACGCCGGCGGACAGGCTGGATGGACTGACGGTCACCGTGACTTGACCGGCGCTTGTGGGAGAAGCTGTGCCAGTAGCGGGACTGACCTGCAACCAGGATCCCTGATTGCTGGTTGCCGCCGCGGCCTGATACGGCACCGCCGCGGCACTGCTAGTGCTCACTTGCACGATAGCGCTCTGTGAGAAGAAGCTATTGGCCGTGGCGGTGAAGAAGAGTCCCGTTGGAGAGAGATTGGGAATGGCGGGCGAGCCGGCTGCGTCCACCTCCAGCACCGCCACGACATACTGCGGCGCGTTTGGCTCGGCTGGGTCGGAAATGCTGACCAGCGCATAGGCGGAACCGGCCGGGAGATTGGCCGCGCCCGGACCTGGAGCCAGCGTCAGAGTTCCCGGATTGGTGGCAGTCGCCGTCCCCTGGGTCGCGCCCAGCCGAAGCCAGTTACCGCCGCTGAGAATATTCGCAGTCCAACTGATCGTCGTGGCCGGATCGCCCAGATTGAGTACACGGATGGTTTGAGAGGGGGGAGATCCTTGACCCTGGAGCATGTCGAAGCGGACACCCGTTAGGTCTACCGACAGAATCGGCCCCGGACCGGCGACGTACAACGTCACCGGAACGTCGGCCGATCCGCCAGCCGATGTGACGTGAATTACATCGCGGTAAAAGCCAATTGCCAGACCCTGTGTGTTCACGCTAACGATCACCACGGCTGGATTGTTCGGAGCGGCTTGTCCCGACGCGGGGCTCAGCGCGGAAATCCACGGGCTCTGATTCACCACCGCAGCCGTGAAGGCGAGGGGGCCATTACCACCGCTGTTGCTAACGATCAGGGCTTGTTGCAAAACTCCAGGCGCGGCCTCGCGCTCCTGGAAGCTCAAAAGCGAGGGGGCGAGCCCCAACTGCGGCGGCGCGGTGGACACCGTCAGGGTCACGATGACATCGACCGGGCTCTGAGTCGTGCTCGGCGACAGCATGAACCGGACTCGAGCGGTGCTGGTTCCAGCGGACAGTCCGGTCTGATTGACGCTCACGGTAACAACGCCGGGGGTCGCCCCGCTGGACGGTTGGATAGAAATCCACGCGGGCGCTGGGGTGTTGGCGGTACCGTTGTCGATCACAGTGATGAACACCGCCGGGTTTCCGTTGGAAACAACCACCCCTACAGATTGCGGCGGCGGTGCGGAGCCCCCCACCAGGGCGGAAAAGCTGAGTTGAGTTTGGGATACTTGCAGCTGCGTGCCAGGCGAATAGTTCACCTGAAAGCTTTGATTGACGGGTTCGGCAGCCAAGTAATCGGCGTTGCCTGCCTGCGTGGCTTGGATGGTGCAGGTGCCAAGGGCAACCAGGGTAACGATGGCTCCGGAAACCGAGCAGACCGTCGTCGTCGTTGAGGCGAAGCTCACCGGGAGGCCGGAAGTCGCGGTCGCGCTGACGGGGAATGGAGCGGCGCCGAACACTTGGTTCGAGAGAGCTCCGAAGATGATAGCCTGGCTCCCTCGCGTGACCTGAAAGCTTTGATTGACGGGTAAGGCAGCCGCGTAATCGGTGTTGCCTGCCTGCGTTGCTTGGATGGTGCATGTGCCAAGGGCAACCAGGGTAACGATGGCTCCGGAAACCGAGCAGACCGACGTCGTCGACGAGGCGAAGCTCACCGGGAGGCCGGAAGTCGCGGTGGCGCTAACGGAGAATGGAGGAGTGCCGAGCGGCTGGTTCGGGAGGGCCCCGAATGCGATTGTCTGGCTGCCTTGGGTGACGCTGAGTGTGACGTTAACCGCGGGCGCTACCCCTTCCGGCGTGTTAAAAGTAATTAAACCTGCGTAGTTGCCCGGCGAGAGGGACTTCGTATTCACAGATACGCCGATGGTCGCGGGCGTTGTGCCGTTAGGAGGGGCCACGGACAGCCCCCCCCAGTTCGAAGTGGCGAGGACGTTGAATGCGATCGCCGCGAAAGGGAAGGAGACCGTAAGCTGCTGCGCGATTGGCTGCGGACCACCGATCTGGTAGGCGAAGGCCAGCGACGAGGGCGATACATTAAGAGAGTCTTGTGCATGCGCCGTTCCGCAAAGGACGGCGAACAGAGCCGCAATTAAACCGGACTTAAGCGGGGAGATCATGGTGGCTTTCAACCGACTTTCAACCGATACGATACCATGCGACATCAATTGCGTATTATCCAGCAAGGAAAAAGCCTACTCGATTTGCTGTCGCGCCACTCCGTCCATTCATAAAGTAACCGTCCATCCTTCGCGCGCCGCCTCGGTCTTGGCAAAGACGGCCCGCGCTTGCGACGTGAGCCGCGCAACCGCCTGGTCGTCGCGGGCGGGATCGTGGTGGTAGAGCACCAGTTGCCGCACCTCAGCTTGAGCGGCCACTTCCGCCGCGTCGCGCCAGGAGCTATGTCCCCGCCCCCCGTAGACCTCCAGTTCCTCCGGAGTGTATTGGGCGTCGAAGATGAGCAGATCCGCGCCGCGGGCATGTTCCAGCACTTCCGCGTCCGTCTCTGGATCGCCGTGTTCGTGATCGGTGGCGTAGACGATGACAGCGCTCTGCGATTCAATCCGGTATCCGCAGCAACCCTGTGGATGACGCAAGCGGAACGGGCGCACTTCGAGCGGACCTGAGCGAAAGCCTCGCTCATCCAACTCCTCGAATTCGCACCGCGAAGCCACCTCCTCCAACGGCACTGGGAAATAAGGCGCAGTCATTTGTCCAGCCAGCGTATCCCGAAGGGGCGCGGTGAAACGGCTGGAAAAGAAGCGGATCGAGCGGCCGGCTTCGAACAGCGGCGCGTAAAACGGCAGCCCCTGAATGTGGTCCCAATGAAAATGTGTCAAAAAGAGGGTCACATCGACGCCTGGAATGGGCACGGTGTTCTGGAGGCCGGTGCCTGCGTCAAAAATGTACCGGGCGCCGCTCGGCAACTCCAGCTCCAGACAGGCCGTGTTTCCTCCGTAATTAAGATTGCAACGCCGCGGCGTAGGAATCGATCCGCGGACTCCCCAAAAGGTGAGCCGCAGCCGCCCGGGATCGGGGTTCGCAGTGCGCGGGTCCACTGGCGCAAGAATAGCAAAGCGGACGCCGTGGCGCTGGTAACCCTTTAGTCCGTGGGATTGCGTGGGAACTCGAGGTAGGGCAACCGGACGCCGTCCACAACAACTTGATCCGCCTGAATCGCGTCAGGCGCAGCAAAGCCCTGTGCTGCGCCTGACGTAACGTAGTCGTCCTGATCGACGCCATCGCCGCTGACACCCAACCCTCCCGCCAGGACACCGTTCTTATACAGCGGAAGGCTCCCCGGAAAGAACACAACCCCATTTTGATTCAGATTGGAGGCTTGTGATCCCTGAGTGCATGGATTGAGGGTGTCGTACTGGTAAAGATTAAAAAACGGTCCGGCGCCGGAATCGTCGATTCCCGGCGGGAACAGAGGCTGGGCCCCGAATCCAATGGTGCGATTGGTGATTGCGGTACCTGCCGGAACGCCCGGCAGATCAACCGTTCCTTGTGGGCCGCTGAAATAGACCACGTTGCGCGCTTTAGCCACCGCGACATCAATACTGAAAAAGGTGGAGTCGGCCATTCGATACAGCCCGAGCAGGGATCCGTCCAGATCCGCGACTGCGATCGTCATGCGGGTTGTGGATCCCACGGGAAGCCGGATCACCGCGCGCGTTTGGTTGGCAGTGGCGATCGCGTTGTTAATAATTCCGTCAACGTCCGCCTGGGTCAGACTCATGCCAGCGGTTGATGCGACCAGTTGGCCTTCCGGAGCTGCTGCCGGACTGCCGTTGGGTCCGAGGATGTAAACGCCTGTCACCAAACCTGCCGTCGTACCTGGGGGAGCTGTGGTTTGATCCACGAAGGGAAGCGCGATGCCGTTGATAAACACCACACCGGGAGGCGCCGGGGTGGGGCCGAATCCGCTGTTCACGGCTCCGAGGTACGCGGCATACTCGGCCACCGGGCCGGAGACGCCCGTCACGCCCACGCCGCCGACGAGTGCCCCCTGCTTAAAAAGCGGCACCCCGCCAGGATTCACGGCGCTGGAGTTGCTGTCCAACAAATCGGCCTTGCCGGTTTGGATTCCCAAGCCGGGTTGCGCACCGTTGATCGAGCGCGCCGGCGGAACCACCCCGCCGGGTGCAAATTGGACGTTGAATCCGCAACCGCGGTTGGTGTTCTCAATTCCATAAAGCGGGCCGTTTCCCGTGTATGGAATCCCCGGCGGGAAGTGAATAGCGCTGATGAAACGAACGGTTCGAGAGGAAAGCGGCGCCTGGTCGTTGCTTAAAAACGACGCCGTGCGAGCCAGCGCCATCGCCAGCTCGCTGGCGTCCGCGGCAACGCCAAAGTTGGCCGCCGCCGTCGCGGGAGCGTCGGGCTCGCGGAACAACGCCAGGAGGTTTCCCTGGCGGTCTGTAACGGCAATCACAAGAGAGGTCGAATTGACAGACTTAGCCGCGTTCTCTACGACTGCCTGGACGTCGGCGAAGGAGAGGATCGATGGGTCGTTGACGCCGGAGATCGCCCTAGGCCTCCTGGCGAACGTCGGCCGCGCGGAATTCTGCGCCATCATGAGTGTTGCAACCATTGCGCAAGAGCCGGCGACCCAAAAACGCGAGGAGAAAGTCACGGCAGCAACTCGTTTACCACACGCATCTGGGCGGCGAATTTGAAGGCATTGTATGCCGACGGATTTTCCACCTGCTGGAACAGACCTTGGATCCCGGCTTGAATCTGAGAGTCGTTGCGAGGACGAGCCTGTGCCGCATAACCCGAATAGAGGCTCCGCAGCGTCATGGCGGTTTGCTCGGCGCCCCGTTCTCCTTGCTGGGAGATGTAGTCGGCATCCCCGGATATCCCTTTGAGGAGACGCAACGTTCTCGCTTGGTCGAACGGCGCAGCTGCGATCTTCTGTGCCACGCGGCCGGCCAGTTCCGCCGTGGCGATGGCCTGCGAGGCGATCTGGCTGCGGTCGGAAGCCAGCGCAGTGACTAGGTCGTAGAGCTTGTCGATTTCGGTTTCGAGCTGGCGGCTGTCGTTGTGGTCCACCTCGGAAACCACTTGGCGCAGGACCACGTAGCGCGACAGATTCCAGGGCGCATTCCCGGGCTTCCGCCCGGTGTAGCCGCGCTCCTGCTGCCAACTGTTTTCCGCGTTCGTCAGGCTGTGATGGCAGGCGAAACAATCCAGATCGGCGTACTCCGGCCAGACATTTCCGTTGACATTCCGCGCCAGGCGTTTAAGCTGCTCTTGCAACTGAACGGCTTGTCCCGCGGAAAGTGTCCGAACCTCGATCCACGGGTCTTGGTCCAAAGGCTCTTTCCAATGCCGGGGCATGGCGGCGGAAAAAGACGTCACCTCGAAGTACAAGTCCGGATGCCCGGCGGCGATCATCTGATGATCGACAACCTTATCCGGGGAGCCAAGATGGCAGGTCAGACAACTCTCGGTGCGCCGCACAGGGTCCCGCAAATCGCGCATTCCCAAGCTGACCGACTCCGCGTGGGTCCGGTCGCGTCCCGCGGTTCCGGCATTCTTGTCTCGAGTGATGTGCGAGCCGAGCCAATTGGAGGCTGGGCCGTGACACGCTTCGCAACTGACACCGTCGGTGGAATCGAAGCTTCGGGCGCGCTGCGCTTCCGGCGGGTCCAGCGCGTGGCAGGCGAGGCATCGGGGCGCCGTGTCCGCGCGTTCCAGGCCTAAAATCTTCGCCATCCGCGTCGCCACTGGATTCGTCAGCACCTCGGCCGCCCCAGCGTGTTTGTCTTTTACCACCCACGTGCTGTATTCGTTCTGTTGAACGGCTGTGTCCGTGCGCGCCTGCACCGAGCCATGACAGCTCGGCGAGGCGCAAGACCCGGGTCCCGTATACTTGGGTCCTGTCTGCGCCGAAACCATTACGGACGACAACATCAGCCAAATGCAGATCCGCATAAAAGCCCGCACAGGGCCGACTCGGCCCTCCAAGCTATCCGAAACTCGATTGGATTCCGCCGAGAATGCTTGCGTACGAGCGCTCCGTTGTGCGGGCGAGTTTCTGAAGAGTGGTCTCTTAAAACTACTCGAAGACTCGCTGCCGGCGCAAGCCCTCCGGCTTGAAGCGCTTAATGCCGGAAACTAAATCGCTCCCACACGCATATAATTACAGTTTGATCTTCGACGACCTGCGCGCGATTCAAGACCAGTACGGATATCTTTCCGACGAGCAGATGCTTGCCCTCTCGCGCAGGACCAACATCCCGCTGCCTCACATTCACGGCGTCGCGGATTTCTTTCCGCACTTCCACCTGTCGCCGCCTCCGCGGGTGCGCGTGAACGTCTGCTCGGACATGTCCTGCCATTTGCGCGGGGCCGATGACTTACGGCGCGAATTGCAGCGGCGCTTTCAGGGCATGGCTGACCAGGACGTTTCCGTCCGCGAGGTTTCCTGCCTGGGACAATGCGACGGCGCTCCGGCGGTGGCGATTAACGATCGTTCCTTCCGAAACCTTTCAGCGGCGCAATCCGAAGCGCTGGTACTGGGCGCTTTGGGCGGCAGGGAATTGCCCCCCCTGCAGCTGGAACCGAGGGAAACGGGACTTCAGGCCGATCCGTATCGGAATTCGCAGCCTTATGGCGCACTTCGGCGGTTGGTCCAAACCCAAGATTGGGATGGCGCACTCGCCCAGCTCAAGGCGAGCGGCCTGGCAGGCCTGGGGGGCGCCGGCTTTCCTACCGGAACCAAGTGGGAGGCGGTGCGCAAGGCGCCGGGAACGGAGAAATACGTCGTCTGCAATGCGGACGAAAGCGAGCCTGGAACGATCAAGGACCGCTTCATTCTCCAACATCTCCCGCACCTGGTCGTGGAAGGCATGATCGTCGCCGGCCTGGTGACCGGAGCCCGCCAGGGGATTCTGTACATCCGCCACGAGTATGAACCCCAGGAACATATTTTGGCCGAAGAGATTCGGCGGTGCTATGAGGCTGGTATTCTCGGGCAGAGCGTGTGCGGCTCCGGCTTGATATTCGAGCTGAAAATCTTCGTCAGCCCGGGTGGTTATATTTGCGGTGAGGAGACCGCGCTCATGGAGGCCATTGAGGGCAAACGGGCGGAACCGCGGAACAAGCCTCCGTTTCCCGTCTTCAGCGGTCTATGGAACAAACCTACGGCGCTGAATAACGTGGAAACGTTTGCCAACGTGCCGCAGATTCTGGCCAACGGCGTGGAATGGTACAAGGCGCAAGGGCAAAACGGCTGCGCGGGATTGAAGTTTGTAGGCGTCAGCGGCGACGTTCGCAAGCCGGGCGTATTCTTGATTCCCATGGGCACTCCCGTGCGAGAGGTACTGTTCGATTATGCGGGCGGAATCAGCGGCGGTAAACCGCTCAAGGCGTTCGCCCCCTCGGGACCGTCGTCCGGCTATTTGCCGGCGTCGATGGCCGATGTGCGCATCGACTTCAAGGCGCTGTCGGCCATCGGATCGATGATGGGTTCCGGCGCGATTGTGGTTTGCGCGGAAGGCCGCTGCATGCTGGACATGGCGTTGAACGCCGCGAAATTCTTTCGCAATGAATCCTGCGGCAAATGCGTGCCTTGCCGGGTGGGATCGCAGAAGATGGTGGATATTCTGACCGGCTGGACGGAAGGAACGGGCTCGGTGGGAGACCTGGAACTGATGGACCAGCTATCGGAAGCCATGAAGTTAACCTCCATCTGTGGATTGGGCCAGTTCGCGCATTCCCCCATCACCAGCGTGCTTCAGCATTTCCGCGGCGAAGTGGAAGCGCACATTCGGGAGTCCCGCTGTCCGGAAGGCGTCTGCCCGATGCATGGGGCGCGCCGATGAGGAGGGTGTTGCGATGAGCAGAGTGTGGCGATGAGCGGCGTTCAACTCACCATTGACGGGCTGGCTGTCACAGTCGCCGCCGGCACCACGGTGTTCGACGCGGCGCGCCTGAACGGAATCGCGATCCCGACCCTGTGCCACCAGCAGAACGAGACACCCGTGGGCGTCTGCCGCGTGTGCGTGGTAGAAGCAGGCGGCCGCGTCTTGACCGCGTCTTGCATTCGTCCCGCGGAAGACGGCATGGCCGTTGCCACCAATTCGGAGAAAGTCCGGAACGCCCGCCGCACTGTGGTCGAGTTGCTCATGGCGGATCACCCTTCTCCCTGCGCGCGCCAGCGCCAGTCCAACGATTGTGAGCTGGAAACACTGGCGCGCCTGGAAGGCATAGGCGAGCCACGCTTCTCCAAACGGCTTTCGCCGCGCGGCCAAGACAATTCGTCCTTCGCGATCTTCGTGGACCACGAAGCTTGCATCCTGTGCGACCGTTGTATCCGCGGTTGCGCGGAGATCCGGGATAACAACGTCCTCGGCCGCCGCGGGAAGGGGTATAACGCCGATATCGCATTCGACCTGAATCGCCCCATGGGCAACTCCCTTTGCGTATCCTGCGGCGAATGCATGGTCTCCTGCCCCACGGGTGCGCTGACCAACAAGACCGTGGTCCGGGCCGACCTTGGCGGTGAAGCAGTGGAAGTGGAAGATCTGCTTCAGTTGCCCTACTTCCGGAACATCTCGGGTACGTTCCTGGAATTGAATAAGAATGCGGTTGTGACGCGGCACTTCCGCAAGGGCGAGATTATCTGCCGCGAAGGCGACTACGGCTCTACCGCCTTCTACATTCTAGAAGGCACGGTCCAAGTGTATCTATCCACACCCATCGCTCACGTGAAGACCGAAGGGCACGCGGCTGGATTCTTGAAACGGCTCGGAAGCAAGTTGCGGGGACGGCTGGAAGACCGGCGGGACGAGGAAGCCTACCGCCGCACGATTCCCATCGATGCCTCGGTGGACCTGCCCTACGATCACCCGATGGCCGAACTCGGTCCAGGCGACTTGTTCGGGGAAATGACGTGCATGAATCTTTACCCGAGGTCGGCCACAGTGCGTGCCGCTACCGATTGCACGATGTACGAAATGTTGCGCAACGTTCTCGACATCATGCAGCGCAACAAGACGATTCGGGGACGGTTGGACGAGAATTACCGCAGCCGGGCGCTGGAGGATCACCTGAAGAGCGTGCCCTTGTTCACCCCCTTGACGCCGGAGTTCATCGATTCTCTGCGGGACCGCGTGGAATTGGTCCGGTTCGGGAAGGGCGATGTCATCTGCCGGCAGGGCGATGCCGCCGACAGTTTCTATTTGATCCGCATCGGCTTCGTCAAGGTTTCCGAGGTCCGCCAGGATGGTGAGCTGGTGCTTGCCTATCTGGGCCGCGGCGGATACTTTGGCGAGATCGGGTTGCTAGGCGGCGGGCGGCGCACGGCCACCTGCACTGCTCTCGACAATGTGGAGGTAGTCCGCATCGGCGCGGCGGACTTTAACCACATGACGGAACAATACCCCGAAATCCGGCGAGGCCTGGCAGAGGTTGCCGAGCGGCATTTAGAGCAGAATCGCCAGAGGCTCTCCGCCACCTCAGGCGTTTCGTTGGACGACTTCCTGACGCAGGGTCTGATGGAAGCGCAAAGTCTTCTGATCCTGGATCTGGAGAAATGCACCCGCTGCGATGCCTGCGTGCGCGCCTGCGCCGACGCCCACGATGGCGTGACTCGTTTGATCCGCGAGGGTCTGCGGTTTGAGAATTACCTGGTAGCGACCTCCTGCCGGAGTTGCCGCGATCCGCTGTGCATGATCGGATGCCCCGTCGGCGCGATCCGCCGGCGCGAGTCGCTCGAGGTGATTATCGAAGACTGGTGTATCGGTTGCGGCCATTGCGCCAATAACTGTCCCTATGGCAACATTACCCTGCATCCGTTCACGGTCATGGAGCAGGGCGCTGAGGGAACCAACCGCGTGGCGGTGGTCAAACAGAAAGCGACCTCCTGCGATCTGTGCAAGGATCTTGCGGAGCCAAGCTGTGTGTATGCCTGCCCGCACGATGCGGCGCATCGCGTGGACCCCAATGTGTTCTTTCAAGCCGTGGCGAAAAACGCCCCCTCGGCCGGATAAACCATGCGCCTGGACCGAACTCATCGATCCTGGTTGGCGGCGACGCTGTTCGCGCTGGCCGCCGCCACCGTTGCGTACGTGATCTACGCGGTGAAGACCCCGGGAGGACCGCGCGGCGGAAGCGCAGTGGGCCTCACTTTCGGCGTCCTGGGCTACGCCGCCATGTTATATGCCGGATTGCTGGGCGCGCGCAAGAAAGTGCCCATCTGGCGGCTGGGCCGGGCACGGACATGGATGCGCGGACATCTCTGGCTCGGCTTGCTGAGTTTCCCTCTCATCCTGTTTCACGCCGGCTTCGCGTTTCGAGGCCCCCTCACCACCGTGCTGATGGTGTTGTTCTTCATCGTGGTGGCCAGCGGCGTCGTGGGGGCGGCGATCCAACATTACTTGCCGCGAGTCATTACGGCCCGAGTGCCCATGGAAACCATCTACGAAGAGATTCCAAACGTACGGCGCCAGCTTTTGGAGGAAGCGGATCGCCTGGTGAATTCCCTTGAGGTCGAAGCGGAGCACGACGAGAAGGTCCGTTTCCGTGAAACATATACTCGGGCCATCCGCCCGTTCCTAAAGGCGCCGGAGGCATCCAGGGAGGAGTTGGCGGACGAGAATCGCGCCGGCGCGCTCTTTCAATCCATCCGCCGCGTGACACCGGCCGCGATGCACGAGGCTCTTGGGGATCTGGAAAACATTTGCGAGGAAGAGCGCCAGCTGAGCCGTCAGGCAACGCTGTACCGGTTTCTTCACGTCTGGCTGCTGACGCATGTGCCGCTGTCGATGGTGCTGCTGGCGCTGGGTGGAGTGCACGCCGTAATGGCGCTGCGCTACTAGCCTATGGCCGGAAGAACCAGAACCGCTAAGAAACTCGCCCAGCGCATCAATCTGGATTATTTCAAGCGATCCCATCCCATTCCGCACTGGCGGATGCTGCTGTCCATCGGCTTGACAGCCGCCGGACTCGCCTGGCTGGGCTGGGACGCGCTCTCCGGCAAGCAGGCGTACAATGCGGGTCCCGTGTCCCGCGCGCACACCCTTCTCACCAACAATTGCGCCGCCTGCCATGCGGCAAAAGCGTTGTTTGGGGCCAAGGTGACCGATGCCGCCTGCCTGGCTTGCCATGACGCGCCGGCGCACCAGGCCAAACAAATCTTTACTCCCGCCTGTACCGAATGCCATGTCGAGCACCAAGGGTCGTTTCGCCTGGCAGCGACCTCGGTTCAAACTTGCGCGCAGTGTCATGCGAACTTGAAGGCGACTGAAGGCACGCTACGCTTCGCGGCGAAGATTTCCACTTTCACGGACGGGCATCCGGAGTTTGCGGCCGTCCGGTCCGGCCACCCTCCCGATCCGGGCACCATTAAGCTGAACCATCAGGTGCATCTGAAAATTGGCCTGCGCGGCCCGCAAGGCCCCGTTCAGCTTCAATGCCTGGATTGCCACGAACCGGCCTTGCACGGCGACCGCACGGATATGGCGCCGGTCGAATTCTCCAAACATTGTGCGAGCTGTCATCCGCTGCTGTTCGACAAGCGCATCCCGGAGCCGGCGCCGCACCAGGACCCCGCGGTTGTGCACGAGTTCGTGGTCCGGAAATTTGCCGACTACATCGCGCTGCATCCGGATGAAGTGCATGAGCCGGTGACCTTGCATCGGGACCTGCCATCCCGTCCGATACCTCCGGTCCCCGCCGACGCGGAGCAGTGGGTGGCGCAGCGAGTAGACGAAGCTGAGCGTCTGCTCTGGCAGAAGTCTTGTAAGGAGTGTCATCCCGTTACGTTTCCGGTGCCCGGATCGCGGCCGGAGATTGCCAAAGCGGCCATCCCCACGTCATGGATGAACAACAGTCACTTTAAACACGCGGCCCATCAGTTGGTGGCTTGCGCGGACTGTCACCCGCAGGCCGTGGCGAGCGAGCGGACTTCCGACGTACTGCTGCCGGGCATTGCTACCTGCCAAAAGTGCCACGATGGCGCACGGAATTCGGCGGAGACGCGTTGCTTTGAATGCCACGATTACCATGACTGGAGCAAGGCGAAGCCGGTTCGCAGCGTCACCGCGATTCAGCAGTTTGCTCGCTAAACGGCTTCACGCAGCGAACCCACGCAGGGGCGCTACCGGCGCCATTCGTCGATCAGGTTCGCCACCAACGCCGTCCAGCCGGTCTGATGGCTGGCGCCAAGGCCCGCGCCATTGTCGCCGTGGAAATGTTCGTAGAACAGGATGTGATCGCGCCAATGAGGATCGTTTTGAAACTTCTCCGCGCCGCCAAAAACCGGCCGGTGCCCCGCGCCATCGCGCTTGAAAATAGCAATCAGCCGTTCGGCGATGGTTCCGGCTAAATCGTCCAATCCCCCGGACGCGTGTGCGGCATGGAATTTGAGCAAACTTTCCACCAGGAGATAGTTGGTGGGGAACCAGATGGGGCCACGCCAGTTCGAGTTACCGCCCTTGAGTTTGATCTCTTCCTCGGCGGGTTCGTAGCGCACGCAACTGCGGCCGAACGTGAACGGATGCTCCCGATGGAATTTGGACAAGCTCCTGATGCCGAAGTCCCCCAGAAACTCGTCGGCGCTTCGTATACGCTTCACGATACGGTCCAGTTGCGACGGGTCCACAATGGATAAGACATGCACGGGCGCGCCGTTAATGGTTGCGGTATAGCACGCGCTGCCCACCAGTTCGGGACGATTCCGTATGAACCAATCGACGTCCCGCAAAAACTGCGGACGCGACTGAAGCTCCTCGTCTTTCAGCACCTCAACGGCGAACAGCGGGATCAATCCTACCAGCGAGCGCACCCGGAACTTGTGAAACTCTCCGTTTGGATACCGGAGGACGTCGTAGAAAAATCCATCCTCTTCGTCCCACAGTTGATACGGGCGCCCTCCCATTTTCTTCATGGCCGCGCCGATGTAGATGTAGTGCTGAAAGAACTTGGTGGCTAACCCTTCATAGGTGTGGTTTTCCGCGGACAGTTCCAGCGCAATCCGCATCATGTACAGGCAAAAGAATCCCATCCAGCCGGTTCCATCGGATTGCTCCAGCACCGCGCCGCCGGGAAGCCTCTCGCTGCGATCCACGACCGTGATGTTATCGAGCCCTAGGAATCCGCCTTCAAAGACATTGTTGCCTTGGCTGTCGACCCGATTGACCCACCACGCGAAATTGATGAGCAATTTGTGGAAACATCGCTCCAGAAAGTCGCGGTCCGTCTTTCCCGTCCGCTCGCGCTCCGTCTGATACACGCGCCAGCAAGCCCAGGCATGCACGGGAGGATTCAAGTCCGAGAACTCCCACTCATAGGCTGGGATCTGACCGCTCACGTGCTGGAATTGTTCGAACAGGAGGAACCACAGATTGTCCTTCGCGCCGCTTGGATCCACCAACGCGAGGGTCACGCATTGAAACGCCAGGTCCCAGGCCGCAAACCATGGGTATTCCCATTTGTCGGGCATCGACAATATGCGCATGGAATTGAGATGCCGCCAGCGGGTATTGCGGCCGAAGTGGCGGGACCGTGGCGGGGGGTAAGCCGGATTGTCGCCCTCCAACCATTGGTCCACATCGAACAAATAAATCTGTCTGGACCACAACAGCCCGGCCAGCGCCTGCCGCTGGATCATTCGTTCTTCTTCGCTGGCGCGTGGCGGGTGGACCGTCTCGTAGAATTGGTCGGCCTCTTCCCGCCGCTTGGCCACGATCCCGTCGATCGCGGACAGAGGATCCTCCAGCGCCTCGGGCGTCAAGCGCAGGCGCAGAACTTCGCACCCTCCCGCGGGGACCCGCAACTTGTATGACAAACAGGCCTTGGTGCCGCACTGGCCGGGGTTCACGGCGTCTCTGTCTCCGTCAATCAGGTAGCGGTGGAAAGCGTCTTTGACATACGGTTTCCGGCTCTGCGCCGAGGGTCCGAAGACTCGCGGGCCGTTGGTCTCGTTATCGGTGAACAAGGCGGTTCCGCCAGCCGGTCCGTGAAGGTAGTGCGGTCCCAACCGCCATTCCACGGGAAGGTTCTTTAACGGACGCGCGGTCCGATCGTCGGCCCGAATTGAGGCGCAGTCCGGACCTTCATGGATCAATTCGACGACCGGTTCGGGGCCGGCCGGATTGGTCCATCCCCAGGTATTGCGAAACCACAAGTGGGGGAGCGCGTGAAGGTCCGCGTCTTCCGGGCCCCGGTTGAATACCTGAATACGAATGACGATATCGTCGACGGATTCCTTGGCATACTCGACAAAAATATCAAAGTAGCGATCCTGGTTGAACACGCCGGTGTCCAGCAGCTCAAATTCCCGGCCGCTTCCGCCGCGGCGCCGGTTTTCCTCCACCAACCAGGTGTACGGGAATTCAGCTTGCGGATACTTGTAAAGCATCTTCGCGTAGCTGTGCGTGGGAGTGGCGTCGAGATAGAAGTAATACTCCTTGACGTCCTCGCCATGATTCCCCTCGCTCGATCCCAGGCCGAAGAGACGCTCCTTGAGAATCGGGTCGCGCCCATTCCAGAACACGGGAGCGAAGACCAGGATCTGATACCGGTCGCAGATGCCTGCAATCGCATCTTCGCCCCAGCGGTATGCTTTGCTGCGGGCCAGGTCGTGGGTCAGGAAATCCCATGCGGTTCCGTGCTCGCTGTAGTCTTCCCGAACGGTCCCCCAGGACCGGTCGCTTACATAAGGCCCCCACTTCCGCCACGGGCGAACGATCTCAGAATGCGGTTCGAGAAGACGTTGATGCTCGGGTGTCAGCTTCATTCGGCCGGGCACCAGCTGCGTTTGAGGAACTCGCGCAAAACGGAGTGCGGCGCGAAATCGTTCCCGGCTCGGTTGGGGGTGCGCGCCGCACCCTTTGCGCTTCTGAGAAACTGGCCCGCACAACGGAGCTTGGCTCGGCCTAAGCCTCCGGAGTTGCTGATCGTTTGGAGGGCCGAACTGGCCCCGTGCGGGCATCTAAGTAAACGCCCGCAAAGCGGAGCCCGGGTCGCGGTCAGGGGCCAAGCCATGGCCTTCGGGCACTGAGGGCCGCGACCGGCCTTTTGCGGGCTAACGCGGGGGGCCGGGTGGCGCATCGGTGACGGTGTAGAGGCGGGAATCATGCAAGTACAAGCGCTCCATTTCCTGACGGTTAAACGGCCGTGATCCGCGCCGGTTGAACACAGCCACTTGATTGCCGCTTTCATCCACGGCTCGATCGCGGTCCATACCTTTGGAGATCGCCAGGGCGGGCCCTCGGGTGCGGTAGGTGGCTACCAGCTTCGGAGTGGGCAGCGGGCTGAATCCAAGGTAGTTCGGATTGTCGGCGGGCGCGAACAACTGGACCACGCGCATCCCGCCCGCGCCATCCGCCAGATATGCGAATGCGCTCGCGTTGGTCATGCCGATCTTAACGTCCCGCACATCGTGGATTTCGCCGTTCGCCGTGAACGTCTGGACCAGAGATGGATGCTGGGGCTTCTCGATGTCGATAATCGCCAATCCCTGTTTGCCTCCCGCCACATAGGCGTACGTGCGCGCGAGGTAGACGTTGCGGGCGTCGGTGAGCGGCACCCGAGCTCCGGGGAGAATTCGCGGATTCGCGAGAGAGGTCACGTCCAATACCTTGAGTCCCTCCCGGTCCACAACAAACGCGTAGCGGAACTGGACCGCCACGCCCTGCGGCTCCACCAGGTACGGCGCGCCGATCTGCGCCATAATCTTGGGCGCGAGCGGATTCTGAATGTCGACAACCACCAGTCCCCGGTCGCACAGAATGTACGCATACGTTCCCGCGATGGTAATCCGCCGCGCGCCGTTCAGCACGCCCCCCGGATTGAAGGCGAGTGCGCGCTTCAAGAAATTATTCCTGGGATTTCCGTCGAGCAGCGTCAGTACCCCGGGACTTTTACTCTTTAGGTTAGGATCTCCGATGACGACTAATCCCTCCTCCAGATCGGTGACGTAGAGGAATCCGTACATCAACGCGGGTGGCTGTTCTTCATTCGCGGGAATATGGTTGCGAAGCGGATCGACCGCCAGCGTCGAGGGAGATCCGACAGCGGTCGCGTACTTGGTTTTCACGTAGAACCGCTGGCCGAGAGGCGATACCGGCGCCGTGGTGATTTTCTCGGAAAAATTCTTGTTATCGATGTTGGCGACGTCGTAAATGCGGAACCCGTCCCTGCCCAGGGCGGCGTAGAGATACTCACCACGGAGTTGCAAGTCGAGGACATTGCCGGCGTGGTGATCCGCCTCGTCGATTTCCCTGCCGCGTTTCTCGAACTTGGCGAAATTGGACGGATAGGCAATCTTCTGGAGAGGGCTGCCGAAGATCGCGGGAGGATCGTCGTGTTCGGCCACCGTCACCGCGTCAAGACCCTGGGAGCCTTCCGCCACGTAGACGTAACGGCCCAGTTCGTTCACCAGGTTGGTTCCCTGCATTAAAAGTTGCGCCATCCAGGCGTTATTGTCCTCATCGCGGGATACATGGCAACTGGTACAGGTCTTGGTCTCTTTCGCGCGCACTGTGTGCGGATAGTAGGAACTGAAACCGAAGCCGCTGTAGCCCTCGGCGGAGATCGTCTGCTGCATGTAGTAAAGCGAGTCCCGATTGGCGTTCTCCGAACTTACCACCACCGCGCAGCTGGACCGCGTGGGCGCGACGCGATGACCCGTCACCGTGCCGTCGATACCCAGCATGTAAATGTCGTCCCGAAGGACCTCGAAATTGTAGGACGTGTAGTTCCGCGTCTCCAGACCCTCGTTGTGGAGCATCGGCTTCTTCGCATTGGCTTGCATCGGGAGGTGGCATCCGAAACAACTGGTGGTCCACGAGGAGTGGCAGGTGTAGCACGTCATGCGGCTGTTTGCATGCGCCAGTTGGCCTTCATCGCCTGGCGCCGAACCCCAGGTAGTTCCATCTTTCCGCATGGTCTTCGCCAGACGCGAGGCTTCACTGTAGTGTGGGTTCCCCGGTGTAATCGTATCTTTAACCTGAACCACTTCCCAGGGCGCCTGTTTCTGATCCACCGAAGATCGCTGGTACAGTTTGCCGTTCTCCCAATAGAATCGCCGCTGACCCCACGGCGTGTTCAGGAGCGCCAGGTTCGTTCCGCCGGCGGGCGCGGCGGCGGCGGACGTTCTCAGCGTCGCCTTACTCTGGATGGTCCCATGGCAGTCCACGCAATCGATCTCGACCGCATTCCGCGTCTCTCCGTACAGATTCCCGTCGCCGTGACTGTCTTGCGAAAGGTGGCAGTCGGTGCAGTGCATCCCCTTTTCCAGGTGAATGTCCTTGAGATGCACGGCCTTCTGAAATTTATCCTTGTCCTCGGATTCCACTACGCGATCTTCGCCGTCCAGCAAATTGCCTTTGCGGTCGCGTTTGTAGACCGCACGAAACACCCAGCCGTGACCATGGAAGTCGGCAAAGTGGGTTTGCTTCAATTGCGCATTGAACTCCGGAGTCCCGGTCATTTCCAGAAACGCCGGGTCGCCCCATTTGCCGCGCGCCGCGGCGGCCTCCGGATTGCTCAGCCAGGACCGGTACCGTTCTTCGTCGCTCGGGTTGTGCTGCTTTTCCGGATACATTTTGTCGCCGTCGGTTTCGTTGTCCCACCATGTGTATCCCAGATAGGACGCCACCATATTGGTGCCGGGATGAATGTGGCAGACGATGCACTGGCTGGTGGGAATCGCTCTCGTCAGCGCATGTTGGATGGGGTGTCCCGGCTCATTCTTGGGAATGGTCGGATCGATCTCCGCGCTGCGGCCCTGGTTGCCGAACACCGCGTACGGTCCTGAATGCTCGGAAGATCGATCGTTGGCGTAGATGACGTGACACGCCGTGCATCCGCTGTGGCGATAGTCTCCGGGGTGGTCGTTCGTTCCAGGAAAGGAAAGCAAGGGATCCAGCAGTCTTGTCTTCTGCAAGCCCAGAAAAACCGGATCGGTGCGTAGCTGCGTTCCCAAGCCACGGTCGCTTAGTTTGTCGTCCGGCAAACCAGGTTCCGCCTCGGGGTCCGGATTGCCGATTTCCGATCGGGCTCCGCCGCCGCGCTCGAACACGCGCAGAAGATTGCCTGGCAGAGAAACTTCCCATCGCGCCAAAGGCTCAAGTTGCGGCAGGATTCCTTTGGTGCGTGTCAGCTCCGGGTCCGGCGGAGGGGAGGCTGTGATCCGCTGGGGCGTTCCCTCGGGCGAGTAACTCTCTCCAAATCGGGCGTCCTTGTAGGGAAAGCTTCCGTTGTTATAAAGTGCGGCCTGCCACAACATTCCGCCATGGGTCATCATGCTGGTCCGCACGGCGCGAACCTGTTTCGCATGACAGTTGCCGCAGGTTTCCGTGGCCACCCTCAGGTCGCCGGGGTTGATGAATCGAATGTACTCCTTGTCTTCCTTCAGCCATTGGGTATAGACGCGGACAGGATTGGCCGAGGTCTTTCCAAACTCGGCGATGCGCGGATGCGGATGCGCCTGCTTCTTGGCCAGTTGGTACGCGGAGGAACCCGGCTCGGTTCCGGCAGGCTTGACGATACCGGACTTGCCCCCGTGGCAGTCCGTGCAACTCAACTGCACGGTGCCGGTGGTATGCATGCTGGGCGAATCCGTCAATCCATGACAAGAAACACAGCCGGCACTGGTCTCAACGGGCACGGGCTGGGCAGGCAACAATACCCAACTCGCCAGCAGGCAGACCCCGCCTGCAAGAGCTCCGGCGAAAACTCGTTTAGAACCGAAATCGAACATTGGCTGCCAAGGCGAGAAGTGTTTTCCCAGTATATATGTCGCGGAACCCCTGAAACGGCGTCAGCGTATTGAACACACCGCTGATCTCGATATTTTCGGAGAGCGCGGGGCGATACTTTAAACCGATGCCGGAATCCGCTCCGACTCCGGCGTGAATCCAAGGTTGAGACAAGAGCAACTCCAGCGGCTCTGTGTCGACGAATCGAATCAGGTTCAGATTGAGGACGCCGCGCAACCTGGGGGTGATTTTCACGTCCATTCCTGTGTTGTAGATGAAGATTCCAGGATTGACGAAGTTCGCTTGCCCTTCGAGCTTGCTTGACCGGAGATCCGGCAGCAGACTCCCCCCCGGCGTCAGGCCGACACCCGTGCTTGTCAGCCGGATGCTCTCGCGATTCCAGAAGCTGAAGAATCCGCCTGCGAAATTCGAATTGTCCATAATGGAGTCGAACCCACGCGCCGTCCCGTCCCTCGGATTCTTGTCCCCGGAGGCAAAGAAAAATGAGGTCCGGAAGCGAATCCAATCCTTGTCGATCGAGAGTTCGGTAGCCGCCATCTGGGCATTGATGTTGGTATACCTTCCCGCCAGCTGATTCAGGGTGTCATGACCGAGCACCTGGTAGAAAGCATGGGTTAGGTTCAGGAAGCCGATGTGGCCGTCCCCTGTGAGGCCGTAGTAATACGCGCGAATCGCGTGCGGCGTCACCGTGCCGATGGGCTCCGGACGAACCAGAAAGTGGTCCGTGTCCAACTGAAAAGATGGGTCGTCCTTATCGTAGTGGAAACTTGCCTGGATGTTGTAGCCGCGTTTGATGAAGTCCTGGCGGTACAGATTCCCGATCAGCACTTGCTGGCTGCGGTAGGCCATGCTGTTGAGACCGCTGTTGGTGTCTTTCTCAAGCATGGCGAAATACGCTGCATTGTACTGGTAGCGATTCGATCCAAGATTCCCGAAGATTCGCAGACCGGGTTCCTGATCGAAGAAGATAAACCCTTTGAAGTCGCTATTGAACGTCTGAATGCCGGCTCGGGCCGAGACGAAATCGTAGCTATCGCTCAGGTCCTTCAGCTTCACTTCCACGAAAGCTTCCTGCAAACCAAGATGGGCATCCAGCCGGGTAGTACCGGCACGTTCATCGGGGCTGACAATTCCGTCCTCTTGAACCGCCAGGTAGTTGACATTGATGTCGGGAGTAAACTTCACGCGCCAATCCACGGGGCGGAAGGACGTGTCCCCGTGGAAGAGATCGAAGGAGAACGCGAAATCCTGGCTCAGGAAGCTCTGGCCGAATTTCCCAAAGAAATTTGGATTGTCGGGTTGGACGGCCCCAAGGGTGCTCGAGGCGGGCAGTTCCCGGAGGTCCACGGCCGTGTCGCTGGTCAGGCTGATATTCAAGAAAATGTTGTTTCCGATGATAGGGTAATCGCCCTTGAGCTTATTGCGATTGAACGGATCGAGCAAGCTTCCCGGTATGAAGGGAGCCTCGTCGGTGGGGCCATAACGCCGATAGTTAGGCCAATCGAAGTTCCAGCGATTGGGAACCGGCGTGAATACTTTCTGGTCCGGAGCCGGGACTTCTGGAGGAGGCGGTTGTTCGGCTTGCTCCGCGGGAGGCTTGGGAAGGGTATTGTAAGGCGGCGCAGGAGCGGCTTCCGGGATGGTCCGCCCTTGAGGTGCGCCTTGCGCCACGGGCTGCAAAGCCACCTCGACAGCGAACACGTCGCCCGCCCGCAGTATGATATCCGTGCGCTCAAACTGCTGGAAGCCTTCCAGCCGGGCCCGAAGCGCGTAGCGGCCGGGGCCGAGATTCAGGAATCGGAACACGCCGTCGCCGCCGGTCGACGCCGCCGATACCTGTCCGCTGTCCAGGTTGCTCAGAGTGACGGCCACTCCGCCGAGGCCCGACCCCGAAAGATTCAGGAATCTGCCTTGCGCTGCCGCTACAGTAGATACAGTTTGACGAGGAATCGACTGGACCGGGGTCGGGTTTTGCCCCGCGGCAATTCCGTATCCGAGCCCCGCGATGAGGCACAGCCAAGGCCGATCGTTCAGAAGTTTGTATTGCGTTTGACGCCTCGCAGGATTATTGCATGGCGGGGCCGACGATGGAAATGTCCGCTGGCGCCGCAACGTTATACCGCGCCTGGGCAATCTCCATAATCGCCTTGAGAAAGTGCGGGCGGTCCCGGATTACGCGGATGAAGTCGGATCTATCGAGCACGAAAAAGTCGCAGTTGGAAGCCGCGCGGATCGTCGCCGTCCGAGGCTCCGACGTAAGCAGGCTGATTTCGCCGAAAAAACTCCCTTCGCCGAGCGTCGCGATCACCTTGCCCGAATCGTCGATGACTTCCGCTTCGCCGCGCGAGATCAGGTACAGTTCGCGGCCGTCTTCCCCTTTTTGAATGACGAGATCGCCCGGCTGAAACACCACCGGCTTCAAGGCCATGATGAGCGATGCGAGCAAAACAGCATCGGCACCCTGGAACAACGGGACTTTCTCGAGCGTCTCGCGGTTCAGGATTTCAACCCACGCGCGTCCGTCGCGCTCAATGAGATCGAAGGCGGCCTTGGGGCCCCAGGTGCCCGCCGCGTAGTTCGGAAAATCGGCCGGCTCGGTCTCCCAATGGTCCAGCATGGGCTGCGCGATGCGCCAGGCGGTCTCAACCAGGTCCGTTCGGGA
This sequence comes from Bryobacterales bacterium, assembly GCA_963765185.1. Taxonomy (GTDB): domain Bacteria; phylum Acidobacteriota; class Terriglobia; order Bryobacterales; family Bryobacteraceae; genus Palsa-187. Next base: position 61,544 of record CAVXWB010000201.1, read on the forward strand.
GAACAAGGTCGCGTCGCCGTTCATGCAGGAATAGATTAGCACCTCATAGCCAGTCCCGCGCGATGCGGCGAACGCCTGGCTGTAATCGAACCGCATGTTGACTTTCTGCAAAGACATCTCCGGCCCGGGCATTTTGGCCTGAAATCGCAGTTCAATGCCCTGATCCGGCTGGATGTGAAATATCAGGCGGTTGGGTTCGAGCGAGTCGACGCGCGTGCCGCGGAATACGACGTCCGGGACGCTCTTAAGCTGCACCACGATCTCAGTCCCGCGCTTCCACAGCCGCTTCCCCGATCGAAGGTAGATGGGCACATTATGCCATCGCCAGTTGTCAATGTGAAGTTTCACCGCCGCGAACGTCTCGGTGGTGGAGCCTCGGGGAACGCTCGGTTCTTCACGATAGCCCGGCGCCGGTTCTCCGTCCGGGCTTCTGCCGGCGCCATACTGGCCGCGAACGGTATTGGCGCGCACGGCGCCGGCATCCATGATGCGGACCGCCTCCAGTACCTTGGACTTCTCGTTCCGAACCGCCTCTGGTGCGAACGATGTGGGCGGTTCCATGCAGAGATACGCCAGCATCTGGAACATGTGGTTCTGCATCATGTCGCGCAGAACACCCGACCGGTCGTAATAGGCGCCCCGCCCCTCCACGCCTACCGACTCCGCCACGCTGAACTGGATGTGGTCGATGAAATTCCGGTTCCACAGCGGCTCAAACATTCCGTTTGAGAAGCGGAATGCGATGATGTTCTGCACCGTCTCTTTGCCAAGATAATGGTCGATGCGGAAGATCTGTTGTTCGGTCCAGTACTTGAGAATCTCGCGGTTCAGCGCGATCGCGGAGGGCAAGTCCGTGCCGAACGGCTTTTCGACGATGATCCGCTTCCAGCCCGCTGAAGAAGTTTTGAACCCCGCTCTTTCGAGGCTGCTGGAGATCAGACCAAACACGGATGGCGGCGTCGCCATGTAGAACAGGATGTTGCCGCGAGCTTGATACTGCCGGTCCAATTGCGTCACCAGCTCCGCCATTCGGGCATACGCCGCATGCTCGTCGAACTTGCCCGGCAGGTAGTAAAGCCGCGAGCGGAGCCACTCCCACGCCGTTGTGTCGAATTCCTTGCGCGTCGAGAATTGTTTGATACCGGCTGTCATCTTTTCGCGAAACGATTCCGTGGTGAATTCGTCCATTGCCATGCCGACGATGGCAAACTGCGAGGGCAGCAAGCCGTCGCACGCCAGGTTGTAGAACGCGGGCATTAGCAGACGCCTGGTAAGGTCGCCGGAGGCGCCGAAAATCACCAGGATGCACGGTTCCGCGGGTGGCTGAGCGGTGGGGAAAGCGGCGGCGCCTCCCCAGCTTTGAAAATCAGCCACTATGATCGCTCCAGATGAGCCGTCATGAGCAGCATAGTCCATCCATTGTCGCCTACCCGAGCTCCGATAGTGGATCAGTTTGAAAAAAGTGGGGTGTCCCCAGCGTGTGTCCTATGTCCCGCTCAGGGCATCGGAGAATAGCTCGTCGTCGATAGGCCCAACGGCCGCTGAGGCAGAGGAAACTACTTGGGAAGCGCCTTCAGCTTGTCGCCCAGCCGCTTCCGCGCGGCGCGTTCCGGCGACAGGCCCAGCGCGGATTGGTAAGCGGCGCGGGCATCGGCAGTCCGCCCGCGCGCCGATTCCACATCGCCGATCTGTTCGAAAACTCCCGAGTTTCGCGCATCCAGCGCCGCGGCGCCGCGCAGCTCCTGCAGCGCTCCCTCGGCATCGCCGCTCCTGGCCAAAAGCTGCGCCAGGGCGAGATACGCCGCGATATATCCCGGCTTGAGCGCCAGCACCTGCCGGTACTGCTCGATCGCACCCGGCGTGTCGCCATCCTGCGCCAGCGTCCCGGCCAGACCCAAACGCGAGGGAAGGTCGTTCGGAGATTGGGTTAGGTTCGTGCGCCACAGCGCAATCGCTTCGGCGCGGCGATTTTTCTGCGCCGCCAACAGCAATGCGAGGTTGTAACGCGCCGCGATCAGCGCGGGGTTCTTCTGGAGCGATTGGAGGTACAAGCGTTCCGCCTCCGCCGCCTTGCCGTCGGAAGCCTTCAACGTGCCCAGCGCGTTGTAGGGCTCCGCCGAGTTCGGAGCCAGCATCATCGCCTTGCGATAGGCGCCTTCCGCGTCCTTCTTGCGATTCATTCTCTGGTACACCAAGCCCAGATTGTAAGGGAGGTAGCTGTATTGTGGCGTCAGCCGCATGGCCTCCTGGTAGGCGCGGACTGCGGCGGAAAAATCGCCCGTCTCAGTGTATGCGAGAGCCTGATTGTGTAGCGGATAGGACCAGTACTGCGCGCGTCGCGCTGCGTCCCGAAACGCCGGAATGGCCTTGTCGAATTGTCCCTGCTCCAGGTACGCGATCCCCAGCGCGTTGTAGCCATATGCCGCGGCCGGATCGAGGCGCACGGACTGCTCCAGCATCGCCGCCGCGCCGGTGAAGTTTTTATCGAACAAAAGCGCCCGGCCTTCGAAAAAGTTTTGGCGGCCTTCGAGAAAAAGCGATTCCTGGGTCAGCGTTCGAGCCGCCTCCATATAGCGGCCGGCCCGCGCAAAATCGTCCTTGGATTGCGGATTCTGATCCCCCGCCAGGTAACGCAGCAGCACTTCCTGCGCCCCGTTTTCCAGCGCCACTCTTAACTGGTTTTGAAGCTCGACATAACGCTCCGGACTCAATTCCGATTTCAGTGCCGGCAGGTCCTGGAACGCGTTCCCGGTCTCAACCGGCAGAAGCCGGCCGGCTGTAATCGCAAGGTTGAACCGGGCGAGATCGGCGGCGGTTTGCTCGTTATCTTGGGCCAAGCCCCGCGCGGCGCCCGCGCTATCCTGCGCCGAAGCCAGGAACAAAGGCTCGCCCCGCCGCGAATCCATCAGAACAGGAAAATGCAGCGTCGGAAATTGCGCTAAGGGAACCCCCGGCTTGCTGAGGTCGGAGAGCTTCATCGAATTCTCGTAGGTTCCGAATTCGCGCGGATGCTGCTTGTTGGCAGTCGCCTCCGGTACCTGCTCGGAGACGTATCGGATCAGTTCGTCGGCGTCCACGGCTCCGTCCTTGTTCCGGTCCGCCGCGCCTTCCAGTCCTTTCACGACGAAATAGCTGAACACGCCATGCCCCCCGCCGAATTGCGGGCCTTCAAGCGAAACTTCCTTGGGCCGGCTCGCCAGGAATCCGAACAAGTCGCCCGGCGCTTCCCCCAATTGCTGAACATCCGCGCTGACTGTCGTATTGTGAATCGAGCCGATGGTTCCGGCTTTGCACACATCCACAAAGAGCAGCACGCGGCCCACCTTCGTCAACTGATCCTCGAACAGCGCCCGGAGTTCCGCCATCGGCAGCGCGGTGCTCGCCAGGTCCTGAGGATCGGCATCGTAGGTCAGGATGAATGCATTCTTGCTACCGGGTATTTCCACAGTCCCGTGCGCGGCCACCAGAATCACCACCATATCGTTCTTGCCTGCGCGGCGTTTCAGGAAATCCTGGAAGCCGTTGCGCACCGCCGCCGTGGTCGCCTGCTCGTTCACCAACAGTTGGATCTGATCCGGCGGCAAGCCTCCGCCCAGAGGACTCTCCAGCAGCTTGTCGAACAAATTGGCATCCTCGTGCGCGAACTGCAGCGATAGTTCGGGCTTCTTGTATTTCGAAACGCCGATCAGCAGAGCGTAGGTCTTCCCATTTGGTCCTGCCGCTGCCGTCACCGCCGCTTGCGCCGCCAGTGCTTCTTCCAGATCGAAGATCTTGCTCTTGATCCACACCGTCTCGGGCCATTGCTCCAGAAGCTTTTCATAGGTCTCGAGCGCGTTGGCCGGCAGGTTGTGTTTTTCGAACACGGCAGCCTCGCTCACCCGCGCGCCTTGATCGTTTGAATTGGCGGCGAGTGCCGTCTCGTACGGGGCTATCTCCGCCGCGACATCCGCCGGCAGTCGATCGCGCGGCACCGGCGGAACCTCCGGCGTGCTCCCGCCGCGCGTCATGGTCACTCCATAATGCTGCTGGCTCGCCACCGCCACGCGCAGAGCCGAGGGGAGCGTACAAGCGCGGGCGGGCTGCGCGGAGATTTTGCCGGTCTTGACCTTGGGCAGTTTGGCGTCCAGGCGAACTTCTCCCGACGGTCCTAGGGTCTCGATCGCGTTGACGGGGCAGAACAGGAAGGAAGCGGCTCCGGTTTCCGTTCGCAGGCCGTCGCCCGAGAACAAAAGATCCCCAGGCCGCGCCGCCAGCGCCGTCTCCGTGTCCGCGCGCAGCAGCTTGCTTCCGTTGGCGGAGAGCACCAGGCCCACAGGCTGCTCTTTCGCCGGTGGCGCTTTCTCGGCGCCGAGCGCTTGCCAAGAGGAGACCGACACTCCCAGCGCAATAAGCTGAGCCGCGACTGTGAAGCGGCGGTCGTTACACATTGGCCAATACCTTCGCAGCCGGCGCCATGGAGGCGACCGTATATAACTTGATCGGCACGGCTTTGCCCCGCACCGGTGCGGCTCCCAAATAAGTCGTTTCAATCGTGCTGCCCAACTGGCTGCAGGTCGTTTCGCTCATCAGCAGCCTGGTCTTGTGTTCCTTGTTCAGGCTCTCCAGCCGTGAAGCGAGATTCACAGTGTCCCCCAGAACCGTGTATTCCATTTTATCCGCCGATCCCACATTGCCTACCACTGCCAGGCCGGTGTGCAGACCAGTGCCGGTTTCAAACCGGTTGGGTGCGGTCACGATTTCGATGGCGCAGAGCACGGCGCGGAGGGGATGATCGCCTGGCGTGGCACCCTCGTTTTCATCCGAGAAAATGGCGAGAATCCCGTCGCCGATGAACTTGTCCACGCGGCCATGGTGCTTCAAGATGATGGAGACCATCATCGCCAGGTACTGGTTCAGCAAATCCACGACAACCTCGGGACCCTGCTCTTCGCAAGTCTGCTCCGTGAATGCCGTAAAGCCTCGGATGTCGGTGAACATAATCGTCACGTTGACCCGCCTTCCAGAGAGCTGGATTGCGGAGGTGTCCTCGATCGACTGTGCCACCTCCTTGCTGACAAACAATGCCACGGCGCGATGGAAAAGATTGCCGCGCTCTTCCGCGGTCAACACACGATAGACCACGGACAGCAGGACACAACCCAGCGTCCCCACCACCGTCTCCGCCGTGTACAGAATCAGGCCCTCGCGGAATAGCAACTGCGAGATCGCGAAGATGGCGGCGATCTCCAACGTCACCCAGGCCGCCGCGGGTCCCGCCGCCAGGCTCGTGACAATGCCCGCCGCGATCCCCGCCGCTGCCAGCAGCGCGGCCACACGCACCCACTCAGGAACCACCAACAGGTACTTCCGGTCGAGCAGAGTGCGGATCGTGTTCGCCTGAATCTCCACTCCGGGTGTAGTCCATCGCAATCCTGCGAACATCGTGTAGAAAGGCGTCGCGTAGCGGTCGTCTACCGTGTCGCTGCCGATCAGGACGATTTTGCCTTCAAACCATCTCCGTAACTGGTCCGCGTTACCGGCGCGCGCCGCCGCCACGACATCGGCCAGCGAAACGTGAGCAGCCGAGTCTGGAGGATTCGCGTCCCGGATGACGATCGACCGGTCGGAAGCGATCGGGATCGGAGAGCCAGCGAGTGTCAGCCTGCCGTTCTGAAATTCCGCATCGGAGCCGAGATACTTCTCCGCAATCCGTAACGCGAACGACCGCGCAGGAGGCGAATCTTTCAGACTCTTTCCCTCCGCTTCAATCAACTCCTGCCGCCGGACGAAATCGTCCTGATCTACGGTCAGCGCCGAGAACCCCGCCAGCCCCAGCGCCGCGCTCAGCAGATTGATCGGAACCGACTGCACGTCCTGATTGCCCTGTAGCGTTTCCACGTACCCACACACCACCGGCACGGGCGAGGCAATCACTGCTTCTCCCAACATCCGATCGTAATCCGGCTCCCATTTTGCAACCGGAACTCCGAAAGCCACGTCGAGACCGACCACTTTCGCCCCGCCCTCGCCAGCCGCTCGAATCGCCTCGGCGTAATAGGGATGCCAGAACATGCGCAGTTCCGGGAAAGCGTTCAGTGCCTTCTGGTCCGCCAGCACCATCATGATGTTCGACGGCGGCATCTGGCCGCGCAGCACGAATTGCGCATCCAGGGATTTGAGGTTCAGCAACTCGAAGAATCGAAGGTTGCTCAGCAGGCGCGCGCCCGCGGCGCTTCCGGCCGCAATGGACGCGCAGATGGCCCACCGCCGCCAGCGCTTCCTCATGGTACTCTAGCTTACTACGGTGGCCCGGCGAAGAAAGAAAATCCTTCGCGTTCTGTTGAGCCTCTACTCTGGCTTTGCCTCTGCCTCCCTCTTCGCTCAAACCACCCAAGGCCTGATTTCAGGAAGACTTGTCGATTCGGTGACGGGCAGGCCCGTTCCCGGCGCCACGGTCACCTATTCGAGCGAGGCCGGCGCAGCCGGCGCCGCAGCCTCCGACGCCTCCGGTTACTACTACCTGCTCCAAATTTCCCCCGGCATGTATCGCGTGCGTGCCGTTTCGCAAGGCTACCAATCGCAGGAGGTCCAGGAGCTCGATCTTCCCGTGGCAGCCCGAATCGATCTCGATTTCCGGCTTCGTCCCCTCAGCGACGTTTGGGAATCGGGGCAATATAACAGCGTCTTTCTGCCTGGTTCCAAGACCATCGTCACCTTCTTCGGCCCCGACGTGGATCCCACCCGGTCCGGTTCATTCGAATCCCAATCCGGCCGCGCGGGCAGTCTCGAATCCACCGTCTCCGAGGTGATCGATTCTTCCGAGATCGAAAATCTTCCGCTCTCCGGCCGCGATGTCTATACCATGCTGGTGACGCTTCCGGGCGTTACCTCCGACGCCGCCACCGCGCGCGGCCTCGGCTTGTCCATCAACGGCCAGAGGCCTTCGTCGTCGAATTACCTGCTGGATGGCCTGGAGAACAACAATTACCTGACCACAGGACCGCTCACCACCGTGGCGCCTGAGGCCGTCCAGGAATACCGCGTTTCGATTAACAATTTCTCCGCCGAGTACGGCCGGACCTCGGGATTCGTCGCCAATGCCATCACCCGCTCCGGAGCGGACCGGTTTCATGGCGTAGCCTACTTCTATTTGATGAACGACGTCCTCAACGCCAACGGATTTCAAGAGAACCTGAACGGCATACCCAGGATTCCCGACAAGCAGATCCAGCCCGGTTTTGTAGTGACCGGACCGATCTTGAAGGAGCGCCTGTATTTCTCTACTTCCTACGAGTACTTCCGCAGCCGCAGCTTTGACGACCCCCAGCAGTTCACGTTTCCCGCGACACCCGGAACATCCACGTTCCCGGGCAGGGAATCGACGCAGCTTTTGCAAGAGTACGCCCCGCCTCCCGTCGCCGGCAACGGAGTCACCGGGACGCTCACGCTCTCCCCGCCGGTCCAATTGGACCGCACTCTGGCGATCCAGCGCTTCGACTACAATCCCAACGGCGGCAAGGACAAGTTGATGGCTCGGATCATGGGCTCGTTTGTGGCCGAGCCCGATTTCATTTGGACCCCCTACCCGGCTTTCATTTCTTCGCTGCACGAGAACACGGTAGCGCTGGGACTCACCGGAACGCACAGCTTCCGCGCGAATCTGACCAACGAAATCCGCGCCGGCTATAGCCGTGACGACCTGCACTGGAACCGCCCCCACTCGGAGGTCCCCACACTGGTCTCCGAGGACGGGGTAACTCTTCCCGGCAGCCCTGCGTTCTATGGATACAAGAACGTAAACGGAACCACGGAACTGGTCGACAATGTGATCTGGGCGCGAGACCGGCATTTGCTCAAGGCCGGCGGCGGAGTGCTGCTGCGCTCCTCCGAGGGATTCTTGACCGCCGGTCAGAGCGGAGAATATTTGTTCGACAATGTCGTCGACTTCTTACTGGACAGCCCCAGCTTCGTGAGCGCGGCGGTGGATCGAGCGGCGCTGCCGAACGTGCAGGCTCCGGATTACAATCGCACCTACACCTACCAGCAATACTACGGTTTCCTTCAAGACACCTACGAAATCACCACGCGGCTCACCGTGAACTACGGCCTTCGTTATGAGCTCTACGGCGCTCCGCAAAACACCGGCTTTGCCAAAGACACCTTGGTCGTGCTCGGCCCCGGAAGCACTCTTGCACAACAGCTTACCGGAGCGACTTTGTCGACGCCGTCCTCTGGCAACCAAACTCTCTTTGGAACGGACAAGAAAGATTGGGGCGTGCGCTCGGGAGCGGCCTATGACCTTTCGGGCAAAGGCCGCACTGTCTTGCGCGGAGGTTTCGGAACTTTCTATGACCGGCCCTTCGATAACCTATGGGAAAACCTGCGCAACAACGGCATCGTTGTGCCGCTGCTGACTCTTCCGTCCGGAACAACCAACTTCCTCGCACCAGTGGATAGCGTTCTTGCCGGAATCCCGAACCAAAACCTGAATAGCGCCTTCCCCGATCTGACCCTGATCGCTCCCAATCTGCGCAATGGATTGGTCAAGAGCTACTTCGCCGGCATCGAGCAACGCTTTTCCAGCCATCTGACTCTCGATGTGAATGGCTTGGGATCGTATGGCAGCCGCCTGATCACAACGGACATCGTCAATCGCGACTTCAGCACTCTGGCTGGTCCCTACAACCCGAATCTTCCGGAAATCGCCTACCGCGCGGGCCAAGGTTTTTCCAATTACAACGCTCTGGCCACGGTACTCCGCTACCGTGCCCCCAGGGGCATGATCCAGGCCACGTATACCTGGAGCCACGCCATCGACAATCAAAGCGACCCTCTGGTCGGCGATTTCTTTAATCTCAGTTTTTCCAATATCCAGGCCAGTTCATCGTCCACCGGCCGGGCCACGTTCTCCGAACAATTCAATCCTGCCGCCGATCGCGGCAACGCCGACTTTGACCAGCGCCAAAATCTGGTTCTTCTCGGCTACTGGAATCTGCCGTCGCCTTTTGCCCAATCCCGGCCTGGAAAATGGAACGCCGGTCTTCTCACTCGCGATTGGACCGTATCCGCGCTCTCCGCCTTTCGCTCCGGATTGCCCTACACAGTGACGGGAACCTCCGCCGCGAATCCGGGGCAGGGGAGCATCCTCAACAATCGCGTCAACATTCTCAATC
>CAVXWB010000202.1:0-95359 GCA_963765185.1 Bryobacterales bacterium
CCTGGCGCTTCCGCCGTGCCGATGCGTACGTCCCGCGAGGTCACCCTCCATCAGCTTTTCTTATAAAACGGTGCGCGACATAAAAGCCCGCACAGGGCCGGCTCGGCCCTCCAAACGACGAGGAACTCGCAAGTATTTCGCCGAGCATGCTTGATCAAAGCGCTCCGTTGTGCGGGCGAGTTCCTCGGAAGCGCAAAGGGTGCGGCGCGCACCACCGGGCCGACCAGGAACTATTTCGCGCCGCACTCAGTTTTGCGCGAGTTCCTCGGAAGACGAGTAGAACAAAACTTATGTAACATGTTGTGGCGCGCGCACTTTGCGTGCCCTTCCGCGCCACGCAGGGGCGCGCTACTCTTAAGACGAGGCAGACCAGCATCATGCGGTTCACAATTCTTACGCTCGCGGCCACGGCCGCGCTGTCATTGCCCCAGGCAAACGCGGCGCCGCCCTCGCCACCCCCCCGGGTCCTGGCCATCAACGTCGACGGCATGATCGGTCCCATCACCGTCGAGATCGTCGGCCACGCGCTGGAGCAGGCCGCGGCCGAAAACGCCGCGGCGGTGCTGCTGCGCCTCAACACTCCCGGCGGCCTCATGGATTCCGCCCGCGAAATCAACGAAAAAATCGTCGCCTCCCGCATCCCCGTCATCGCCTACGTCACTCCCAGCGGAGGCCGCGCCGCCAGCGCCGGCTTTTTCCTGCTGGAAGCCGCCGACGTCGCCGCCATGGCGCCCGGCACCAACACCGGAGCCTCCTCGCCCGTGCTCCTCACCGGCGAAATGGACGAGACGAGCGCAAGAAAGTGGAGAACGACGCCTCCGCCTGGCTGCGCAGCGTGGTCACCAAGCGCGGCCACAACGCCGATCTCGCCGAGAACACCATCCGCGAGGCCAAGGCCTTCACCGAAAAGGAAGCGCTCGACGACCATCTCATCGATATCGATCGCGCCCGATCGAACATCATCTTCTCGCGTCGCTCGACGGCCGCGAGATCAAGCGCTTCGACGGCCGCCAGGAAATCCTGCACACCGCCGGCGCAGTGGTCGACGACTATCAGCCCAGCGCGCGGGAGCGCATCGTAGCGCGCGTGGCCGATCCCAACATCGGTTTCATTCTTCTGGTCCTGGGCGCGCTCGGCGTCTACGTCGAGTTCAGTCCTCGCCCGGCCTGATTCTGCCCGGCGTCGCCGGAGGCATCATGTTTCTGCTGGGCTTGTCCTCGCTGGCCGTGATGCCCATCAACTGGATCGGCGCGGCCCTGCTGCTGTTGGGCGGAACGCTTCTCATCCTCGAAGTCAAGTTCACCTCCCACGGCGTCCTCGGCATCGGAGGCACGGTCTCGATGCTCCTGGGCGCTTTGCTCCTGGTCAACGGTCCGCCGGAGGTGCGGATTCACCTGGCGACGGCGCTCGCGACGTGCTTCCCTTCGCCGCGATCAGCCTGTTCCTGGTGACCCTGGCGGTCCGCGCGCGCCGCAACAAGGCCGTGATGAGCGACGGCGGCCTGCTGAATGAACTGGGCCAGGCCCGCACCGCGCTTGCCCCCGCCGGAACCATCTTCGTCCATGGCGAGTATTGGGACGCCGTCTCCTCCTCGCCCGTCGAATCCGGCGCCGAAGTCCGCGTCGTCGCCATCGACGGCTTGAAGCTCCGCGTCGAGCCGGCGAAAAAAGCGTAGCTTGCCCGCGCTCCCTTATGATCTCGAACGCTTCGTGGATGCCCAGGCTCCGGTCTATGACCACGTATGCGCGGAACTCCGCAGCGGGTTGAAGACGGGACACTGGATGTGGTTCATCTTTCCTCAGCTTCGCGGTTTAGGCCGCAGCCCCATGGCGGCGAAGTTCGGAATTTCTTCACAGCAGGAAGCCGAGGCGTATTTGCAGCACCCGGTTCTGGGACCGCGGCTGGAGCAGTGTACCCGGCTCGTGACCTTTATCGAGGGGCGCACAATCGACCGGATTTTCGGAGCGATTGACGCCATGAAATTCAGGTCGTCGATGACTTTATTCGCCGGCGCCGCAGCGCTGAACGATTCGATCTTCAAAGACGCTTTAGAAAAATATTTCGCCGGCGAACCTGATCCGCTGACGGTTGCGCTACTGAAGGCATAACGCCCCTCGCGCGGATCCTATTTCCCGCCGCATCCGAGCTTTAGCGTTTTCGCGCAGGGACTTCTTCGCAATTCTGCTGATAGTTTGTAGGCAGAAGAGTCCGGTTCCCTCATTGGTTCCGGATCACGCCAACGCGGAGGAGTTCTCGAGAGCAACCCGCGCCATTCTTACGGATGGGGCGTCAGCCACGATGAGCCTTGCCGTTGAGGTGCAGCGGCGCCGTTCTCGCCTTAAAAAAGCGGGGCGGTAAATGCCGGGCAGGCGCCTGTTCGAAAAGAAAGGCTTAGTTTTCCGACGGTTTCGCCGCGGAATCGACGATCAAAACCTCAATAGGAGCGGTGGTCTTCTCCAGTTTGAGCCCCAGCTGCTCCTGGATCGCAGTGAAAATGGATACGGCATCTGCGTCGGCATTCGCAGCGCCATAGTCGCCCCACTCCAGCTTGTAATCGTAACCTCCGGTGAGCCCTGTCTTATCGAGCACAGGGCGATCCACGCCATTGCGGTTGGAGAACTGGTTGGCGAGCTGCGCCATGCTCCCTTTGGTGACAGTCATCACCAGGCCCTTGCCCCTGGACCCCAGCGTCAAAAGACTCTGCGCATCCGGCGCGCTCTCTTTGAACTTCGGCCCGTTCTTGCCCACCACCAGCGCGTACACCGGCATCTCTTTCGTCCCGTGGTGGACCTCCAACTGGAATCGATCGGCGAGCAAGGCCTGCATCATCGGCCTGGCCAGCTCACGGGTGAGCACGGCAACGCCCTCGGCTTTGGCGCTGATGTCGTAGCGGTCGATGTCGGCCCAGTGCGGCTCGCCGAGGAGCTGGTAGTCCTTGATGTCGTACGCGTACGTGATCAGATCGCTCAGACGAAAGTTTTGGATCGTCAATCTCGACCCGGAAAAATCGAACCGAAAGGGCTTGATTGTCCAAACCTCGCCGGAACCATCCGTGCGCGTGTGGATCGACGCCACCTCGAAACTCTGACCCGAAGCGCAACACCCCGCAGCGGCCAGAATCCAGAGGATTCGCGTCATATCGTTTACAAGTCTACAAAAGTTCCGACGTGCTGAAGAAGAACGGAATTTCCACCGCGGCCGTCTCCGGCGCGTCGGACCCGTGCACGCAGTTGCGCTCAATGCTCTCGGCGAAGCGCTTGCGAATGGTGCCTTCGGCCGCATTGGCCGGATTGGTCGCGCCCATGGTGTCTCTCCACTTTTTGATCGCGTCGGGAGCTTCCAGAACCAGCACCACCACCGGCCCTTCCGTCATGAATTTCACCAAAGACCCGTAAAACGGCCGCTCTTTGTGAACTGCGTAAAAGCCCTCGGCATCCAGCTGGCTCAGCCGCCTCAGCTTCATGCCCACCACGCGAAAGCCCGCCTTCTGGGCAATGGCGATGATCTCGCCGCTCTGTCCCGCCGCCACGGCGTCTGGTTTGATAATTGCGAAAGTTCGTTGTGAGGATACGTGTTCCATATTAAAGTCTGCTTTTTACCTTTTCTCCGATTTCGGCGGGCGTCGCGCACACCGTGATCCCCGCCGCCTGCATGGCCGCGATCTTGTCCTCGGCCTTGCCGCTGCCGCCGGAAATGATGGCGCCCGCGTGGCCCATTCTTCGTCCCGGAGGCGCGGTCTGCCCGGCGATGAACCCGATTACCGGCTTCTTCACGTGAGCCTTGATATACGCCGCGGCCGTCTCCTCGGCATTGCCGCCGATCTCGCCGATCATCACGATCGCATGCGTGTCCGGGTCTTCGTTGAACAGCCGGATCGCGTCGGTATGCGTGGTCCCGATGATCGGATCGCCGCCGATGCCGATGCACGTCGATTGTCCGATGCCCAGCGCCGTCAACTGCCCCACCGCTTCATACGTCAGCGTGCCGGAGCGCGACACCACGCCCACGTGCCCTTCAGATGAATGTGTCCCGGCATGATCCCGATCTTGCATTTGCCCGGCGAAATCACACCCGGGCAATTCGGCCCGATCAGCCTCGTCTTGGGATAATTTTTCAGATACGCCCACGCCTTCACCATGTCCGCGGCCGGAATGCCTTCGGTGATGCACACCACCACGGCGATCCCTGCGTCGGCGGCTTCCATGATCGCGTCGGCGGCAAACGGCGGAGGCACGAAGATCACGCTGGCATTGGCTCCGGTGGCCTTCACGCCCTCCGCCACCGTATCGAACACCGGCAGATCTAAATGTTTTTGGCCGCCCTTGCCCGGCGTGATCCCACCCACCACTTTGGTTCCGTAGGCAATGGCCTGCTGCGCATGGAACGTTCCTTCTTTGCCGGTAAAACCCTGCACCAGCACCGTGGTGTGTTCGTTAACCAGGACGCTCATCGAGATACCGCCGCGTGAGAGGCCAGCGCCACCACTTTATCCGCCGCGTCGCGCATGTCCGCCGCCACCGTGAAATTCAATCCCGAATCCACCAATATTTTTCGCCCTAATTCGACGTTCGTGCCTTCCATGCGGACCACAATAGGAACCTTGACGCTCAGCTCGCGAGCCGCCGTCACCACGCCCGTGGCCAGAGTGTCGCAGCGCAGGATGCCGCCGAAAATATTGATCAGCACGGCCTTCACGGCCTTGTCGGAAAGCAAAATGCGAAAGGCGTTGCGAATTTGTTCCGTATTGGCGCCTCCGCCCACATCCAGAAAATTCGCCGGACTCCCGCCCGCGTATTTAATAATGTCCATGGTGGCCATCGCCAGGCCGGCTCCGTTCACCATGCACGCCACCGTGCCGTCGAGCTTGATATAGTTCAGCCCGAAGCGCGAGGCCTCCACCTCCAGCGGATCTTCTTCGTTCAAGTCCCGCAGATCGAGCAGATCCTTGTGCCGGAACAGGGCGTTGTCGTCCAGATTGATCTTGGCGTCCAGCGCGTAAACCTTTCCGTCCTTGGTGGTGATGAACGGATTGATTTCGGCAAGCGTTGCATCCAGCGCGTCGTTCGCACGGCTCAATGCCAGGATTGCGTTCGCCGCCAGGTTCCCCTGCGCTCCCTTGATGCCGATGCCGAACGCCAGCTTGCGCGCCTGAAACGGAGTCAGGCCGAGCCCCGGCTCGATCGTCTCCTTCAAAATCCGCTCCGGCGTTTTTGCCGCGACCTCTTCGATCTCGACGCCTCCGTCGGCCGACGCCATGAACGTGTTTTTGCCGGCGACGCGATCGAGCACGATACCAAGATAAAATTCGTGCGCAATAGGCAGAGTCTCTTCAATCAGGATGCGATGCACCACGCGGCCTTCCGGCCCGGTCTGGTGCGTCACCAGAGTCATGCCGAGCATGCGTTCCGCAACGTCGCGAGCCTCCGCGGCGTTGTTCACCACTTTTACGCCTCCGCCCTTGCCCCGGCCGCCGGCGTGAATCTGCGCCTTCACCACGACGCTGCCGCCGATGGCCTTCGCCGCGGCCTCGGCTTCGTCTACGTTTAGAGCCACTTCGCCTCTGGGCACAGGAACGCCGTAACGCGCCAAGAGAGCCTTGGCCTGATATTCATGGATTTTCATTGCGATAAGCTGAAGAATCTCCACTATACCGCATGTCACTGCTGCCCTTCCTTCATCGCCTCACCGCGCACGCCGATTTGAATGCAGAAGAAGCACACCAGGCCATGAGTGCGCTGCTCGAAGGCGCCTCGAGCGAGGCCGTCATCGCGGCGTTCCTTGTCGCTCTGAAGATGAAGGGCGAAACCGCGGCCGAGCTTACCGGCTTCGCCCGAGCCATGCGCGAGCGCATGATCGTGGTGGATGCGGGCGCGGACGTGGTTGACACGTGTGGCACTGGCGGCACCGGCGGCGACTCAGCGGCACCTTCAATATTTCCACCGCCGCCGCATTGGTGATGGCCGGGGCGGGAGCGCACGTGGCCAAGCACGGCAACCGATCCTTCGCCGGCCCCAGCGGCAGCGCCGATGTGCTCGAGGCCCTGGGCGTGCGCATTGCGATGACGGCTGAGGAAGCCGCGCGCGCGGTGCGCGAAATCGGAATCGGCTTTCTGTTCGCCCCGCATCTGCACCCGGCCATGAAATTCGCCGGGCCGGTGCGCCGGGAGCTGAAGATGCGCACGGTGTTCAACCTGCTTGGCCCTCTGGTGAATCCCGCGCGGGCAAGCCGTCAGTTGATCGGCGCTCCGTCGCCATCGGCAGCGCGTTTGATGGCCGAGGCTCTCGCCGGACTGGGCACCCTTCGCGCCTTCGTGGTGCATGGCCACGACGGCTTGGACGAAGTCAGCACCACCGGCCCGACAGACGTGTGGGAGGTCACGCCCGCCGGTGTCGAAAAGCATCTTTGGACTCCGGCCGATTTCGGCGTAAAGCCCGCGACGCTGAAGGAGCTGGCCGGCGGCGATCCCGCCTCCAACGCGCGACTGATCGAGCGGATTCTCGGCAAAGAGCCCGGCGCGCCGCGCGATATCGTCATCGTGAACGCGGCCGCCGGGCTAATGACGGCAAATCTAGCCGAGGGCGCCCGCGCCGCTGCCGCCATGGCCGCGCAAGCGATTGATTCCGGCGCGGCTGCCGCCAAGCTGGAACAGCTCAAAAAGAATTTCCCGGTTTCGTGAGCCCTTTTTCCGGCATCCTGCGCGCATATGGATGTCGGAGGAGGGCAGGCGGTTTACCAAATCGCCTGCTGCGCTGGCCCGGGTAGGGGAGCTGCCCGGGCCGGGCCGCATATCCTAAAAGGATATGGCGAGCATACGCTTGTTTCACGTCCGCTTGTTCCATTGGCGGTCCGAGGAAGCCAAGCCGCTTTTGACAGTTCTTAAAGCGGCTGGCTACTCGGTGGATTACAAGGAGCCCGTCAGTTCCTACCGCGAGGTCCGCTTGTCGCCGCCCGACGCCATCGTGATTGACTTGTCGCGATTGCCGTCTCATGGCCGCGAAGTTGCCGTGTTTCTGCGCGGCTCCAAGGCCACGCGACACATCCCCATCGTATTCGTCGGGCGGCGAACCGGAAAAATCGAATACGTCCGCCGAGTCCTGCCCGACGCCGTCTACACACCCGTTTCGCGCCTCCGCAGCGCCTTGCGCAGCGCCATCGCCAACCCTCCCGTTGATCCCCTGAAGCCCGCGCAGATGATGGAACGCTGGGGCGCGCGCACGACGGCGCAGAAGCTCGGCGTCGCCAAAGGCGCGCGCGTGTTCGTGATCGATCCGCCCGCCGGCTATGCGCGAGCCATCGGCGAGCTGCCCGAAGGCGCGTCCTTCGAAGAGGAGTCCGCCGACGCCTGCGCGCTGGCTCTCTGGTTCATTCACGGCATCGCCGAATTTCAGGCCGGGCTTTCTCGTATGAGAACCCTAGCCGCGCATGCGCGCCTCTGGATTCTCTGGCGCAAATCCAAACAGGATGGCTTGAACGGAAACATCATTCGCGCGGGAGCGATCGACGTCGGACTGGTGGATTACAAGATCTGCTCGATCAACGAGACCTGGAGCGCAATGGTGTTCGCCGTGAAAAAAGCGCCACTTTGACCTCAGCTGCCGGCAGCGCAGCGACAAAACAAAGGATTCCGAGCACGACTGGGCGCATATCGCCTCCGGCTCCACAATAACACTCACTCACACTCGGCGAGCTTCCTCCGCAGCAGCCGGCGCTCCGGCTCCGAGCAGCGGCATTCGAGCGCCGCCCGATAGCAGGACGCGGCTTCCTCGCGCCGCTCCAGCTCCAGCAGCAAGTGGCCGCGCACCGCCAGCAGGAGATAGTATTCGCGCAGCGCCGGATTCGCGATCAGCGGTTCGATGGCGGCCAGCGCCGCCGCCGGCCCGCGCACCTTGGCCACGGCAACCGCCCGGTTCAACGCCACCACCGGCGATCCGTTCATCTCCCACAACTGATCGTACAGCGAGAGAATCGCCCGCCAATCCGGAGCTTCCTGAACATAAAGCGACGCGATCGCCGCTTGCACGTGATACTCCGAAACCTCATCGCCATCCATCGAAAGATTGAAATGATGGAAGCCGAGGTCGATTAACTTGCGATCCCACAGGCTGTGATCCTGATCCTCCAACAGCACCAGGTCGCCGAGCGCATCGACGCGCGCGGGCAACCGCGCCGACTGGAACGACATCACCGCCGCCAGCGCGTGCACGCGAGGCTCGGCGCTGGAGGAAGAAGCAATCAGGCAGGTCATCCGCAGAGCTTCCAAGCACAGATCGCGCCGCACCAGATCCTCACCCTCATGCGCCGTGTAGCCTTCGTTAAAGACGAAGTACAGCACTTCGAGCACTGCGGTAAGGCGCTGTTTGAGCTCGGCTCCGCGCGGCAGTTCGAAGCGCAAGCCGCGCTCGCGGATCTGGCGCTTGGCGCGCACCAGACGCTGCGCGATGGTTGCCTCCTCGGTCAAAAACGCGCGGGCGATTTCCCGCACGCTGAATCCTCCGGCGGTCTTCAGGCTCAGCGCGACGCTCGCATCGCGGGGAATCTCCGGATGGCAGCACATGAAGATCATGCGCAGCTCGTCGTCGCGCAGGTCTTCTCCAACCAGCTCGTCGTCCAGAGGTCCGGGATCCCAATTCATCTGCTCCGCGGAGTTCGCCAGCTTGCGTTCCGCCATGCTCTCGTGGCGAACCACGTCCATTGCCGCGTTGCGAGCGGTGCGGAAAAGCCATGCCGGCGGGTTCTCCGGCACGCCCTGATAGGGCCATGTCTGGAGCGCCCGCAGCATGGCCTCCTGCACGATCTCCTCCGCCAGATCGATGCGCGCCGAGCCCAGCAGCCGCGTCAGATGCGCGGTCATCCGCCCGGCCTGATGCCGGAAGAGATGCTCGATCAGGACCCCGGCGTCCTCCACCGGCGTTACGTCCCGAATATGTGCCGGACTTCAACCACCCCGTTGTATTCCAGGTGCGGATGCGCCAGCGTGAGCTCAACGGCGTGGTCGTAGTTGTCGGCTTCGATTACGTAGAACCCTCCCAGCACTTCCTTGGCTTCGCTGTAAGGGCCGTCGGTCACGCGAGGCTTGCCCGCGCTTCGGGCGGACAATGCGGCCGAAATCTTCCGCAAGCCGCTTGCCGCCCTTGGTGAACGGCTTCTGGGACCAGGCCATGTATTTTTCAACGGCCTTTTGCATCTCCTCCGGGCTCAGACTCCTGAGCGTGGAAGAATTATCGTAGAGCAATTGTAGGTATTGGGGCATTCGTTTCTCCTATCGTAAGTGATGTTCAGTTTGTTGCCGTACACTCTGATGACGAACCAAGCCCCGCGGAATCGACAAGACCGGGGAAAAAATCTCAACGCGCCCGCGCCCGCGCGATCGCGCAAAAGCCGTCCGATTCGATCTCGAGCGGAATATTGATCAGGTTGTAGTAATTCTCCACGGCGTTGAGCCACGTGATCTCAACAATCTCCCGCTCATTGAAGTGCTTGCGCAATTCCTCGAAGATGGCGTCGGAGACGCGCTTGTAACGCGTGGCTTCCTCCACGTAAGCCAGCGCGGCGCGCTCCCTGTCGGAGAATAGCGGGCTGGTCCGGTAATCCAAAAGCGCGTCGAATTTCTCCATCCCCAGGTGCTCGCGAATCGCCATCGCCTGGCCGATGTCCACGCAGAAGCCGCACTCGTTGATCTGGGCGGCGAGGTTCGTCACCATGAACTTCAGCGCCGGCTCCAGACGGATTCCCTTCATCTCAAACTTCGCGATCTCGTAGGAAAGTTTCACCGCCCCCGGCATGCGCCCATACACCACCTTCATGGGGGTCATCACCTTGCCCAGCTGCCGCCGCGTCATCCAATAAGCAATGCGCATCATCAGCCCTTTGGGCTTCTCGATCGGTTCCAATCTCATCGCGGGCTCTCCTCCCTTCCCTAATACGATGACGAACCAGAGTCTGAAGAATCGACAAGCGCGTACAATTTTAAGTGACAGCCTACGGTGACAATGTCTGAGCCGGTGACGGCGCTGCCCTCGGAAATCGACAGTCTTCCCGACCGTCCCGCGGTGTTCCTGCTGTGGGCGGGCGACGCCTCACAAGGACCGCCCTATCTGGCGCGGACAAAGTTGCTGCGCAGGCGGCTGCGCAGGCTCCTCCGCAGAGTGGGCGGCACGGAAGAACCTGACCGCGTCTCCCGTGTCCTCAACCTGAACGGCGTGGCCGAGCGCATCGAATACTGGCCCACCGGATCGCAGCTTGAATCCGCGCTGGTGCATCTGGAACTGGCGCGGCGCTACTTTCCCAAAGATTGGCCGCGGATCACGCGCCTTAAGCCTCCCGCGTTCGTGCGGCTAACGCTGGACAATCCGTTTCCGCGCACCATGATCACCACCCGGCTGGGCCGGGGTCTCACCTACGGTCCCTTCGCCGGCCGCGCCGGGGCGGACCGCTTCAACGAAGCGCTGCTCGATCTGTTTCAGGTTCGCCGCTGCGAGGAAAATCTGGCGCCCGCGCCCAATCATCCCGGCTGCATTTACGGCGAGATGAACCGCTGCCTTCGCCCCTGCCAGCAGGCTGTGTCGATGGAGGAATACCGCGGCGAGGCGGCGCGCATGGAGCAGTTCCTCGAAACCGGCGGCGCTTCGCTCAAGCACACCGCCGAGGCCGCCCGCGAACGCGCCAGCGCCGAAATGCAGTTTGAAGAAGCCGACCGCATGCATCAGCGCGCCGCCCGCATCGCCGAGGTGCAAACGCTCGCCGGGGAATTGGCGCGGCCCATCGACCGGCTCGCCGGCGTGGCCGTCACCGGGTCGGCGGCGCCGGAATGCATCGACTTGTGGTTTCTCGCTGGAGGCCGCTGGCAGCAGCCGCGGCGCGTGAATCTTTCCGAAACCATCGGCGCGGGTTCCTCGCTCGATCGCCGCATGCGCGAGCTGATCGCGCTGATCGCGCCCTCAGGCGTAGCGCCGGCGGGCGAGCCGGATCTGGAGCATCTCTCCATCCTGGTCCGCTGGCAGGGCTCGAGCTGGAGGGACGGCGAGTGGATCGGCTTCGATTCCTTCGAGAAGCTCCCTTATCGTAAGCTGGTGAACGCGATTGGGCGCGTGGCCGCGTCCGGCCGCAGTTCCTGAAGGCTACGGTGACGTACCTCCGTTTGTGGGGCGGACGCCCTCGTCCGCGCGACCAGGGGGACCGCCCCACCTGCCGTATTTACGAACGGGAGTACTTAGCCGGACCGTTTGCGAGATCCTGGTGATGGGCAGCATGACTTCTTTAGAACAGTGGCGCGACCGTTTGCACTTACCCGCGGGCCGGCAACAGATGACCGGCGCGGGGATGGTGTTTCGCGGCGCGCTGCTGGTGGTGGCGGCCGCGGCGTTTCTGCTGGCCAACAATCTGCTGTTTCTGATCGTCGCGGCCATGTTCTCGACGCTGCTGATTTCCGGCTTCGTGACGCGCCTGGGCCTGGCCGGCCTGGAGCTGGACCTGCTTCTGCCGGAGCACATTCCCGCGCGCCGAAAGGTCCGCGCCAAACTCCGCCTCAGGAACCTGAAGCGCTGGTCTCCATCCTTCAGCATTCAACTGGCGGGCGCGGCGGAGAGCGGTTTCAACTCGATTCTGAATTTCCCCGTGATTGCCGGCGGCGCGGCCATCGAGGAATCGGTGACGCTCTATTTTCCGCGCCGCGGCGCGCAACGCGAGCGCAGCTTCCAGTTCTCGACGCGCTTCCCCTTCGGGTTCGCGGAGCGGCGCGAGATGGTCACCACCCGCCACGAGATCATTGTGTATCCGTGCCTGGACCCGCAGCCGGGTTTCGAGTCGCTGCTGGAATCGGTGAGCGGCGAGATCGCGGCCATCGAGCGCGGGCGCGGCCACGACTTCTACCGCATCCGGCCGTATGAAGCCATGGAGACCGCGCGCCACGTGGATTGGAAAGCCACCGCGCACACCGGCGCCTTGCAGGTGCGCGAGTTCGCGCGGGAACAGGATTGGCGCGCCGTGATTTTTCTGGATCTGGACGCGCCCGTGGGCTCGGAGGCGTGGTTTGAGCAGGCCGTGGAATGCTGCGCGTTCCTGGCCTACCGCCTGGCCGCGCGCGGGATCGAACTGCGCTTCCGCACGCAGGAGCTGGATCTGTCGCTGCCCGAGGAGGGCGACATCTACACGCTGCTGAAATATCTGGCGCTGGTGTCGCCGTTGCGCGGCAAGCCCCCGCTTGCGCCGGATGAAACCGGCAGCTTTCAGATTGTCTTCACGGCGCAGCCGGCGCGCATGGAATCGCTCGGCTGGGACGTCGGCGACAGCCGCACCTCGCGGCTGATGGGCCCGGATGCGTTCAAGCACTGAGGCGGGCGATTATTCTCGCTGCTAACAGGATGTTGAAACAGCATTATTGGCCGCCGATGAACGCGGATTCAAAGACGTGAAAGCCCTTGTTTTCGATCCGCGTTTATCCGCGTTTATCGGCGGCCAACCCTGTCTTTGACTTTTTCCGCAACCTGCCAGTCCGGCAAATCAGCGTCGCCGCGACGCCCAGCCCTAGAAAATCAGCTTTAGTCCGAACTGAATCTGCCTCGGGGTGGTTGCCAGAGTCGTGATCTGGCCCGCCGTCGGACTGTATGCCGTGCCCGAGAACACAGTCGCGTTCGGAGCTCCCAGGTTCACGTGGTTCAGTAAGTTGAAAAACTCGGAGCGAAACTGCAGATTGACGCGCTCGGTAATAGGGATGTTCTTGAACACCGAGAAGTCCACCTCCGCCAGGCCCGGGCCGCTGTAAACGCCGCGCCCCAAATTGCCCCACGTCCCAGCCGCCGGCAGAATGAAGGCCTGGGGATTGAACCACTCCGACTGCTTGCCGAGGATTACCGGGCCCGTAAAGGCCGGGTTCAGAGACGGGCGATCGGGATCTCTCGTATCGCCGTCCCCGGATCGATTCGCTCCGATCAGCGGCGTGAACGGAAAACCCGAGAGCAGCGTGACGATAGCATTCAATTGCCAGCCGCCGAGAGTTTTCCTTTCCAACATTCCTCCGCTTTTTCCGAAAGGCAGTTGATACGTCCCCGAAAGGCTGGCTTGCTGAGGCGGATTAAGCGCCGACGGACCCAGTCTCTCGATAAATCGAAGCGATTCATCTCCATTTGCGGGTTGTTATTCGATTGAGCGGTGGTCAACCCGGAGTTCATATCCAGATTCTTCGACCAGGTATAGTTAAACCGCAATTGCAAGCCGTGGCTGATGCGCCGCGTAAAATCCATCTGCAGCGCGTTATAGCTGCTGTTGCCTTCCGTGTACCAGAAGAAACCAGCCGATAAATAGGGGTTGGGCCGCCCTCCGACGGGAATATACTGCGCGCCCTGCGGAACCATCGACGTGGTTGTGCCGTCGCCGCCGGCCACACAACCGCTGGAGCTCTGGCAGATCTGCGCGGGAATACTGTTGGGATCGACGCTCAACAGCCCGTGGTATCCGTGCGATCCGACATAGGCCACGCGAAAAGCCATATTGGAGCTGATTTGTTGTTGCACGCTCAGATTCCATTGCTCCACGGTCAGCGTCTGCGCGTTCGGCTGGATGCCCTGCGGCGCAAAGGTCGAGCACGGCTGGGGAACACCCGGCCCGCACGAAGGAGGCACGGGAACGTTCGCCGTGATCGGCAGCAGGGAGGGCAAGGACCCGGTGAAGGTCGCCGACCCGTTATACGGAGGCAGCGCGCTCAGCAGGAAGCTCAGTGCATCGATCAGCGAGTAATAGGTCCCGAATCCCGCCCGCACCGCCGTCTTCCCATTGCCGAACGGATCCCATGCGAGACCCACTCTCGGCCCCAGCAGATGCGTCGCGTTATTTTGCGTGAACGCCGAATCGCCGACCCTCGGATTGGTGAGCAGAACGCCGCTTGCATTGGTGATGTAATTGGCGGCTCTTCCGGAATCTTCGTTGTATCCAGTGGTGAATTCATCGCGCAGCCCGATGGAAAGCGTCAGATTCGGACGCAGCTTCATGGCGTCCTGAACGAACCATGCGCCGAACAGGCTCCTCCAGCCCAGCGCGTTGTGATCGGGGACAACCTGAAAATTCACCAAGGTCCCTTGCAGCAACGTCGTCAGCGTGGAGAAGGTCGCATCGCCCAGGCGTCGCGAGGCCAAATCCTCGTTGTCCTGGACCCATTGCAGCCAGCCTCCGGCGCTGAATTGATGAATGCCTTTGGTGATCTGAATCTCGTCCGTATAGGTGTATAGATTGCGCCGGTCCCACACTCCGTCGTTCAGGTTCCCGCCGCCCGCGGTCAACCCGCTGTTGACGGCAAGCACTCCCGGTTGCGCCCCCGACACGAAAGACAGACTCGGAGGGAACGTGGCGGAGGCCGCGTAATCATAGTTGAATGCGGCTCGCGAGAATCCCGCTCGAAATGTGTTCAGAATATTCGGCGAGATGACATGCGTTTCCTCCAGGCTGCCCACCAGCGAGGCGAGTCTGAGTTCCGAGGCGAACAGGGGGTCGGCCAGGGGGATGATGCTGTGCCCTGTATCGATGGTTATAATCGCCGAAAGCCGGTCCCGGCTGTTCAGATAATAATCCAGACGCGAGTTCGCGAAATCCTCGTGAACGGTGTTCAACGGGTTATAGAAAGCTTCCTGAATTCCGCCTCCCAACTCCGGACCGTTTCCCTGAGGCCACAACGACAGGAACGGCAGCATGGCCGGATTGAGATTGGCGACCGGCGTCTCCACGCCCGCGGAATTCGGCAGATATCCCTGGCGCGCCTGCGCGTCCGGCACATCGCTGACGCTGCTGGTCGCGAGGGATTGGCGATACCCTTCGTAATTGCCGAACAGGAACAGGCGGTCCTTCTTAATGGGACCTCCCGCCGCGCCCCCGAATTGATTCCTTCGAAACGGCGGCGTGATTCCGTTATTGAAAATACCGGACGCATCGAGTGCGCTGTTGCGGAGGAACTCGAAGAGCGTTCCATGCAGCGCATTCGAGCCCGACTGCGTTACCACCACCACCTGTCCTCCGGCGCGCTTGCCGTACTCGGCGCCATAGTTGTCGCTGAGCAGGTTGAACTCGCGGACGGCGTCGATCCCGAGCATCTCGCCGCTCACCCCGCCCGGAGTAACCGCAAGCTGGCTCGCGCCCGTATCTTCAATGCCATTCAACAGGAAGATGTTGTCCTGAGGGCGGCGCCCGTCTATCGAAAACGTGTTTCCATCGCTGGTGGTGGTGTTGGCGCTCTTATAAGCGGAATAATTGATCGCGCTCGGATTCAGCGTGATCAAATTGTCGTAGCTGCGGCCGTTGAGCGGCAGATCCTTCACCTGGTTCTCGCCCACCAGACCGGAGACCGGGGAAGTGGTGGTGTTGACCAACGGCGATTCGCTCGTCACCTTGACCTGCTGGGCCACGTCGCCGATCTCGAGCGACAGGTTCACCACCGCATCCTGGCCTACGGTCAGATCGACGCCCGAGCGAATGGCCACTTTGAAAGCTGTCTTTTCGGCACGCACTTCCTGCGGGCCGAGCGGCAGGGACTGGACCGTGTAGCTGCCGGTATCGTCGGTAGTGACGCTACGCGTCGCTCCGGTTTCCAGGCTCTTGACGGTGACCGTCGCGCCGCTGACGCCCGCGCCGCTGGCATCCACAACCCGGCCGGAAACCGCGGCGGTGACTTGAGCTTGAAGGGGGACAAGACTCACCGCCAAGGCAAGGCTCGCGATGAGAACGCGACTCAGCACGTGATGAAACAGCCGGATTACGCGCATCTGTTGCACATGGGCCTCCCGCATCGGTTGAGGCTAAATTGCGTTTTGACCACCTGATCTTAAATGAGTTTACATCAGACTGAGCCTGCACGAGTCGCCAAGGCGTTATAATCCGCAACAGGCGCGCGGATGGAAGACACAGGAGAAGTGACCAGGCTGCTGGGGGAGCTCGGACGCGGGCGCAAGGACGCTCTGAACCAGCTTTTGCCTCTGGTTTACGATGAGCTGCACCGGCTGGCGCGCTCCTATTTCCGGCGCGAGCGCGGCGAGCACACGCTGCAACCCACCGCGCTGGTTCACGAAGCCTACCTCCGCATGGTGGATCAACGCGCGCCGATCGAAAGCCACGGGCATTTTCTGGCGGTGGCGGCCACGCAGATGCGGCGCATCCTGCTGGACTATGCGCGCAAGCATCACGCCGCGCGCCGCGGCAGCGCCGGGCAGAAGGTGGTGCTCGAAGACACCATGGCCATCTGCGAGCAGCGGCCGGTGGACATGATCGCGCTGGATGAAGCGCTGACGCGGCTGGAAGCGCTCGATTCCGAACAGGCGCGGCTGGTGGAGCTGCGCTTCTTCGGCGGGCTTTCGGTGGAGCAGACGGCCGAAGTGATGCGAGTTTCGCCCGCCACGGTGAAGCGAAGCTGGAGCTCCGCGCGCGCCTTTCTGCACCGCGAGATCACGGGAGGCTCACTTGACGCCGCAGCGATGGGCGCAGATCCGGAAGATCTTTGACGACGCGCTGGAACGTCCGCAGCAGGGTCGCGCCGCGTACCTGCGCGTGGCCTGCGCGGGCGACGACCAACTGCGCAAGGAAGTAGAGAGCCTGCTGGCCAGCCACCACGGGTCCGGCGATTTCCTGGACGAACCTGCCCTCGGTCTGCAGGACGCCTTGCAAGACGCCATGCAAGGGGCATCGTCGGCGTCGCGCGACGACCGCTCCTCCGCCGATGTTCCGCGAATTGCGCGGGTGGGGCCGTACCAGTTGGAGCGGCGCATCGGCCGCGGCGGCATGGGATCGGTGTGGCTGGCCTCGCGCGTGGATCACGAATACGACATGAAGGTGGCCATCAAGATGGTGCGGCGCGGCATGGACACGGCCGAGATCATGCGCCGCTTCCGCATGGAGCGGCAGTTACTGGCCGGCCTGGACCACCCCAACATCGCGCGGCTGATCGATGGGGGTTCCACGCCCGACGGCCTGCCGTACCTGGTGATGGAGTACGTGGAGGGAAGGCCCATCGACCAGTACTGCGAGAGCCGCCAGAGCAGCATCAGCGAGCGGCTGACCCTGTTCCGCAGCGTCTGCGCCGCGGTGCAATTCGCGCACTCGAATCTGGTGGTGCATCGCGACCTCAAGGCCAGCAACATTCTGGTGGCCGCCGACGGCACGCCCAAGCTCCTGGATTTCGGAATCGCCAAGCTGATTCACAGCGAATTTTCTGTAGACGACGCGGCTGAGACGCGTCCGGAGCAGCGTCCTATGACGCTTGAATCCGCCAGCCCGGAGCAGGTGCGCGGCGAACCCATCACCACCTCGAGCGACGTGTATTCGCTGGGCGTGCTGCTCTTCAGGCTTCTCACGGGCAAGTTTCCGTATCGGCCGGACAACAAATCCCGCGCGGCCATGCAGCAGGCCATCTGCGAGACCGACCCTCCGCGGCCCAGCAGCGTGGTGCTCTCCGATACCGGCTCGGCGATTCCGCAGGCCACGCAAAAAATCGACGTGGCCGAGGAGGAGACGCGCGACAAGGCGCGCCGCCGGCTGAAGCGCAAGCTGGCGGGCGACCTGGACGTGATCATCCTGAAGGCTCTGCGCAAGGAGCCGGCGCGCCGCTACGCTTCGGTGGAGCAGTTTTCCGAAGATATTCGAAGATATTTGGAAGGCCGGCCGGTGAAAGCTTGCGGCGACACTCTGAGGTATCGCGCGCGGAAGTTCGTCAAGCGCAATGCCGCCGGGGTCGGCGCGATCGCCGCGCTGCTGGCGCTGCTGGCGGGGAGCACGATCTGGTTCGGCGTCAAAGCCCGGCGCGATCAGGCGCAGCTGGACGCGGCGCGGAGCCGGGAGCTTGGACTGGAGCCCGCGCTGATCCGGACTCTCGGCCGGCTGGGCGATCTCGATCAAGGCGATCCCGGTCAAAAAACCCCGCCCGGGACTGCGGGGAGAGAATATGATTTGGCGGTTCAACTCGGGAGGGACTTCCTGAAGGCCCATCCAGAAGCTGCGAAGGAGCAGCCGGATCTACGGCGGGAGCTGGCCTGGGATTCCATCAAGCTTGGGGATCTGGAGCCTGCCGCAGCGTCTTCACTCTACAGCGAGGCGCTGGCGCAATTCGAGTCGCTCGCGAAGGAAAACCCGAGCACCCCGGAACAAAAGACGGAGCGCCAGAAGGACATCTTGATCGCCGAACGCAAGGTAGGTTTGGCCCAGTTCGCCGCAGGGAACCTGGTCGGGGCGCTAACCAGCTTCAGCCGCGCATTGCAGATCGCGGAGGCCCTGCCGCCCAGCCTGGAGCTGCGGCGGGCCATCGCCGCGTGCAACTTCGAGATGGGAGAAGTGCTCGCTGCCAACCATGAGCCGGAGGTCGCCGCGGCCACGCTGCGCAAGGCCGTGGAGCTGTATCGCGATCTGGCGGGATCGGCGGAAAGGGCGCCCGTTCGGGACCGCACTCCCCAGGGTTTCGAGCAGGCTCTGGCGCTGGTGGCCGCGGACGCGCCCGCGGATTTGCGGAATGAAATGAACACGGAATTGGGGCGGATGCGGAAGTAGTCAGACAGGTGCTGAAAAAAACCACAGCCGCAAAATAGGCCGCTGATGAACACGGATGAACGCCGATTGAAAACAAGCACCCTGCTCCCCGCGAATCCGCGTTCATCCGTGTGTATCGGCGGCCAGGAAGTCTTTTTGAGCAGCCTGCTAATCTAACGCTCTTCGATGTGTTTGAGGCGTGCGTCGAGGATGTCTTCGACCCGGTGCAGCTCCGAGCGCCAAAGTTCCTTCGTCTCGTCGAAGCGCAGATCCATATGCGAACGGAGTTCTGCGATTCGATCATTTGTTTCCGCGATTCGGGCGTTGGTCTCCGCGGTCCGGGCGTTCAGATCGCCCAGGCGGGCGTTGATGTCAATTTTGATGTCGCTCAGGCGAGCGTTATTCACAAGCATCCCGATGAGCACCGTGAGCATGGTCGGCGCCGATGCCAGGGCGATCGCGAGGATCTGCTGATCGTTCATTCTGTTTTCAGCATAACGCGTATCACGCTTCCGCCACCACCGGATTGCGCAGCACGCCGATGGATTCGATCTCCACTTCGAGAATGTCGCCGGGCGACATTCTGCGCGTGCTGCCGGGCGTGCCGGTGTAAACGACGTCGCCCGGTAGCAGCGTGACCCAGCCGCTGATCCAGCTCACGATGGTGGGGCAATCGAAGATCAGGTCGGAGGTGTACTGCCGCTGCACCACTTCGCCATTGAGGCGGGTCTCGAGGAGCAGGTTGCCGTAATCGACACCGGTGACGATGGCGGGCCCGAGAGGCGCGAAGGTATCGCAGCCTTTGGCGCGCCACCATTGCAGGTCCTTACCCGGACCGTGCTGCCAGTTACGCTCGCTTACATCGTTGCCGCAGGTGACGCCGAAAATGGCCGCTTCCGCCTCCAGCTTGGAGGCGTGCCGCACACGCCGGCCGATCACCAATACCAGCTCGGCTTCGTAGTGCAGATCCGTCGAGTCCCGCGGAATCACGATGGGAGCCTCCGGATCCTGAAGGCAGGAGATGGGCTTGTAGAAAACCTCGGGCTGAGGCGGCTGGGGGCGCGTGCCCAGATGGCTCTTGTAATTCCGTCCCACGGCCAGCACCTTTCCAGGAGTGCCGGGGTGCAGCAGCGTCACCTCGCTGAGCTTGCGGCGCACGCCCGTGACCTTGTGCGCGAACAGAGTCCCTTCCACCTCGGCGATCAAGCCGTCTTCAAGGATGCCGTAGGCCGTATGGTCGCCTACGCGGTATCGAATCAGTTTCGTCATTTTTTCTTGGGAGACTTCTTGTTATCCGTCATGGCCTTGACCCACCGGGTGGGCGGAAAGACGAAGAAGGCAATCAGCAGGATCACGAACAAAAAAACCGCGAGTAGAAAAAACAGTGCCATATTGGAGTACGGGGCAGACCCTCTATCTTAACGGAATCCGGCGTAACATGTAGGTATGAAGATGGTCACACGGCGTAGTGCGATGGTGGCGGCCATGGGGCTCCCGGCCGCGATCGGAGCGCTGGGAGCAGCCGCGGCCAAGGAATTCTGGGACGAGAAGTTCCCCGAGAACTGGACCGCGGCGGAAACCCAGCGCATCTTGAACGACTCTCCCTGGGCGCAAAACACGACGGTCAAGTTTAACGGCGGTCCCGGCGGCGCGGTCGGGTTTTCGCGCAGCGGTTATTATTCTCCCGCCGACCAGGTAAAGTACAGCGGCAGCGGCGCGGCCACAAGCCCGGGAACGTTCCATGCGCTGATTCGCTGGGCCTCCGCCAAGGCCGTGTGCGACGCCGGCAAAGGGACTCCGGACGGCGCTTCCCAGTTCTACATGATCTCCCTGACGGGCGACTTTCCGGATGCGACCAAGCCGTCTGACGCAGATTCTGTCACGGCCGAGAAGGATCGGGCGGAGATGCTGCGCTCCTACACCAAGCTCGATCGCAAGGGCGCCCCCATCTACCTCGATCACATCCAGCCCATCACCGGCGGGGATATGTATTATTTTTCGAGAATGGAGCCGATCGTCCCGGCCAATAAAGAGATCACCTTCACGACCAAGATGGGACCTCTCGAGTTCAAGGCCAGGTTTGTGCTGAAGGACATGCTGTATCGCGGCAAGCTGGAATGTAGAGCAATGGAGCTGTAGAGGAATGAACTACTGTTTCTTCGAGAGCCCCATCGGGCCGTTATTGATTGCCGGCGATCGGGAGGGCGTTCGCCACATTCGCTTTTCCGACCACGGCAAGTCCGCGAAACCCGAGCGCGGCTGGATCGAGGCCGCGAGCGGCGCGGTAGCACAAGCCGTGGCGCAGTTGCGCCAATACTTCGCGGGTCGCCGGTCCGAGTTCGACTTGCCGCTGGCTCTCCGGGGCACTCCGTTTCAGCTGGCAGTGTGGCGCGAATTGCAGAAGGTTCCCTACGGCCAGACCATCTCCTATGGCGAACTGGCGCGGCGCATCGGCAATCCCAAAGCTTCGCGCGCGGTGGGATCGGCCAACGGCGCCAACCAGATTCCAATCGTGATTCCGTGCCATCGCGTGATCGCCACCGGAGGCAAGCTGGGCGGATTCGGCGGAGGGCTGCCGGTGAAAGAAGCGTTGCTCGCGCTGGAAAACGTTTCCCAGAAACTGTAGCGGCACAGTAGTGTCCACGAAATGGATGGACCGTGTTGAAGCTCATTTGAGGGGCGGACCGCCCCACCTTTTAGTTGTCGGTCGGCTTCTCCTCCACATGATCGATCACCAGGACGGGCATGGGGCGCTTTTGCAATTCCATCTTCAGCCCGAGTTGTTTGCTCATAGCGTCGGGAAGCGAGATGCCGCCGTTGGGATCGGATGCATTCGCGCCGCCCGGCTGCGTGCCAGGGAGTCCGTTTTGAAGGACGCCGATCGCGCTGAAGCTCAGCGTAAAGTCATAGGCGTCGGTGAGCCCGGTGGAATCCAAAATCGGAGTATGAACGTAACCACCCGCCTGGTATTGAAGCTGTTCCGACAATTGCGCAATGGTCATGTTCTGGCAGGTAAGCAGCCTTGAAAGAATCGGATTCGCGATGCGTGGGTCCTTGCCGTCCGCCCCCGGACCTTCATGGCATCCGGTCCGATTGGTTGGATCCGCCTTCTGGAGTTTGGGCTTGGCCGCCGTCAGGACGTACGCGGACACGGGCCGGTTTTCGGTGTGGACCTTCATCTTGAAACGATCGATCAGCAGCGCGCGCAGCATCGCCCGAATGTCGTCGATGTCGACTTGCGGTGCATCGGCCGGCCCGTTGGTGCTGGTGGACGCCTTCGCGACGACATCGAATTTGGCCGAGTCCATCCATTTCGGCGCATCCGCGAGCAGAACGTCGGGGTCATTGATGTCCCAAGCCAGCGTGATCAGTTGCTTCATCGGGAAGGATTGCAGGTCGAGCCGGCCGCCGGGTTGAAGCCGGCCCATCGTCTGCGCGTCGGGCTTGCTCGGTTTAATGTCCGCCACTTCAAACTCGGTCGGCGCGGGAGGAGGCAGGTTGGTGGACACGCCGGGAGGATTGGGGGAAGGCTTCTGGTTCACACTGTCCACGACGACGACGGGCGTCGCGATCTTTTGAAGCTCCACCTTCAGCCCGAGCTGCTTATCGACGGCGTCAAAGATGCTGATGCCGTCCGCGCCGGCGGCCGGGAGCAAGGCCTTCGCGGTCCAGGTGAGATCGAAATCCCAAGTTCCTTCGAGGCCAGTCTGGTTCACGATCGGGTTGGCGCCCAGATACGCTCCCGCCATTCCGCGCAATTGTGGCGCAAATTTTTCCATGGTCATGTTGTGGCATTGGACCACGGCATTGCGGATGACGCCAGGCTCGGGTGGGGCCTGATTCGGCGGGCTCTGGCATCCGGGAGCGCCCGTCCCCTCCGATTGCTTCAGCTTCGGCTTGCCCCGCCCCAGTGACAGCACGAAAACCTGCAGGGGCTTGCTACCGGTGTGGACCACCAGCTTGAAGCGGTCCGCCAGCAGGTTCTGAAGCATCAGCTTGACGCTCTCCTGCGTAGCCGAGGGCGGGGCCTTGGCGATGACATCGAATCGATCCAATTCCAGCCAGCTCGGCCCACCCTGGATCTTGCTGTCGTCGTCCATGCCGTAGGCGGTGCGGACCAGATCCAGCATGGTTGCGTTGCGAATGTCGTAGCGGCCGCCGCGAAGGACGCCGCCGGTCATGTACAAATTCGCGCCATGGGCGCTGGGGTGGACATCCGCGGCTTCAAATGCGGGCGCGGTAGCGGCGGATATGGATGGGTCGGGGGTTGGTCCGGGGTTTTGGGCGGGGACAACGCCGGACAGAAGGGCGATAAAGCTTATGCCTGCGAGGGCTCGCATCATAAATATCTGACCTCCTTTAGACTGACTAGACTGACGGGAAAAGGGGAGACTAAAACGATGACGCAGCGGGACGTGGCTGCGTTCAACTTATTCTTCCATAAATTGCCGATGCATTTACATGACACTTATTTCTTCTTAGACTCCGCGATCGCCAATCCGTTATCATCGAAAATATGCGGCGGTTGGCGCTGGGGGCGATATTCTGCGCGATGGCGGCGGCCCAAACGCAGCCGCCGAAGCAGTCCCCGACTTTTTATAAAGACGTTCTGCCCATTCTTCAAAGCCATTGCCAGGAGTGCCACAGGCCGGGCGAGATCGCTCCCATGGCGCTGCTGAATTATGAGCAGACCAGGCCGTGGGCCAAGGCCATCAAGGCCAATACGCTCGCAGGCAAGATGCCGCCGTGGCCGGCCGATCCGCACTTCGGCAAGTTCGCCAATGACCGTTCCTTGACCAGGGCGGAATTAGACACGCTGGCCGCGTGGGCCGATTCGGGAGCGCCGGCTGGGCGCGCCTCCGACGCCCCTCCGCCGCGAACCTGGGTGGAAGGCTGGAACATTCCCAAGCCGGACCTGGTGCTGCGGATGCCGGAAGCGTTCCACGTTCCCGCCACGGGAACCATCGAGTATCAATATGTCATCGTGCCCAGCGGATTCACCGAGGACAAATGGATTCAGGCCATCGAAGTGCGGCCGTCCAACCGGGCCGTGGTCCATCACGCGGTGGTGTTCCTGCGCGAGCCCGGGTCGCGATGGCTGGCCGGAGCGCAAACGGGAGTCGCGTTTGCTCCCGCGGTGTCGAGCCCGCAGGAGCGGCTGATTAATACCGGCGGAGGCGGCAGCGATATTCTCACCACCTATACTCCGGGGATGGTGCCGGACGCATGGCATCCCGGCCAGGCCAGATTCGTGAAGGCCGGAACGGACCTGGTTTTTCAGATTCATTACACGGCGAATGGAACCGCGGGAACGGATCAGACCTCCATCGGGTTGGTGTTCGCCAAGGAGCCTCCGGCCGAGAAAATTGTTTCCGTGAACGCGGCCAACCGGACGTTCAAGATTCCCGCGGGCGACGGCAATTATTCGGCGGAGGCGACCATGACCGTCAGGACGCCGATGACGCTGGTGAATCTGTTCCCGCACATGCATCTTCGCGGCAAGGCGTTTGAGTACGACGCGATCTACCCGGATGGCCGCACCGAGACCCTTCTCAAAGTGGACAAGTGGAGTTTGAACTGGCAACTTTCCTACACGCTGGCGGAGCCTCTGGCGCTTCCGGTGGGGACGCGAATCAAGGCAACGGCATGGTGGGACAACTCGGCGAATAATCCCGCCAACCCGGATCCGAGCGTGGAGGTCGGCTGGGGCGAGCAGAGCTGGGAGGAGATGCTGGTGGGTTTCATGAACGTCGCGGTGGATCCGAAAACGCCCTCAAGGGTGCGGGCGGGTCCCCTGACCCGCAGCCGGCCCCCTGGCCGGCTTGGGCGGGACGAGGGCGTCCCGCGCGGACGAGGGCGTCCGCCCCACATCACCTCATGGAACCGGTCACCGGCGCAGCAGCAGCTTGGCGGGCAGCGCGAAGATTCGCCCGATGCGCCAGGTGGGGGACCGCAGCATCCCGGCCAGGACTCGCGAATATTCCTGTTCGCGTTCATATAGAAAACGGATCTGCGAATCCCTCCGCGCCAGCAGCGTCTCCAGCTCCAATTGGTCCTGGGGGGTGAGAGTGTGTCCGGCCGTGAGGTGCTGGGGCAGAGGGCGCGGAACATAGATGGTGCCGTGCGGCGCGGCGGTTTCCTCGGGAGGGCGCTCGGCTGTATAGAAATAGACCGCGATGGAGCGTCGCGAAAGATTGGGCTGCGCTTGCGGAAGGCGGATCTGCTCAAAACCGTGCCAGGAGTTTTCCGTGGTTTCGAAGACCACGCAACGATTCGCCAGCGGCATAATCTTGCGCAAATCCTCCGGCCCGCGTTCGTTCCAGGCATCGCGAACCAGCTCCAGGCACCCTCCCCAAGCTTCCTCCCATTGCGGATTTAAAAATACGATCAGATTCAAGCGGCGATGCACGGGCTTGTGGGGATGGTAGTTGAAGTCGACATGAAAATCGAGATCCTGGCCGTCGAGATTCTCGTGCGTGCCCCCGCCCGCGTACTCGGGATCGTAGAGCAGGCGCTGGATGCCGCAAACCTTGCCGAGCCACTCCAGAAATTGGGGAGCGCGCATCAACCGGTCGAACTCGGCATAGGCGCCGCCCAACGCCGCCACATCGGGGCGGGTGGCCTTGCGTCCGGTCTGCCCCAACTCATTCCTGGCGCGCTCCGGATCGAACTGTGGAAACTCGCGGATCAGGCGCTCCAAAACCTCCGGGGCCAGGAAGCAATCGATGACCACGTGCCGGAACGGCTTGGCGCTGCGAAACTCGCGGGCGAGCGTTTCGGTGCGGTCCAAAACGGCGGGATGAAGCAGGTTCAGCACGGTGCCCAACGCCCTTCAGTGTAGCGTGCCCGCAAAAACGGGTTGCGAAGGCTCCGAGGTTATAGACCTGTATGGACTTTCGCTTTTCTATCCTCAAGCCGCAACCTGATACGCTGAAATTGCGTCTATATGGTACATGGAGTTTCGTTCTCGCTTGGCTGCCCGATCCCTGTTCATCTTTGCCCTGCTGTTGGCCGGCGGTTTGGTTGCCGCTGCCGCTGACGATGGGCCGAGCAGCGACCCGATAGGTCAAGGCACAGGACCATCCGCGGGCGCGGTGGAACCAGCCACAGGCGCCAGCGAGACCGACACGGATGCGCCCCCTGCCCCCGTGGTCGAGGACAAGCGTGTGTTCGGAGTGCTGCCGAATTATCGCACCGCTGAGATGACCGCGATCTACATGCCCATCACTCGGAAGCAGAAGATGATTATCGCCACCAAAGACACGATAGATTATCCTTTGTTCCTGCTGGGCGCGGGCCTGGCGGGAATCGCGCAGCTCACGGATGAGCATCCGCGTTTCGGCCAAGGTCTGGTGGGATACGCGCATCGCTATGGGACTTCTTACGCCGATGAAGCGATCGGCAATTACATGACGGAAGGGATCCTGCCCGTGCTGTTCCACGAAGACCCGCGTTACTTCCGGATGGCGCATGGTCCAAAAGGGAAGCGGGTGTGGTACGCGGCGACGCGCATCTTCGTGACCAAGACGGACAGCGGAGGAACCAGCTTCAATTTCTCGGAAGTGGTGGGCAACAGCATTGCGGCGGCGGTCGGCAACGCCTATTATCCCGGTGAAACGACGGCGTGGGACAATGTGAGCCGCCTGGCCCAGGAGCTGGCGACCGACTCAATCTCGCAGGTGCTGAAAGAATTCTGGCCGGACATCAAGCAGAGATACTGGTTCCATCATCATAAGGACTCTTCTTCGTTGTTGCCGCCGGAGCTTTCCAATACAGCAGGGCGATCAGGATCGTAAGAACCTGCACGGCCGCGATGAAGGCGGCGCAGGCGGGCCAGCCTCGCCAGGAGTAAAACAGTCCCGGCGCGAAGGCTCCGGCGCTTCCCCCCAAGTAGTAAAACGTCGAGTACAAGCCGATGGCCAATCCGCGGTTGTGCTCTAGCCGCGGTGCCCACGAAGGCGCTGGCGGAAGCCTGCGCGGAGAACACGCCGGTGCAGCACACGGCCAAGCCGGCCACGATCATCCACAAAGGACTTCCCAGCGTCAGAGCCACGCCCGCAATACTGACGGCGATGGCCGCCGCTAAGGTGGAGCGATGCCCGAAGCGGTCGATGGCGCGGCCGGCCAAGGGAGTCACCACTGCGCCCGCCAGGTACACGAAGAAGATGGAACCCAATGCGCCGGGCTGAAGCGAATAGGGCGTCGCGGCAAGATGGAACGTGACGTAAGTGAACAGGCCCACCAGCGAGAACAACACGCAGAAACCGACCAGGAACGTGGCCAACAATTCGCGGTTGGCCAGATGCGCGCCGACGGCGTGCCATGGGCGGTTCTGGGCGTCCTGCTGTTCACCGGCCGCGTGCGCTTTTTCTCTACTGAGGAACTCGCGCAAAACGGAGTGCGGCGCGAAATAGTTTCTGACTCGGTCGGGGGTGCGCGCCGCACCCTTTGCGCTACTGAGGAACTCGCGCAAAACGGAGTGCGGCGCGAAATAGTTTCTGGACTCGGTTCGGTGGTGCGCGCCGCACCCTTTGCGCTACTGAGGAACTCGCGCAAAACGGAGCGCGGCGCGATCGGTTCCTGGATTGATTCGGGGGTGCGCGCCGCACCCTTTGCGCTACTGAGGAACTCGCGCAAAACGGAGTGCGGCGCGATCGGTTCCTGGATTGATTCGGGGGTGCGCGCCGCACCCTTTGCGCTTTCCGGCGGCAGCCAGATGGCGATGACGGCCGCCAGAGCCAGGTTCAAACTTCCCAGCACCAGAAACACGTCGGGCCAAGCAGCGTGGGCGGCGACCAATCCGGAGAGAATGCGGCTCGAAAACCCTCCCAGCACGGTTCCGGAGATGTAGGCCGCGACGGCCCGGCCGGCGGCTGACGCGCGCCATTCGTCATGGATGTAGGCGACGGTGACGGCGAACACGCCGGGAGTGAACAAGCCCTGAAGGAATCGCCACGCGAGCAACTGCGGAAGCGTGGCGGCGCTGGCGGTGGCGAGCGCGGACAGAGCCAGCAGGAACGCCGACCACACAATCACCGGCCTGCGTCCGATCCGGTCCGCGAGCATGCCGGCAAAAGGCGCGGAGATGGCGACGCCCAGGCTGGCCATGGTCACGGTGAGGCTGACCGCGACTTCGTCCGCGTGAAAGACGCCGCGCAGCATCGGCAGAAGCGGCTGCGTCGCGTAGAGCTGGAGGAAAGCGCAATAGCCCGCCAGCACCACGGCGGCCTGGCGATGCCGGGAGCCTCGATGCTCAGCGGCTCGCCGATTCGAGCCTAGGAGTGGAGCGGGGATTTTTTCTCCCAAGGGCGACGATGCACGGGTCCGTCGCGATCCTCCACGCGGTCGTAGAGATGCTCGTCGGAGGTGGTGCCGAGCGACAGATTATACAGGCTGGTGAGACCCAGAGCTTCGCGCAAATCCTCGTCGAAGGCGTGCAGGGCCTGGAGCTGCGGCGCGAGCGCGGGCAGATCCTTGCCGGAGGGCGTGCGCAGGAACATCTGGTAGCCGGCGCTGATCAGCAGGGCGATTTCGTTGGCCACCAGGACGCCGGCCTTGCCCAATTTTACTTTGCCTTCGCCGGTATCTTCGACGATGGCTCCCACGCCGCCGCGAGTGACTCTGGCTCGCTGGGGCGATTCGCGCTGGACCTCGAAACCGGCTTGCTTGAGCTTGGCGAGATGGTCGTCAAAAGTCAACTGCGGCGGGGCTGCGTTGCGAAAGAACATAAATCACTATTATAGGGGGTTGGCAGGGCCGTCGAAAAAACACTTCGGCTGTGCCCATGCTGTCGAACAGCCGTCTACGCGATGAGCCTCATTCGCGAACGAGACCCACCGCGGATGGAAAGGTTCCTCTACAACGATCCGGCGAACACCGGTTGATTAGACCGATGTAACCAAAACCGTCAAGATTTCCTTCGTCAAGAGAATCGATTCTCCCTCCGGCTTGCTTGTTATCGCTCACCGGATTCATCACAGACGACGTTGCCTGGCCACGCTGTGCACGTCCTTCTGGCTCAAGGATGCGGCAGGGAGTAAGCGATTGAGGGCGGCAGCGGGAAGTGATTGAGAGGAAGAGAAAAATAGATTTGTGGGAGACATGTGATCGGGCCAATTGCGATAGAATGTGGCACGGCCTCCGGCCGGCGTTGTCAAGGAATAATGTCCACAAGTAAAAAGGAGAAATTCACGTGAGCTCTTCGAAATATTCGCGTGGCGCGGTTTCCCTTCTGGTTCTTCTTCCGGTGCTGTTGACCGGGCAGAGGGCGCAAGAAAATGTTGTTCCACTGAAAAACTGGGCGACTCCGCTGTACTGGCAACCCAACCAGGCGGAACGAGAAACCGCGGGGCAAGCCGCGCCGCAGCTTCAATTTTCCGCGAATGCCGTGTCCAACGGCGCTCTTACGTTCATCGCCATCACGCCCTGCCGGCTGGTGGATACTCGCGGCGCTGCTGCGGGATTTAACGGTGAGGCCCCGTTTGACGGGCCGTCCATCGCTTCCAAGGCGACTCTGACCATCCCGGTGCAATCTCCTACGGAAGCCACCACCAACACGACGCCCGCTCCCTGCGGCGTGATTCCTTCCATCGCGCAGGCTTACTCGTTCAACCTGACCGTGGTGCCTGTGGCGGCGGGCGCGGTGGACTATGTAACGATGTGGCCGGCCGGCTCGACGCAACCTGTCGTCGCGACTCTGGACGATCCTCAAGGTGCGATCGTGTCCAACGCGGCCATTGTTCCGGCGGGGCCAAGCGCAAGTCCGGGCTATGGCGGGGTGAGCGTGTATAACGACGGTCCCGCGAGTGCGAATGTGATCATCGACATGAACGGTTACTTCGCCGCGCCGACCGACCTGAGTAATAACACTGCCATCGGGCTCGGAACCCTGGCGAGCAATACCACGGGGATCGACAACACGGCCACCGGCTCGAACGCGCTCCAGGACAACACCACCGGGAGCTGGAACACGGCCGCCGGCAAGGGCGCGCTCCAGGTCAACACCACCGGATACAACAACACCGCCAACGGTCAGGAAGCGCTGGGCGACAATACCAGCGGGAACAACAACACGGCCACTGGCACCAGCGCGCTGCTCAGCAACACCACCGGGAGCAACAACACGGCTAGCGGTCAAGCCGCGCTGCAATCTAACACCACCGGGAGCTACAACACAGCCAGCGGCGCCGACGCGCTGCAGTATAACACCACCGGGAGCTTCAACACGGCCAGCGGCCTCAGCGCGATGACAGAAAACACCACCGGAGGCAACAACACGGCCATTGGTGCCTTCGCTCTGTTAGACAACACCACCGGAAACCAGAACACGGCCAGCGGCGGCGACGCTCTGTCGCGAAACACCACCGGGGGCAACAATACGGCCACCGGTCAAGTTGCGATGCAGTTCAACACCACGGGGAACAACAACACCGCCAGCGGTCAGGTCGCGCTGTTGGAAAATACCTCCGGGAACAACAACACAGCTAGCGGCGTTGGCGCGCTGCAGAACAGCACCACTGGGAGTAACAACACTGCTTTTGGATACCAGGCGGGCCTCAACGTCGCAACTGGCAGCAACAACATTGAAATCGGCAGCCAGGGCGCGGCCGGCGACGGTACCGCTGAAAACAGCGGCGTCATCCGGATCGGGACCTCCGGAACGCAGACTTCGTTCTTCGCGGCTGGCGTGAGCGGCACGACCACGGGGCTCGCCGGCGCGGTCCCCGTCGTGATCGATGCCAATGGGCAGTTGGGCACGATCAGCTCCTCACAGCGCTTCAAGGAAGACATCCAGGATATGGGCGAGGCCAGCAGCGGACTGATGCGGCTGCGGCCTGTTACTTTCCGCTACAAGCAACCCTACGAGGATGGGTCGAAGCCCATCGATTACGGGTTGATCGCCGAAGAAGTGGCGCAAGTCTATCCCGACCTGGCGGTGCGAGGAGCGGATGGACAAATCCAGACGGTCCAGTATCAGAAATTAACTCCGATGCTGCTAAATGAATTGCAGAAACAACGCGAAACAATTCGGCTCCAGAATGAGCGCATCGAACAACAAGAGGCTCGGCTGGCCGCCGTGGAGGCGCTGTTGTCCGGCACGACGCCGTCCTCAGCGGCTTCGGACCACTAGGAACTGGCCGCGCTGCCACAAGGCGATCTGATAGAATTCTTGAATCCCAAAGCCGGGCGGCTTTGCTCAAGAGAACTTGTCCCCGAAGGAAATGGAGATTCAAATGATCTGTTTGAAATATTCGCGTCGTGCCGCTTCCCTTCTGGTTTTTCTGCCCATGGTGTCGATGGGGCAGAGGGCGCAAGAAAATGTTGTTCCACTGAAAAACTGGGCGACTCCGCTGTATTGGCAGCCCAACCAGGCGCAGAGCCGGGCGGGGTCTCAAGGGGCCGCGCCGCAGCTCCAATTTTCCGCGAATGCCGTGTCCACGAACGCGCTCACGTTCATCGCCATCACGCCCTGCCGGCTGGTGGATACTCGCGGAGCTGCTGCGGGATTTAACGGTGAGGCCCCTTTTGACGGGCCTTCCATAGCTTCCAAGGCGACTCTGACCATCCCGGTGCAATCTCCTACGGAAGCCACCACCAACACGACGCCCGCTCCGTGCGGCGTGATTCCTTCCATCGCGCAAGCCTATTCGTTTAACCTTACCGTGGTGCCTGTGGCGGCGGGCGCGGTGGACTATGTAACGATGTGGCCGGCCGGCTCGACGCAACCTGTCGTCGCGACTCTGGACGATCCTCAAGGTGCGATCGTGTCCAACGCGGCCATTGTTCCGGCGGGGCCAAGCGCAAGTCCGGGCTATGGCGGGGTGAGCGTGTATAACGACGGTCCCGCGAGTGCGAATGTGATCATCGATATGAACGGTTACTTTGCCGCGCCGAGCGACCTGCTGGGGAACACTGCCATCGGGTCGAACACGCTGGCGAGCAACACCACCGGGGGCAACAACACGGCCAGCGGAACCAACGCCCTGGAGTTTAACACCGCCGGGTGCTGCAACACGGCCGATGGCGGCCAAGCGCTCCAGAACAACACCACCGGGAACGGCAACACGGCCGTCGGTCTGGGCGCGCTGAATGCCAACACCACCTCGGACAACAACACGGCCGTCGGCTTCGGTGCGCTGTACCACAACACCAACGGGATCAACAACACAGCCGTCGGCGCCGCGCTGGTGGACAACACCACCGGCAGCAACAACACGGCCAGCGGCTTCGCCGCGCTGCAATATAACACCACCGGGAGCCAGAACACGGCCAGCGGCACCAGCGCGCTGGCGGCCAACACCACCGGGAACAATAATACGGCCAGCGGCCAAGCCGCCCTGCAATTCAATACCATCGGGAACCAGAACACGGGCATCGGCACAGCTGCGCTGGCGGGCAACACCACCGGGAACTATAACACGGCCGTCGGCGCCCCCTCCCTGCCGGTCAACACCACCGGGAGCCAAAACACGGCCATCGGCACCGGCTCGCTGGGAGCCAA
This sequence comes from Bryobacterales bacterium, assembly GCA_963765185.1. Taxonomy (GTDB): domain Bacteria; phylum Acidobacteriota; class Terriglobia; order Bryobacterales; family Bryobacteraceae; genus Palsa-187. The sequence continues at coordinate 31,991 of CAVXWB010000202.1, forward strand.
CACCACCGGGGGCAGTAACACGGCCAGCGGCCAAGCCGCGCTGTTCAACAACACCACTGGGGCCAACAACACGGCCAACGGCGTCAGTGCGATGTTCATGAACACCACCGGGAACGGCAACACGGGCATCGGCTACGGCGCGATGCAGAACAACACCGGCGGGTACCAGAACACGGCCGTCGGTTTAGGCGCGCTATACAACAATACCAGCGGAAACGGCAACATCGCGGTCGGGCAGGGAGCGGGCAACAGCCTTACGACGGGCAGCGACAACATCGACATAGGCAACCCGGGCGTTGCCGGCGAAGGCGACGTCATCCGCATCGGGACGGCGGGCACCCAGACGAGCACATACATTGCGGGTATTTACGGCGCGACCCCGAGCACTCCCAATTCGCCGGTCTGCATCGATTCGAACGGGAACCTGGGAACCTCGGGTTGCACGGTGGTTGTCGCCTCGCTCTCCTCCCGCCGCTTCAAAGACCAGATCGCCGACATGGGCGATGCCAGCAGCAAGCTGCTGCAATTGCGTCCGGTGACCTTCTTTTACAAGCCGCAGTATGACGATGGCTCCCACGCTTTGCAATACGGACTCATCGCTGAAGAGGTCGCCAAAATTTATCCCGATATGGTGGGATATGACAAAGACGGCCAGCCCAATTCGGTGAAGTATCAGGCGCTCGCACCCATGCTGGTGAACGAATTGCAGAAGCAGACCGAAACAATCCGGCTCCAGAACGAGCGCATTGAGCAGCAAGAGGCTCGGCTGGCGGCACTGGAGGCGCTGTTGTCCGGCAAGACGCCGTCCTCAGCCGATTCGGACCACTAGAAACTCGCCGCACTGCCACAAGGCGATGTGATAAACTCCTTGAACCCCAAAGCCGGGCGGCTTTGCTCAAGAGAACTTGTCCCCGAGGAAATGGAGAGATTCAAATGATCTATTTGAAATATTCGCATCGTGCCGCTTCCCTTCTGGTTTTTCTGCCCATGGTGTTGATGGGGCAGAGAGCGCAAGAAAATGTTGTTCCACTGAAAAACTGGGCGACTCCGCTATACTGGCAGCCCAACCAGGCGGAGAGCCGGCCGGGGTCTCAAGGGCGGCGCCGCAGCTTCAATTTTCCGCGAATGCCGTGTCCGCCAACGCTCTCACGTTCATCGCGATCACGCCCTGCCGGCTGGTGGATACTCGCGGCGCCGCTGCGGGATTTAACGGTGAGGCCCCTTTTGACGGGCCTTCCATAGCTTCCAAGGCGACTCTGACCATCCCCGTACAATCTCCTACGGAAGCCACCACCAATACGACGCCCGCTCCCTGCGGCGTGATTCCTTCCATTGCGCAAGCCTATTCGTTCAACCTGACCGTGGTGCCCGCGGCGGGGGGCGCGGTGGACTATGTAACGATGTGGCCGGCCGGCTCGACGCAGCCTGTCGTCGCGACCCTGGACGATCCTCAAAGCGCAATCGTATCCAACGCGGCGATTGTTCCGGCGGGCCCAAGCGCCAGCCCGGGCTATGGCGGGATTAGTGTTTACAACGACGGTCCCGCGACTACGAATGTGATCATCGACATGAACGGGTACTTTGCCGCGCCGAGCGACCTGAACGGGAACACCGCCATCGGGTCGAACACGCTGGCGAGCGACACCACCGGGAGCGCCAACACGGCCAGCGGAACCAACGCTCTGGAGTTTAACACCGCCGGGTGCTGCAATACGGCCGATGGCGGCCAAGCGCTGCAGAACAACACCACCGGGAGCGGCAACACGGCCGTCGGTCTGGGCGCGCTGTATGCCAACTCCACCGCGGGCGCCAACACGGCCGTCGGCTTCGGTGCGCTGTACCACAACACCACCGGGAGCTACAACACAGCCGTCGGAAGCGCCGCGCTGGTGGACAACACCACCGGAATCCAGAACACGGCCAGCGGCTACGACGCGCTGGCGAGTAACACCACCGGGAACTATAACACGGCCATCGGCGACGGCGCGCTGAGCGCCAACACCACCGGAGACAGTAATACGGCCACCGGCGTCTATGCGCTGACCAACGCCACCGGGGGCTATAACACGGCCACCGGCGTCAGCGCGTTGAGCGCGGACACCACCGGGGCCGACAACACGGCCATCGGCTTCCAGGCGCTGCATAACAACACCGCCGGGGGCCTTAACATCGCCATCGGGCTCAATGCGGCCCTCAACGTTGTGACTGGCAGCAACAACATCGACATCGGCAGCCAGGGCGTCTCCACCGACGGGGCCGCCGCCAACAGCGGCGTCATCCGGATCGGGACGGTGGGCACGCAGACGAGCACTTACATCGCGGGCATTTGGGGCAACACCCCGAACATCACCAACTTGCTCGTCTGCGTCGATGCGAACGGGACCTGGGGACTGCGGGTTGCACCAGCACCCCCTCCTCCCGCCGCTTCAAAGACCAGATCGCCGACATGGGCGACGCCAGCAGCAAGCTCCTGCAATTGCGTCCGGTGACCTTTTTCTACAAGCCGCAATACGACGATGGCTCTCACGCTTTGCAATACGGCCTCATCGCCGAGGAGGTCGCCAAAATTTATCCCGATATGGTGGGATATGACAAAGACGGGCAGCCGAATTCGGTTAAATATCAGTCGCTTACTCCCATGCTGCTGAACGAATTACAGAAGCAATCTAGGGGATGGAAGAACAGCGCGAAACAATTCGTCTCCAAACGAGCGAATTGATCGGCAAGAGGCTCGTCTGGCTGCACTGGAGGCGCTGTTGGCGAGCAAGCAGTAGGAGCCTGCCTTACTCGCCGATTTCGCCTCGGATGGCGGCGGCGATGGCAGCCGCGTTGAACTCGACGCGGTCGAGGGCGGGGCCTTCGACCATCACTCGCGCCAGGGGCTCGGTTCCGGAGAAGCGCACCAGGACGCGGCCGGCGTCGCCGAACTCGGATTCGGTGCGGCGGATTTCCCGATTGACGCGATCCAGCTCATGCAGCGGACGGCGCTCCCGCACGCGCACGTTCACCAGGCGCTGCGGGTAGGTTTGCATCTCCGCAGTCAGCTGGTCCAGATCCTGGCCGGTGGAGCGCATGACTTCGAGCACGCGCAACGCGGTGAGCAGGCCGTCGCCGGTGGTGGAGAAGTCGCGGAAAATGATGTGGCCGCTCTGCTCCCCGCCCAGCGGCGCATCGCGGCGCAGCATTTCTTCGAGAACGTATTTGTCGCCGACGGCGGTGCGCACGAGGCCGATGCCGTGGTTCTTCAAGCGCGCGCTCCAGGCCCAGGTTGGACATCACCGTGGCCACGACTTCGGTCAGGCGGCCGCGGGCGTGCAGCGGAAGCGCGGTCAGCAGCAGCACGGCGTCGCCATCCACGATTTTGCCGGAATGCGAGACGAACAGGGCGCGATCGGCATCGCCATCGAAAGCCACGCCCAGATCCGCGCCGGTCTCGAGCACCTTGGCGCGCAAGGGTTCCAGATGCTGGGAGCCACAATGCAAATTGATGTTGCGTCCGTCGGGGGAGCAGCAGATGGATTCGACCTGGGCCCCCAGGCGCGCGAGCAGCTCCGGGCCGAGATACGTCGCCGAACCGTTGGCGGCATCGACAACAATGCGGACGCCCGAGAGTCCGGCCGGCAAGGTGGCGGCGAGGAAGTCCAGATATTCGCGGTCGAGGCCGGGGTCGACAACCAGCGGTTTCGGAGGTGCGGGCTGGCTGGATTCGGACGTTGATTCCAGCCATGAGAAGATGTGCCGCTCAATCGCGTGCTCCTGCTCATCGGGCAGTTTGAAACCGGAATGATCGATGATCTTGATGCCGTTGTCCTGGTATGGATTGTGCGAGGCGGAGATCATGACTCCGGCGGCGAAGGGGCCGATTTTGGCGGCGTGCGCCAGACCGGGCGTGGTGATCAAACCGGCGAAGCGGGCTCTGGCGCCTTCGCGCTCCAATCCCGCGGCGACGTGTTCGGCGATCCAGGGGCCGCTCTCGCGGGTGTCGATGCCGAGCACGACCTCGCTTGAGACGATGTCCGGGTCAAGATGATGGGTTTTGATCCAACGCGCCAGCGCCACGCCAACAGCGAAGGCAGTGGCGCGATCCAGAGGATATTCGCCGGCTACGCCGCGAATTCCGTCGGTTCCAAATAATTGCCGCATGTTTTAGGGACTATTCTCCGATTTTTCGATAGTCAACCGAACGGTGACCACGGGCGGCGACTCAAATTGAGCTCGAGGTTCGGACACAAACGCGTTGACCTTCAGCTCGACGGTTTGCGTGAGAGTGGTTAAATCCACGGGATCGGTCTGGGCGGCGCGAATGGCGCTGACGGCGGACTCCGGACCGGCGACGTTCAGGGTCTGCGGCTGGATGGATTCGGCCGCGACCACATAGCCGGCGGGAAGGCGCCCTTTCAACTGGAGCTCCACCGGGACGGCTTTCGACAACATGCGATCAAAACGCAGGCGCACCTGCGAGGGCACCGCGCGCACGAACCGGACCCCCTGCGGAAGGCTGAAATCGGAAGCGGAGAGCGTGAAGGTCTGATCGCCGGGGACGACCACGCCGGCCAGATCGACCTGCGCGAAGGCGTCGGAGAGGGTGGCGCGCGTGAGCCTTCCGGAGGGCCCGCGCAGCTCGGCGCGCACCTGGTCGGGCGCGTCGGAGAGCAGCAGCAAACTGCGCGGAAGATTGCGATAGAGCACGGGGATGGATTGAATGGCCACCAGCTCCGGCTCTCCGGCCACGGCGAACCAGAGCAGCACGGCCAGCCCTAATGAGCCCAGCTTCCAGACGAAATTATTGGTCAGTCTGCGCCAAATCCAGTTGCGGTTCATAATAATTGACTCGCGCAAAACGGAGTGCGGCGCGGGCGGTTGGCGGTCGGCCTGGCGGGACGCGCCGCACCCTTTGCGCTCTGGGAACTCGCGCAAAACGGAGCGCGGCGCGGGCGGTTCGCGACCGGCCTGGCGGGGCGCGCGGCATTCTTTGCGCTCCGGGAACTCGCGCAAAACGGAGTGCGGCGCGGACGCTTGGCGATCTGCCTGGCGGGGCGCGCCGCATGCTTCGCGCTCATAATTGGGCCCGCTTCCATTCCGGCTCGGGAGGACGGTCCAGGCTGGGCGGGCCCGCCGGCTTGTGACGGGTGAGCCATTCCTGGAGCCGCTCGATGTTGACGTTGGACTCGAGATCGCCGCGGGCGGCGACGGCGATCTGGCCCGTCTCCTCAGAGACCACCACGGCGAGCGCGTCGGTCTCCTCGGTAATTCCGATGGCGGCGCGATGCCGCGTACCCAATTGCCGCGACAGCGCCGGGTTGGTGGTCAGCGGCAAAAAGCAGGCCGCGGCGGAGACGCGGTCTCCCTGAATAATCACCGCGCCATCGTGCAGAGCGCCGCCGGGTTGAAAAATGGAGCACAGGATATCGCGCGAAACCCGGGCATCCAGCGCCACACCGCTTTCAATAAACGTGCGCAGACCGATATCGCCTTCGAGGACAATTAACGCTCCGGTCTTTTGCTCGGCCATCTGGCGCACGGCGAGCAAAATATCGTCCACCACCTCGCGCTGCTCCAGTTGTCCGCCCAAGCCCAGCCAGCGAACGCGGCCGATGCGCGCCAGCATGCGGCGGATCTCGGCCTGGAACATCACGATGAGCGCGATGGCGGTATAGGGGGCCATGGCGGCAAGCACCGTGCGCAAAAGCTCCAGGTGCGCCCACACGGACACCAGGTAGGCCACCACCAGCACCCAGATGCCGCTCAACACGTGCGCCGCGCGGCGTCCCCGCACCATCAGGAAAAAATTATAGATGAGCACAGCCACAGCCAGGACATCGATCACCGAGGTGACGGTGACCTTGGGGATCGCTGGCAACAAGAACTGAGGCATAGGCTCGACTAACTACAGTGTAGCCGCTGGGATTTCAAGCGGGGCGCGAGGGCGTCGTGAAGGCTCGCCACGGAAGCGCGGGCGGCTCGGTCGCGATTAGAATTGTTGCGATGACCTCGCCCACCCAGAGCCGGACGCGCCGCAGCTCCTCGTCGGTCTTCGCTTGGTGTGTCCCAGCGCCCCTGATCGGCCTGCTGCTGTACTGGCGCGTTCCTCTGCTGTGGTTTCAAAACGACGATTTTGCGTGGCTCTCGCTCGAGCGGGATGTGCGCGAAAACGGCCTGGCGCACGCTCTATTCACGCCCTTCGCGCAAGGCACCGTGCGCGTGCTGGGGGACCGGCTCTTCTTCCTGGCGTTCTCGCAATGGTTCGGATTGCACGCGCTGCCGTACCGGCTCTGCGAGCTGGCAACGTGGGTGGCGGCGCTGACGCTGATCGCGCTGATCGGCGAAAAGCTCACCGGATCGCGCGCGGCGGCGCTGGCAGCCGCGGTGGTGTGGGCCGCGAATGTCGACGCGGTGGAATCTGTCGCGTGGGCCTCGGCGTACGATCAGCTTCTGTGCGCGGTGTGTGTGCTGGCAGCCTTCTACTCCCGCTTGCGCGGCTGGCGTGTGGCGGAGTGGATCTTCTACCTGGCCGGATTCGGAGCGCTCGAAATCATGGTCATGTATCCGGTGCTGGTGGCGCTGTACGGGTTGTGCGCGGATCGCCGGCAATTACGCGCCGCTTCCCTGTGGTTGTTGTTTGCGCCGGCGGTTGTCTTCACCGCGGTGCATTTCGTGTGGATTCCGAAAGCCTCGGCCGGAGTCTACGCTTTATCGCTCGATTCCCGGCTGCCCGAGACGTTCGCGAGCTATCTGGGCTGGACCTTCGAGCCGGGGCTGTCGGCGCTACGCTCCCGCGCGGAACAGTTGCGAATCCCCGAAATGATCCTGGGAGCCGTGCTGGGGCTGGCGCTGGGATGGTTCGCAATCCGCCGGCTATTGCTTCGAGAATGGATGGCAGCGTTCTTCTGCGGCTGGTTCGTGGCGCTGCTGGCTCCGGTGCTGGTGCTGCCCGATCACCTGACTCCGTACTATCTGACGCTGCCCTCGATTGGACTGGCGTGGCTGGGCGGGTGGGCCATCGCGCGCGGCTGGTCGCAAGGCGGTTTTGCGCGATTGACGGCGATTGGTCTCACCGCGATTTACTTCGTGGGAAACGCGGCCGGCATTCAAGCGGAGACGCGCTGGTTCGAGACCCGTTCGCAGCGTATGCACAAAGTAGTGGAAGGCGTGGCTGCGGCCGCAGCGGCGCATCCGGGAGACGCGATCGCGCTCAAAGGCGTGGATGACGAACTGTACCAGACCGGCTTCGACAGCCATCCCTTCCTGCTGGCCGGCGCCGAGCGCGTATGGCGCGTGCCGGGCGACATTTCTCCCGAGGATCTGCGCGCGGCGGTCGCCAATGGCCATACGCGCGTGCTGGAGATCGCCGCGGACGGAGGAACGCGCGACGTCACCGGGCTGGGGGATTGACCGCGGATCTGATTTTCGGAGTCAGGGCCAGAAGAACCGCGACGGCCACGGCGGCGGCAGACCAGCCGGCATAAGGAGGAAATGCAAGCGCGACTCCCGCCTGCGCCGCCGCAGTCACCGCGAGCAATGCGACGATGGCCACGATGGCGGCCCAACCGCAAAAGTCCAGCACCTCAGGCCATGCCGACAATGGACGGCGCTGCCCGAAGGGTTTATGGGACGCGTTGATCGTGGCCGTGCGCGAGAGCACGCCGGCGGCAAACCCGGCGTGCGGCTGGAGCCCCTGGTAAAGCGCGGCCAGTTCCCGATCGAGAGCGGTGAGCGAGGTCAGATGCTCGCGGCAATCGGCGCAGACGGCCAGGTGCGCGTTCACGCTTTGCCGTTGACCCGGGGGTAAGTCGTCGTAGCCGCTCAACAGATCCTCAAACGCCGCGCACGGCATCGGTGTGCTCCTTCCGCCATCTTAGCGCCAATTCCTTGCGGGCGCGGTGCAGGTGAGTCTTCACCGTTGCCACAGGAACGCCGAGCAGCTGCGACACTTCTTCGCAGGACTTCTCTTCCATATAGAACAGCGTCACGATCTGGCGCTGCTTTTCGGGGAGCTCCGCGACCAGCCGCTGAAGGTCGGGCGCATGAGGGCGCTCCGCTGAACTTTGGTCATGCGGATCGGCCTTCCGCTCCGCCGCGGCGCGGGTTGCGGGATCTTCGAGCGAAATAGTTCGGCGCGTGCCCGCCGATTTGAGCGTGGTCAGGCAGGCATTGCGCGCGATGGAATAAATCCAAGTGGACACCGTCGACTGGGCCCGGTAGCCGGGCAGGGCGCGCCAGATGCGGATGAAGACTTCTTGCGCGGTGTCCTCGGCTTGCTCCCGATTGCCCAGCATGGAGAAAGCCAGGTGGAACACCTTGGTTTGATATTGCCGCAACACGAGATCAAAGGCCTCGGTCCATCGCTGCCGATCGAGGTGTGCGCGGATTTCCTCGTCCATTGAGAATGGGCATTCCGCCCCTCTTAAGACCTTAACGAGAGGCGCTAAGTTTCAGTTCCCCGATGAAACTTTGGGCGGGTTGCGCGAGGTCTCAACACATGTATGACTTCAAGTGATTTGGTTACAGCCATCGTCGTTTTCGTGATCTTCGGTTCAGTCACGAGTCTGATCGCCTATGGTCTGACTCTATCGGTACGCTACCGCCGCAGGGTTCTTCAGAACCAGGAGAGGATGGCGGCGCTGGAGAAAGGAGTTCCTCTGCCGGAGCTGATCGAGGAACAGATGGCGCCGTGGTCGGGGCGGATTTATTTGCTGCGGGGAATGATGTGGCTGTTCTCGGGGATCGCGATTGTGGTGTTTCTCTCGGCGATGGTGGGCTATTCACATGAGACTCCGAGAATGGAGTCGCGGCTTTACCGAATGCAGGAATTGAGGGGCCTCGGCGCAACCGACGAGCAGATCCAGGAGGCGGAAAAGGAGCCTTTCCGTGAGGTGCCGGAAGGCATCGCGTTCCTGGGGTTGGTGCCCATCGGGATCGGCCTGGCGTACCTGATCTCCTACGCGGTCGAACGAAAGAGCGGCGGCGCAACGATGCGGGGTTAGCGCAAAAGCCTGGGACAGTATACTCATTTCCGCCGGACGCGAGTGTCGTCTGATGTCGGTCCGCTGGTCCGGCCGAAATGAGGATACTGTCCCGGTTTTTGCGCCGGCTAGCCGCGCATTTCGGGCAGGGGCGTGCGATAGCGGCCTTCGAAGATTTCGGAGAAAAGTTCGATGGTTTCCGCATGCACCAGGGTATTGTCGGCGAGCACGTGCTGGCCGCGCAGATCGAACGGCCCTCCGTGCATGTCGGTGACGGTGCCGCCGGCCTCGCGCACCAGCAGCACTCCCGCCGCCATGTCCCAGGGATTCAGGCTGAACTCCCAGAACAGATCCAGCCGGCCGCAGGCGACGTAAGCCAGGTCGATCGCCGCCGCGCCCGCGCGCCGCACCCCGTGCGACAGCATCGCGAGCTGATAGTAGAAATGCACGTTCACGTTCTGATGCCGCTTGCGCGAAGGAAAGCCGGTGGCCGCAAGCGCATCCTCGATCCGCGCCGCGCCGGACACGTGAATGCGGCGGTCGTTCAGATACGCGCCCGCTCCCGCCTCCGCGCTGAAAAACTTCGTCGCGCGTGGGATCGATGATCGACGCCCGCAGATCAGCTCGCCGGCGCGCTCCAGCGCCAGCGTCACGTTGAACACCGGGAATCCGTGCGCGAAGTTGGTGGTGCCGTCCAGCGGATCGACGTACCAGCAATATTCCGAGGAGCCTGCGTGGCCGCCGCCTTCCTCGGCCACGATCGAGTGGGTGGGAAAGTGGCTGCGCAGGCGCTCGACAATCAGCTTCTCGCTGGCGCGGTCGGTCTCGGTGACCAGGTCGTATTCGCCCTTGAGCTCGAAGCTGCTGATCGCGGCCGCCGCGGCGCTCGACCGCATGCGGCAATCAGCGCCGCAGCCTCGCGTCCGATCTCCACTGCAGTATCGAAGAAAGGAGGCCACGCGATTCAGGCCAATCTCGTAAAGGTACTTGATGTCGTGCTTGTACAGGAACAGATTGGGTTCGCCTTCGCGGGTCAGCCGGATGAAGTGGGTGTCGTAGAACTCGACAATGCCGTCCACTTCCTGGTTGTCGCTCAGGCGCACTCGCACGCGGGACGCGGTTCTCGATCAGGCGCTTGAGGAAGTTGACTTCCTCCAAGGTTTGATCGGGAGCTTTGGCTTGGCTGACTTTTCCAGCCACGGATGATGGTGAGAGGCTCAAGGGCCCTTGACCCCATAATATCCCGCGCGCGTCGAAGGCCGCAAATCGGGGCGCCCCATCTCCACGCGAACCGGATGGAAGTCGGGCGCATCCGGGGCAGATCGCGCGGATAATAACCCAGCAGATACTGCGTGCGCAGGTCGCGCAGGATGTCGGCGAAGGCCTGGTCGAGCTGCGCGCCCACGCTGGGATAGAACGTGCGGCCTCCGGTGTCCTTGGCCATCTGCGGCAGCGCGTTTTCGCCGCCGACGTTGCGGCCGGCGTCGTTGCTGATGGGAACCACCACGATGGGATACACCACCGCGTCGGCCAGGTGCGCCTCGCGATGCGCGTCGCGATACCTGTATTTGCTGGTGGTGTCGCCTCCGTCGGTGACGATCACTAGCACGTGCCGGCCTTCGCGATTGCTCATCCGCTCCGACGCCGAGAGCACGATCGCATCGATACAGCGAAGTGCCGCCCACCGGCTGCAGGCTCCGCAGAGCGCCGTTCAGCGCGCCCAGGCTGCGCGTGAAATCGCTGCAGCAGGGTGACCGGTCAGTTGAACGAGTACACCGCCGCGGCGTCCCTGATGTTGCCGCTGCCCAGCAGCGCCTTGAAAAATTTCTCGATGGAAGTCGTTTCGTAGCGAACATCCTTGAGCGTGGAACCGCTGGTATCGATCAGCACGGAGATCGACAGCGGCTGCTCCGTCTGCCGCTCGAAGTGCCGCGATCTCCTGCTTGACGCCGCAATCGTAGACCGCGAAATCCTTGGATTCCAGCGACCCGACCAGATCCCCGTTGGCGTCCTTGACGTTCACCAGCAGCCGGACCATCTTGACTCGACTTTGAATAGGCGGCTGTTGTCTGCGCAGTCAAAGGCAGCGTCAGCAGGCCGAGTCAGCAAGGCCCGGCAGTTTCATACGCGCGCCTTCACCACCGCATCGTCCCATTCGCCGTCCACCCACACTTCGCCGTCCACGAAATACTCCTTCTTCCACACCGGAACCGTCTGCTTCAGGCGGTTGATGCCTTCGAGCGCGGCGTCGAACGCGGGCTTGCGATGCGGCGCGGTGACCACCACGGCCACGCTGGTTTCGCCGATCTCGATGCGCCCCAGCCGGTGCACCATGGCGATGCGGCCGATCGAGTGAGCCGCGGCGATCTCGCGGCCGATCTGCGCCATCATCTTGACCGCCATGGCCTCGTAGCATTCGTATTCCAGGAACCGCGTGGCGCGGCCCTTGGTATTGTTGCGAGCCACGCCTTCGAAGTTGACGAACGCGCCGTCTTCGCCGCGCAGCAGCTGCGCGCCGATGCTCCGCCCGTCGATGGGGTCGCGGGTCAGGGCAAAAAGGTTCCCGGATCATCCGCGTCGACGATCTCATGGGTGTAGCCCGAGCCGCCGCTAACTGGCGGCAGGAACGCCACTTCGTCACCCTCGGCCAAGCGCTGCCGAGGGCGCCGGCGAATTCCTGATTCAGCGCCAGCACCACGCTGGCGGCCATCGCCGCGCAAACGCGGAAAAAGGCTGGCGTAGTGCTCAAAAACCGATTCCAGCCGGCCTCCATCGGGAATGTCCAAACTGTCCTCGCGGCGGCCGGTGATGTCGCGGAGAACTCCAAAGAAAAGGACGCGGATTCTCACGTTGCTGTCATAGTAACAGACTGCTTTGAAAGCGTTTCGGTTTCTGCAATCGGAGAATTGGGCGCGCCCCCGCGCAACCCAGCCTGGCTCGGCGGAAGCCTTGGGATCTCCGTTGGGAAGGCCCCCAATCTAACGACAGCACAATAAAAGCTTGTGCGGCCTTGCAGGCGGCTGAAAAACATAATCGGCCGCGGATTCACGCAGATCCACGCCGATAAGCATTTTGTTTTCAATCCGCGTTGATCCGCGTTCATCGGCGGCCACACGGCTTTAGCGCAGCGCACTACCCTGCGGGATCGCCCGCGCCTGCGTGGGCTAGAATAAGGCTTCGATGTCAATTCCCCCATAGGCCAGGCGGCGCTGGAGCATGTGGAAGCCCGGCTCCGGGTGCGCTACGCCGAGACCGACCAGATGGGCGTGGTCTATCACGCCAACTACCTGGTGTGGATGGAGGTGGGCCGCGTCGAGTATTGCCGCGCCTCCGGAGTCCGCTACCGCGACCTGGAGAGCCGAAGGCATTCTGCTGGCCGTGGTCGAGGCCATTGCCGGTATCTCTCGCCCGCGCTTTACGACGAAGAAGTGGTCGTTCGCACAGAGATCGAGGAGGCCGACGCCGCGGCTGGTCCGCTTCGACTACCGTCATCAGCTCCGCCGAGGACGGCCGCCTGCTGGCCGAAGGATTCACCAAGCACGTCTTCTGCGGCCGCGACCGCAGGGCCGCCAAACTGCCGGAGAAATATCGCGCCTCTGTTTGGAGTCGAACCGGTTTGCGAGTCAAGCAATGGTTCGGAGTGAATTGACATGAGCGCCCTCTCGATTCGCGATCTGGATTTAAAAGGCAAGCGCGTTTTCATGCGCGTCGATTTCAACGTTCCGCTTGGCCCCCGGCGGCAAGGAGATCACCAGCGATAAGCGCATCCGCGCCTCGCTTCCCAGCATTCAATACGCGCTGGACCACGGCGCGGGCGCTGATTCTGGCCAGCCACTTGGGCCGGCCCAAGGGCAAGCCCAACCCGGAGATGAGCCTGGCGCCGGTGGCCGTGAGACTGGCCGAGCTGCTGGAGAGGCCGGTGGCCATGGCGCCGGATTGCGTCGGCCCGCAGGTGGAGGCGATGCTGCCGGAGCCCGGGCGAAGTGCTGCTGCTCGAAAATCTGCGCTTTCACGCCGAGGAAGAGAAGAACGATCCCGAATTTTCGCGCCAGCTCGCCCGGCTGTGCGACGTCTACGTCAACGACGCCTTCGGCTCCGCGCATCGCGCCCACGCCTCCACGGTCGGGATGATCGCGTTCGTCAAGCAGGCCGCGGCCGGGTTGCTGATGGACAAGGAGCTGCGAGTACCTGACCAAGGCCACCCGCAATCCGGCGCGGCCGTGCGTCGCGATTCTGGGCGGCGCCAAGGTCTCCGACAAGATCGAAGTGATCCAGAACCTGATGAAGGTGGTGGACCGGCTGATGATCGGCGGCGCGATGGCGTACACGTTTCTGCGCGCGCGCGGCGAATCCACCGGAAAATCGCTGGTGGAAGACGACAAGATCGACCTGGCGCGCGAGCTGATGGCTGAAGCCGGCGACAAGCTGATGCTGCCCGTGGATCACGTGGTGGCCTCCGAAATGAAGGCCGGCGCGGACAATCGAGGTCGTGGATCGGGTGCCGGACGGGATGATGGGTCTGGATATCGGCCCCAAGACCATCGACGAGTATTCGAGCTGTGATCGCCGCCGCCAAGACGGTTATCTGGAACGGTCCCATGGGCGTCTTCGAGATGCCTCCGTTCGACACGCGGCACGGTGGCTCTGGCGAAAGCCGTGGCGAGCTCCGGCGCGATCAGCGTGGTGGGCGGAGGGGATTCGGAGAAGGCCATCAAATCGGCCGGCGTCGCGGACAAGATCAGCCATATCTCCACCGGAGGCGGCGCTTCGCTCGAGTTTCTTGCAGGCATCGAGTTGCCCGGCGTGGCCGCGCTGGAGAAATCGTAGGAGGAAGAAAAATGGGGACACCATGGCCTGTCCCCGCCCCGATAAACTTCGTGTTGCCGGCGACGCTTCCGGGCGGGACAGGCAATGATGTCCCCATTTTTCGCGTGGGAGTTAGAAGATGGCGCTGCTGACAATCTCGGGCGAACCCGCCTCCCGGTTTGAGGAAGCGGCGCATGGCGTGGCCCAGCTGCTGCACTTCGAATTGGTGACGGAGTCGCGCCTGGCGCAGTGGATCGCCGAAGAGTTCGGCGAAGACCCGATTCCGGCCCGCGCCTGGCGACCCGCGGTGGCCTCCATCGTCGCGCGCATGGCCACGGAACATCACCTGGTGGTGGCGCTTCCCGGCGCCGAAGCGTTGTTCCAGCCCATGCCGCAGGCGATGCGCGCCGGCATCGTCGCGTCGGAGGCGCGGCGCGGCGGCAACGTCATGCTCGATCGGCAGCTGGAGCGTCCCGCGGCCAAGGCCGAACTGGCCCAGCTCGACGCCGCCGCCAAGCGCCTGCGGCGCGCCCGCTTCGGACGGTCCACGCCTCGCCCGGGCGACTTCGACATTACGCTGAATGCCGAGTTCCTGGACGCCGGTCAGATGGCCGAGGTGCTGCGCGCCGCCGCCGCCGCGCGCTGTCTTGCCGAGCAGGGCCTGTTGTCCGCCGACGCCGAAGCGCGCATTCAGTTCCGCACGCGCATGGATCTGGCGCGGCATGGAATGGTCCCCGCCGGCCGGGCTCATCTCAAGCGCGCGGCTTTCGGCCATCCCAGCGAGGAAATGTTCGCGAACCTGCTCGACTTCTACCGCATCCAATGGCAATATGAGCCGCGCAGCTTCCCCCTTCAATGGGACAAGGACGGCAACGTCATGGAGGCCTTCACGCCGGATTTCTATCTTCCCGAATTCGATTTGTACGTCGAGCTCACCACCATGAAGCAGGCTCTGGTGACCAGGAAGAACCGCAAAGTGAAGCTGCTTCGCGCCATCTATCCGCACATCAACATCCAGGTGTTTTACCAGAAGGATTTTCAGGATCTGGTGTTCAAATACGGGTTGCGCATGGACGCCGCTCCATCGCCCACGCCGGGGGCCGCATCGTGAGCCAGCCGCCGGAAATCGAGCGCGTCCTGTTCACCGAAGAACAGGTATCCCAGCGCATCGGCGAGGTAGCCGCGGAGATCAGCGAAAAATTTCGCGGCCGGGATTTGAAACTGGTGGGCGTACTGAAGGGCTCGGTGTTTTTCCTCACCGCGCTGGCCCGCGCCATCACCATCCCCGTGAAAATCGACTTCCTGGCGATTTCGAGTTTCGCCGGCGCCAATCTTGGCCAGCGCGGCGGCGGCGCTCCCGGCATGGTGCGCATCGCTAAAGATCTCGACGACCCGATTGAAGACGAGGACGTGCTGCTGGTGGAGGATATCGTGGACACGGGCTTCACCACCCGCTATCTTTTGCAGACGCTGGCCGGCCGCGGGCCGCGCTCGCTGGCCATCTGCACTTTGCTCGACCGCAGCGTGCGCCGCATCGTGCAGGTGCCGGTGGCCTTCCGCTGCTTCGAGATCCCGGACCGCTTCGTGGTGGGATGCGGCCTGGACTACAAGCAGCTCTACCGCAACTTGGGATACATTGCGGCCATGAACCCGGCGCACTTGAATCAGGCGCCGGTGAATCGCGAGAAGGCCTGAAAACATCCAAACACCGTATGACCTATCAGATCGATCCGCAGCATAGCGCTGCGCAGTTTAAAGTGCGTCACCTGATGATCTCCAACGTGAAGGGCGAATTCGAACGCGTCCGAGGCAGCGTGGAGTTCGATCCCGCCGATTTATCCTCGGCGCGCGTGGAGGCGGTTATCGACGTTTCGAGCATCAGCACCCGGGAGCCGGATCGCGATACGCATCTGAGGAGCCCGGATTTCTTCGATGCCGCCAAGTTCCCCGAGATCACCTTTCGCGCCGCGGGAGCCACGGCGCATGAGGATGGCTATAAAGTGACCGGCGATCTCACCATGCATGGCGTGACCAAGCCGGTGACGCTGGAAGTGGAATCGGTGTCTCCGGAGATCAAAGACGCGTGGGGATTCATGCGCCGTGGCCTGACCGCCGCGGCGCGCATCGACCGCCGCGACTTCGGCCTGGTCTTCAACATGCCCATGGACGGCGGCGGAGTTGTGGTCGGCGACAGAGTCGATATCACGATCGACCTGGAACTCATGCGCAAGGCCGAATAGGGCCTCCGCGGGACCATTCCGCGGAGGCCGTGCTCTATCAGGCTGCCCGTGTTTCCCTGCGATCATTGAATCTGTTCGATCACAAGATGTGCGGAGACAGGGCGGCTTCCTCCCGCCAGTGGCGTAATGGTGAGCGCGGTGCTATTTCCCGCGGGATTACGAACCGTGAGAATTGAATTGATCGCCGACGTACTCACAAGAGCCGTTCCGACAATCTGAGCGCTACCCGCTGCACGCCCAACCACGGTATAGGCCAGGTCGGCTCCATTGAGGGTCAAAATGAATTGTCCCGCTTCGATCACGCTCACTTGAAAGATTACCCGGTAGGTGCCAATTGCCGAAAGATTAAATGTGGCCGGACCTATCCTGGTGATAGAGCCGGCTGAAGTAGGTCCGTCTTCCGGGAAAGATACGTCCGTCCCGGGCGGCACGGTGGCAGCGTTATCAGGCGGCATCAATGCAAAAAAGTCGGCGAAGGCCAGGCTGCCCCCCGCACCAGTCGCCCCTGTAGGTCCCGTGGCTCCGGTTAGGCCGACGCCCGTAGCACCGGTTGCTCCGATTGCTCCGATGGCTCCCGTCGCTCCGGTTGCTCCTGTTGCTCCAGTTGCTCCGGTGGCGCCCATCGCTCCGGTGAATCCGGTCGCGCCGGTGAATCCCGTCGCGCCGGTGAATCCCGTCGCTCCGGTCGCTCCGGTGAATCCGGTCGCGCCGGTCGCTCCCGTGACTCCAGTGGCTCCCGTGACTCCGGTGGCGCCGGTGACTCCGGTCGCTCCGGGTGCTCCTCCCGTTGCCCCCGTTGCTCCCGTTGCTCCGGTCACTCCCGTCGGGCCGGTCGGGCCCTCCACGGTGGTGGCCTGAACAAAATACCCGTTGATGTCGATCACAAGGTCGCCGTTGTTGGTGCTCAGCACCTGGATACCCCCGTCGGTGCCCGCCGACACGATGGCGGAGTCGTCTATGATGCCACCCTGCGTGGCGTTCAAAATCACCGTCCCGGGCCACGCTGTGTCGTCCTGCCACGCCGCGATCCAATTCACCGGCTGCCCAACCGGAGTGATGGAAACGAAGTTGAGCGAATAGGCCGCTGCCACCGGCACGCCGCAACTGGAGGAGGGAACCGGAATGATCCGCGCCATACCGGCAACAAGCGCAGGCGGACCGAACGGGCTGGGCGGCCCCGAGCGCGTATCCATGAGGCGGCAAGGCGTGATCGCGATGTACACTAATCCGGGGTTGCTCTCGATCGGGCCCCCGGGCTGAAGGCTCGGCTCTTTCCCGCTGGTCTCATTCCCGCTCGGCTTCCGCACGGGCCAGTTCTTCAAGGGTACGGGGTCCGGCTTGACCTGCTGCGCAAAGCTCACGGGTGTCATGGACGCCAACACCAACCACGCGGCGCCGTACAACCACACCGGAACGAGTCTCGAAAACGTGGAACGCGGAAGTTTACAAATCATCGACGCAGTCTCCTCTGTGCTCAAGCTCTGAGCGTGCCTGCGTGATGATCATATGCGGATAACCGCGTGGGAGCAATTAAAATCCGGCGCTTTAACGCGCTAAATTCGAATCCCAAAATGACCGTTGTTTCAGTTTGAAACGGAATTATCTGCCCGACGATTGTTGCTGTTGCTGTTGCTGGGCGATGACTTCGTCGAGCGGCGGATATACGGGAGCGGAAGCGGCGGCGACCCAATCGACCGGCGCACGCAGGTCGGCATCCGGAGGAGGCGGCGCGTCTGAGGGAGCCACGCGCACCGACACCGCCAGCTCACTGGCCGCGTCGCCTTTGAAGATACCCTTGGTGGGAGGCACATCGGCATAGTCGCGTCCGATGGCGGTGCGGATGTGCCGCTCGCCCGCCAGCAGGTTGCTGGTCGGGTCCAAACCCACCCAGCCCAGGCCCGGCAATAGCGCTTCCACCCAGGCGTGCGTGGCTCCGTCGGCGGAGGAGCGTTCGCGCACCTTGTCTTCCCTTAGTTTTTCCTCCCTAGGGTGCACATAGCCGCTCACGTAACGGCAGGGAACGCGGACGTGCCGCACCAGCGCGATCATGACGTGCGCGAAATCCTGGCACACGCCCTTGCGCGCCTCAATCGCCTGGTCGATGGGGGAATCCACCTGGGTGGACTTGGGCACGTAATCGAACCACTCGTAAATCGCGGCGTTGAGCTCGATCAGGAAGGTCAGCGGATCGCCGCGGCGCTGCACCTGCAGCTCCTCGATCAGCTCCCCCAGCGCGGAGCTGGGACAAGCAAAGGAGCTGGGGTTCAGCATCTCCCAATAGTCCCCGGCCGCCACCAGCGCGTCCAACTCCTCCCACGCACCTGGCGCCAGCTTCTCCGGCAGCTCCGCCGGCGTTTCCATCTCCACCAGCGACTCCGCCAGAATGGCCAGCTCTTCATGCTTACCGGGCACATCAAAATGATGCACGCTGTTGCCCAGATAGTCGCGATACACGTTGACGCGTGCGCGCGGATCGACCGAGAGCTGGAACGACAGGCAGCGCTGGGCGCCTTCGGTGCGCGGGTGCATGCGCACCTCCATCAGGCTCTCGCTCACCGGAGATTCGTAGCGGAAGCGGGTCAGGTGCCGGATGGTATAGAACATCTGCTCAAGCCTCATATCTAAGCCTCCAGGGCAGCTTCAATCGGATAGGCGATATAAGTCTGATGCAGCGCGCTGTGGACTTGCCCGGTCTGGCGCAGCACCGTTTCCAGATACGTGTTCATGCCGCGCGTGCATGATCTCGTCGATCTGGCCGAAGCTCAGCGTTGCATGCAGCCGGCCCGCGATGCGCTCCACGCGCGAGGATCTGCGGCCGGCCACTTCCCTGCCGATCTCGCGCACCGCCTTTTCGAGCGCCCCCGCCGAAAAGCGGATGGAATGCGGAAAGGTGGGATGCAGCACCAGGAACTCGGCGATGCGGTCCGGTTGCAGATCCGCGGTGTAAGCCTTGCAATACGCCTCGAAGGCGGTGCAGGAGCGCAACAGCCCGATCCACTCCAGGTGCACAGGGTCGGCCTCGGACTCGGACTCGGACTCTTCGCGCGCCACCGGCAACTCGCGGAAATGCTCGCCCACCAGCGAAGACACGGCCACGGTGCGTTCCAGAAACCGGCCCGCCTGGATGAACTGCCAGCCCTCTCCGTGGGTCATGGTGGAATCCGTGATGCCCTGAAACAGATGCGAGCCTTCCTTCACGGATTGGAGAAACTCGCGCGCGTCCCAGGCCGATCCGTCGCCCCACTCCCGCACCGAATGAAACAGGCGGTTCAACTGCTCCCACATCTCCGAGCTGATTTGTTCGCGGACCTGGCGCGCGTTCTCGCGTGCGCCGATAATGGACGCCACGATGGAGGCTTTATGCCGGGTATCGCGCACCAGGGAGACCGCCAGCATCTGCGCCTCGGCCGCTTCGGCGGCGCTGAGCTCGATGCCCAGAGTGCGCAGCACGTGCGCCCAGTAGGCGTCGTCGGAGCCCACGCCCCGCTCCAGCATCAGGTTCAACTGGATGTTGATGACGCGGGCGGTGTGCTCGGCGCGTTCCAGGTACCGGCTCATCCAATACAAGCTGTCGGCGACGCGGGAAAGCATATCAGTGTTGCAGCACCCAGGTATCTTTACTGCCGCCGCCCTGCGACGAATTCACCACCAGCGAGCCTTTGCGCAACGCCACCCGCGTCAGTCCCCCGGGCACGATGGTGATGCGGTCGCCATAAAGAATGTAGGGCCGCAGATCCACGTGGCGCGGCTGCACCGTGCCGTCGATCAAGCAGGGAGCGCGCGAGAGCAAAATGGTCGGCTGGGCGATGTAGTTGCGCGGATCGGCTTCGACGCGGCGGCGAAAATCCTCGCGCTCCGCCGCAGTCGAATGCGGCCCGATCAGCATGCCGTAGCCGCCCGATTCCCCCACCGCCTTCACCACGTAGCGCTCCAGATGATCCAGCACCATCTGCCGCTCCGCCGGGACCGACATCTGGTAGGTCTCCACGTTGTTGAGCACCGGATCTTCGCCCAGGTAGTAGCGGATGATGGCGGGCACATAAGCGTAAATGGCCTTGTCGTCGGCGACGCCCGTGCCCAGGGCGTTCGCCAGACTCACGTTGCCGGCGCGGTAGGCGTTGAACAGCCCCGGCACGCCGAGGGAGGAATCCTGGCGGAACACCAGCGGATCCACAAAGTCGTCGTCGATGCGGCGGTAGATCACGTCCACCCGGCGCAACCCGGCAGTGGTGCGCATGTACACGAAGTTGTCGTGCGTCACCAGGTCGCGGCCTTCCACCAGCTCGATGCCCATTTGCCGCGCCAGAAAGGCGTGCTCGAAATAAGCCGAATTGAAGACCCCGGGCGTCAGCAGCGCGATCACCGGATCGCTGCATCCCTGCGGCGCTAGCCCGCGCAGATGGGCCAGCAGCGCTTGCGGATAGTGCTCGATGGGGGCCACGCCGCACTCCCGGAAGGTGCGCGGGAAAATACGTTTGGTCACCTCCCGGCTCACCAGCATGTAGCTGACGCCGCTGGGCACGCGCACGTTATCTTCCAGCACCACGAATTCGCCCGAGGGCATGCGGATCAGATCCGTGCCGGCCACCGAGATGTAAGCGTCCTTGCGCACCGAAAACGCGCGCATCTGCCGGCGGAAATGTTTGCAGCTATAAATCATGTCGCGCGGCACTACGCCGGCGTTCAGAATTCGTCCTTCGTTATAGATGTCCTTCAGGAACAGATTCAGCGCGGTGATCCGCTGCGCCAGGCCGCGCTCGATACGCGACCATTCCTCCTGCGTCAGGATGCGCGGAAGAGGATCGTTGGGAAAGATTCGCTCGGTGCCTTCTTCGCGGCCGTACACGGTGAAGGTGATGCCCTGGTGCAGGAACGACAGATCCGCGATCTGCTGGCGCCGACGCAGTTCGCCCGCCTCCAGGTTGAGGATGCCGTGATACAGGCGCTCATAATGAGGACGCGCGGCTCCGTTCGACGCAACCATCTCGTCGTACGCGCCGTCCAGCTCGTATTCGTGAAAGGGAGCCGGCAGAACCTGCCGGCTGGAAACACCCGCCATTTGCCCTCTTGCTGAGTTGCCATTGCCTTCGACGGGGAAGAGGCTAGAATTGTATAGTAACATTCTGGTAGGTAGCGAAGTACTACGCAGCAGGTGGATGTTTTCATGACTTTGAAGCACGTATTCTGGAGAGCCTGCCTAGTTGCGGGCCTTTTTGCGTTTATCCAGGCCGCAACCGCCGATTACTACACGATCATCGTGGAAGGGAATGTGGTGATGCCGGACGGCTCGCCTCCGCCCAAGACCGTGGGAATCGAACGGATTTGCAGCGACGTTGTAGGCTCGGGGTCCGGCCCCCTCACCGATAAGAAGGGCCACTATACTTGGCGGATGGATTATGACCCGGAGAATACGCGAACGTGCTTCCTCCGCGCGACGATGCCGGGATTCTCCTCTACCCGATACGACCTTGACAAGATAAATCTCAATGATTTCCAACAGAACAAGGTTGTGAAGGTAGAGGACTTGATTCTCCAGCCGCGCGATACCGGAGGGGGCAATACGGTCGTGCTGATTCCCGAGGACGAAGCGCCGGGCAAAGCGCGGGCCCCGTATAAGGCGGCGGCGAAAGCTCTGGACGCCGGAAATCCGGACGAAGCCATCAAACAGCTTCAGCTTGCCGTGAAGGCCGTCCCCAAATTCGCGGACGGCTGGAACATTCTCGGCGCGGTCTATGAGCAGCACGGGATGCTCATGGAAGCGCGGGAAGCTCTCCTGCACGCCGTCGAAGCCAATCCCAAGCTGGTCTCGCCGTACTTGAGGCTCGCGCGAATTTCCAACAAGCTGGGTGACTGGGGGGCCGCCGCCAAGAACGAAGACGCGCTGCTGAAACTCGACAATCGCTTTTATGCGGAGATCTATCTTCAGCAGGGGATCACCCGGTTTGAGTTGAAGGACCTCGCGGGCGCCGAGGAGAGTTTGAAAACAGCTCAGAGCCTGGATCCGGCGCACCGGCTGCACCGGGTCGAGTACGTGCTCGGGATGATCGCCCTGGCCAAAGGCGACGTGAACGGCGCCAAGCAACACATCGCGAATTACATGAATTCAGATCCCACGACTCCGGATATTGAAAAAATCCAGGTTCAGCTCGATACGCTCGGAACGCCGGACGCACCGAAGTTGGATATAACCTTGGAGCGTCCCTGACGGCCCGGAGCGGCGCTGCCAAATTCAGCATCTCCGATGGTTGGAGCCGCTCCCGGAAACCATAATCACCAAGACCACCGCTTGCTGACGGCTGTGACGGAGGGTCTACGACAATTTGCGAAAATGTTCTAAACTCAAGCGCCGGCGGCCGCTTGAGCCACTCCGGCTGAACCCGGTGCAGGCGACTGTTCCCGCAAGGCGCTCTGCCTCCGGGGCCTGGCCACAGCTTCCGTTTTTCATAGTCGCGATTCCATTTTTTTTATTTTTTTTTCTGTTGACGTCTGAAGGCAACCCGGATATACTTGCATGCAGTTTTCTCGCAGGCATATATTCTGTGGGTGCGTTAGCCTGCCATATAGCTTAGAGGGGAATTTCATGCGATCCTTGTCGATTTCGTGCGCTCTGCTGCTTTGTGCCGGATCTGCGATGGCCCAAAGCGCCGGTACCATCACCGGAACAGTTTCCGATCCCGCAAACGCTGTTGTCGCCGGCGCTCCGGTCGAAGCCAGAAACACCAACACCGGTGTGGTCTACAAATCGGCGACGTCCGGTACCGGCAATTACACCATTGCCGAGTTGCCGGCCGGCACCTACGAGGTCTCCGTCACGGCGCCGGGCTTTAAAAAAGAACTCCGGCCCGGCGTCGAGGTGGTCGCCCAGACTACCTTCCGCATTGATTTCACGCTACAAGTCGGCGCAGCCGCCGAGTCGATCACCATCACGGCGGAAGCCCCGCTTCTAAAGACCGAGAGCGGCGAGTTGAGCCACAACGTGACCACTGCCAGTCTGGATGCCCTCCCAATCCTCACCATCGGCAGCGATGGCGCCGGCGTTCGCAACCCTCTAGCGGCTTTGAGCCTGCTCCCGGGCGCAACTTTCGGGAGCGACTACGAACTCGTAATCAATGGAATGCCTTCCAGCTCGCAGACCATCCGCATTGAGGGCCAGGACGCCACCAGCGGTTTCTGGAAAGAGATTAACTCCCAAAACCAGACCAACGTCGATGCGATTCAGGAAGTGGTGGTTGAGACCTCCAACTTCGCCGCCGAGTACGGCCAGGCGGGCGGCGGCTACATCAATTACACCATGAAGTCCGGCACCAACCAGTTCCACGGCGGGGCTTTCGACTACTTTGTCAACGAGGCGTTGAATGCCGGTACGCCTTTCACCGACGCCGGCTTGACCAACTCCGAGAGGGACGGTCAACTGGTGCGCAATCGGCTCCGCCGCAACGATTTCGGCGGCACTTTCGGTGGTCCCGTGGATTTGGGCAAGCTCTACCATGGCAAGAACAAGACCTTCTTCTTCTTCAGCTATGAGCAGTACGCCCAAAACACTTCGACCAGCAACGGCCTGGGGACGGTGCCCACGGCGGCCATGCTGCAAGGCAACCTCGGCCTCCCCGCGGCGGATACTCCCCAGCTTCTGCTCGGCGGCGTGCCCCAGACCGATCCGCTCGGCACCACACTGCTCGCCAATCAGGTTTTCGATCCACTCACCCAGCAGACGGTCAACGGACAGGTGGTCCGGACGCCGTTCCCGAACCAACAAATTCCGTTGACGCGCTTTGATCCTGCCTCGGCGGCAATCCTGGCTCTGATACCGAAGGCGACCAACGGCGCCCTGGTCAACAACTACAACGTTCCCCTGTACACCAGCTATTTGCACACCGAAATTCCGACGTTGAAGCTCGACCACAACATCAGCTCGGCGAAGAAGGTTTCGATTTTCTACTCCGCCAATCGTGAGTATTCGCCCAATAATAACGGCTACACGCAGGTTTTCACCGGCGCGGAACCGACCAACAGCCTGTCGCAGACCACTCGAATCAATTACGACCAGACCATTACCCCCACGCTGCTTATGCACGTGGGCGCGGGCCTGCTTCAGACCACCGTGTATACCCTGCCGCAGAACACCTATAACCAGAGCAACCTATTCGGAAACGACACCTTCTACGTCCCGTACTTCCCGGACGTCTTCGGCGCCTCTTCCACCACCCTGGGCGGCTTGGGCATTGGCTTGGGGGCGGGCTTCGCGGCGTTGTGGCAGAAGGACACCAAGCCCACTTTCAACAACAGCTTCACATGGGTGAAGGCCAACCATACCTTCAAGTTCGGCGGCGAGCTGATTTTTGAGGGCTTGCCGATTGCAAATGGATCGCGCTCCGACGGTGAGTTTGGGTTCGCCCAGGCGGAAACGGCCGACCCGTACACCACCTCCAACACCTATTCCAACGGCGCGAGCGGATTTGCATATGGCAGCTTCCTTCTGGGCGCTTACAACAACTTGGCGGTTTCGCCGCAGGATACCCTCCGTATGGGCAACCACAGCTTCGGTTTATACGCGCAAGACAGTTGGAAGGTCACCCACAAGCTGACCATCGATTACGGCCTGCGCTATGACTATGCAACGCTCCTTGCCGAAGAGCATGGCCGTATGCAGGACGCTTCGTTTAGTTTGCCGGACCCGGCCATCGACAACCGGATCGGTACCGTGGTCTACGGCGGTGACTGCAAGGCAACCCCGGGTTGCCATGGGTTGAACGACAATTACCCATATGCCCTTGGTCCGCGCCTGGGCATCGCCTACCAGATCGACAGAAAGACCGTGCTTCGTTTGGGCGCCGGTATAACCTACGGAACCTCGCCTAACAACGCGTACCTGTCGTACAGCGTGCCGGACTTCTATACCTACAGCGATCAGCCTGCGGCGGGTGTGCCGGCCGGTGAGCCGTTCCATTACGGCAACCCGTTCGCTCCCGGCAATCCGTTCGGCAACGCTCCCTTAACCTGGCCGAATTTCACGCCGCTGTTCCCGTTCCAGACTGCTCCCGGGTACACTCCTCCGGAGTCGCCGTTTATCTCCATCGACCGCAACGCCGGACGGCTTCCGCGCCAGATCCAGTGGAGCCTCGGTGTCCAGCGCGAGTTGGCCAGGGGCCTGGTGGTGGACATCGCCTATGTGGGCAACCGCGGGGTGTGGTGGACCGCTCCCCTGCTTGATATCCCCAACTACAATGCGTTGACTCTACCGCAGGTTGCGGCCGCAGGTATCAATACCAGCAGCGCCAGCAGCTTGTTGCTGCTCAACACGCCGATTACCTCTCCGCTGGTGCAGCAGGCGTTCCCGAATTTGCAGATCGTGACGCTGCCCAACCATTTGCAAGTGGTGCCTTCGGTTTATCCCGGCTTCCCGGCCACCCAAACACTTGGTCAAGCCTTGCGCGCCGAACCGCAGTGGGACGGCGTCCCTCCCTTCCTCGGTCCGCCGCTGGGCGACACGTGGTACGACTCTATGCAGTTGAAGGTCACCAAGCGCTTCCAGCGCGGCTTCACCGCCAATTACGCCTTCACGTGGCAAAAGGGGTTGGACGACGGCGCCGGAGCCGACACTTCTTATCTGACTCCGGATGCGCCGCGCATCAACGATGTCTATAACTACGCTCAAAACAAGCAGTTGAATGCTTTAGTTCAACCGCTGATCAGTATCATCTCCTTCACCTACCAGACGCCCAAAATACCGGGTGACGGCAAGGGGATAAAGGCTGCCTCGTGGATCACCAAGGACTGGACGCTGGCCGGATTGTTCCGCTACCAGAGCGGCGCTCTGATTCCCACCCCCAGTTCCAACAACAACCTCCTGAGTGAGTTGCAACGCGGCGCATCCAACAACCCAGCCCTTTGGGGCGGCGGGACGACAATGATGAACGAAGTTCCCGGCCAGCCGTTGTTCCTGCAAAATCCGAATTGCGGCTGCTTCGATCCCACCAAGACTCTGGTGCTGAATCCAGCGGCTTGGACCGACGCCCCGGCGGGTCAATACGGCGGCTCGGCGCCGTATTTGAACGGCTACCGCTGGCAGCGCCAGCCTGCCGAGTCGGCGAGTTTCGGCCGCATCTTCCCGCTCTCTAAGGAGAACAAGGTCAACCTGCAAATCCGCTTTGAGGTCACGGCTAACCTCTTCAATCGGCTGTTCCTGTCGTCTCCGTCGGCCTCCAACCCGAGTTCTGCGACTCTTCACACGAACAACTTCATGAACGGAACGCCCGGAGCGCTTTCGCTCGGCTACGGCTTCGTGAATACGGTCAACGGCGCCGGCACCACGCCGCGCCAGGCCCAGCTCGTCGCCAGGTTAACGTTCTAAACAGCCACGGTAATTCATTTCCGCCTCGCGCTCTTCGGAGTCGCGGGGCGGATTTATTTTCATAGGCGCCCGTTCCTGTTAGGCTAGGAGGGCTGTGTCCAAACACCGGGTTGCCGTCCGTCGGGATCTCCCCAAAAGCGAGGCCGCGCCGGCCAAATTCGAAACAGCTACGGACCCCTCGCCGTATGTTCTCACGCCGCTCCTGCTGCTCTTGGCTGGAAGCGGCTGCGCGGCTCTGATTTACGAGATCGTTTGGTTCCAGTTGTTGCAGTTGGTGATCGGATCCTCAGCGGTGTCGCTGGGATTGCTGCTGGCGTTCTATATGGGCGGGCTGTGCCTGGGAAGCGTGGCGTTCGCGCGTCTGGTGCCCATGCGAGTAACAGGGCGATTCGACGCGCGGCGCGTCTATGGGCTGCTCGAAGTGGGAATCGGAGTATTCGGCATCATCGCTTTATGGGGGGTTCCGCTCATCGGCCGCCTGTATCTGGCCGGGCCGGCGAACGGTCTGGCTGGATTAGTGTTTAGGGGAGTGATCGCCGGCCTATGCCTGCTGCCGCCGACCATTCTCATGGGCTGTACTTTTCCGGCAGCGGCGCGTTGGGTCGAAGACTCCGCCGAATCGGGCTCCGTTGCGCGGGCGAGTTCTTCAGAAGCCCGCACAGGGCCGGCTCGGCCCTCCCAATTGCCAGAAACTCGCGATGGCTCCGCCGAGCCAGGCTCCGTTGTGCGGGCGAGTTCTTCAGAAGCGCGGTGGGTAGGGCCGGCATCCGGGCGGGTTTCTTGGCTCGGGCTGCTTTATAGCGCGAATACCTGCGGTGCAGTGGCCGGGTGTGTCCTAGCCGGATTCTACCTGTTGAGGGTTCACGATCTCGCTGTGGCGACTTACGCCGCGGCGTCGATGAATGCGGCGGTGGCGCTGATTGCCTTCCTGCTTCCCGCAAGAACTGGAGGTCCCACGCGAGCCGAATTAAGCGAGGTTGATCCGAGCGTGACCGCGCCGCCATTGCGCGCGCGCGGTGCGATCTGGATCTACGTGAGCATTGGGTTGTCGGGACTTGCCGCCCTCGGCGCGGAGGTTGTGTGGACGCGGCTGCTGTCGCTTCTTCTCGGCGCGACCGTATACACCTTCTCGATTATTCTGGCGGTGTTTCTCGTCGGCTTGTGGGCCGGCAGCGGCGCGGGATCGCTCGCAATCCGGCGATTCAGGGACCCGCGGCTGGCGCTAGCCGGCTGTCAGCTTCTGATCGCACTTGCGTGCGCCTGGACGGCCTTCACACTGGCTCGCGCCTTGCCGTATTGGCCGGTGGATCCGACGCTCTCTATCAACCCGTGGATGAACTTCGAGATAGATGTGCTTCGATGCGCCTGGGCGATCATGCCGGCGGCTCTGTTGTGGGGCGCGAGTTTTCCGCTTGCCCTGGCCTGTGCGGCGGGCGAGGGAGAAGATCCGGCGCGCCTGACCGGGGAAGTTTACGCCGCGAATACCGCCGGCGCAATTGTGGGCGCGCTGCTGTTCAGCTTGGTCCTGATTCCCTCCGCGGGAACCGCGGGATCGCAACAAATTCTGATTTGGGTGGCGGCGGCGAGCGCAGTCGCGGCATTGGCTCCATTGGGCTTCCTGGAGCCGGGTCTCATCAAGCCAGGTTTCATCAAGAAAAGCCCGATGCGGTTCGCCGCCGGATGCGCGGCTGCGGCGGCGCTGGCATGGATGGCGAGTTCCACGATCTCCGAGGTTCCCTGGCAAATGATCGCCTATGGCCGCCGCGTGGCGCCCTCTCTGCGGGCGGCCCACTTGGGGATAGGGGGGAACTCGCCCGCGCCTTTGTTTGTGGGGGAAGGAATCAACTCCTCCGTGGTAGTCGCGCAGCGGGGGGACCGCACGGACGACCGCGTCTTTTATGTCAGCGGGAAGGCCGAGGCATCCTCGGAGCCCGTCGACATGCGGTTGCAGCGAATGATGGGACATCTGCCGGCGCTGATCCATCTCAGTACGGGCTCGCTTGGCGCGCGCTCGGGGCTGCCTAATCCGCGCTCGGTGCTGGTGATTGGATTCGGAGCGGGAGTGACGGCGGGGTCGTTTGTTCCTTATCCGGACGTGCGGAGTATTGTCATCTGCGAACTGGAGCCTCTGATTCCGCCCGCCTCCGGCAAGTTTTTCGCTCAACAGAACAATAATGTGCTGCTGGATCCCCGCACAAACGTGGTTTACGACGATGCGCGGCATTATATCCTCACCAGCCCGGATAAGTTCGATGTCATCACCACCGATCCAATTCATCCATGGGTGAAAGGCACGTCGGCTCTTTATTCAAGGGAGTTTTATGAGTTGGTGAAGCGTCACCTGAATCCAGGCGGCGTGGCGGCGCAGTGGCTACCCCTTTATGAGAGCGACGAGGATACCGTCAGAACCGAGCTGGCGACCTTTTTCAGCGTCTTCCCCGGCGCCACCGTTTGGAGCAACTACCTGGATGGAGACGGATACGACCTGGTGCTGTTGGGGCGGGCGGAGGAATCCGCGATTGACGTCGATGTCATGGACCAGCGCTTGAAGACGACCGGTTATGCGCGCGTCTCCGCGTCCCTTGCCGAGGTTGGTCTCCCTTCCGCGTTGGATTTGCTGGCGACCTATGCGGGCCGCGCTCCGGATTTGCAGCCCATGCTGGCGGGCGCGCAGATCAATGACGACCTCTCGATGCGCCTCGAATACCTGGCTGGGTTGGGCCTGAACTCCGGGGATTCGGCGCGCATGTATCGCGAGATCCTTTCGTATCGCAAGTTTCCCGAAGGATTGCTGACGGGCACAGGCGAGCGGATCGCGGCGCTCCGCGAGGTGCTTCAACGGGCGGCCCTCACGTTTTGAGAATATGCTGGTTTGGAGCATGCTGGTTTGAATATGAAGAGCCGCACGTTTCGCATTCCGGCCCTGCCTTTTTTGGGGGTCGCCATCCTTCTGTTTCCACTGGCTGCCTCCGCCGAAATCGTGTGTGCGCTGGGCACGGGGACCTCGGCCTACAAGCCATCCTCGGACGAACGGCCCAGCGCGGATACCATGCAAATCGTCCGCCGCGTGGACGCGGCATATGCATCCTTTTGTCTTCCGAAATGTCCCCAGGTTGCCATGCTGCGTAATCCTACGGCGGCGAACGTGATGCTGATCGCGACGAAGGACGATGCGAAACTTGTCTACTCGCCGCAGTTCTTCGCCGGCGTGTACGGGAAGTACGGCGAGGGTGGGATCATCGCGCTCATCGCTCATGTGTACGGGCATGCCATCGACGAGGTAACACAATCCGCCTGGCTTCCCGCGAATTGGAATCCCGAACTGCGGGCCGACGCTTGGGCCGGCTGCGTGCTCGCGAAAACCAGCCTGTCGCCCAGCGGCATTACATCGGCGCTTGGCGCGCTGGCAATGTCCCCGCCGCCTTCGCAACCCGACTGGAGCCGGCGGGTCCCCTCGGTTCGGCTCGGCTTTATTCACTGCGGCGGCGAGGCGGCGAAGTTCGATTCCGCGTCCAGTGGAACGAAGGCGAAGTAGAAGTTGTCAGGCGTTTGTCTTCTCCGCACGCTTGCGATAAGCTGGCGGAGACTGGAGGCGAAGATGTCCCGTCATACGCTACTGCTTTGCGCGGCTGTATTCGCCGCCGCCCAACAGGTCGAGCCCGTTTACCGCGCCGGGACTCAATTGGTCCAGGTCGATGTCGTCGTCGGCAACGATAAGGGGCCGGTCAAGGGCCTTACCAAGGACGATTTCACGATCCAGGACAAGGGCAAGCCGCAAACCATCGCGGTCTTCGCGATGAACGAAAGAGGAGCGGAGACCGGTAAAGCCGCGCCGCTGCCTCCCGGCGTGGGCTCCAATCGTATCAACTCGAGCGGCGCGAGCGCGCGGACCGCGACCGTGATTCTCTTTGACCGCCTGAACATCGCGGAGGTGCCGAGCACCACAAGCGCCAGCAGCAGCAACAGTAGTAGTACAGGCGCACTGAGCGGAGCGCAGGCCCGGGCTGCGCGCCAGGTCATGGAGTTGTTAGCTTCGCTGAAAGGGACGGAGAGGGTCGGCTTGTACTCGCTGTTTCAAGACCTCACGGTGGTGCGCGACTTCACCGAAGATTCCGAGCCGCTGATTGAAGCGGCCAAGCGCGCGAGCGCCTCGCCGCAAAAGACGGGGGCAACGCCTGCCGAGCAGGCACTGGACGCGAAGCTACGCGATCTTCTCGCGACGGGGTATCCGCTTGATCGCGCTGCGCGCGCCGAGATCACCACGAAAGCGTTTCGGGCGATCGCCCGGCGCATGGCCGGGGTCCCCGGACGCAAAAGCCTGATCTGGATCACCAGCAGTTTTCCTCTGACCTATGGGGACGATCCCAACCGGAGGACCGAATCTGAAGCGGAAGTGAACAATATCGCGAACCTCCTCGGCAGCGAGAATATAGCACTGTACTCGATCGATCCACGGGGAGCCGGAACCGCGTTCCCGCAGACCGGTTCCGCCAATAAGTCCGCCGATAATTCCTCTAATAGCGATGACGCATCCTCCGGCGGCGGCAGAGGCGGAAAAGGGGGCGGCGGCAAAGGAATGAAAGCGCTCGACAATTCGGCTCCCGGCAGCGGCCTTTCAGGAGTCGAGTCCATGGAGCAGATCGCCAATCAAACCGGCGGAAAGGCGTTCATCAACGTGAACGATATCGCCGCGCCGATGCGCGAAGCAATTGACTCCGGCGACGTCTCTTATACCCTCGGCTTTTACGTGGACGACAAGGCGCTGGATGGAAAAAAGCACGATCTGAGCGTGAAATTATCGAAGAAGGCGGAGACCTCGGGGGCGAAGATCTCCTACCGCAAAAGCTATCTGGCGGCCGCTCACCGGGTACATCCGCAGATGAATGAACTGGTGGCCGACCGGCTCGACGCGAATCGGATCGGCGTCATGGCTGCCGCGGCTCCGCTTCCAAACCGGCCGGGCATCGACGCGGTACAGGTCAGAGTCGACTTGAGGGACTTGCAATTCGAAAGACGCGCCGACAAATGGTTTGCTTCGTTCGATCTGGCGCTGGCCAGCGAGTCCGGCGGCCAGCCGAAAGTCTCGGTCAGCCCGAATAGTCTAAGCCTGTCCGACGATCAGCTCCGCCAGGGACTGGTGGGAGGGGTGACCATCGACAATACCGTCCCCGCGCCCGACAAGACAGGGACGCTGCGTGTGGTGATCCAGGACACGGCCACGGGCGAGGCTGGATCGGTGCGCATTCCGTTGCCCGGAAAATAAGCCCCATGCTCAAGCTCGGATGGATTCTGCCGCTCTCGCTGGCGACCCTTGGCTGGGCCGCGGACGAACCGTCTGTGTTTCGCGTAAACACGCAACTGGTTGAGGTGGACGTCGTGGTGGACGGCAAGCACGGGCCTGCCGCCAACTTTACCAAGAACGATTTCACGATCCTGGATGACGGAAAACCGCAGCAAATCGCGCTCTTCAGCGTTCAGTCTTCGGCGGCGCGGAACGGCGCGAAGGCTTCACCGCTTGCGCCTGGAGTCGTCTCCAACCGCCTCACGCGAACCGGCGAGGAACCCGCCCGCCCGACCGTGATTCTGTGGGATGCGCTGAACACCGAGACGCCCGACCAAGCCTGGGTCCGCAACCAGGTGATCAAGTATCTCCAGACGATGAACCCCGGAGATCCGGCGGCGGTGTACATTCTGGTCAAGAACCTGCGCGTGATTCAGGATTTCACCGACGACCCGCTTCCCTTGATTCAAGCCCTGCGCCGGACCAAAGCGGAACAGTCCGCCGACCTCTCCGCCCCGGATCTGACGGATCTCCAGAGTCAAATCAATAACCCAATGATCGAGGGCGGGGGTCTGGCACTCCTGCAAGCGAATGCGATGGCCGCCGCCAGCGAGATGACCGATTATGCGCTACGGGACCAGGTCTACATCACACAGGCCGCGCTGGAAGCGATCGCGGAGCACCTTTCCGGATTGCCGGGCCGCAAAAAGCTGGTGTGGATTTCGGGCAGTTTCCCGGCGATCCAGTTAACCCAACGCAGCACCCTAGGGCTAGCAGGGAACGAATATCTGGATTTCGGTCCGCAAATCAACCACGCCATTCGGGCGCTCAACGGAGCCAATGTCGCGGTGTATCCGATCGACCCCCGCGGAGTGGCCAGCGGCGCCCTACCCGCCGCAGTGGGTCCGACCCAGCACGAGACCTCCGGAGCCCTGGCCCGGGCCAGCTTGACCGCTCCGGGCATCGATACCATGAACCTACTTGCGGGCGGGACCGGTGGAGAGGCATTTTATGCGACCAACGACGCGACGGGCGCGATCAAAAGCATCCTGGAGGACGGCCAAGTGACCTACCGGCTGGGATTTTATCCATCCGATGAAAAAATGGATGGGAGTTATCACTCGATCTCCGTCAAGGTGGCGCACAAGGGAACTCCTATCGAAGATGTGCGAGCCCGCAAGGGCTACTTCGCCCTGGATGCCAAGAACTCGGCCAACGGGCATTGGCGCGAGCGGCTCAACGAGTCAATGCAGAATCCGCTCGAAGCCACGCAGTTGGGATTGCGTGCTTCGGCGACGCCGGTCAAAGACGCACCCGGCGTCTATAATCTGGAGATGACGCTGGACCTCGAGGGCCTGCATCTGGA
Source organism: Bryobacterales bacterium (assembly GCA_963765185.1). Taxonomy (GTDB): domain Bacteria; phylum Acidobacteriota; class Terriglobia; order Bryobacterales; family Bryobacteraceae; genus Palsa-187. The sequence goes on from CAVXWB010000202.1 coordinate 64,998, forward strand.
GCATCAGAAGGACCGGTGGGTGGCCACCATCGCGTTCGGTACGCTGCTCACGCCGTCAGAATCCACGAAGGGATCGCTCGAAACCATCCGGATCGCTCTGACGGAGGATCGGCTCCGCGCCTCGCTGAAGAACGGATACAGTTTGCGGCGGAAGGTGGTTGCGGGTGATGCGTCCGGCCACTTGCGTGTGGTCCTGGAGGATGCCGCTACCGGCGCGATCGGCTCGGTCAGCGTACCGATCGGCAAGCAGTAGACGCAAAAAGCTGGTGCAGTCCAGTACTGTCCCGGTTTTTTGCCTACAGATCGTGAATGCGCACCAGCCCCACGCAGCGACCGGCCTCCACCACCGGCAGCACGACTGCGGCGGCGAGCCGGCAAGGTTCGATTCCGCGTCCACTGGAACGAAGGCGAAGTAGGCGCTCTTGGCAGGCTGCTGAATAACGCCTACGCGCCGCTTGCTCATGCGCGGTTCGCGTAAGTTGTGTACCGTCAACGAAACCTTCCCAACCGCGACGGTCACGGAGCGGTCAGCGTGCGTTTTCCAGCAACCCGCCGGGCGTTTGTCCTCTCCGCACGCTTGCGATAAGCTTGGTTGAGATTGGAGGCGAACATGGGCCCTGCTCGCCGCCGGATTTGCTTCAGGTGCGTTTAATCGCAACGGAAATTTGTTTCGGGTTGTTGCTCGAGCGAAAGTTAGTTTGGGGTGTGCCAACAGGAGGTAGTCTCATGCGATCCTCGTCGATTCTGTTTGCCCTCTTGCTCGGCGCTACCGCGGCGATGGCTCAGAGCGACCGTGGCGCCATCACAGGCACCGTTTCGGACCCAACAGGCGGCGTGGTGCCAAACGCTCCTATTGAAATTAAAAACGCAAATACCGGCGAAGTTTATAAGGCCGGAAGTTCAGCCACCGGGAATTATACGGTCCAGGCTCTCCCGGTCGGGAAGTACACGCTCACGGTCACGGTGATGGGCTTCAAGAAGTACGTTCGCGAGAACCTGGAAGTGGTGGTCGCGACCGACACCCGCCAGGACGTAAAGCTGGAGGTTGGCCAGTCCAGTGAAACGGTCACGGTCACTGAAGCGGCTCCGCTGCTGAAGACCGAAAGCGGGGAGATAAGCCACACCGTCACCGTCGACCAATTGGACAGTCTCCCGGTTATATTTCTGGGAGGCGCCCAAGGCTTTGGCGTGGGCGTCATTCGCAACCCGCTCGATCTTGCCTATCTTCTTCCCGGCGTGGAGTTCGCGTCCAACAGCGAACTGCGAGTGAACGGACTGCCCAGCAATACCGAGGCCATCCGCATTGAAGGCCAGGATGCCACCAACGGGTTATGGCGGCAGTTCACGACCATCAACCAGAGCGGCGTCGACGCCATCCAGGAAGTGTCGGTTCAAACCAGCAATTTCGCCGCGGAATACGGGCAGGCGGCGGGCGGCTACTTTAACTTCACCATGAAGTCCGGCGCCAACCAACTCCACGGAAGCCTCTACGATTACTTCGTGAATGAAGTTTTGAACGCCGGCTTGCCCTGGACCAACGCGGGCGCGACCAACAGCGAAAAGGACGGCCAGCACATTCGCAATCCAGTGCGCCAGAACGACTACGGCTTTACCATCGGCGGCCCGGTGATCTTGCCCCATTACAACGGCCACAACCGAACCTTTTTCTTCCTTAACTTTGAGCAGTACCGGCAGAGCGTGAATGTCGGCAACACCGTGTATACGGTTCCGACCCCGGCCTATCGGACCGGAAACTTCTCCGCCGCGGAGGGAACCACCCCCATCGGAACGGACTCAGACGGTCAGACGCTTTACAATAACGAAATTTTCGAGCCGAATAGCAACGTGACCCAGCCAAATGGCTCGATCACTCGCATGCCGTTTCCGAATAACACCATTCCACTGACGATGGAAGACCCGACCTTTGCCAAGATTCAGGCCATGTTCCCGCAGCCGAATCTTCCCGGCCCGATCAACAATTATCAGGTCCCGCAGTATTCTAACTTCACGCACTACACCAACCCGTCGTTCAAGCTGGATGAGTCGCTCAGTCCGACAATCAAGATTTCCGGGTATTATTCGCATTTACTGAATACGTCGCCCAATAATGACGGAGATCCCAACCCAATGGGCGGCGTCGCCACGACGCACAGTCGCAACGACACCATTCGCATCAACTACGATCAAACCATCCGCCCGACGTTGTTGTTGCATTTAGGGATTGGATATCTGGAAACTTATAATCCCAGCTTGATCCCTCCCACTCCGGGTTACAACACGGTCACCTCTCTGGGACTGACGGGATATTACGACAACACCCTGTTCCCGAGCTTCTCCGGCGCTGATTCCGCCTTCGGCGGCGGCGTCAGCCTGGGCATTGGCGCTGGACCCGCTTCCGCGCAGAAGCTGTGGGAGGAGAAGCCCACCGCCAACGCCGCCCTGACCTGGGTCAAAGGCAATCACACCTTCAAGTTCGGCGGCGAATTGTATATCGAGAGCATCCCCGAGATCTCCAACGCCCGCGCTAACGGTATTTTCGGTATTTCCGCCAACGAAACGGCAGACCCGTGGCAGAACGGCCAGAACCTGTTTGGACAAACCACTGGATTCGCGTATGCCAGCTTCTTCCTCGGCCAGATCGACAGCTTGACAATTTCGCCGCCCACCGAGACCAAGCTGGGCAACCACGGCATCGGACTGTATGCGCAAGACAGTTGGAAGGTGACTCGCAAGTTGACCGTCGACTACGGCCTGCGCTACGACTACCAGACCTACTTGCGGGAAGAGCACGGCCGTATGCAGGACGCTTCCTTCAGCACCATGAACGACGAAATCGATCGCCTCGGCGCGGTGGTCTACGAAGGCAGCGGCCCAGGACGCTGCGGCTGCCAGTTCGCCAAGGACTATCCCTTCGACTTTGGGCCGCGGTTGGGCGTAGCCTACCAGCTCGATTCGAAGACGGTGCTGCGCGGCGGAGCGGGATTGGTTTACTCAACCACCGCGGGATGACGCCTATCTCTCCTACAGCGTGGCGGATTTCTATACCTTCAACGCGCCTTCCTTCGGGCAGGCGGAAATCACCAACCTGGCTGCGGGCAATCCCTACCCAAATCTCACCTGGCCGAACTTCAACGAAAGCAAGTATCCGACCGCGGTGGCCTGTCCCGCGGGGCAAAGTGCATACCAGACCTCGACGACTTGCTATACGCCTCAATCGCCGGCTATCTTCATCGACCCCAACACCCGCCCGACGCGGGTGTTCCAGTGGAGCCTTGGATTGCAGCGGGAAATCTACCGCAACCTGGTGGTCGAGGCCAATTACGTGGGCAACCGCGGCGCGTATGAGACCGCGCCCACTCTGGATGCGCAAGCCTACGATGCGCTGAATATCACTCAGATGGCGGGTCTCGGCATTAACATGAACAGCGCGACCTCGCGGGCGCTCTTAACCCTGCCCTTGAACTCACCTCTGGTGCTCCAGGCGGGCTATGGTCTGCCTTATCCGGGGTTCCCCGTGACCGAACCGCTGGAACAGGCCCTGCGGCCTTATCCGCAGTGGACCGGCGTTCCTCCCTACCTCGGACCGCCCATCGGCGACTCCTGGTATGACTCGCTTCAGACCAAACTGACCAAGCGTTATTCGCACGGCTTTGAGATTCAAGGCTCCTATACTTATTCCAAAGAGCTTACCCTCGGCGCCAATTCCGACACGACTTACCTCACATCCAGCGTGCCCGTGGTCAATGACGTGTTTAATCGGGGCCTGCAAAAGCAGCTTTCGAGCCGGGCCGTCCCAACCTGATGGTGATCTGGGAACTTACACCACCCCCGGTTCAGGAGCGACAGCCGGGGAATGAAAGTTGCGTCGAACATCGTGAAGGGCTGGTCCATCGGCGCGGTGCTGCGGTATCAGAGCGGCCAGCTCATTGAAAGCCCCCTCTCCAACAACCAACTGCTGACCGAGTTGGGCCGCGGCGTTCTCAGCGGCCCCGCCCTCAACGACCCCGCGTATTGGGGCGGCGGCGCAACCATGCAGAACGTTGTCGCCGGGCAGAATTTCTTCTCCATCCCCAATCCAAACTGCGGTTGCTTCAACCCGCAGACCACGCTCGCTCTGAATCCGGCGGCGTGGGTCGACGCCGCGCCCGGCGCCTTTGGGACCGCCGCGCCGTACTACAACGGTTACCGCTGGCAGCGGCATCCCGTCGAAAATATGAGCTTCGGCCGCCTGTTCCCAATCGGCAAGGAAGGGAAATACAAAATCCAGGTCCGGGCGGAGTTCAAAAACAATTTCAACCGCATCCAAATTCCAATGCCGTCCGCTGCAAACCCGTCCGCCTTCATTGGACAGACCAACGGTCTCTATACCAGCGGTTTTGGTTACATGACTACGGCCGGCGGAGGCGGGGACCAACCTCGCAGCGGCCAGATCGTCGGCCGCGTCACGTTTCCAGGAAGCCGGCGCAAAACGGAGTGCGGCGCGATTGATTTCTGGATTGATTCGGGGCGCGCGCCGCACCCTTTGCGCTTCTAAGCGGCCCTCGCCGATTGCGATCTAACTTTCGCCTCGCTGCCTTCGGGTCGTGAGGCGGTTTGTTTTTGCCAGGGCTTTGTTTTTCGGAAGTTCAATTGAGATATGCTCGTCGAGGAAGGGAAGCGTATTTTGTTCCCTCGCAACCTCAGGTCTTCGAACCTCAGGTCTCGCCGCAGCCTTTTATTGTGTGCCGCTGCGCTCGCGGCCGCGCAGCCCACTTACCGGACCGGCAGCCAGTTGGTCGAAGTCGATGTGGTGGTCCATACCGACAAGGGTGCCGTCAAAGGTCTCACCAAGGATGACTTCACCATTCAGGACAAAGGCAAGCCGCAGACCATCGCGGTCTTCGCCGAGACCGATCGGGGCAGTACCGCCGGCAATACCGCGCCGCTTCCTCCAGGGGTCTCGTCCAACCGTCTGAACGCCCGCGGGGAAAGCACCCAGACCGCGACCGTCATTCTGTTCGATCGCCTGAATATGCTGGAGGGGACCTCGTCTTCCTCACCATCCGGCTGAGCTTGACCGAGGACCGGCTTCGCGCCTCGCTGAAGGACGGATACAGTTTGCGGCGCAAGTTGGTCGCGGGGGATGCGTCCGGCCACTTGCGGGTGGTCCTGGAAGATGCCGCCACCGGCGCGATCGGCAAGCAATAAAAACCCGGGACAGTGTACTCAATTCCCGATTGTTTTCGAAAAAGAATCGGGAATTGAGTATACTGTCCCGGGTTTTTTCAGGGGCGGTAGAGATCGTGAATCCGCACCAGCCCCACGCAGCGCGCCCCCTCCACCACCGGCAGAACCGAGATCTGCGAGGGCCGGTCTTCCATAAGCTGCAATGCGTCGTGAATGAACGCCTCCGGCCCGATCCTCACCGGAGCGCGGGTCATGATTGCATCCGCGTCCAAGGTGCGGATATCGTCATGCCGCTCCAGCGCCCTGCGCACATCGCCGTCCGTGATCAACCCCAGCAGCAAATGCCCCGGACCCACCACGCAGGCCGCGCCCAGCGGATACCGCGACATCTCCATCACCACCCGCTTGAGCGAATCGCCCGGCGCCACCCAAGCCACATCGCCGCCCGCATGCATTACGTCGGCGACGCGCATTCGCAGGCTGCGCCCTAACTGCCCTCCGGCATGGAAACGCGAGAACTGCTCGGCTGAAAACCCGCGCGACTCCATCAAGGCCACAGCCAGCGCGTGACCCATCGCCAGCGCGACAGCCACGCTGGCCGTGGGCGTAAACCCACCCGGGTCCGCTTCCCTTTGCACGGAAGCGTCCAGCACCACGTCCATCGCCGCCGCCAGAGGCGATTGCACGTTGCCCAGAATTCCGATCAACGGCGACCGCATTTCGCGGAAAGGCGCAACCAGTCCCAGCATTTCCGAGGTCGTCCCGCTTTTCGACACCATCAGCACCGGATCGCGATCCTGGCACATGCCCAGATCGCCGTGCATCGCCTCGGCCGGATGCAGGAACACCGAGGGCGTTCCGGTGCTCTGCAGCGTGGCCGCGATTTTCTTGCCCACGTGGCCCGATTTGCCGATGCCGGAGACCACCACTTTGCCGGAATGCCCGCGAATAAACTCCACCGCCTGCAACAGGTTGTCTTCCAGGCGAATCGCCGCCGCCTGAATCGCTTGCGCCTCGATTTCCATGGTCCGGCGCGCCGCGGCGAGCCACGCCGGCCGGGAGCGAGAAGTCTCCACAGGCGTACTGTACCACGCCGCGCCCCAGTATCATGGAACACATGGCTGTCAGCATGAATCGACATCTTGTCGCTCCCGCGGAGATCCCCCGCCGTCCCCGCTTCCAGGCCGCGCGCACCGGAAACATCGTGGAAAGCGTCATCCGCGAGATGACCCGCCTTTCCGCCCAGCACAACGCCGTCAACCTGGCGCAAGGCTTTCCCGATTTCCCGGCCCCCGAGATCGTCAAGCAGGCCGCCGCCGATGCCATCGCCCGCGACGTCAATCAATACGCCATCACCTGGGGCGCCAAATCGTTTCGCGACGCCATCGCCGCCAAGTACCTCCGCCATTACAACCTGGATCTCGATCCCGAGCGCGAGCTCACCGTCTGCTGCGGCGCCACCGAAGGCATGATCGCTTCCCTGCTGGCCGTCTCCAATCCCGGCGACGAAGTCGTCATCTTCGAGCCGCATTACGAAAACTACGGCCCCGACACGCTGCTGTGCGGCGCGGAGCGCAAGTTCGTTCCGCTGCATCCGCCGCATTGGACTTTCGACCCGGAGGAGCTGCGCCGCGCCTTTTCTCCGCGCACCAAAGCCATCATCCTCAACTCGCCCGGCAACCCTACCGGCCAGGTGTTCGACCGCTCCCAGCTGGAATTCATCGCCGGACTGTGCCAGGAGTTCGACGCCCTGGCCATCACCGACGAAATCTACGAGCACATCATTTACGACGGCGCCCGGCACGTGCCCATGATGACCATCCCCGGCATGCGCGACCGCACCATCATGGTCAACAGCATGAGCAAGACCTACGCGGTCACCGGTTGGCGCGTGGGCTGGGTCGCGGCTTCGCCGGATCTGACCGAGTCCATCCGCAAGGTTCACGATTTCCTCACCGTCGGAGCGGCCGCGCCGCTTCAGGAAGCCGGCGCCGTCGCCCTCGAACTGCCCGATGAATATTACGCCGCGCTCGCTCGCGATTACCAAGCCCGCCGCGACAAGATGCTGGCCATGCTGGACCGCGCCGGCTTCCGCTGCTTCCGTCCTCGCGGAGCGTATTATGTGATGGCCGACATCTCCGCGTTCCACTTTGCCAACGATGTTGAGTTTTCCCGGCATCTTATCCAAAAAGTTGGGATTGCCGCCGTCCCCGGTTCCAGCTTCTTCTTTCGCCCCGAGGAAGGCGCATCATTAATCCGCTTCTGTTTTTGCAAAAAGTATGAGACCCTGGAACTGGCAGATGAACGTCTGTTAAGAATCTGAACAAGTCGGGGGAGAAGGAGTCGCAATGATCCCCAAAATTTTGCTCCCGGAGTCCGTCGCGCGCAAGAATGGCGTCGGCACGGAAGTCGCCCTGGAAAGCTGCAGCGAGACGATGCTGTTAACTTTGGGCATTACCCGCATCATTGAAAGGGAGCTCCTGGATGTGTCCGTCTGGGGCTCGAGCGACGGCAAGCACTGGAGCCAGCTGGCCGCCTTCCCGCGAAAATTCTACTGCGGGACCTATTCGATGGTGCTGGAACTGGCCCAACATCCCGGCATCCAGTATCTGCGCGCGCAATGGAAAATGGACCGTTGGGACTTCGAGGAGCCCCAGCCGCTCTTCGGCTTCTATCTGCACGCCGAGGACGTCAAGGTGAGGCACGCCGGAGCGGCGTGAAGCTTCAAGAAACCCAGGGATTCAACACCGGAACTTGCGTCTCTGCAAAGTCGCGCTCGTTCCGCGAGACCACGGTGAGGTTGAGGCGTAGCGCGGTCGCCGCCAATAAACCGTCGATCACCGGCAACCCTTTCCCTTTGCGCTTCACCTCGGCGGCGAGCCAGCCCCAGCGCTCGGCGACGCCCGCGTCGATGGGCACAATTCGCCCCGCAAAACGCGCTCGCAGATCGACTTCCAGCCAGGTTTCCAATCGCGTTCTTCGGCGGCCCTGGGCGAGCCGAGCCACACCCTTCCGAATTTCGCCCAGCGTCAGCACGCTTATATAAAGGGTCGCTTCATCAGTTGCCTCTATCCAATTGAGTACACTTGGCTCTGGCTGCGGACGGACAAGCTCGGAAATGCAATTTGTATCGAGCAGGAATCCGTTCATAGCTCAATTTCGCGGCCGGCATCCTGTTCCCGTTCCAAATCGAGTTCGACGCCAACCAGTGGCGAATCCCGGAAGAACTGGACCAGGCTTTTCGGCCGGCGCGATCTGCCCCTGAGCTGCTCGTACTCCTCTTCCGAAATCATCACCACGCCGTCCTTGCCTTGCCGCGTGATCCGCTGCGGTCCCTCGGTTCGCGCCAGCCGAAAGACTTCGCTGAATCGGGCTTTGGCGGTCTGAATCTGCCAGGCGGCGGTGGGAGGTTGGCGTGTCTTGTTCATCGAGGCTGACTAGTCTGACTAGTTTTACTCTACGCTTTCGAACCGAGCTTGGTCAAGTCTACAGCCGGTTCATCAAACTGGCCGCGTAGCCCGCCCCGAACCCGTTGTCGATATTGACCACCGTCACGTTGCTCGCGCAACTGTTGAGCATCCCGAGCAGCGCCGCCAACCCCTGAAAACTCGCGCCGTAGCCGACGCTGGTGGGAACCGCAATCACCGGCACGGCTACCAGCCCGCCGATCACGCTGGGCAGCGCTCCTTCCATGCCCGCGCACACGATCACCACGCGAGCCCCGTCCAGCCTCTCGCGATTCTGCATCAACCGGTGAATCCCGGCGACGCCGATATCCGGGATCGAGTCGACCAGGTTCCCCATCGCCTCCGCGGTCACCTGCGCTTCTTCGGCCACGAACAGATCGCTGGTGCCCGCGCACACCACCGCGATCTTGCCCTTGCCATGCACGGTCCGGTCGCGCCAGACGCGCACGGCGCCGGAGGCTGGAAAATGTTCGGCATCCGGATGCTCGCGCTTCAACCGCTCGGCTGTCTCGGACGATGCCCTGGTCACCAGCACGTTGCTGGCGCGCGCCAGCAATGAGCCCACAATCGCCGAGGTCTGATCGGGCGTCTTGCCCGTGCCGAACACCACTTCCGGAATGCCGTGCCTCAAGGCACGATGGTGATCCACCTTGGCGAAGCCCAGGTCTTCGAAAGGCAGGTGCCGCAGCCGCTCCATCGCCGCATCCACATCCACTGCGCCCGCGCTCACTTGCGCCAGCAGCCCCCGCAACTGATCTTGGTCCATTTTGCCCTAAGCCAAAGTGTAACAGCGCACCCGGCTGGAACGTTGGGGGGAGTGGAATACCCGCATTTGCGGCGATCCTAAACCCTCCTCAAATCCCTTGGTTTTGGAAGGTTCCAGGAGATAATAGCCATTCAGCCGTTCACCTGAAAAATTATGAGCCGAGCCGCCGCGCCCGACATCCCCGCTCTATGTGTACAAGAAGCCCTCGATTGCCGATCCTGTACCGCGTCCACCGCCCGGGAGCTGGCTCGCGCCTGCCCCGGCTTGCCCCGCAAGATGGTCGCGCAACTGTTTGTGCAGATTCACACCTATTCGGCCTGCGCCCGCATGCACAATAACTTCGCGCAGGCGTACGCGGAGGCGGGGAAAACCGTCGAGGCGCCTGCGATCAAGAAGCCGATGGGCACCTGCCGCCCCATCGCCGCAACCGCCGTGGCCTGAAGCTGCAGTCTATTTTCCGAGCAGCGCCCGGATGTTTGTCTCAACCGCATCGCGGTCCACCACTCCGTGGTACGTTGCCACCAGGTTGCCCTTCTTGTCGATCAGGAAAGTATCGGGCAAGGCGTCCGCCCAACCGTATCGATCCGCCGTAGCCTGATTCCCAGCCAGCATCTTGTAACGGAACTCGCTATGCTGCTTCAGGAACGGCCGCAGCGACTTCCAACCGTCGTCATCCATCGCCACGCCCACCACCGCGAACTTCTTCGCGCCGTACTTTTTCTGGAAGTCCACAAACCACGGCATCTCCTGCTTGCAGCCCGTGCACCAGGTGGCCCAGAAATCCAGCAACACGACTTTGCCGCGGTAGTCCTTGAGCTTTACGGTCTTGCCGGACGCATCTTTCAGCTCGAAATTCGGCGCCGGATTGGCCGCGGGCGTATCCGCGCAGAACCCCGCGCCCGCCAGCGTCAGAAACAGCACAAACAACTTCGCGTTCATATGTTTTTCTCCTTTACCGCTGTCAGAATTCCAAACTGCCACAGGATCGCGAGAAACGGCAGCACGTGCGGCGTCCATACCAGTTGCCAGCCCAGGCTTCCTCCGTTCCGCCAGAGTTCAAAAGCCAGCGTCTGCCGCGTGTCTTCCACCTGCATGATCAGAGTCAATGTTGCGATAGCCGCCGCCAGCAGCGTAATCCGGCCCATGCCCACGCAGCCGGCCCGCACACCGCGACGGACTCCCCATACAGCGAGCAAAACCCAGCCGGCGATCAGCAAAATGCCGCAGACCAGCCGCAGGATGTCGTCGGTCGGCGTCATCGCGCGCTCTTCCAGCACTCCATTGCTCAGCAGGGAATGCAGTTGCCAGATCACCCACCGGGACGCTGGCCCAGTGAGCATCCCCACCGGCGCGATCAGTCCAGCCAGAGCCAGCCCATCCCGGCTCCGCGCTTCAGTCAACGCCGCCGCCTGCCGCCGCACAGCCAGGCCCAGCAGATCGCGCAACGCCCCTCGGCCGCTCTCGCCCGACTCCGCGATGTCGCCGAGCACCGCGTCTCTCTCGCCCGGCTCCAGCCTGCGCGACAGCCGCTCCACCAGCCACCAGCAGATTCGATTCATGGCGTCTCGAAGCGGCGCGGCGCTTCCCAGGCCACGCCGCGGCTCACCCGCGTCACCGCGTTATAGAAAGCCTCCGCCGCGGCAATTCCCTTCGCAGTCACCCGGACCATGCGCTTGGCCCGTCCGCCCCGTTGTGGCGTAGCCTCGCCCATCCAGGTTTTGACCAGCCCCTTCGTCTCCAGCCGATCGAGCGTCGTATACAGCGCGCCGATCGAGCAGCGGCGTCCGGTCGCGCCCTCAATTTCCTGGCGGATCGCCGCGCCGTAGGCGCCTTCGCCCAATCTCGCGGCGGCGGTAAGCAATAGGTATTCGAACTCGCCGAGCATTACTATCACATTGTGATCTTAATGCCTGGGCGTGTCAAGAGAGAAACTACGCCAATGGCGCAGCTAGCCCGCAAAGGGTGCGGCGGCACCCTCACTTCAGCCAAGCAACAATGCCCGCCGCGCTCCGTTTTGCGGGCTGTTACTCAGGAGCAGGATGCCGAAAAGACTTTCTGGCCGCCGATACACACGGATGAACGCGGATTCGCGGGGTACAAGATCCTTGTTTTCAATCGGTGTTCATCCGCGTTCATCAGCGGCCTGTTAAGGGAAAGACGACCTCGGTCTTCCAATCCTTGGGGTCGGGATAATCGGCGGGATCGGTCACATAAGACTCCCACAGCGTCCCCGCCGCGGTGAGCCCCTCGGCTGCCATCCACTGTTGAATGGCCGCGTGCGCTTCCGAGAGCTTGTCGTAAGGCCCGGCGTGCGTCGTCACCGCGGCCAAGCCTCCCGGCAACGTGTCCGCCGACGGACCGGCTATCGGAAATCCGGCTTCAATGGTCCACAGGCCGCGCCCCATTTCGAGATAACGCGCGAAGGGCGGCCCCGCCAGCGCCACTCCGCTGCGCTGCACGTCCTCGAACACCTGCTGAAACATTTCCGCCAGCGCCTGTGCGATCTCCGACGGCTGGATTTGCCGCCGCATCACCCGCACGGGTTGCGGCGCGAGTTTCCTCTTTGTAATCGAATACGCCATCGGTTTCTTCAAGGACCTCCCGTCCTCACTGCTGTGATATAGACCAATACACCGGCCGAACCGCTCCGCCAGGGCGGCATGTTGTCTGGCTTGCGCTGCGTCCACGCATCGCCGCGGCTCGCCCCAGCCTCAACCGCAACGTGAACCGCTTCGGCGTCTCCCCGGCCGCCGCGCGAAACACCCGATGCAAATGAAACAGCGACAGGCCGGCTCGCTGGGCGAGACCCTCCAGGGATACGTCTTCATCCAGATGCGCCGCGGCGAACGCAAGAATCGGCTGCACCTGTCTGAACCGCGTTGTCATATCCCCTTCGGAAAAAGTCAAACCAGGGTTGGCCGCCGATGAACGCCGATAAACGCGGATCGAAAACAAAGGCCTGAGCGCGTTTGAATCCGCGTTGATCTGCGTGCATCGGGGGCCAATCATGCCTTTTTAGCATCTAACCATTCGACTCTAACCCAGGTTCGCTCACGATCGCTTGACCTTTCTCGCTACCCTCGCGCGCTTCTGCGAATTGCGTTTGTCGCGGGAGCTCACGAAGCGCCACGCCATGCCCAGCAAGTCTCGCAGCGCATCCTGATCGACGCGCGACAAACGCACCAGCACGGACGGATAATCCACATAATGATCCGTCACGTAGTAAATCTCCGGAGCCGCCGCGATCAGCTCCGCCCGCTCCTCCAGATCGACTCGAAGCATAAGGGAATCCGGCTCGGCCGATCGATGCGTCGGAACGCACGCCATCAGCTTCCCGCGAACCTTTAGGGCCAGCGCCCCATACGCGGTGCTCTCCTCCACCCCAGCCAGAGCCAGGCCGAGCTTTCGCACCGTGTCTAAGCCGACTTTCTTTCCCGGCATGCTTCCGTTACCAATAATGTTATCTGTGTTTTCCGCCGATCTCAGCGTACGCGCTCCCGGGGGGCGATTCCATTGGGGTGTTAAGGTGAATCCCCGGGCTGAGTCGTAAGTTATATAGCCTGCGTCCTAGGTTCGTTAGGCACCGAGAATTCGGCGTGTTGAACGATTGCAGCCTGACGATAAGATCCTTAGATTGGGAAGAGAGTGAGCAACTTGCTACGCAGCATCATTATCTGTCCGGACCAGGCGCTGTCCACCCAACTGGAAGAAGAGCTGGCCGCCGTCGGCGGAGCGACGGTCTTCCGGACGCTTTCGCAGTACCCTTCAGTGCCGGATCTGGTGCGGACTCTGCGAGCTCATGCCCCGGATATCATCTTCCTCAGCTTCGAATCCGTGGACCAGGCCGAGGCGATCGTCAAATTCCTGGAGAAGGAAGCCGAGGACGCTCAAATCATCGGCATCCATCGCGCCTTCGATCCCGGCGTCCTGCGCACCATGATGCGTCTGGGCGTGCGCGAATTTGTGGCCTATCCCTTCGATCCTCATGCCCTGAAGGAATCCCTGCAACACGCCGCCGAGCTGCTGGCTCGTAAACCGGCGGCGTACGTCACCGCCACCCAGATCTTTTCGTTCGTGCCTTCCAAGGCGGGCGTCGGAACTTCCACGCTGGCCTTGAACGTCGCCTCCGCCCTGGCGCGCGACCCCAGCGGTAAGGTGGTGCTTTCGGATTTCGATCTCAACTCCGGCATGATGCGCTTTCTGCTCAAGCTCAAGAACACCTATTCGGTTCTGGACGCGGTGGAACACTCCGCCGCCATGGACGAGAATTTATGGCCGCAGCTGGTGACCTCCATCGGTAATCTGGACGTATTGCACGCCGGACCGATCAATCCCAGCCTGCGCATCGAGCCCACTCAGATCCGCAACCTGATTCAATTCATGGGCCGCAACTATCGCGCCATGTGCTTCGATCTTTCCGGCAACCTGGAACGCTATTCCGTCGAAATCATGCAGGAATCGAAGCGGGTGCTCTTGGTGTGTACGCCCGAGATTCCCTCCCTGCACCTGGCTCGCGAGAAGATGAATTACCTGCGCACCCTCGATCTCGGGGGCCGCATCGGCATCGTACTCAACCGCGTCTCCCGGAAGCCTCTTTTCACGAAGGAGCAAGTCGCGGAGATTTTGGCCGCGCCCGTGATCGAAACCATACCCAACGACTATGAGGGCGTCAACAGCGCGACGGCCGCCGGCACCTTCGTCGACGAGAAATCGGATTTGGGTAAGCAGTACGTGCACCTGGCGGCCAAGCTTATCGAAGCTCAGGCCCCGGCCGACAAAGGCAAGCGCAAATTCCTCCAGCAATTCGCGGTTCCTACCGGACCGAGCGTGCTTCAGCGTTGAACTCAAGAGCCCGCCGGTAGCGTATCGTTAGACAATGGAGCACCGGTGAACAATGGAGCATTGGATCTCCGCCTACGGCTACGGAGCCATTTTCGTCCTGCTCCTGCTGGGCGTCGTCGGATTGCCCATCCCGGACGAGACCATTCTGGTCTACTGCGGATACTTAATCTACAAAGGCACTCTGCATCCCGCGCCGGCCTATTTCACGGCCATGGTGGGAAGCTGGTGCGGCATCAGTCTCAGCTACACCATCGGGCGGACTTTGGGAACCGGCGCAGTCTCGCGCTACGGGCGGCGCTTGCACCTGACCGAAGATCGTCTCGCGAAGGTGCACCAGTGGTTCAACCGCGTGGGTCACTGGGCGCTGGCGATTGGATACTTCATCGCCGGCCTGCGGCACCTCACCGCCATCGTCGCGGGAATGTCCCGGCTGGAGTTTTCCTCTTTCGCCGCCTATGCCTGGTCTGGAGGCGCTGTCTGGGTCCTCACCTTCATTCTTTTGGGCTATTTCCTCGGTGACCAGTGGCACACCATCGCGGAACTGGTTCATCGCGACATGGGCTACGCCTCCCTGGCGCTACTGCTAGCCGTGGCCTTGTTCCTGGGCGTGCGCGAACTGTTGCGCCGCCGCCAATCCAAGTCGCGGTCCCTCCCCGACGCCTCCGCGGACTAAGACGGAGCACCCCCGGCCATTCGGCTCACACCTTACTGTAGTCCCTGAGATCGATTCCCGATCCCTCTTAAGGTTCCTCGCGTTCCACCGTAGGGTGTGTGCCTGAAGGGCTTAAGAGAAAGATGCGTGTAAATTATAGGCATGTTCCACTGGATCTGCCCGGAGTGTGGCCGGGAAATCCCACCCGCGGTCAGGGAATGCTCCGCGTGCGACCCCGGCAGTGTCCCAGCCGGTAGTGTCCCAGCCGGACGCATCGCTCCCGACCCCGCTCCTCTCGCGGAAGCTGCAAGGCCAGCGGAAGCTTCCAGGAATGTTCCGCCGTCTGTCCCCGAACCGCTGCTTCGTCTGGCCCAACAACTCCGCGAAACGCAGCGGGAGCAGGGGTTAGCCGCAGCCAACGCCGCGATTCAGGCGGCTCCGCCCGAGCCCGCCGCTGCCGCGGCTGTTCCGCCTCCGTTGCTCCTCGAATCCGCCTCCGCCGCGGTTGCCCTGCTCGCGCCTCCCGCGGCTCCGCCGCCGGAACTGGCGACAGCCTCAGAACCCGCGCCGCAACCCGAGCCTCAACTGGAACTGGAGACGGTGAACAGCTTCGGCATTGCGAGCGCGACACCGCCTGAGCCCCAGCCCGAACCCCCACCGGAACTGGAGACGATCAACCGCTCCACTGCGGGCGCGACAGGGCTCGATCCGCAGCCCGAACTCCCACCGGAACTGGAGACAGCCTCCGAACCCGCAACCCGACCCGAGCCTCCGCCGGAACTCGAGGCGATCAACAGCTTCAGCACTGCGATCGCGGCACCGCAGCCCGGACCTCCTCCGGTACCGGAGACAGCCTCCCAACCCGCGCTTCCGCAGGAGCTGGAGACGATCGACAGCCCCAGCACTACGAGCGAGATAGCGCCTGAGCCACAGCCTGAACCTCTCCCACCCGCGCTTCCACAGGAGCTGGAGGCAATCAGCAGCCCCAGCACTGTGATCGCGACAGCGCCTGAGCCACAGCCTGAACCTCTCCCACCCGCGCTTCCACAGGAGCTGGAGGCGATCGACAGCCCCAGCACTGCGAGCGCGACAGAGCCTGAGCCGCAGCCCGAACCCCCGCCGGAGCTGGA
The DNA here is from genome assembly GCA_963765185.1 of Bryobacterales bacterium. Lineage (GTDB taxonomy): Bacteria > Acidobacteriota > Terriglobia > Bryobacterales > Bryobacteraceae > Palsa-187. Next base: position 81,021 of record CAVXWB010000202.1, read on the forward strand.
GACAGCCTCCGAACCCGTAACGCAACCCGCGCTTCCACAGGACCTGGAGGCGATCGACAGCCCCAGCACTGCGAGCGCGACAGAACCTGAGCCGCAGCCTGAACCTCTCCCACCCGCGCCTCCGCAGGAGCTGGAGGCGATCGACAGCCCCAGCACTGCGAGCGCGACAGAGCCTGAGCCGCAGCCCGAGCCTCCGCAAGAGCTGGAGGCGATCGACAGCCCCAGCACTACGAGCGCGATAGCGCCTGAGCCGCAGCCCGAGCCTTCACAGGAACTGGAGACAGCCTCCGAACCCGAATCGCAGCCCGAGCCCGAACCGGCCGATCCCATCGCTGCCGGCGCAGTTCCCACGCCCTATCTGGCGCCGCTGGCGACTCCGCCGCCGCCCGCGCCTGCTCCAGTATTAGCCACGCTTCCAGCCGCTCCCGCTCCTTCTGGCGCGCCCTTCAGCAGGCCGCCTGCAAGCGCGCCGGCGACGCCGGCGCTGGCTCTGGCTCCGCTTCAGGATTCCTCCACCATCGCCAATCGCATTCGCCTGGCTGCGCCCGCGCAGCAGATTTTGCGCCCCAACGCCGGAGCCCACATCACGCTCCCCGGCCCGGCCCTTCCTCGCGCGTTGAATTCGCTTCAGGAGGCCGGTCTTTCCAGGATTCTGGTCGACCGCCCCAAACCCGCCAAAAAATCGCACGGGTGGCTCGCCGGCGTGGTCGTGGCCGCGCTGCTGCTGGCCTGCTTCCTGGCGCTCGATCTGTACAACGCGCCGGGCACCGCTGCCGAACCGAAGCCCGCGCAGGCCCCGGAAGTTGCGGCCGTCGCCGCACCCGTCCCCGCGCCTGTCTCCGCGGTTTCCGCCCCGGCATCCCCAGCCCTTTCGCCGGCCACTTCCTACTCGCTGACCAAGGCCATCGAGATCACCGGCTTCCGCTTCGTGGGCGACAAGAAGCCGGAGCTGCGCTACGTCGTGGTCAATCACTCCTCCGCCGACCTGGGAGCCGTGACCGTCTACGTCACTCTGCGCAGCGCCGCCGCCAAACCCGGCCAGCCGCCGCTCTACCGCTTCTCGTTCCGCGCCCCTGAGCTGGGCCCGTTCGAATCCAAGGAAATGTCCGCGACCCCCGACAAGGCTCCCGACAAGCTCGCCCGCTCCGCCGCCGACTGGCAGAGCCTCCACGCCGATATCGAATTAGGGCAATAATCGTTAGAGCGCCCCACTCGGATCTGGCCCGTCAATTGCAATTGAGTCGGCCGAGGAGGCGAGGAGCCGAAAGATGCATGACAACGGCGCGCCTGAAAAAGAAAGCTGAAGAAGCATCCCGCAAGTCCGGCTGTGAAGAACACGACCGCCTTTTGAGCGAGTTCGGTGCGGCCGTTCGGGAGCTCTTAGACTTGCACCAACAACAGTTTCAGGCGATCGTCGAAGGCGACGCCGAGTCTTCCCGATTCGACGTCTTAATCCACATGGCCAACGAAAAAAAGCAATGGGCCAAGTATGCCTATCTTCGCCATGTGGACGCGCACGGCTGCTCGGACCATGATGCCACTGAATAAACTCGAACGTGAAGTTATTACCGATAGCATGTTGAAGGTCCAATCGATTCAAGCGTCGTTGCATCAAATCGATGGATCCAAAGTTCCCGCCATCGACGAAATCCACAGCTGTCTCAGAAGCGCCAACAGAAGTTTTCGCAGCGCCTTGAGAAATAACGCTCCAGCCAGGAAGCAGATCAAGCGCTGAGATCTTCCGCGCTCCTTCGTTACAAAGCTGAATCGGGTTTTACCCGGCATCCAAGTCCGGGGGCGACCTGGCGTGTGCGCAGGAAACCGCCGCGGGCCCACGATGCCAAGAAAGGGGGAGGGCCAGCGTATGAGTAAACGATACGGAATCCGGTCGTCCACTATGGCATTTACCTCTGTGAACGGCCAACGGACCCTGGTTGCCGTCCCATCGATGCGAATCGTCACGGCGTCTGAGGAACCACGGGATGGGGACGGTTTGATCGAGGTCGTTTGGGACAATAAACATTACCTGATGTTTAGTCAAGGATCCGCGCGACCGCGGCGAGCCTCTTGATTAAGTGCGTCGATTAAATGCGCCCATTTTTCGCCCGAAGAAAACCAGAGCCAACAGCGCCATTCCGGTGAGCCCGGCAGTTCCCGTTTCGGGGACAACCGGCACCGTCGTATAGTCGGTCGAAAAACCGACCAATTGAATGGAACCGCCGCCGCTCTCGCCGCCCGGGCTCGCGGCGTTCTCGGAACAATGCCGCGCTGACGTCGATGGGCCCGCCCGAGTACGTGAACGTAATCGGAACAAAGAATCCGCCCTCAGCCTCGCTCGCGCCGGCGTTGAAAGGGATGGAGACATTCGTTCCCATGATCTGAATATCGGGGACTGGGGTCCCCTCGTCCCCGCCGCCGGCGTAACTGATGAACCAGGTTCCGGTGATCGTACCGGTCTCGGAGAAGATCACATCGGAGCTGAAGGACGCGCTCGCCTGGGCGCTGGCTTGCCAGAGGCCTTCGCCAAGCGATCCAGCGCCGGCCGCGACAGAGAGGTTGCCGAAACTTGCGCTCGCTGAAGAGTTGGCTGAGGAGGAAGGGTTATCGGTAGCGGGGCTGTTGAGATTGCATTGCACGCCCGCCCCCGCCGAGGTCTGATCGCAGCTCACCCAACTAAATGGAGGCCCCGTCTCTTCCACGAAAGCGTCGATGCTGGTAATCGCCCCCGCGTGTAACGGGGTCGTCATCAGCCAAAGCGCGACGAACGAGCCAAGAGAGAGGGCCGCGGAAGACAGCACCAAGGGTCCTTTGCATCGCGCCCAGGTACAATGGCGCGCCTGCGACTTTTATTTCTACTCTGTATGCTCTTATCGGCGCGGATTCCGCTCGTGAGACCGGAAGCGCCACGCGAAAATGAGCAGCACTCCGGTCAAGGCGAGAAACCCGGAGGCGGGCGCAGGAGTCGCGGGTATCGAGCCGGCAGGAATGAGTTCCACGTATTGAGTGGCGCCGCCGTTGTACGCGGCCTCGGCTAAGATGAGTGCCGTTTTGGCTGATACTGATGGCGCTCGATACGCTCCATCCCGCCGGTATCAGACCGGTGAGTAGCTGGGTCCCGCCTGAGGCGCTCCAGATCCATCCGCCCGCATCGCTAATGCCTACCACCACACCTGAGTTGTTGATGGAACCGAACGACACCCAGGCAGAGGTCGCGCCCGCCGGAAGGGGGATCACCGTGGCACCGGAGGTGGTGCCGATGAACGCCAGGTTGTTGCCTTCTCCGTTCACGTTCTCGCCAAACCCCGCCACTTGGCCGGAATCGTTGATCGCTTCGCCGTACGACGAGCCCCAGCCGGCGGGCAAAGGAATCACAGTGCTACCCGACGTGGTGCCGATGAACGCCTGTAGGTTATCGTCGACGCTGAGGACGTACCCCGTTACTTGACCCGATGCGTTTATCCCGAAAGCGTATGCGCCACTCCAGCCGACGGGCAAAGGAATCACCGTGCTGCCCGACGTGGTGCCGATGTAGGCCTGTGCTTGGAAGGCCGTCCCCGCCACTTGACCGGAGTCGTTTATCGCTTGGCCGGTTGCCAAGGTATAGCCGGATGGCAGCGGGATCGCCTGCATACCCGAGCTGGTGCCAATAAACGCCTGATAGCTTCCGTCAAAGCCCGATCCCGCCACTTGACCGGAATTGTTTATCGCCGAGCCGCTCGAATAATCCCAGCCCTGGGGGAACGGGATCAGTGTGCTGCTGGAGGTGCTGCCGATAATCGCCTGACCGGGTTCAGTAAGGGCGGACCCTGCCACTTGACCGGAGTTGTTGATGGCCACCCAACCGAAGACTGCGGTTCCGATTCCGCTCGGAGGCGGGATCACACTGACCGTGTACGACCCTGCAAAAGCCACGGCGGAAAAAATGAAGCCAATCAACCAACGCAGCGAAACGGGAAAAGTCACCGACCAATTATATTATACTGACGGGCGTCGTCGAATTCCGGCGCGCTTTCGCCGGAAAAAGGCCAGTGCCGGCAGCGCCATCCCGGTCAGCCACAGAGTGCCCGGTTCAGGTGCGTCCGGCATCATCGTATAGTCGTTTGAGAACCCGACCAATTGAATGGACGCGCTGCCACCCTCGCCGCCCGGGCCCGAGGCGAAATCGAATAACGCCGCGCTGACGGCCAGGGGGCCCCCAGAGTAAGTGAAAGGGATGGAAATCGAGAATTGGCCTTCGACTGAGCCTCCCTCGCCTCCGCAATTCACGGTACAGACAGGCACCTCGGTCCCCATGATCGTTATTTCTGGAAACCAAATCCCCTCGTCCCCGCCGGCTTGGTAAGTGATCAACCAGGTTCCGGTGATCGTACCAGCCTGCGAGAACATCACATCGGAGCTGAATGACGCGCTTGCCTGGGAGCCTGCGTTATAGTTGTTGGACCCTGCGGTGGCCGCAACAGATAGGTCTCCGAAACTTGCGCTCGCTGAAGAGATCGCTTGGCCTGAATCATCAACCGAAAAGGGGCTGCTCAGATCACATTGCACGACCGCTCCAGCCGAGGTCTGGCTACAGCTCGTTGAATTAAATGGAGGTCCCGTCTGGGTCAGACCGGCCTCCGCGCTGGCGATCGCGGCTGCGTGCAAGGGGAGCATCGTCAGGCCAAGCGTAACCAATGCATAGGCCGCGAACGCGCCAACGCGTGCACCCGGCAGGCGAGCAGACAGGACGAAAGACAGCACGGCGGCTCCTTCGAGGCCGCGCCAAAGAACAATGGCGCGTCAACTCCTTCATTATACTCCTTTACGCCTCACCCATTTCGCAGAGCTTTCCACGCCAACACCGTCGCGCCCGCCAAAAATCCCGCCAGTGCTTCATACTCGCGATTCCGTTTATAAACAGCCCATTGGAAGCGCTTCCCCATCCGGTCCACGGCTCCGAAGCGCGGAATCAGGCGCGGCACCCTCCGGGAATATTCCGCAAATTCCGGGAATAATTCCCGCAAATGCTGCTCCTCCAATTCCACCACCGGCAAATACACCAGCCCGAAAACCGCCGCGAATAACACCGCGAGCTCCCATCGCCGAGCCGCCAGCGCCAGCCCCGCCGCCGCCGTCAGCGTGCCCACATACAGCGGATTGCGCACCCGCGCATATGGACCGCTCCGCGCCAGCGCCAGATTCTTTTCCAAATGTCCCGCGGCCCACGCCCGCAGCGCCAGTCCCAGCGCCGCCACAGGCAATCCCACCGCCAGCGAACTCGCATCCGGCGCGGAGAACCACAGGAACGCCGCCACCATCACGAAGCCGAACAGCACCCGCAGCCTGGCCACGGCATCCGCGTAAGGTTTGGGGAAACTCACGCCGGAGCTTTCGCCGAGACCTTAAATGACGCGTCCCGGATCGCGCCCTCCAACGCGTCCAGTACCGTCGCGGGCGTGATCGCGCGCATGCTCTGGTCGATCTCGCTGCGCCGTTTGTACGACGTCACCGCCTCGGCCGAGCGCAGCACGCGAATCGATCCGCCGTAAGGTCCGTGCGACGCCGGGTCGGTGGGTCCGTAAATCGCCACGCCGGGTTTCGCGAGCGCGGCGGCCAGATGCAGCGGCCCGCTATCCACCCCGATCACCGCGGTCGCGCGCCTGGTCAGGTCGATCAGCCCGGCCACGCCGGAAAGGTGAATCTGCGCGCTTGGCACCCGCGCCAGCAACCCCGCGGCCTGCGCAGGCCCATTCACCACCAGCGGCATCCCCAGCTGAGCCTTCAGCTCCTGCGCGACCTCTTCATAAAACTCGAACGGCCATTGCTTCGATTCCCAACCCGCCAGTGGCGACGCCAGCACGAACCTGCCTTCCGGCAGCGTTCCCTCCGGCTTGCCTTCCGGAATCGGGAACACGCGCAGGATGCTGGACGCCCCCGCGGCCGCGGCCAGTTCCAGATTCGCGTCCACCCTGTGCGCCGACTTGGTCAGCACCGCGGTCGAATAGAACAGCGCCGCCGCACCGCTCCCGAGCCTGCGATCGATTGAGGCCCACCTTCTTGTTCGCCCGCGCCAGCCCTGCCACCAGCGCCGATTGCAGCAGGCCCTGAAAATCCACCACGACATCGAAGCGCTCCCGCCGCAGCTCCCGCACCGCCGCCACCGCGCCCCGTGCCGTGCGCTCCAGCGCGATCACGCTGTCGACGAAGGGATTGCCTTCGAGCAGGCACTGCCACTGCGGCCGGATCACCCATGTGAGCGTGCTCCGCGGAAAGCTGTGCTTCAGGCTGGCTACCGCCGGCAGCGCATGAATCACGTCGCCCATGGAGCTCAGCCGGACCACTAAAATGCGCATCGTTCCCATGGGCCTAGGTCATGCCGCCCTGCCGGGCGTGCACGCGTTCGATCAGATCTTCCAGGCGCGCCTGATCTTCCTGCTCCAGAACGAAGTTTGCCGTAAAACCCTCGGCCGATTCCACCACATAATCCACCACCGCGAGTCCCGCCACCAGTTCCGCCCTTGCCCGCGCCGGCAGAATGGGATTCTCCGGCTCGGCAATGGCCGCCATCAGCGGCAATCCTGCGCGCTTCAGGCCGGCCAGCCGCTCGGCGTGCGCGGCCAGCAGCGGGTCGAAATATCCCGTAACAACGACCGCGCCGGAAGCGGCAACACGCGCCGCTTCCGCGGCAGAAATAATCTTGGTCCTGGTATCCACGAATTCTTAACCGTAACTTCTTATTTCAACAGTTCCAGCACGGTTTCCGCCACTCGGGCGGAGCTGACGCGGGTCATGCAGCGGTGATCGATGGGACACTCCCGCTTCAGGCACGGGCTGCATTCCACCTCTTCGCGAACCACTCGCGATAAAGGCCCCGTCGGTCCGGTGGTGATATGGTTGGTCGCCCCGAATACGGCCACCGTCGGAATCCCCAGCGCGGAGGCGATATGCATCGCTCCCGAATCGTTGGTCAGATACGCGCTGCACGCAGCAGTCAACTCGATGAACCCGGCCAGCGTCGTTTCGCCCGCGAAATTTCTCGCCGGAACGCCCGCCGCTGCGGCCGTGCGTGCCACCTCCGCGCACAGCTCGCGTTCGTCTTTGGAGCCAAATATAGCGACGCCCGCCACGCCCGCATCGATCTCCTTCGCCACCCGGGCAGCCGCTTCGGCGAAGCGTTCCGGCAGCCAGCGCTTGGCCGTTCCAAACGCCGCTCCCGGACTCACTCCAATCACGGGTCCCGAAAAGCCCATCTCGCGGAACCGTGCTCTGCCGGCTTCTCGCGCAGCCGCCGCGCCTTCCAGACGAATGGCGTCGCTCGCAGCGCCGCCCATTCCGGAAATCGCGTCGATGATTCCGGCCCGCCGCAGCAGCTCCAGATAGTAGAAGCGTTCATGCGCCGGAATTTCCCCCGCCCGCGGAACCGCGATCGCCCGCGTCAGTAATGCGCTGCGCCCGTCGCGGGCGTAGCCGATGCGCTCCGGAATGCGCGCGGCCCACGCGATCGCCGCCGCCTCGAACGCGTTTTGCAGAAGAATTGCGCAATCGAACTTGCGCCCGGCCAGCTCCCGCGCGACGCGCCACTTCGCGCCCGCGTCCCCAGCCGTGTACGGAATCAGCTCTCCGCAGAAGGGCTCCCTGCGATACAGATCGGCGACCCACGGCTTGGCCAGAATGGAGATGCGGGCCTCGGGAAACCGCCGCTTGAGCGCCCTCAGCGCCGGCAGCGACATCACCGCGTCCCCCACCCAATTGGTCGCGCGAACAAGAATGCGTTGGTAATCCACGAACTCCTAGCTTACGCAAAAACCCGGGACAGTATACTCAATTCCCGATTTCCTAACGAAAGAATCGGGAATTGAGTATACTGTCCCGGGTTTTTGCCGGGTTTTTGCTTAGTGAACGGCGACGGCGGCCTGGCTTGCGACGCCACCCACCGCGATTCGCCACCGGGACGTTGCCGGAGGGAGTGCCCTGCGGAATTTGCACGTTGATCTGCATCACCCCGGCAACCAGCCCCGGAGCCGAGCCCGCGTACATCACCGTTGCATCCATACCACCCACCTTGGCCGTAACCGGAAGCACCACATTCGAAAGATTCGAGCCGACGAGTTGACCGAAAAATCCTGACGCGGCGCCGCTGATTCATTTGCTGCCGCAGACAGCGCCGGCGTCACGTCCCTTTCAGGTGGGGCGGTCCCCCCTGGACCGCAGCCGGCCCCCGTTTTTTCGCCCCCGTTTTTCGACGGGCTGCTAGAATCGAAGTTCCGCCCTCTTTTCATGCTCAAAAAACCAAGTCTCCTCGACCGCCTGAAGGCCGGCATCCAGAAGACCCGCGCCGGGCTGATGGAGAAGATCGAAGACGCCGTCGGCGGCCGCAAGGAGATTGACGCCGAGGTTTTGGATGAGCTCGAATACGCGCTTATCACCGCCGACATCGGCGCGCGCACCACGGCTGAAATTCTGGAGCGCATCCGCCAGCGCGTCGAACGCCATCAGGTGGCCGACTCGGCCCAGCTCAAGAGCCTGATCAAAGAGCACCTGCTCGAAATTCTCGAAGCCACGGAGCGGCCTCTACCGCATGTCGCCGAGCCTCCCGAGGTCATCCTTGTTGTGGGCGTGAACGGCGCGGGCAAGACCACTTCCATCGGCAAGCTGACCCGGCGTCTGCAATCGGAAGACAAGACCGTGCTGCTGTGCGCGGCCGACACGTTTCGCGCCGCCGCCATCGAGCAGTTGGAAGTGTGGGCCCAGCGCGCCGGCGTGGACGTTATCCGACAGCAGCCCGGCGCCGACCCCAGCGCGGTGCTCTTCGACGCGTTACAGGCCGCCAAGGCGCGCAAAGTGGACGTGGTCATCGCCGACACCGCCGGCCGCCTGCACACCAAAGTCAACCTGATGGCGGAGCTCGAAAAGATGCGCCGCACCGCGGCCCGCGTCATTCCCGACGCACCCCACCAGGTGCTGCTGGTGCTCGAAGCCACCACCGGCCAAAACGGATTGGAGCAGGCGCGCAAGTTCACCGAATCGAGCGCCGTCACCGGGATCATTCTCACCAAGCTCGACGGCACCGCCAAGGGCGGAGTGGTGGTGGCTATCTCGCGCGAGTTGAATCTGCCCATCCGCTACGTGGGCGTGGGCGAGCAGATCGACGATCTGCTGCCCTTCGATCCGCAAACCTTCGTGTCATCGCTTTTCGATTAAGGCCGCCATGAACCGATTTATGGAAGAAGCGCTGGAGCTGGCCGCCCGCGGCATCGGCTGCACTTCGCCCAACCCCGCGGTGGGCGCGGTGGTGGTGGCCGGCGAGGTGGCCGGCGAGGGCGAAGCCGTGGGCCGCGGCTCCCACGCCTGGGCCGGGGTCAAGCACGCGGAAGTTCTGGCGCTCGAAGAAGCTCAGGACCGGGCGCGGGGCTCGACGCTCTACGTCACGCTGGAGCCTTGCACGCACCATGGACGGACCCCTCCGTGCATCGACGCGATTCTGGCGGCGGGCGTGCGCAAGGTGGTCGCGTCCATGGAGGATCCCAATCCGGTAGTGTCCGGGCGCGGCTTCCGGCGGCTGCGCGAGGCCGGCGTCGAAGTCGAGATCGACTCCAGCGCGGCGCCGCGAGCCGTGGAGATCAACGAAGCCTTCGTTCATTTCATGCGCACCGGCCGGACTCTGGTGACCCTGAAGGCCGCAATGACCCTGGATGGGAAGATCGCCGCGCCGGACGATGAGGCGGGGCGCCCGGGACAACTTCCCGGCGAGATCCCCTGGATCACCAGCGCGACCGCGCGCGAGCACGTGCAACTGCTGCGCCATTCGCACGACGCGATTCTCACCGGCATCGGCACCGTGCTCTCCGACAATTGCCGCTTGACCGACCGCACCGGCCGGGAGCGCAGCCGGCCGCTGCTGCGCATTGTGCTCGATTCGCTGCTGCGCCTGCCGCCGGATTCGCACCTGGTTCGCTCCTGCGATCGGGACGTGCTGGCCGTGACCACTTCCGCGGCTTCCACCGAGCGGCGCAAGCGTCTCGAAGCCCTGGGCGTGCGCGTGGAGGTGATGGAGCGCAAGGACGGCCGCGCCAGTCTGCAAGGCGTGGTGGAGCTGCTGGCCCGCGAAAAATATCTTTCGCTGATGATCGAGGCCGGCAGCAAGGTCAACTGGAGCGTGCTTGAATCCGGGGTGGCGGATAAAATCTTTTTCTATTACGCGCCCAAGATTCTGGGAGGCATGCATTCGCTCCCCGTGGCCGGAGGCGTGGGCCGCCGCCGCCGCAACGACGCCATCCGCGTGCGCAGCGTGCACCTGCACTCCATCGCCACGGATGAGTTTGCGGTGGAGGCGTGGCTAGAGAAAACGCTCTGATGTTTATGGAGGCTCGCGTGCAAACCATCCCCGGAGGAGACCTTAACATGTGGAAACTCCGACGGCTCCTTGCGTTAGACCGCCACGGTGCGTGCGTCGCACTGGTACAAATTGCGCTTGCTTCTTTCCTTGCGAGCAACGCTTCGGCTGCAAATCTTGGGCTTCAGGTTTCGAGCGAAACCGCTCCAGCGGGCGGGTGGGCACAGATCAAGATTTCCGCAACCGCGCCGGCGCTGATCGCCAGGGGAGGCGTCGTGGTGAATTTCAACCCTACCGTTTTCGGCCCCATCGCCAGCGTTGCCGTCTTCAGCGCCACGGGCGACGTGGTGGGAGTGGCGGTCGTGAACGGCGAATCCATGAATGTGACGTTCGAATCCCCGTCAGCGGGAGTCGGGCAGTTGCCGGATCTTCCGGTGTTTACGGTGACCATCCCCGTGCTCGCGAGCGTGACTGCGGGGACTGTCAGCGCGATCACCATCGATCCCAGCCAGAGTCCGTGGACGAATCAAAATGGCGCCGCTTACACCGTGTCCGCGACGGCGGGATCGGTGACTGTCGGAGGCAGCCTGTCGGTCCAGAATCTTGCTCCCGGCGGAGGATTGCAAGCGGCGGGGACGCTGGTTCAGATCGACGGCACCGGGTTCACTACGGCGACCACCGTGGCGATCGCCGGAGTCAGCGTATCGAATACGGAATTCGTCAGTCCGACGGAGATGAATGTGACGCTGGGCGGGGCCGCGGATCTCACCGGCAAGCAGGTCGCGCTGGTGAATCCGGATGGGTCGCAGGTCGAATTCTTTTCGTCGATCTCGAGCGTTCCGGAGCAGGCTCCCGTGGGTTTCGCAATGTACCAACCGCTGCTCTCGATGCAGACCTGGACCTCGGCGGTGACCTATCTCCCCGAGATCGGAGGCGGCATCGCGCTCCAGAATCCGAATCCGGCTCCGGTGGACGTGATTCTGCAAACGCTGGGTCCGGGCGGCGGCGCCGCGGCCCAAACAGCGGTGACGATCCCCTCGGGGGCCTTGCGGGTCTACTATACGGATGTCCCGCCCCTAACGAGCGGCGATGGGATCAACGCGTTCGCGACGCTTCCGCTCCGGATGGTGGGGATGGGTTTTCAACCTCAGGGGCCGACAAATACAGAGATCATCACACCTGAATTGATCTCCCCGACAGTTCCGCCGTTGCTGCAATTGACGGCTGTGCCAGCGGCGGTGTCCTTTAACTGGCAGAGTGGAACCGCAGTCCCCGCGCCGGCGAGCGTATATCTTGAAGGGTCTGAGATCCCCTTTGCAGTTACATGGTCCGGCGCTCCATTTTCCGTCAGTTCCATTCCGGCCAACTTGCCCTCGCCGTTCACCGTGGCCGTGAATCCGGTTGGTTTGAGCCCGGGGACCTATAGCGGCACGATTACCATAACGCCCGAGGGGCCCAATGCGGTGGTCACCACCATCCCTCTCTCCTTGACCGTCAGTGCGGGGGCGCTGCTGAACGCAAGCGCCACCAGCTTGACGCTCGCGGGTCCCGGCGTCGAAGGTCCCTCGATCCTCTCGGTCGCGAGCAGCGGAAATTCGATCCCGTTCACAGTGACCGCGAGCAGCGGCTCCAACCCGAATTGGCTGTCGGTGACCCCCACCAGCGGAACCACTCCGGCTCAGCTCATGGTGACCGCCAATTCGACCAATCTGAGTGGCGGAGTCTACAATGCCCAGATCGTGATCAGCGGACCGAACAACACGCTGACCGTGCCGGTTCAATTGACGATTAACACCTCGAACATTTTCGTTTTCTCGCAACCTTCGGTGACGTTTTCTGTACAAGCCGGATCGGCCGCTCCGCCGGCGCAGACTGTCACGGTGTATGGACCGAGCACAGGCTTGGCGTTTTCGGCGTCGACAAGCTCGGGCGGAAACTGGTTGAGCGTATCTTCAGGGCAAGCGAGCTACATGACCGTCGCGGCAAACCCATCAGGTTTGCCGGCAGGCACCTATACCGGCGTAGTCACTCTGACCTCACCGTCGTCTCCGGTCCCGGTCTCGTTTCCGGTGACGCTGGTGATCTGGAATCAGCAGCCGGCGCTAACCGTAACGCCCTCCAGCGTCACGTTCGCGATTCCGGTTCCTCCGCCTACGGCAGGAAGGCCGGTGCAGACTCTTCAAGTCACCTCCGGGGGCGTTCCGCTGAACTTCACGACGAACGCGTTCGGCGGAACATTCACGACGCCTGCATCCATCTCCGTTTCCGCCCCAGGCGGGCCGAGCCTGGGCGCCTACGAATCCAACGTTACGATCACGTCCGGAAGCCAGACCATAGTTGTGCCGGTGACCACCGTCATCACTGCTGGTCCTGCAACGCCGCCGTTCCTCGGCTCGATCGTGAATGCGGCCTCCCAGATTCCGGGCTCGGTGTCTCCCGGGGAAATCCTCACGATTTACGGGTTCGGCGCAGGACCGTCGAATACGGCCGGATTCACGCTCACTGCATCCGGCAGCGTTGCCACCAGCCTCAATGGCGCGGAGGTTTTGTTCGACGGCAATCCCGCGCCGATGATCTATGGCTCGGCTTACCAGGCCAACGTGATCGTTCCGTACGAAGTCGCGAACCAGACCACGACAACCATTGCGCTCCAATTTGGGGGTGTCACCTCAGGTGCATGGTCGGTTCCCATTGCAGCTTCCGTGCCCGGAATCTTTACCATCGGCGCAGCGGGTATGGGTCAAGCCGCGGTTCTGAACCAGGACAACTCGGTGAACAGCGCATCCAATCCAGCCGCGCGCGCCAGCGTGATCCAGATCTATGCCACCGGCGAAGGTCAAACGTCGCCGCCGGGTGTGACGGGTAGCGTGATTGGAACCAACTTGAAGGGGCCGATTCTGCCGGTGACGGTGAGCATCGGCAATCAGGATGCCGTGGTGCTATATGCGGGCTCGGCGGGCGACTCTGTCGCCGGACTGCTGCAAGTGGACGCCGTGGTTCCGCAGGGCGTGACACCGGGCGCAGCGGTCCCGATCGTAGTTTCGGTGGGAGGAGTCCCATCGCAGGGCGGCGTGACCATCGCGGTTCAATAGTCCGCTTAAGACGGGAGCGTCTCCCGAGGGTTAGCCGCCGGCGGCCGAGGCCGACGTGTCGGGCGCAGCGGTCACGACGGGAATGATCGTGTACCCGGGCGCCGGCGAGCCGTTCGTGAATTTCAAGTTGCCGGGACGGTAGGATGTGTCGTTCTGGTAGCGGATGACGACGCTGTTCGATAAAGAAGCGTCGCTGGCAATCGAGCGCGACTTCGGAAATCCCCACAGCACGTTCCAGGAGTGATGCAGCGTGTCTAACGCGTACTTCGCATCGAGCTTTGAATATTGCGTCTGGAAGCCGCATCGGGTCTGAGCCCCAGGCGCCCAGGCCTTGTCGATCATCCAGCTCGAGCGTGATGTCGGGAGAAGAGCGGTCTGGGTCGAGGGATCGTCGGCGTAGCCTCCGCCCACATCGCAATGCACGCCCGTAAACCAGATCTGCTCGAGAAGTCTGGCCGGGGGCGGGCTGCGAGGTCCAGAGCGTCGGCGGAAACTCCACGCGGCGTTCGTCGATCGCCAGCGCCTGATACGCGTTCAACACGTCGGGGTGCAACCCGGTGTCGAGGAAGCCGTAGATCAGACTGTCGACCCCTCCGAAGATGGCCGGAATGCCGAGCGAGCCGACCGTATCCCAAACTCCCAGCATGGTGATTTTGGCGTCGTACATCGCGTAATTCCGATTCAGTTGGGCCAGCAGCGCGGCCCTCTGGTCCGGATTACGATAGGCTTGAAACGCGGTCGCGACCATGGCGTCGTCGAAACCGGGGTGGAAGGCGATACGGTGATCATGCCGCAAAGGCCGCGGCGGTGTAGGCGCCGCGGCTGAACCGAAACAGAAAAATCGGATCGTCCTGCTCATACGCGTGGGGAATTTGTGTATAGCCGTCCGTAATTTCTTTGAAAAGACTAGCCCCCAGCGCGCCGCCGGCCAGCTT
>CAVXWB010000203.1:0-6075 GCA_963765185.1 Bryobacterales bacterium
GGTGCCGCCGGCGGCTGGCAAACGAAAATCGCACGCCTGCTGGGCGTTTCCTTCGCCGGTCCGTGCGCTTCATACGGGCCGCCGATTTGAACCGAGCCCACGTTGGCATAGCCCATGTACACCTGATCGTTCGAAATCACCCGGCCCAGTTGCACCGGTTGCGGAAGGCCTTCGGTTTCCCACTGCTCCCTCACGAACGACACTCCAACCACTCGCGAACCTGCCTGCACCGGGACGCGAACCTCCAGCCCGGCATCGCCGGTAAGCTGCATGTAGGTTTCCCACTCAGGATCGCCGGCAAACCCCGGTTCGCCGTCTCCGGCGTAACTCGCCGCAGCAGGCCTGCCTTTGCCCGCGCCGCCCACCGTGAACCGCTTCAGCAGCTTGCCATCCAGGCGAACATCGAGTTGCTGCGGCCAGCCCATGCCCTTGAGGTAATCCTGATATTGCCTCTGCAAGCGCACTCGAATCAGGTACTCGCCGTCAACCGGAAATTCGTAGTGAATGGCGATGCCGCCGCGAGACCCGAAGGGCAGGTCTTCGCTCTGCCTGTCGTCCTGCGCCACGTGCAAGGGAATCTCGAATCGCTCCAGGTCCGGTTGGTCCGGAGGCAAACCCGTCGCCAGACGCGTAACCTGCCGCGCCACCGACATGTATCGTTCCAGGTGCGCCGTCGAAATGGAAAGCGAATCCGCGAAGTTGTCGAAGCTCCCGTCCGCCGTGTCGTCCCCCGGCAGCAGCGGCTTCACATCCAGGTCGAGCGCGAACAGGTCGCGAATCGCGTTATTGTATTCCGCGCGATTGAGACGATGCACCGCGCCGATTCTACCGGGATTGGGATTGGCCGCCCAAGCCTGGTCGAGCGCGTTTTCGAGCGTGCTCGCCACCGCCGCATAGGTGGCCGCGTCGGGCTTGGGATTTCCCTGCGGAGGCATCGATGCGGCCCGCAGTTTCCCGATCACCTTCTCCAAAGTCGGCGCGTTTTCGCCCAGCTTGGTGACATCCAAAGTGTCCAGCGCGAGTCCGGCGGTGCGGCTATCCTTGTTATGGCAATCGATGCAGTAGGTGTCGAAGAACTCTCGCAGGTCGGGCGCTTTCCGCGCAGGTTGCGCCGCCGCGACGATTGCTCCGCCGAAGACAATAGCGAACAGTATCCGCGAACGCCTCACCGTCATGACAACCGCAGTATACAACGCTTCATCCTGATACACTACCCGCCTGCTGCGTAATACCCATCGCGTGTGCGCGCCGTCGCGCCGCTACGCTTCACCGTGACCCGGACTTTGTGGAATCCGCCGCGGTTCTTCGCGGGGGCGCCGGGCGGCGGCAGGTACCCAATGTTGTATTGGCTGCGCAGCTCCTCTTCGATGGTCTTATAGATGATGTCCACCGTCCGCTTGCGGCTGACTTCGAAGTATCCGCCGCCGGTTCTCCGGGCCAGCGTTTCCAGCACTGACGCGCCTCTCGCCAATCCTGTGCCGATCCCGATTGAATACGCCACTGTGTCCGCGCGCTGGCAGGATGCAACCGCCGTGTCCAGCGAACCTCTGCTGGCCGTATCGTCGCCGTCGGTCAGCAGCACCAGCGCCTTGCGCCCCTGGAGCCGCTTCATGATCAGGTCGGCCGAGTCGGCGATGGCGTCGTAGAGCACCGTGCCCCGGCCGGGGCTCTGGCGCACGCGGTTCGCCAGAAATCCGAGAGCCGCCTCCAGCTTGGCGCGCGAAACCGTGACGTTCTGGACCAGCCAGGCGCGCTCATCGAACCTTTCGAGGAAGGCCTGATCCACATCTTCGCGCAGCATCTGCTCGAAGAACGCGGCGCTGGCCATCAGCTCGTCTCCCATGACTTCCTGCTGGCTGCCGCTCGAATCCACCAGCAAGCCCAGTGTCAGGGGGAGATCGTATTGCCGCGAAAAGTAGCGGATGGTTTGCGGACGGCCGTCTTCCTCCACAATGAAATCGTCTTGCTCCAGTTCGTTGACGAATTTGCCGCTCTTATCGCGCACCGTCACCAGCAGGCTCACGACGTTGGTGCCGGTGGAGAACTCCGCCTGCGGAGCGCCCACGACGGGTCCAAGCGCAGGGCCTGCCGCGAGCAACCCAAGCATCCGCCGCCGCGAGAGCATGGCAGTATTATATCCCCGCGGTCGAATTCGTCGAATTCATTAACCGGTAGCACTCGCGCGCCATCTGCTGCTCCTCTTCCGCCTTGACCACCAGCACCTTCAGCGAATCCAGAAACCCGAGCTGCGCGCACACCCGCTCCCGCAGCGGCGCGCAGTTCTCTCCCACTCCTCCGGTAAACACAATGGCGTCGAGGCCGCCCAGCACCGCCAGCATCGCGCCAACCTCCCGGCACAGGCGATGCGCGTACATATCGAACGCCAGCTTCGCCCGCGCATTGCCTTTCTCGATCGCCGCCTGAATCTCGCGCATATCGCCGGAGAGGCCGGAGATTCCCTTCAATCCCGACTCCCGATTGAACACCCGATCCAGATCGTCCGCCCGATCGTCCCCAGGGGTCACACCAGTGTGACGCAGCAGGTATACCGGGATGCCCGGATCGAGCGAACCGCAACGCGTGCCCATCATCAAGCCGTCGGCAGGCGTGAATCCCATGGTGGTGTCCACGCTCTTGCCTCCGCGCACCGCCGCCAGCGAACACCCGTTGCCCAGATGGCACGTGATCAGCCGCAGGGATTCGAGCGGTTTACCCAGCAACTCCGCCGCGCGCCGCGACGCGTGGGCATGGCTGATGCCGTGAAATCCGAAGCGGCGAATCCCTTGCTCGAGCCATTCATACGGGCCCGGATAAACATATGCCTCCGGCTCCATGGTCGCGTGAAACGCCGTATCGAAGACGGCGATCTGGCGGGTCTTCTTATCGCCCAGTAATCGGTCCATCACTTCGATCGCCGCCAGCTCCAGGCGATTGTGCGATGGCGCGAACTCGGCCTGTTTCGCGATGGCCGCCCGCACCTCCGGAGTCAGCCACGTCGTTTGCCGGTACGCGACTCCGCCGTGAACGATGCGATGCGCCACGGCGTCGAGATCGCCCGGCGAAACCTTCGCCCACAGAGGATCGAGCAACCTCGGCAGCGCATCCTTTAAATGTTCCGGCGAGCTCACCGGCGCCTGCGCACTCCAGCGCTCCGTCACTTGGTCCGGCGAATCGGCTTCCCCAAACCAGCACTTCACGCTGCTCGATCCGACGTTAACGGCCAGAACCCGCATGCGCTCCCGGCCACTGCCAGTTCTTGATCTCGGGCATGTCGTCGCCGTAACGGCCGATGTAAAGCTTATGATCGATCAGCTTGTCGCGGAACGCCTGCTTCTGATGCGCCGCCACGTTTTGCAAGCGCGGCACGCGGTCGATCGCGTCCATGGCCAAATGATACCGATCCAGCTCATTGCGCACCGTCATGTCGAAAGGCGTCGTGGTGGTGCCTTCTTCCTTGTACCCGCGCACATGCATATTCTCGTGGTTCCTGCGCCGGTACGCGAGGCGGTGAATCAGCCACGGATAGCCATGGAACGCGAACACCACCGGCTTGTCTATGGTGAATAGCGAGTCGAATTCACTGTCCGGCAATCCGTGCGGATGCTCGGTGGACGGCTGCAGTGTCATCAGGTCCACCACGTTCACCACCCGGATCTTCAAATCCGGCAGATTCCTGCGCAGCAGATCCACCGCCGCCATCGTCTCCAGCGTCGGCACATCGCCCGCGCACGCCATCACCACGTCCGGCTCGCCGCCCTGATCGTTGCTGGCCCAGCTCCAGATGCCGATCCCCGCCGTGCAATGCCGGATCGCCGCATCCATATCCAGCCATGCCGGCTCGAAATTTTTCCCCGCCACAATCACGTTCACATAGTGGCGGCTGCGCAGGCAGTGATCCGCCACCGACAGCAGGCAATTCGCGTCCGGAGGCAGGTACACGCGCACAACCTCCGCCTTCTTGTTCACCACGTGATCCAGAAATCCCGGGTCCTGGTGGCTGAACCCGTTGTGATCCTGCCGCCACACGTGCGATGTCAGCAGGTAATTCAGCGACGCGATCGGCCTTCGCCAGGGAATCGCGCGAGTGCTCTTCAACCACTTGGCGTGCTGGTTGAACATCGAATCGACAATATGAACGAAAGCCTCGTAACAGGAGAAAAACCCGTGCCGGCCGGTGAGCAGATAGCCTTCGAGCCACCCCTGGCACATGTGTTCGCTCAGCACTTCCATGACGCGGCCGCTTGCGGCCACGTGATCGTCGGTGGGAATGATCTCGGCGGTGGACTCCCGGTCCGTCACCTCGAACACCGCGTTCAAGCGGTTCGAATTGGTTTCGTCCGGACCGAAGATGCGAAAGTTGAGCGATTCCGCGTTCAGTTTTAGAACGTCGCGCAGCATATAACCCAGCACTCGCGCCGCCTCGGCCTGCACCGCGCCCGGTTGCGGAACCTCTATCGCGTAGCTGCGAAAATCCGGCATGTGCAGATCCCGCAAGAGCAGCCCGCCATTGGTGTGCGCATTCGCGCTCATGCGCCGTTCGCCTTTTGGCGCGAGCTCGGTAATCTCGGCAACCGGCCGTCCCAAATCGTCGAACAACTCCTCCGGGCGATAGCTCTTCATCCAGGCTTCCAGCTGCTGGATGTGGTCCGGCTTCGCCGCGAAATCGTCGATGGGAACCTGGTGCGCCCGGAACGTTCCTTCCACCTGCACGCCGTCCACGATTTTCGGACCGGTCCATCCCTTGGGCGTCCGCAGCACGATCATGGGCCAGCGCCGGCGCTTGGTGAATCCGTGCTCGCGCGCCTCGCGCTGAATCGCCCGAATTTCTTCGATCACCAATTCTATCGCAGCCGCGATGGACTGGTGCACCTCAGCCGGATCGTCGCCCTCGACAAAATATGCCTGGTAGCCGTAGCCTGCGAACAGGCTCGCGACCTCCTGCTTCGGAATGCGAGCCAGCACCGTCGGCCCAGCGATCTTGTAGCCGTTCAGGTGCAGAATCGGAAGCACCGCGCCGTCGCGCGCGGGGTTCAGGAATTTGTTGGAGTGCCAGCTCGTGGCCATCGGCCCGGTCTCGGCTTCGCCGTCGCCGACCACGCAGCACGCGATCAGATCCGGATTGTCGAACACGGCTCCGTAGGCGTGCGCCAGCGCGTAACCCAGCTCGCCGCCCTCATGAATCGACCCCGGAGTTTCCGGAGCCACGTGGCTGGGAATGCCTCCTGGAAAGGAAAACTGCGTGAACAGCCTGCGCATGCCTTCGGCGTCGCGGCTGATGCTCGGGATAGACCTCGCAGTAGGTTCCCTCCAGCCAGGTGTTCGCCACCACGCCCGGACCGCCGTGCCCCGGCCCGCACACGAAAATCATATTGAGCCCGAGCTTTTCGATCACGCGGTTGCAGTGCGCGTAAATCAGGTTCAAACCCGGAGTGGTGCCCCAATGACCCAGCAGCCGCGGCTTGATGTGCTCCAGGCGCAGCGGCTCCGTCAGCAGCGGATTGTCGAACAGATAGATTTGCCCGACCGATAAATAATTCGCGGCCCGCCAGTATGCATCGATCTTGCGAAGCTCGTCGGAAGAAAGAGGAGCCATTCTAAACTCGATGCTACACGAGTTTTATGGCGGAAGGATCACAACGCCGCAAGCAGGATGGGAAGCCTTTGCGCCCTTTGCGCCCATCCTGCCTGCGTCGGTAATAAATTACTTCCGTGCTACATGGCCGCGCCCATCACGCATTTCATTCCCCTTGAAGTGTTCGATCCGGTCAACCGGGTGCGAGGCCGCCTCGCCACGCGCCGGCAATGCGCCTCTATAGCCGTGGTCGGGATGGAAGCGGTTGTTTACATGGCCCACGAAGCGATCCGGGCCATGGAACCATGGACCCACGCCGATGAAGACGCCGCCGGAAAACCATTCGGGGCCATAGTAACCGTAAGGAGCGCAGTTATAAGGCGCGGCGTCGTAGTATCCATAAGGACATACCGGGGGTGCTCCGATCTGGACGCCGACACCGACCTGCGCATTTGCGTTTGGAACAGTCGCCGTCAAACCGATACCAATAACGCCAGTGAATA
>CAVXWB010000204.1:0-6539 GCA_963765185.1 Bryobacterales bacterium
CCGCTCTATCGCTGTTGTGGCACGCGCTGCTCCCGGCCCAGATCGTCGGTGAGCTGGTTCACCTTGTTGAAGCCCATGATGGCGGTGATGGGCGTGCGCAGCTCGTGCGTCATGTGATTGAGGAACTCGGTCTTCATCCGGTTCGCCTCCTGGGCCGCCAGTTTCTCGTAGAACAGGCGCTGCTTCTCGCGATACAGGTTGAATTGCCAGGCCACCAGCGCGAACGCGTGCGCGACGACGCCTGTCAGCAGCGCGAACAGCCAGCGCGAGTCCTGATTGAGCGCGAGCAGGCCGATCCCGGCACCCAACAGAACGAGCACGATCGCGCCCCAGCCGAGCAGGAATTCCGTCGGGCGCGCGGCGGCGCCCCGGCGCACCAAGGCGATCGGCACGACGAGCGCCAGCGCGAGCAACAGCGCATCCAGCCACAGCGTAGCCGGGCGGCGTACCCTGCCTTCGAGCAGCAGTTCCTCGAACAAGGCGTTCAGCTGCAGGCCCGGCAGACGGCCGACGGGCGTCAGGGCGAAGTCGCCCAATACGGCGCTGGAATGTTCACCAGCAGCGCCGCGGCGCTCATCGACGATTTTCATATCGACGGACTGCGCGTGGATCTCACCGATGCCATCCATCAGGACAACTCGCTCAATGCCGATGGCGACTCCATCGGCAGCGCGAATTTGTATGGAATCAAATTCCTGAGGGAGCTGGCTCGCACCGTGAAGATGATGAATCCCGATGCATTTCTCATTGCCGAGGATCATACCGGATGGAGCGCAATGACCCAATCGCTGGATCGGGGAGGCATTGGATTCGATGCGGTTTGGTATGCGGACTTTTACCATCACCTGATTGGCGACGGCAACTACGGCAATAATTACGCCAAGCTGCTGGAGAATGCGGGCTACGGGATCGCGGGGCCGTCCACATCGACTATTTCGCAGGAGCGCTTCTGGCCACACAATACAATAAGATCGTCTATCACGAAAATCACGACGAGGCGGGAAACGATCCGAATACGGAGCGCACCATTGTGACGGCTGTAAATCCGCGCCGCTCATCGGCGCTACGCGGCAATATGCGGAGGCCCGCAGCCGCGTTTGCTTCGGGCTATCGGCGCTATCGGCCGGGACACCCATGTTTTTGATCGGGGAAGAGATTGGCGCAGCGAAGTACTTCCTGTATAACACTTTCAATTTGAATAAGGAGGATCTCATCGGCAAAGAACCGGCAGGCCGGTTTCTGTTCCGCTTTTACCAGGATTTGATCCAATTCGTGACCACTCAGCCGGCGGCGCGTTCTACGGCGCTGGATGTCATTTGTCAGGATAACGACAACCGCGTGATTGCCTTTACGCGCAGCGATGCCGTCCCGCACTTGCTGGTGTTGGCCAGCCTGAATGACGCCCCTTTCAACCAAGGCTATGTGATTGCCACCGACCCATCGCGGCTGCCCTCGGGCGGCTGGAAGGAAGTCTTCAATAGCGATGCGGCAGTCTATGGCGGAGACAACGTGGGTAACGGCGGCGCGACCGTGCCGGTGAATGGCGGCCAAATCAACGCCGTGATTCCGGCACACGGATTCGTGGTATCGAAAAATTGGCTTAGTACTTGTGTGTCAGACTATACTCAACCAGTATCCTTGAAGAACTTTATGATCTCGATCCGCGTCGGATTCCTGGTGGCCTTGACCGCCGTTGCTCAAGGCCCGAACCGTGCCCAAATCGAATTCGTGAAGATCGCTCCCGGCGAATTCATGATGGGCTGCGTGGAGGGCGACATGGATTGCCTGGAAGATGAAGTGCCGCGCCATAAAGTGCATCTGACCAAGGGCTTCGAACTCGGCAAATACGAAGTCACCCAAGCCCAGTGGGACGCCGTGATGGGACCCGATTCCAACCCCAGCGAGACGAAGGGCCCGAAAAATCCCGTGGATAGCGTGAACAAAGCCGAAATTCACGCATTCCTCGACAAACTCAACGCCCAAAACGACGGCTATAAGTACCGGCTGCCTACCGAAGCGGAATGGGAATACGCCGCTCGCGCAGGCGCCCCCGACCCCCCGCGGGCTTCGCTCGGCGATTACGCCTGGTTCGCCGATAACTCCGACGACGAGTCGCATCCGGTGGGCCTGAAGAAGCCGAACGCCTGGGGCCTTTATGACATGCTTGGCAACGTGCGAGAGTGGGTCGACGATCGGGCGGCTTATTACGACTACACCGCGCTGCCTGAGGTGAGCGTAGATCCGAAGGGACCTCCGCCAGGGCGTGGCGGCGGTGGTTTCGGAGGCGGCGGCCGCGGTCAGGGCCGCGGTGGCGCCGGCAACCCGCCCAAAGGTTTCGACGCGAAGGGAAGGCTCCTGATCAACGGCGGCGGATCCGAAGGGCTTCCGGTTTTCCGCGGCGGCGGTTGGGATAATTTCGCCCCCTACCTGCGCCTGTCCTCACGCTACTACTATTACGGCACGGATTTAAAAGTCGGCGACATCGGCTTCCGAGTGGCACGGGAAGCACAATAGAATTCTCTGGAGAATCCCTTCATGAAAAAATTAAGGTTGCTCTTCTCGCTTGGCGCCGGCTTGCTGATCGCTTGGATTCCGATGTCCGCTCATCACTCTTTCCAAGCCGAGTACGACGATGAGAAGCCCGTCACCTTGACTGGCAGCGTGACGAAGGTGTCGCCCGACAATCCGCACGGCTGGATTTATCTGGATGTGAATAACGACAAGGGCAGGATCATCCACTGGGCGCTCGAACTGCCTCCGCCCAACGTTCTGCAGCGCAATGGCTTCAACACCTCGGTCTACAAAGCCATGGAGGAGGCCCATGAGGAGATCACGGTGACGGCGTTCCTGGCCAAGGATGGCTCTAAACACGCCTGGGCCGCCGGCCTGACGCGTAACGACGGCAAGACGGTCATCACCCTGGGCGGCCTTCCCTCGCAGCCCTATAGCGCCAAGCCGAACGGCGACCGCAAAGTTAAGCCGTAATCAGCAGCAAAGCTGTTCCAAAAAGAAACTTTCCAGTGCCCGCGCATCCGTCCACAATTGCGTCGCGGGACCCACGGGTGTGGCCCATGGTACCGCCGCTCTAGTGATAGCGTAGTTTTACGCATTTCACGGGCGCTCAGCCTCATGCGTCCAGGGGTTATCCATGCACTTTCGTAGTCCTTCGTTACTGATTCCAGCGCTCGCGCTTGTCACCAGCTCCGCCTTCGCCCAGGGGCAACGGCCCAGCAAGGTGGATGACGCCACGCTGCGCAATGTCGCCCAGGGCAAAGGTGAGGAGTGGCTCAGCTACGGCTTCACGCCGCAGGAGACCAGGTACACGCCGCTCAACCAAATTAATGCCTCCAACGTTTCGCGGCTGGGCTTGGCCTGGTCCGTTGAAGTGGGCCCTGGCGGCGGCGGCCAGGAGGCAACCCCGCTGGTTCACAACGGAGTGATCTTCTCCATCACCCAATGGAGCGTCGTGTTTGCCGTCGATGCCCGGACGGGCAAGGAAAAGTGGCGCTGGGATCCGGAAGTGAACCAGACCGCGCTGCGTTCCAAAATCTGCTGCGGCGTCGTGCAGCGCGGGCATCGCCATGTATGACGGCAAGATCATCGCGCCGGCGATCGACGGCCGCCTGTTCGCGCTGGATGAAGAGACCGGCAAGCCGGTGTGGGAAGCCCGCGTCGTCCTACCCTCAAGACAACTACACGATCACGATGGCTCCGCGCATCGCCAAGGGCAAGGCGATCATCGGCGTGTCCGGCGGGGAGTATCCGGTGCGCGGCTTCATCGCGGCCTTTGACGCCAAAACCGGCGCGCAGGCCTGGAAGTTTTATACGGTGCCGGGCCCCGGCGACAAGGACCCCGGCTTGATTAAAGCGGCCGCCACCTGGCCCAAGAACATTGTCGGCGGCGGCGGCGGCAGCGTTTGGGACGCCATCTCCTACGATCCCGACCTCGAACTGGTCTACTTCGGCACGGGCAACGCCGGACCGTGGTCGGAAGACTCGCGCGCTTCCAAGGGCTTCGATCTTCTGTATGCCGCCTCCATCGTCGCGGTGGACGTCAACACGGGTCTGTACCGCTGGCACTACCAGAATGTGCCCGGCGATGAATGGGACTTCGACAGCGTGCAGCACCTGCTGCTGGCGGATGTGACCATCAAGGGTGTCAAAGCGCAAGGTGATCATGCAGGCCAACAAGAACGGCTTCCTGTATACCATCGATCGCACCAACGGCAAGTTTATTTCGGGTACGCCGATCGCCAAGGTCAATTGGGCGCTGGGATTGGACGAAGCCACCGGCCGGCCGATCATCAATCCGGACGCCAAATATTCCGCAGGCCGAATCCGCGAACATCACGCCGGGGCCGGGCGGGGCCCACAACTGGTCGCCGATGAGTTTCAATCCGACGCTAGGGTTGCTGTATGTCAGCGGCCAATCGGGCGGCGGCTTTACCTACGCCGTACAGCCGAACTTTGAATACGATCCGAAGCGGACAGAATATGGGCATCGTATTCGGCCGAGGCCCGGGGCGCGGGCGGCGTGGCGGGCCGGCGCCGGCGTGGCGGTCCGGGTGCCGGCGCTGGACCTGCTCGGCTGCTGCCGCGGGCGGGCCGCTCGCTGGCGGTGAAAACGTGTCTCCGGAAGTCGCGGCTGCGCGAGCCGCGCTGCTGCTGCTGCCGCGGCTCCTGCTGCAACTGCACCGCCTGCTCCGGCGGCGCCGGCGGCCAAGCAACGTCCGCCGCTCAAGTCGATTGGTCCGGACACCAATGGCGGCTTCCTGATGGCGTACGACCCGGCT
Organism: Bryobacterales bacterium; assembly: GCA_963765185.1. Taxonomy (GTDB): domain Bacteria; phylum Acidobacteriota; class Terriglobia; order Bryobacterales; family Bryobacteraceae; genus Palsa-187. Next base: position 4,794 of record CAVXWB010000204.1, read on the forward strand.
ACCGGCACCGAGCGCTGGCGCGTTCCCGGCGGCTCGGCCATCGGCGGCGGCACCGTCGCCACCGGCGGTGGCATCGTGTTCCAGGCCACCGGCGGCACCCTTTATGCCTATTCGGCCGACAAGGGCGAAAAGCTGCTGGAACTCAAGACCGGCATTCCCGGAGGAATGGCTCCTCCCATCACGTTCATGCTGGATGGCAAGCAGTATGTTGCCTTACAGGTTGGACAAGGCCGCCGCCGGTCCTGGTCCGGGTGGGAACGCGCCGCCCCCGAATCCGAACGCGCCGCCCCCGGTGAACCCGCGGCTGATGGTTTATGCGCTCGACGGAACCGCGAAGCTGCCGTAATTACCTAGAGCATCACCAGTCCTCGCCGGATCGCTTGCGAGACCGCTTCGGTTCGGCTGGACGCGCCGAGCTTCGCGAAGATGGATGCAACGTGAGTCTTGACGGTGTGCTCCGAGATGCTCAGCCGGTGCGCGATCAGCTTGTTGCTGATCCCTTCCGCCAGCAGATTCAGCACTTCCACTTCGCGGTCGCTGAGCGGTTCGGCAAGCTCCTCCGCGAACGTCCGTGGATCATCCGGCAGCAGCTCCGCGAGCGACGCCGGCGTGGTCACCACCAGCCCGGCGTTTACCGCATGAACCGCGCCTTCGATCTCCTCCGGAGTTGCATCCAACGAGATCGCCCCTCGAATGCCGGACCTCAGCGCGGAGCTGATCAGAGCGGAATCCGCAGAGTCCAGTAGCAAAACCACGGGAATCGGCAGGTCCGCAAGAACCGGCCACTCGTAGTCACTCGAGTCTCCGGCCTCGATCAGAAGCACGTCGCCTGAGAAATCAGATGTGGCAAGATGGGACGCCTCGACAATTCCGGCGAATTCGAGCGACGGGATCGAGCGAACCAGACTCTCCAGCCCCGCTCGAATCACGCTCGATCGCGAGACCACCAAAACACGGATCACGCCGCTCTCACCGAGGCAGAAGCAATTCGAATCGCAACCGTGCGGATGTTCGCGCTCGCGCCGCGGCGAAATTGAAGCTCCAGAATTCCTTCGTGGCTTTCGTGAATACCGATCTCCATGTCTTGGACCGACCGAAACCGCCTTCCTGAAGCGCCCACTAAAATGTCACCTTCGAGAAGCGAGGCGCGATCGGCAGGCGAATCCTGGATCGGCGCAATTTTTCGACGACTTCTCCAAAGTTGCCGCGCACACGGTTACCTCCTTCGACTGGGCCGCTCTCCTATCCGCACATCCAGATCTTGAACGATGCCCGCCCGCAGCACCTGGAATTTGACCGTCTGGCCCGCCGGCGTCCGTTCCAGAAGTTCCGCCAGCGCTTCCGGCCCGGGGAGCGACTGGCCGCCTGCCGCCACCAGCACATCCCCCAGTATCAATCCGCTCACCGCCCCAGGCCCCTCCGGTTCGATCCCCAGCAGCATGATCCCTGTGTCCTGTTGCAGCTTTTCCTTCATCGCCGGAGGCAATGCTACCGGTTGAAGCGCAACTCCCAGAAAGCCGTGGCTGATGTAGCCTTGCTCGATCAACTTTCCCGCGACTCGATGGATGGTTGCCTGGTCACCGCGAATACTGAGCTGCGCGACAGCCCCGTCGAGATCAAACCGATAAGATTGCCGCCGGCGTCCACGGCTGCCCCGCCCGAGAGTGTCGGATAGACCGAGATATCCAGGCGGACGAACGGATTGAGCTTGCCGCCTCGCCAGGATTTCCATTCGGGCGAAATATG
>CAVXWB010000205.1:0-18447 GCA_963765185.1 Bryobacterales bacterium
TTTCTAGACAGATCCTAAGGCCAGGTCATGAAGGGCATTCTATTTCCCGCCTCGAATGTGATCTTCGCCGCTCAGAGGGAAAATCCGGCCGACGTGAAGCCGGCAAAAGATCCGTCGACGGCGACTGATGCTTTAGACGGCTCATATGGAAAATGGGAGGCGGTCGAGAACAGCGCCTTAGCGATCGCCGAGGCCGCCAACCTCCTTATCCTTCCGGGCCGGAAGTGCTCAAACGGTCTGGAGGTCCCCTTGAAGAACCCGGACTGGCCCCAACTCGTTCAGGGACTACGGGAGGCAGCCATGACTGCGTACAAAGCGGCCCAATCCAAGAATCAAGACAAAATGGTTGACGCTGCTGCTACGCTAAACGCCGCATGCGCCAACTGCCACGACAGGTATCGGGTTGCGAACGACTTGCTGCCGCTCGTCGAAAAGGCCGACCTTGCGGATCGTTGTAAGTGAGGGTATTCGTAAGAGGTCCCGGTGATTTTGTTAGGGATGATTCTGCGGCTGGGGCAGTGTAAGTTCAGCGACGCGGCTTGGCGGATTCGAATGGGTGACGGTCGCGGTCCTTGGCCGGAGTTCCTCCCTTACGGACAATGGCTCTCGGGAATGGTGGGAGCCCCGGTGATCCTGATTTCGCTGAGTCTCGCTGTGGTTCTGCAAATCGGGCTTCTGGGGCGCGCCATGGACGATGCGATGCGGGAATGGTGGAGCCGGCTGGCGGCCTTTATAGCGATTTACTCGGTGGCCGCACTGGCTGTCGCACCGGTCCCGAAATGGCCAGTTCAAATGCCGGGCCGCAAGGTCATTTCAAATTGGAAAGTGTCTTGACTACCTTCCAGTCGTCCACAGTTGGGGATCGCAGGCCTTCGTTAGAGCGTCTGGCGACCACCGAACGGTGAGTCGTCAAGAGGGCTTCCGTGTGCGCGAATGACAAGTTCAAGTCCAGCCCTTTTTACCGGCTGTATGATGAACTAAAGGATCATGGAATCTTCTACAATCGTTGGAGGCAGACTAAAATCTGGCTCAGCCTTGAAGCGCGTGACGGCCATGCTGCGGATTCCGTGAAAACTTTCCTCAAGAACGTAATGCCTGATATCGAGCGGGTGCTCAATCAGGGGGGAACGTCGGCACTGGACTTCACCCTACATGACAGCGAGCATTCGTTTCGGGTGAGCCAGCGCATGGCAGAACTGGTCCCCAATGGCGTTTTTTTCCAGCCTGGGCGACTACGAACTAGCGCTCCTACTGCTGTCAGCCTACTTACACGATATTGGCATGACGCCGGAGCGTGGGAAGGTGCTCAGCCACTACCGGCTCCTGCTCGATGGCACACCGGACATCGAGCCCGATTCAACTGCGCGAGTTCCAGAGGTGGCTCGACGATCAAGGGACAACCGAGCATCCCCCTCCCAGACAATCTGCCCATCGACGCGCGTTTAAGTCTTGCTGCGGAACTGGCGACGCATTATAGCCGCTTCAAGCATAACGATTGGAGTGAGGAATGGATTCGCAAGAGACTCAAGGATAAGCGGTGAGGGGACTACTCCGGATGGCTCAGCGACCTGGTCCGCTTGTGTCGGAGCCACCACGAAGGCCAGCACGGACGGATGCAGCGAGCGTCCGATTCGCGGCTGGTGGGCACTCCCGCGCAGATAGTTCATCTTCGCTATCTCGCCGCTGTCTTACGGGGTGCCGACATTTTAGATCTCGATCCGGAACGCCCGCCAGACGTAGTTCTCCAGCACCTCGTTTAACCGGCAGTAAAAGGGGCTGCCCAGGCGCTGTCGGCAGTTCGCTCCCGTACCACAACGCTTCCTGCCGCCCCCTCTCTGCTTGCGTGTGCCCATCGCCATAACCCGATTCTAATGCCAAAACATTTTTAGGGCCAGGCGTTTTTCGACTTTAGACACGGCTGTTAAAGGCGGGCTAAAGGAGTTCCCTCTCTCCGTTCGTCAACCGGACTCGGATGAAAGTTGTTTCGAATTTGCCGCATTTCGGGCGAGCAACGAGCCATGCTTGAGCTACGGTGGTCCACGGCCCCTCAGATTGCCTAAGAGCGGTGTGGAATCTACGCCCTCGGTGCGCGCATGCCGGATGGAACGCTTCTGGCCAATACCTCGATTAGCAAGGGGATCGAATGATTGGGTGCTATTACGGAGCACCAATGGCATAATTCTCGTTCGAAAACACATGCTGCGCCTGGAGCGAGTGTGGGACACACGGAACCGGAAACCAATCTTAGCGTTAAGCGGCGCGATCATGCTGGCCGTTGCCGTCGTGGATTGGTGGACGATGCCCTTCGTCTCGCTGGGCTTTCTCTATCTGTTCCCCATCATGCTTGCGGCAGGGTTCCTCCCGAGATGGGCGGTCGTGTTGCTCGGCGCGTCCTGTGCCTTTCTCGCTGAGCTCTTTAGCTCACTCGACAGATCGTTCACGCGTCTGTCTCTTGAGGCGCTGGCTCTCACAGGCTGTGGGCTGTTCATAGCGGAGATGGCTCGCAATCGCCGGATGACGCTGCAAGCGCAAGACAGGTTGCGCACGCTGGTCGAGACCAGTCCGGCTGCTATCGTGACGGTCGACGAGCACGGCTTCATAGAACTGGCCAACCAGGCGGCGACTCAACTGATTGCCCCGCTCAACGGAGCCCTGATCGGCAGCCCCATCGCGGCGTTCCTGCCTGAACTGCACCACGCCTTGCGATGGGAGGAAGCGCCCCAGTTCCGCGCCTCCATGCAGTGCCTGGGGCATCGGGGCAACGGTGAAACTTTTGCCGCTGACGTGTGGTTTTCGACGTACAAAGAGGGTCAGAGCCCGAAACTGGCTGCCATTATCGCCGACGTCACCGAGGAGGCGCCTCCAGCCGCTCCTGCTTTCTTTCCGAAGAGTTGCTGAATAATATTTTTAACAACGCTTTCTGAAATGCCCATGCGGATGGCAATCTCTTTGTTCATTAAGCCCTGTACGACGAGGCGCAGGACTTCCAGCTCTCGAAGCGTTGTAGCGCTATTTTCCCCGTTATCCACAGGGGCCGCCGTGCGCACCCGCGGCCAGCTCGTCCGCGTGGCCCTGGAACGATATCGAAATCTTTTATGATCGATACTCAAGGCTCATTGATGTGACTGACTGGCCGACGGAAGATTGGCAGGGAGCGGCTGCCGTTCGTGAGACGCCGGATGGGCAAGTGTGTCATTTGGCGGGTGGGCGAACTCTTGAGCACCATCGAGCGAGCCTTCGAGGGCTGCGCGCACAAGCTGGCTCCGCCTCTTCACACCAGCCCTGCCGAACAATCGCTGTACGATATTCTTGACGTTGCTTTCCGAGAGTCCGATGTTGTCGCCAATCTTCCGATTGGTGAGGCCTCCCATGATCCCCTGCAGGACATTCCGCTCGCGGTCCTCCATATGCCCGCTCGACCTTTGAACGTCAAGTCGAGGATATCGATCAATTACCTGACCAGCCAGCCGTTGAATGATCTTTTGATCGACCCATGTCCCGCCGTTTCCGACGAGCCGGATGGCTTGTAGAAGGCGCTCCGCGGATTCGGACTTAAGGAAAATACCGGATGCACCCAGCTTGAGCGCGATGGCCGAATTGCGCGCATCCGCCGATCCGGCCACTATTAGGAAGCGGCCCGCATAGCCGGCGTGCCGTGCGGCAGTGATAAAGTCATTCCCGTGTTCCGTACCAAAGTTGAAATCCACCAACACGACGTCGACCGATGAAGCCTTAAGAATTTCCAGAGCCTCAGCGGACGTGCCGCACTCACCCACCACTTCAAGATCAGGTTCTGATGCCAGCAAGTGGCCGAGGCACGCCCGAAACAGAGCGTGATCATCGAGTAAAACCAGCCGAAGTTGGCGCTCTTGCATTTGATCGTTCATGGCCTCTTGGCGTCAGGACGCGGACGGTCGTGAAACCACATTGCCCCATCCTACAGTGAGGGGCCTCTCGTTAAAAGAATCTCAGCCACAAGATTAGAAAAGTCCCCGGAAGAGTGATCGCGCCGCGAAAAGAGCCAACCCCTGCCAAGGCGCGGCGCCTGTCCAATCGGCTGGACGAATCGCAAGATAGGAGCTCTTGAACGTACGATTGGTTGCCGCATGAGTTATCTGGCGTTACATTCGAGACTCAACGACGAACTTAGAATGTCTGCCCAACTATGAAGATCGTACCAACCAAACGAAAGCGTCGCGCGGATCTTCCTCTGCCGTCCCGCCGCATGGCCCGTGCTATTCTGCTCGCGGCCCTGCTTCCGGCCATTGGGTTCGCCCAGACGGCGCCCCTGACCTGGAAGCAGGTCATGCAGATATTTGAGGGCCGAAATCCGACCCTGAAGGCCGCTCAACTGAATATCGATGAGAACAAAGCGGAGGAGATCACGCAGAATCTCCGCCCCAACCCTTACTTTAGTTTCGCGGCTGACGGCACGCAGCTCAGCCCATATTTGGGCATCTACCGCCCGTTTTCCGGTACCCAGATCTCTCCGTCCATAAGCTACCTGGTGGAACGCGCAGGCAAGCGCGCACTGCGTCTGGAGACAGCGAAGGAGCAGACCGACATCGCTGCCAGCAGCTACCAGGATCAAGAGCGCGGCCTGCTGTTCATCCTGCGGAGCGCCTTCGTCCAGATCCTGCAGTACAAAGAGATGCTGCAGAACGCGATCTCCAACCTCGATTATTGGGACCACGAACTGGCGCTCAACAAGATTCGCCAGAACGCCGGCGACATTGCCGTGATCGATTACGAGCGCCTGGATCAACAGCGCACACAATTCGAAGTGGACTACGAAACCGATGAGGTCAATATTCGCACGGCGAAGATCCAGCTCATGCTGCTGATCGATCAGCGGACACCGCTCGAGGGCTTCGATATCGCCGGTCCTTTCGAGTTTCCCAACGAAATAAAGTCGCTTCAGGATCTGCACGAAATCGCCTTGGCAAACCGGCCGGATCTGCGAGTGGCGCAACAGAATCTGGATCTGGCCAAGTCAACCTACAAGCTCACTGTCGCCAACGGTTCAACCGACCCGACCTGGAGCGTGTGGACCACGCACAACCCGTCCTTCGCCAATCCCTACGACTACAACACCATCGGGTTCAGCGTCGGCTTCCCGATCCGATTGTTCGATCGCAATCAGGGCGAGAAGGCGCGGACCAAGCTTGATATCACGCGCAACGAGAAGCTGTTGGAAGGCGCGCGGGCGCAGGTTTATAACGACGTCGATTCGGCCTATTACACGATTCTCCAGAACATCAATCTATTAAAGCCATACAAGGTCAAGTATCTTCCAGAGGCGTTACATATTCGCGATACGGTGACGCTCGCCTACCACAACGGAGGCGCCTCGTTGCTGGATTATCTGGATGCCGAGAAAGCCTTCCGCGATATGAATCTGGCTTACATCAACCTCATCGGCACCTACATGACCGCCGCGGCCCAACTCAACATGGCCGTAGGGCAGGAGGTTCTGCAATGAAACGCTTTGCTATGAAACGCTTTCCGATGACACTGTTTTCAATGAATCGCCTCATTCTACTGAGTAACTCGCCCGCACAACGGAGCCTGGCTCGGCGGAATGCTTGCGAGTTCCTCGTCGTTTGGAGGGCCGAGCCGGCCCTGTGCGGGCTTTTAAGGAACTCGCGCAAAACGGAGCGCGGCGCGAAACGGTTTCTGATCCACTTGAAGGCGCGCGCCGCGACCTTTGCGCTTTTAAATGGAATTGTTTGTTTGAGCGCCGGACTTGCGCTAACCGGATGCGGGAAAGTCAGGGCTCAAGAGAACGCGTCGGCTTCCACCGGAGCTCCGCCCCCACAGGATGTGGAAAGCGAGATCGACTACAACAACCTCAAGGTCGAACATCCGGACCAGTTTCCCTCCGTACCGGCGGGCGAGCATATGGCCACGCCGGAGCTGAATGTGACCGGCCAGGTCCTGCCGGATGTATCCAAGCAGGTGCAGGTGCCGTCGCTTGCCACCGGCCGCATTATCGAAATCGACGCACGCCTGGGTGACGAAGTGAAGAAGGGCCAGATCCTGTTCAAGGTCCGCAGCCTGGATATGTCGGGCGCGTATTCGGATTACCGCCAGGCGGTGAAGAACGAAGAACTGACCAAAATACAACTGGATCGCGCCAAGCTTCTGTTTGACAACGGGGCGTGGCCCAAGAGCGCGTTCGAAATTGCGCAGAACGCCGAGGATGACAACGTCGTGGTGCTCGACACCACCGTCGAACATCTGAAGCTACTCGGGTCGGACCCGAAGAATCCAACGCCGATTTTCGAAGTGGACGCTCCGGTGTCGGGCACCATCACGGATCAGGAAATCCAGTTGGAGACTGCCGTTCAAGCCTACAATCTACCCACCCCGTTCACCATTTCGGATTTATCGCACGTATGGATCGTCTGCGACGTATACGAAAACGATCTGTCGCGAGTGCGCCTGAATGAATATGCGGACATTCGTCTGAATGCGTACCCGGACCGCCTTTTCAAAGGGCGGATCAGCAATATTCTCCCCACGATGGATCCGAATATTCGCACCGCCAAGGTGCGGCTGGAGGTTGAAAATCCGGGGATAATGCGGCTGGGTATGTTCGTCACCGCGACCTTCCATGGCGAGGCTGTGGTGCGCCATGCCAGCGTGCCGTCCACCGCGATTGTTCACCTGCATGACCGCGAGTGGGTCTACTCGCCAACGGCAAACGGGCGTTTCCAGCGCCGCGAAGTGGTCAGCGGCGACACCCTCCCGGGCGGGATGCAGGAAATCGTATCCGGAATCAAGCCCGGCGATCCGGTGGTGACAAACGCGTTATTGTTTCAGGACACAACGGATAACCTAAGATAAACATGATTCGCCGAATTGTTGATTTTGCCCTTGAACAGCGGCTCTTTGTTCTGGCTCTGACGCTTTTGCTGGTCGGAGGCGGAATTGTGGCCTTCAAAGCCCTGCCCATCGACGCCTACCCCGATGTCGCCGACAACTACGTCGAAATCGTCACCCAGTGGCCGGGGATCTCCGCGGAACAGATGGAGCAGCAGATTTCGATTCCGTTGGAGATTGTTATGAACGGAATCCCGCAGTTAACGGCACTGCGGTCATTCTCCCTTTTCGGCTTGTCGGACATCAAGCTGATTTTCGATGACGGATCGGACAACAATTGGAACCGCGAGCGCGCCCTGGAGCGAATTTCCTACGTGAACCTCCCGCCGGCGGCTACTGCCGCGGGAGTGGTGCCGCAGATCCAGACCGATTGGAGTCCCGCAGGACAGATCTACTTCTACACGCTGCGCACCACCAACCCGATGTACGATCCGATGGATCTCAAGTCGCTTGAGGACTGGGTGGTGGAGAAGCATTTGAAGCAGGCGACCAACATCGTGGACGTCGCCAGCTTCGGCGGCCCCACGCGGGAGTATCAGGTCAGGATCGACCCGAACAAGCTCATCTCCTACGGGCTTAGCCTGGCGCAGGTGGAGCAGCAGATTTCCAACAACAACACGAACGCCGGCGGCAGCTTCGTGAACCAGGGCTTGCAGCAGGTGAACGTGAATGAAGCCGCTCTGGTCAAGAATATAAAAGACGTCGCGGATACGGTTGTCTTTACCAAAAATGGCACGCCCATACGGTTAAAAGATATTGCGGTCGTAGCGCAGGGGCCGAAGATCCGGCTGGGCCAGTTTGCGCGAGGCACTCACTGTGTTGCCTGGAGCCCGGACCTACTATGATTACGTCGGACTGGTCTGTCGCGGCGCCCCGGACGGGCAAATCCTGGATAACGACGATGTGATCTCTGGAATCGCCCTGCTGCGCAAGGGCGAAGATGCGGACCCGGCGCTGGCCAGCCTCCATGAGAAAGTGGACGAGTTGAACAACGGCATTTTTCCACCCGGCGTGAAGCTGGTGCCGATGATCGACCGAAGCACCCTGGTTCATTTCACCACCGAGACTGTGCTGCGGAATCTCCGTGACGGCTTCATCCTGGTGACGATTGTCCTGATTCTGTTCCTGGGCAACTTGCGGGCCGCGCTGATTGTGGCTTTGACGATTCCCTTCGCGCTGCTATTTGCGGCGATGCTGCTGGATTTGAATCATATCCCGGCCAATCTCCTGTCTTTGGGAGCCTTGGATTTCGGCATGGTGGTGGATGGCGCAGTGGTGATGGTGGAGAATATCGTCCGCCATCTGGGCCACCAGGAGACCGTCAAGAAATCTGTCGCGGAGCGGATTCGGGATGCCGCGCATGAAGTGCAGAGACCGGTGTTTTACGCGATTACGATCATCGTCACCGCGTACCTTCCGATCTTCACCCTGCAGCGCGTCGAAGGCCGCCTGTTCCGGCCGATGGCCTGGACGGTAGCGTTTGCGCTGCTAGGCGCCGTCATCTTCTCGATGACCATCGCTCCGGTGCTGGCGAGCTTCTTCTTCCGCAAAGAAGCCAAGGAGTGGGAGAACCCGGTGATCGTCTGGATCACGAAAGGGTACCGCCGCGGTGTCACCTGGACGGTTCACCACAAGTGGGTAATGGTGGGGGTTGCACTCCTCGCCGTCAGCGGGACTCTGTACCTTTGGTTGGGTCCCCTCATTGGATCGGAGTTCCTGCCTCACTTGGATGAGGGGGCGTTGTGGGTGCGGGGCACCCTGCCGCCCAGCACTTCGGCGGACGAGGCGATCGCCGTATCCACGCAGGCTCGGCGAGTCCTATGTTCCTTCCCGGAGGTTCCGCAATGCTCCAGTCAGGAGGGACGGCCTGATGATGGATCGGACACGACCAGCTTCTTCAACACGGAATATTTTGCAGATTTGTTACCGAAGGAGCAGTGGCGTCCGATTTTCCACAAGAATAAGGACGAGTTAATCGCCGCGATGAATCGGGAGCTCGAAAAGATCCCGGGCGCCATCTGGAATTTCTCGCAACCTATCTCCGACAACATGGAGGAGGCAGTCAGCGGCGTCAAAGGACAGCTTTCCACCAAGGTCTACGGCGACGACCTGCACGTCTTGGAGGAGAAGGCGGAAGAGGTCGTCAAAGTCATGCGTACCGTGAAAGGAATCCAGGATCTGGGAGTTTTTCATGTGTTGCAGCAGCCCAACCTGGTCTATGCCGTGGACCGCCAGGCCGCGGCGCGTTTTCAGATCAACGCCGCGGATGTGCAGGACGCGATCCAAACGGCGGTGGGCGGCAACGCTCTCACTCAGGTGATCGGACCGGACGACCCGTTCGCGGTCGCCCCCGGGGAGCGGCGCTATGACCTGGTGATGCGGTATTTGCCGCAGTATCGCGATACGCGCGAGGCCATCGAGAACATCCGCTTGTTGTCGCCTTCCGGCGAGCGCGTGTCGCTGAAGCAGCTCACGAAAATGTCGGAGGTGGACGGCGGGTCTGAAATTTATCGCGAGGGCAGCGAGCGTTACGTCCCCATCAAATACAGTGTCCGCGGACGGGATCTGGGTGGTGCCGTGCATGAAGCGCAGGAAAAGGTTGATGCGCAGTTGTTTCCCAAGACGTCGCAGGTGAAGCTTCCGGCCGGTTATCACTTGAGCTGGGAGGGCGAGTATCAGAGCGAGGTGCGGGCCGAGGCCCGCCTCCGCATCATCGTTCCGCTCACCGTGTTCCTCATCTTCCTGATCATTTACGGCGCATTCGGCTCGGCCAAGTGGGCCTGCCTCCACCTGGTCAACGTGCTGGTGGCTCGCATCGGCGGTCTACTGGCGTTGCTGGTCACGGCGACACATTTCAGCGTGTCCTCCGGCATCGGGTTCATGGCTCTGTTCGGGGCGTCGATCCAAACCGGCGTGATCATGGTCGAATACATCAATCAATTGCGCGCGCGCGGCATGCCGATTGTGGAAGCGGCGATTGAAGGCGCCACACGCCGCCTCCGTCCCATCATGATAACCATGCTGGTGGCCACCGTCGGCCTGCTCCCCGCAGCCCTGTCCCACGAGATCGGGTCCGACTCTCAGCGCCCCTTTGCGATCGTGATCGTGGGCGGACTGATTTGCGACCTCCTCATGAGCATTTTCCTGCTGCCGACGTTCTACGCCTGGTGGGCCGGCCCGAACGATCATCTGCCGCCGCCGGAAGAAGCGCGTAGCGTGTATGAGTCGGGTGAGGAGGCGCAGGCGTAACGGCCGCGAATCACGATGGGCTTATCCGAAGTTGCGAAAACCAGGGTGTATCTGGGCATGATTCTGGCGCTGATCGGCGGGCTGGGCGCGAGCCTCTACTATCGGTCCACCACCCGGGATCGGGTGGAGTTCCTGACCAGCTCCAACCAGGAGCTGCGCAACACGCTGGGCGACATGCTCAAAGCGGTGAACGCGAAAGAGAAGGAGATCGAACGCCTTTCCGGGTTGGATTGCCGCCCGGGGAGCGCGCCGCCCCCTGCGGGTGACGCGCCGCCGCGCAGGACGGCCACGCATTAGCGAGTCAAAGAATGAAAACATGTTTGCCATTTTTGTTGTTTCTTGTGCCGGGCGCGCTGTGGGCGCAATCGGGCGAGGTGTGGATCGATGCCGGAGCCTCGATCCTGGCCACCAGCGACCTCGGGTCGCCGTCACCTGAGGGAAGCTCCAACGATGATCATTTGGGCGGCGGTTACCGCATCGGCCTGCGCTTCGACTATAACTCCGCCGGGCACTTCGGCCACGAGCTGCAGTATGCCTACAATCACACCGAGCTGAACGATAAAACCGGGCTGCTGATTCCTCCCGGCGCCAGCACGGCGGGCGGCATCAACCAGTTCGGCTACAACCTGCTGTATTACTTAAACGCCAACACCGACGAAGCCAAGATTCGCCCCTTCGTCACCGTCGGCCTGCATCTGAATGATTACGTTCTGCCGTACACCGCTACCAATCGCGATAACGGCGAATCCTTCCGTCCCGGTTTTAATTACGGCGGCGGTATGAAGTTCCGCCTGTCGCAGATGTTCGGATGGCGCTTTGACGTGCGCGCCTATGACGCCATGAAGCCGAACTGGAGCGGTCTTTTGTATAAGCAGGGCGGATTATTGCAGCAATTCGAAGTATCGGCGGGATTCGGTTTCTTTTTTTGAGGAATGATCATGCTGCAGAAATTGGCATTTATCGGAGCCGGCGCGAGCTCTGTACTGTTGAGCTGTGTACTGTTGGCGGCGGAAACGGCGCCCAAGCCGGAGGCGCCTCGCAAGAAGGTTCAAGCCACCCAGACCGAGAAGGCGGATTTTCCCTCCGGCGGCACAGTCCGCCTGACCAACTCCATCGGCACGCTGACCGTGATCGGCTGGGATGAGCCGCGGGTGGAAGTCACCTTCACCAAGACCACCAAGCAGGCCTACTCCGACGCCGCGCAAGCCAAGGGCTCCGGTGAACTCGACAAGGTGCACGTCACCACCGAACGCAAAGGAGACGAGGTGGTCATTGCGACCGAGTTTCCGCGGCATCGCGATTGGCCTCCGGGCAATCCCTGGGGCCGCGAAGTGGGTTTCGGCCTGGAGTATCAGATTCACGTCCCGCGCAACGCCAAACTGGTGATCGAGCGTCATGACGTCGGCGAGATCCATGTCGACGATTTGACCAACGATATCGCCGTGAACCTGCTGCAGGGCGAGGTGATGCTGCATCTGCCCGAAGACGGAAAATACACCATCGACGCCAAAACCGATTTCGGCCATATCAACTGCGACTTCCCCGGAGAGGAGAAGCCGCGGCGCTGGCTCACCGGACATCACTGGGTGAACGATGGCTCGGGAGACGGCGCGCACATGCTGAATCTGCGAGTCGGCTATGGAGACGTGGTGATCCTCAAGACGCGCATTCCGAAACAGCCGCCGTCGTTGCTAGCGCCAGCCAAGGGATTATGAACAGAGAAACGGTCCGCCAGCGGATCGAGCAGTTCGGGATTTTACCGGCCATTCGCGTCGCCTCGGCCGAGGACGCGATCTTCGCCGTGGAGGCAATTCAGTCGAGCGGCCTTCCCATCGCGGAAGTGACCATGACCATTCCGGGAGCTGCCGGGGTGATCGAGAAGCTAGCGGCGAAATACCCGGCTCTGGTGGTCGGTGCGGGCACGGTCACCAATATCGAATATGCCAGGCGCTGCCTGGACGCAGGCGCGCGTTTTCTTTCCAGCCCGAACCTGAATCGCGAAGTGGTCGAGTTCGCGCGCAAGCACGATGTGGCTGTGTTCCCCGGCGCGTTGACGCCGACTGAGGTCTACGACGCCTGGGAGGCCGGCTCGGACTTCGTTAAGGTGTACCCGTGCTCGGCGATGGGCGGAGCCGACTACATTCGCGCGATGCGCTTCCCGTTACCGCAGATTCCTTTGATCGCCTCGGGAGGCGTGACCCAGCAGAGCATCCCGGATTACATTCGCTCCGGAGTCGCTGCGGTGGGCATCGGCCGCGATTTGGTTTCGCCGGAAGCGATCAGGCGTCGTACCCCGCATTGGTTCATCGAGTTGACTCGCCGTTTTATCGATTTGGTCGAGACCGCTCGGCACCCGCAAGAAGCCTGAAGCGCTCCACGCCCAAGCCCTTCATCTGGACCCCCAAAGCTAAGGACATTCTCGAGAAGGTCAAGCGCGCTCGCAAAGCCCTGAATAATGTTCAAAGCGTGTGAAGCACTACACTAGTTTGGCGTTGTTTGAGCCGCGCCCGCCAAATGATGCTCCAGAGTCGTGATCAGGTGCGCAGGCTGAACCGGTTTGGAAATGTACCCGTTCATTCCGGCCTCCAGGCACTTCTCGCGATCTCCGGTCATGGCGTGCGCGGTCATGGCCACCACCGGCAAGTTGGTCCAGCGCGGATCGCGGCGCATCACGCGCGTGGTCTCCAGGCCGTCGAGCACCGGCATTTGCACGTCCATCAACACCAGATCATACGGAGGCACCGCGGTTTCCAGCTTCTCCAAGGCTTCCCGCCCATCGTTGGCGATCTCGATGTGGTATCCCTTCTTGCGCAGCATGGCCAACACTACTTTTTGATTCACCAGATTGTCTTCCACCAAAAGAAGGCGAGCGCCGGAGGGGGACGCAACCGCGGCTTTCGGTTCCACCTTGGGAGCAGCTTCCGGAAGCGAGGCCGCCTGGAACCGAAGCGTGACAAAGAACGTGCTCCCCTTGCCGACCTCGCTTTCGACGCGAATGGTCCCGCCGTGCATTTCCACCAGGCGGCGGGTGATGGCCAGCCCCAAGCCCGTCCCGCCGTATTTCCGCGTGATGCTCGAATCGGCCTGCGTGAATTTTTCGAAAATGTCCGCCATCTTCTCGGGTGGGATTCCGGCGCCGGTGTCGCTGACCTCGATGTTCGCTTCGATTCCGCCGGATCGCCCGAAGCCGGTATGCAGGCGCACCTCCACCGTGCCGCGCTCCGTGAACTTGACCGCATTGGAAAGAAGATTGTTGACGATCTGGCGCACGCGGAGCGGGTCGCCGAGAACCCCCGGATTGCGCGCGCTGGAGCAATCCACCTTCATGACGATGCCCTTTTGCGCGGCCTTCAGCGCATGCCCCTTCAGACAGTCTTCCATCACCGTCTGCAAGTTGAACGGAACTTGCTCCAACATCATTTTGCCTGCCTCGATTTTAGAAAGATCCAGAATGTCGTTGAGCAGCGCCAGCAGAGAATAGGCGCAGCGCTGGGCGGTCTCCAACTGCTCGCGCTGGTCCTTGGCCAGAGGGCTGTCGAGCGTAAGATCCATCATGCCCAGCAAGCCGTTCATCGGCGTGCGCAGCTCATGCGACATGTTGGCCAGGAATTCGCTCTTGGCCTGGCTCGCCGCCAGAGCGGCATCCTTGGCCACTTCCAGCTCGCTGGTGCGCTCATAGATGCGCTGCTTCAGCAGTTCCTGGTGCTGGCGGATCTCTTCCTGCGAGGCGGCCAGCGCCTGAATCATGCGGTTGAAGCTTTCGCCCAGATACTCGATCTCGTCCCCGGTGCGGCTGACCTGGATGGGCTGGAGCCGCCCCTGTCCCACCGATGTGATGCCCGCCTGCAGCAGCTTCAGCGGACGCGCCAGCAGCCTGATCGTGAAGCGGGAGATGACCACGGCGATAACCCCCACCAGGCCGCACAAAACCATCCCTTTTCTCCAGGTGAAGTGGTGCTGCACGATATCCCAGTACAGCGTAACCAGGACCACCCACAGGAGCAGAACACCCGTGAAGGCGGAGAATTTGGACGCAAGGGAACGAAGCTTTTGTGGTTGGGTAGGTTCCACCATCTTCATCCTGCGATGTTTTCGCTTAGGGGGCCATTCGACGGATACCTTAGTACGCGATCTGGTTTCCAACTAAGATAGTCCGCTTCGGCCCTTGTTTTGCCAAAAAGTTTTGCCAAAAAACGTCTTGCCAAAAAACGCTATGCTGTAAGGCAAAGTGCCTTCCCCCCAGCCTTCCCGTCGGCCTCCGTGTAGACCTCTCTGTTCGGCGTCTGCCTGAAGACGCCGGTGCTCGCCGCCTCCGGCACCTTCGCCTACGGGGTGGAGTTTCGCGAACAGGTGAACATGGCGGATTTGGGAGGCGTCATCGTCAAGGGGCTTTCGCGCGAGCCCATGGACGGGAACCCGCCGCCGCGCCTGTTCGAAACCCAGTCCGGCATGCTCAATTCCATCGGCCTTCAGAACATCGGCGTGCGCGCCTTCGTGCGCGACAAGCTTCCGGAATTGCGCGAGCTGGGAGTCACGACCTTCGCCAATATATTCGGCTATGCCGTGGAGGACTACGTAGAAGTAGGGCGAGTGTTGGAGGATGCCGAGGGTCTGGCGGGCTATGAGCTGAACGTCTCCTGCCCCAACACCAGGCACGGAGGCATGTACTTTTCGAGCGACCCGATCCTGCTAGCCGAGGTGGTTTCCGCGGTAAGAAAAGCGGTGAGCCGCCGTCCGTTGATCGTGAAGCTCTCGCCCAACGTGGCGCGCATCGAGCCTCTGGCTCGGGCAGCGGCGGATGCCGGCGCGGACGCGATCTCGCTGATCAACACCTTGGTGGGCTTGGCCATCGATCCGCAGACTCGCCGGCCGCGCCTGGGTGCCGGATTCGGGGGATTGTCCGGCCCCGCCATCAAACCCATCGCGCTACGGATGGTGTGCGAGGCGGCACGGGCGGTCACGATTCCAGTGATCGGACTGGGCGGCATCGCCACCGGCCTGGACGCGGCTGAATTCCTGATCGCGGGGGCGTCCGCGGTCCAAGTGGGCACGGCGAATTTTTGGGACCCGCGCGCTCCCGAGCGGATCGCGCAGGAGCTGGACCGGTTTCTGGAGCAGGAGAACGTCGCTCGTGCGGCGGATCTGGTGGGTACTCTAAAGACAAATTGAATAAACTATGAAAAAAATCATTTCCACGGAACAAGCGCCCAAGGCGATGGGGGCGTATTCACAGGCGGTGGTGTCCAACGGATTCGCGTTTTTGAGCGGACAGATCCCGCTCGATCCCGCGACGGGGCAGTTGATCGAAGGAGACGTGGGAGCGCAGACGGTGCGCGTGCTGGAGAATTTGAAGGCGGTGCTGGACGCCTGCGGGTCTTCGCTCAAGAAGGTGGTGAAGACCACCGTGTACCTGAAAGATATGGGTGACTTCGTGGTGATGAACCAGGTGTATGCCGGCTATTTCCCGGAAAATCCTCCGGCGCGGGCAACCGTCGAAGCAGCACGGCTACCGCGCGACGTGGACGTGGAGATCGACTGCATCGCAACCGTGGGCTAGCGGGCCGCCGAAAAAGACTTCCTGGCCGCCGATGCACACGGATCAACGCGGATTCGTGGGGCTGCAAGGTTCTTGTTTTCAATCGGTGTTCATCCGTGTTCATCAGCGGCCTATTTTATCTTGGGGTTTTTCAGCAGCCTGCTGGACTAGAGCGGTTTCGTAATTATCGAAGACTTGCTGACGCGCGCGGTTCGGAACGGGTCCTCCAGAACCGCGACTCGTGAGGGAGCGGGCGTTACTTCTGGGGGTGTTGCGGGTCCGACGTGTACTGCGCCTGCGGAGGATGCAACTGAATCTCCACGGTCTTCTCCTCTTCGGTAAGGTCGTAGGTTTCTCCGAAGGTCTGGTAGTTCTTGGCGTTGATCTGGATCAGGACCTTGCCTTGCGGGATGGCCGGGAGGCTCACGGTGCCTTCCTGGGTGGTGCGCAGCTCCCACGACTCCTTTTTCTTGATCCGGACCAGGTTGCGTCCCTGTATGAATTTGACGATAACTTCGGCGTTGCCGACGGGCTTGCCGGCTTCGTTAACCACGTGGACGTGAATCACGGTGGTGTCGCCTGCCGTGAGAGACAGCGCGGTCGCACACAGCAGCATGGGGACAAATAGCTTCCGCATGACCTCCATTATGACAGGCTAATCCGGCAGCAGGAATTTGCGCGGGACGCCGGCCGCCGCAGCCACCGCTTCCGCCGCCAGGTATCCGCTGCGCACGGCGCCTTCCATGGTGGCCGGCCAGCCCGAGCGGGTCCAGTCTCCGGCCAGGAACAGGTTCGGGATCCCGGTGCGGCTTTCCGGCCGATGCGCTTCCAGGCCGGGCCGGGCGGAAAAAGTGGCGCGAATTTCCTTGACCACGTGGGATTTTTCGAGGCTCGCGTACCTGACCGCCGGGAAGAATTCCACCAGCTCACGAAGCGCCAGCGCGATCACGTCTTCGCGTTTGGTTTCGACCAAACCGCGCGAGGCACTGACCACCAGCTCAATATAGCGGCCCTGGCTCTTGTTGAACATCCATTGAATGGTCCGGTCGAGCAGCGTGGCATGCGGCAAATCGGTAATGGGGCGGTCGAACCAGAGGTGAATGCCGGTGATGGGTGAATGCTCGAAGGCCGTCACATCCAGGGGCAGCTCGGGCAGAAGCGCGGCCACGCGATCGAAAGGCACGGCGCTGACGTAGAAGTCCGCGCGCAGTTCCCCGCCGGCGGTTACCAGCCCGCGCACCTGTCCGTTTTCGACGATCACCCTCTGGGCGGGCGTGCGCGGAAGGATCTCCACCTTCCCCAGTTTCTTCCACGCCTCGGCCGCGTACAGGTGCGCCAAGGGCACCGCGGGAACGCCCATTTGATAGAACTCGGGGTTGGAGAGAAATCCCTTCAGAAACACCTGGAAGGCATGGATGGCGGCCATGCGATCGAGATCCTCATTGATGGCGCTGACCAGAACCTGACGCCAAAAACGCTCTATGGCTCGCGCGGGCTGGCGCTTTTCCTCCAGCCACTGCTGCATGGTGATGCGCTCCAGATCGGAGCGGGTGGAATGCTCCCGGCGGATGGCCAGCAGAGCGCGCGCGATGGCCAGTTTCTCCGAGAGGTTCAGAAAGCGGAGGCCGAGAAACGAAGGCAGGCTCCGGCGCATGACGCTGGACCGGCCGCCGGGCTCGAGAAAATAAAATTCGCGGTAAAAGATGATGTCGCCGGCGACGCCCATGCGCGCGTAGAAGTCCAGAAGATTGACGCAGCAGCGCAGCAGGACGTGCTGGCAATTGTCGATGGTCTCGCCGCCGGTCTGATAGGAAGTGGCGCGGCCGCCGAGGAATGGGCGGGCTTCAAGGAGTCGAACGCGATGGCCCTCGCCGCCCAACGCCGCGGCTGCCGCCAGTCCGGCTAATCCGCCGCCGATGACGATGACGTCCACTTAGCGCGGCCAGGGAGTCGCGCGCGGATCACGCAGATGCACACCGACGAGCATTTTGTTTTCAATCCGCGTTGATCGGCGTTGATCGGCGGCCCTTGGCCTTAGGGAGTTTTCCCGCATTCTGCTAGGCCGAGGCCGGCACTGGCGAACGCGAGCGCTTTCCACCGCCGCCGCCGCCGTTGATAGCTTCCCAGGCCAGCCACAAAACCAAAGCGATGAACACGACGTCGGAGGGTTGCAGGTCCATTTACTTATACAGTATCCAGGAATAGTGCTCAAAATCAACAAGTACTAAGTGTTTATACTCGCATGAACATGGCCCAGTACCTTCACCACGTTCTCCATGAGCATCAAACCGCATTGGCCGTCGAGCGTGAGAATGGACTCCGGATGGAATTGAACCGCCTCCATGGGAAGATCGCGATGGCGCACGCCCATGATGACTCCGTCGTCGCTTTCCGCCGTAACTTCTAGACACGAGGGCAGGCTCTCGCGGATCGCGTAAAGCGAATGATAGCGGCCGACGCGGAAGGCCGCCGGCAAGCCTTCGAAAACACCCACGCCGATGTGGCGAACCGTGGACGGTTTCCCGTGCATGGGGTAATCCAGCACGCCCAGTTCGCCGCCGAAAGCCTCCACCATGCCTTGCAAGCCCAGGCACACGCCAAAGACGGGGACTTCCAGCTTGGCTGCGTAGCGGATGAGCTCGGGCACGCCGAAATCGGAGGGGCGGCCGGGACCGGGTGAAACCAGAATGAGCGACGGCGCCAGACGCTCAATCATGTCGTGCGCAAAGCCGGCGCGATAGGTCATCACTTCGGCGCCGGTCTGGCGAACATAGTTG
>CAVXWB010000206.1:0-3016 GCA_963765185.1 Bryobacterales bacterium
TAACCTGGATAGCCGTCGTGGGGGGGGCGAAGTAGCCGTCCATGTCAATGATGACATCGGTGGCGGCAGGACCGTCGTTATACACGCTAATCCCTCCGGAGGGCAATCCTGCCGGAACGAATCGCCGCGTTGGAGACGATTGCACCTTGAGGTCGTTCAGGGTCGCTACGAAGGGCTGCGCCGAGCCGCTCGGCCAGAGCGTGACATAGTCTACCCTGCCGGCCGCATTGGGTACCACGGTGAGGTTAAACGAGTAGGCTTGGGCGGTGGAAGGAATCACTCCCGCAGGGCGCGGGCGTGGTGTTGGTGGTGGCTTCCGTCGCGGATTGCACGGGGATCGCAGGATGCTCCGCCTGCCATGGGGCCCCGAAAATGGCTCGATCCCGTTGAATCCGGCCTCGGCGCCCCGGGTGTCGACCAGCCGGCACGGAGCGAATCGCCGGCGTTGGAGACGATATTGCACCTTGAGGATCGTCAAGGTCACCACGAAGGGCTGCGTCGAGCCGCTCGCCCAGAGTGAGACATAGTCGACTGCGCCCTCCGCGTGCGGGACCACGGTGATGTTAAACGAGTAGGCTTGGGCGGTGGAAGGAATCACCCCGCAGGGCGCGGGCGTGGTGTTGGTGGTGGCTTCCGTCGCGGATTGTACGGGGATCGTCAGGGTTGCCCCGCCTGCTATGGACGGCCCCGAAAATGGCTCGATCCCGTTGAATCCGGCCGCGGCGCCCCGGGTGTCGACCAGCCGGCACGGAGCGATCGGATAGAACTGCAATCCCGGCGGCTGCCCAAACGCAGCCGGCGCCGAGAAAGAACACCCAGTCAGGAGCGGGGCGAGGAGGCGCTGTCTAACAAGTCTTTTAAGTCTTTTCATGGCGGTTTGCCCGCAAGAGGTGGGAGCGGCGACTGCCGCCCGCTGGGCCAAGAGAGAAGACGAGACGGGCAGTGAACGCAGAATCAGCAAGGCAATAGCGCGCACATACGAAGACCTCGGGTGTTGAATCGACAACGCGATCATAAACGGTCCTCAAATTAAAACAGACCTGTGACGCCTTCTATGGCGCTTACCATCCACATAATTCGGAGCGTCGATCAATAATCCTTGAATTGTTGTCCTAAGTCAATGCCTATTTTTATCCGCCACCTTCACGGCGCCAAATCCGGCGCACGGGGCGCGACGGTCTTCGGGAAACTCGCCGAACGGAAATCGACTGATTCGTTCTGTTTCTAGAACAAATCCGCCTGGACTTCAGGAAAAAGGCGGCGCTGGCTGAGGGCGGACCGAAGAGCTTTGCTACGCTTTGTTCTGAAATCAGAACAGAGGCAGGCGGCGCGGAACTTTACGGCTGGATGGTAAGAGCCATGCGGCTCAGCTCACGTCCCGCCGTCAGCCTGCCTCTTTCGAGACCTGTCCCATGATACTCCCCAACCGAGCCAGCGCGTGACGCACCAACTCCCGCCGCGACTCCTCTTCCAATTCACCCACGTTAGAGTCCACGCATAAAACAATCGCGCGCACCGCCGCGCAGAGCAGTGCCGCCGCGGCCCCCAGATCGGCGGCCAGAGGTCCGCGCAGCACGCCCGCAGCTTCGGCGCACAGGTCCAAGCCACCCGCAGCCGCCCGAGCAGCGTTCATCGGAATCTCGATGCGCTTCCGCTCCGCCGCGGCCACGATGTCATCGTTTGCGGCCTCGGCAAGGATGTCCGAATACCTCCGCGCGGCCGTGATCCACGCGCGGACCGTTTCAGCATCGCCCGCGCGCTTCGCCGTGATTTCGAGTGTCTTGATCAGCAGCGCCAGCCCCAGCCGTGCGCTCACCGCCGCCGCCGTTACACCCGCCGGAGCAGGCTTCGCCGAGGCCAAGCCCTCATACAGCGACTCCAGCGGGGCCTCCCAAATGGTGGGCCGGATCGATTTCACGAAAGCCCGATAATGCGTCCCGTTTCCGGGTCGATATCCATTTCGTAATAGCCGGGCCTGGTGGAAAGTCCCGGCATGGTGCTCATGGTGCCCAGCAGCGGATACAGGAACCCGGCGCCGACGCTGGCGCGAATGTCGCGCACCGGCACGGTGAAGCCGGTGGGCGCGCCCTTCAGGTTGGGTCGTGGCTGAGGCTCAGATGGGTCTTGGCCATGCAGATGGGCAGCTTGTCGAAGCCTTGCCGGGTGTACAGCTCGACTTTCGTCTCGGCTTCCGGCGAATATTCCACGCCCGCGCCGCCGTACATTTCGCGCACAATGGTCTCGATTTTCTGCTTTAATGCTCAGCCTCCAGCGGATACAGGAAGCGGAAATGGCTGGGTTTATCGCAGGCGGCGGCGACGGCCTTGGCCAGGTCCACCGCTCCGGCTCCGCCCTGCGCCCAATGGTCGGAGAGCACGGCATCTTCGGCGCCCGCCGCGATGGCCAGATCTTCGCACCACATTCGATCTCGGCGGGCGTGTCGGTTTTGAATCTGTTCACCGCGACCACCACCGGAACGCCGAAGGCCCGCGCGTTGGCGATCATGCGCGCCAGGTTGCTGCAGCCCTTTTCCAGCAGCTCCAGATTTTCTTCCAGGTAGGCGTGAGCCAGCGGTTGCCCGGCCACCACCTTGGGCCCGCCTCCGTGCATCTTCAGCGCGCGGATGGTGGCCACCAGCACCACGCAATCCGGCTTCAGCCCGCTATAGCGGCACTTGATGTTGAAGAATTTCTCCATGCCCATGTCCGCGCCGAATCCCGCCTCGGTCAGCACGTAGCCGTTCTTGCCCGCCAGCTTCAGCGCGATCTGATCCGCCACAATCGAGGCAGTTTCCGTGCGCGATGTTGGCGAAGGGTCCGGCGTGAACGAAAGCGGGAGTCCCCTCGATGGTCTGCATCAGATTGGGCAGGATCGCGTCTTTCATTAGTACCGTGAGCGCTCCGCCCACGCCCAGATCGTCGGCCGTGATGGGCTCGCCCGCGCGATTGCTGCCGATCACCATGCGCCCCAGCCGCTCCCGCATATCGTTCAGCGAAGTGGTCAGCGCCAGCACCGC
>CAVXWB010000207.1:0-15776 GCA_963765185.1 Bryobacterales bacterium
CAGCCGCGGATTTGGCGGCTCGAAATCGGGTTAAGATAGAAACGGAGGAATGGCCGAGCGGTTGATGGCGGCGGTCTTGAAAACCGTTGGGGTCGAAAGGCTCTCGGGGGTTCGAATCCCTCTTCCTCCGCCAACTTCACGATCGCGCGAGATAGCGCTTCCAGGGCGTCCAGTAGTATTTCTCCCAACCTTCCGTGACTCCCTGGTAATCCTGTTCGGGAACGTCGATGTGGACCAGATCGATTCGTCCGCCTTGGTCTTCCTGCGCGAAGGAAAGGACCAGAGTGGAATCGGGATCGCCATCCAAAAAATTCGATGAACGCCACGACTGGACGATCAGCCTGGGCGCGACCACATAGAGCGTCGCGCCGCTGAGCTGGCCGTCGAAGGCGCGAAAGAGCGCACCCGGCTCGGCGCCTATCGTCACGGGCGCGCCCGTCACCGCCGCATGCAGCGCAGGATCGAGATACGTTGCGTAGAGGCCGGCGGCCGGCGCAGGCAGAAGCACCGATTGTGCGATCACGCGTCTCATGCCGTGTAGTGTCGCACACCCGTCTGCGGCGCTTGACTCCCTTGTCCAGGCTATATATAGTAGCGACATGGGAAAGAATCCGCCCGCCAACCCGGAGCTGCTGCCGGGCACGCTCTACCTGCTGGTTCTCCGCACTTTGCGCAGTGGTCCGCTGCACGGCTACGCCATCGCGAAGCGCATCAAGGAAGCCTCGGAGCAGGGCCTGGAAATTGAAGACGGGTCACTGTATCCGTCCTTGAATCGCATGCTGGTCAAAGGCTGGCTTTCGGCCGAATGGGGGATCTCGGAGAACAACCGCAAGGCCCGCTTTTACCGGCTGACGAAGGAGGGCCGGAAGCAGCTGGCGCGCGAAACCGACGTGTTCGACCGGCTGGTGCTGGCGATCCAGCGAGTCTTGCGGACGGCCTGACATGTTTGCCTGGAAAGAAATCCTGAGGCGCGCCGGGTATCTGGGCCGCCGCTCGCAATTCGACCGGGAGCTGGAAGACGAGATCCGATTTCACATCGAGACTCGGATGGAAGAACTCCAGCGGGAAGGAATGCCGCCGGCGGCTGCGCTTGAAAGAGCCCGCCGCGAATTCGGCCCTCGCGCCCGCGTGAGTGAGGACACGCGCGGCGCCTGGCAATTCCGCTGGCTCGAAGACTTTTGGAAAGACCTGGGCTACGCAGTGCGCGCCTCCGCGAAGCGCCCCGGGTTCACCGCCATCGGCGTGCTGTCGCTGGCGATGGGGGTTGGCGCCAACTGCGGCATGTTCATTTTCGTGGACGGGTTTTTGATGCGGCCGCTGGCGGTCCCACAGCCCGGCGAAGTTGTCACGGTGCACGAGACGACGCTCGAATCCGGCGCCTCCGGCGCTTCTTATCGCGAATATGAGGAGCTGCGCGATCGGAGTAAAAGTTTCAAAGAGCTGACGGCGTTCACGCCCGTGACCGCCGGATTCGCCGCACATGCCGGCGCGCTGCCGCAAAGCCAGGACGGCCAACTGGTGACCGCCAACTATTTCGACGTTCTGGGTGTGCAGCCGGCGCTGGGCCGCAGCTTCCTGCCGCAGGAAGATCAGGTTCCCGGACGGGACGCGGTGGTGATCCTGAGTCACGACCTTTGGGAGCGCGAGTTCGGCTCCGACCCGGCAGTGCTCGGCAAGCAGGTCTGGCTGGGCGGGACGGCGTTCACCATCATTGGAGTCACGCCGGCGCGGTTTCGGACGATCGACGACGATCTGACCGAAGCGTATCCGGATTACTATGCGCCGCTGATGATGGCGCCGCGGATTGGACCAGATCCGGACATCCTTGAAAGGCGCGACGTCAGGACTCTCACGATGCTGGGAAGGCTGCTGCGCGGGACCACGCTCGAACAGGCTCAGGCGGAAGTGGCCGCCATCGCCCAAAGCCTGGAAAGGCAGTATCCGGAGACCAACAAGAACCGGCGCATGGTTGTGCAGACGGTGCTGAGGTACAGGACTTCCGACGGTGTAGGCAGGCTGGCGATCATGCTGCTGACGCTGGCGGGCGCGGTGCTCCTGGTGGCGTGCCTCAACGTAGCGGGATTGCTCACCAGCCGCGCAGCGGAGCGCGCCAGGGAAATCGCCATGCGTCTGGCTCTGGGCGCGGGGCGTGCCCGGCTGATCCGCCAGTTGCTCACGGAGAGCTTGCTGTTGGCGGCGGCAGGCGGCGTTGCGGGCCTGGGTATCGGCTATCTTCCGCTGCTGGTCTTGAGGCGAATGATCCGGGAGATTCTTCCCAACGAGTCATCCCAGGTGGGCGCCTTTTTTCGGCTGGATGAGCGCGCTTTACTTTTCAGCGTGGGAGTCGCGCTTCTGAGCGTGGTGCTATTCGGGCTGGCGCCAGCATTTCAAGCCACGCGCACGGAGTTGAGCGGCGCGATGAAAGGCGGCGCGATTCCCCCTCGCCGGCGCGGTCTGCTTCGGAATCGGATGTGGGGCAGGAGTTTGCTGGTGGCCGGGCAGGTGGCGATCTCCGTGCTCCTGCTCACGGTGTCGAGTCTCATCTACGTGGCCTTTCGCAGTGTTCTCGTCGCGGTAGGGGACGCGGGGTTCCCAACGGATCATGTGCTGACCATGACTTTCGACCCGATCGTCACCCACTATAAGGACGCGCAGGCGCAGCAGTTCTATCGGCAGCTGATGGAACGCCTGCGATCCATGGCGGGTGTAACGTCGGTGACGCTAGGCTCCCAGGCGCAGACGATTCCAGTGCGGCCGGAAGGCTATCAATCTCCGCCGGGTTCTAGCGAGGGTCCCGAGCCAAGAACCGTCTTCAGCGCTTGGGCCGGCGACAACTTTTTCGACGCACTGGCGATTCGGGTTCTTCGTGGACGCGGTTTTCGCAACACGGATTCGGCCGGTGGGGCGGCCGTCGCGGTGGTGAACGAGTCGCTGGCAGAGCTTTACTGGCCCGGCCAGGATGCTGTCGGCAAGCGTATCCGGGTGGATGAGGGGACGGGCAGGTGGGTGGAAGTGGTGGGCGTAGCCGCGATCAAGAATTACGAGGGGCTCATTGTGATCCCCCCTCCCAGGCTGATCTTTTTCCCTGCCGCTCAGAATCCCAAACACCCTTCCATGCTTTTGTTCGCCCGGTCCGCGGGCGACCGGACTGCGCTGGTGAAATCGCTCCGGGGCGTGGTGCGCGAGCTGGACCCGGCGCAAACGATTCCTGAAGTTCACCCCTGGCGAGAGAACCTGGAGGTGTTTCGGAGGGGCTTGCGCCTGGCGACTCAGGTGATCGGCGCGATGGGAGCGATGGGGATGGTGCTGGCGCTGGTGGGCCTGTATGGGCTGGTGGCCTACGATGTCAGCACCAGGACCCGGGAAATCGGCATCCGCATGGCGCTGGGCGCGGCTCGCGGCTCGGTGTCGCGCATGGTGTTGCGGCAGGGGCTGACGCTGGCGGTGTGCGGAATCGGCGTTGGCCTGCTGCTCAACGATGGGGTCGCGCATTTGCTCGTGGCCTCTGGTGACTTTACCCAGCCAGGGGGCGCCAAAGGCATCGATATCGAGTTTAGCGACCTCTCCTACGCGGCGCTGATGCTGGCGGTGCTGGGGCTCACGATGCTGGCCGCGTACATTCCGGCGCGGCGGGCGGCGCGGGTAGACCCGAATGTGGCGTTGAGATGCGAATGAATGTAAGGTGTGAATAGATGTGTCGAATGCTGCTGGCTGCGCTCCTGCTGCCGATTGGCGCGTTCGCCGCGGATCTTGAATTCGCAGGAAGCCTGGAGCGGATCACGCACGAATCGATTGTGATCCGGCTCGCCGATGGAACCCGGATCACCGCAGCGCTTCCCCCAAAGGTTCCAAAGACGGGCGCTCTCGCCTCGAAAACAATTGCTGCTCAGTACAAGCTGGCCGACGAGGTGCAAATCACCTGCAAGGCGATGGGCACCCAATGCGCGGAACTGAAGAGTCTCAAGTTTCTGCGGCCGCCGTCGCCGAAGGAACTGGCTCTGGTGCTTGGGTCCCCTGCGCCGGCCGGCTCGCCGGACCCCGCGCTGGAGCACGCGCGGCAGGTGAATCTGGAGCGCGTCGCCAATATGCCCAACTTTGTGGCAGATGAAACGGCCAAGCGGTATACGGCGCGCAATACCAGTCCCGATGGATGGAAGCTTGTGGACACCATCGAGTCCGAGATTACATTCAAGGGCGGCGAGCCGACGCGGCAGCACATTCGCATCAACGGTAAACCGTGGAACAAGCCGATTCCAGGGCTGGCATGGACACCCGAGTTCGGCACCGAAATCAAGCCCGTGTTCAATCCGGAATGTCCCACCACAATTGAATTTGAGGGGCGTCAGGAAGTGCGCGGCAAGCAGCTTCTGGCGTATCGGTTCGCTTCTCCGTCGTATGGGTGCTTCGGCACCTTCGACAAAAACTACGTTCCCGCGCGGACGGGACGAGTTCTGGTCGAGGGATCCCGGCGGCAGCATGATCCAATACGAGGAAGAAGCGGGCGAATTTCCCAAGGGGTTCGCGGTCGAATCCTTTCGGGAAGTAACTTCGTGGGATTACGTCAAGATTGGAGACGCTTCCTTCCTGCTGCCGCTGACGAATGATTTTTTCCTGGGCCTTGCCCCTGGCGACCTAAGGCACATCAGCGTCGAGTTCAAGAATTATCGGCGCTTCGAGGCTTCAGCGGACGTTACGTTCCGATGACGACGCAAGTAAGGGGAAACGCTCAGGATCGCGTGTAAGGGCCGAAATTACACAAGTCTTACAAACGCAAGGGTCAACCACTGCTAACGTGGGAATGCAGAATCTATTCTGGGAGATCCCTTGAAGCCCAACATTGTTTCCGTTCCTCGTCATGATACGCCTAACTGGTTTACTGCCAGTATTTTAGCCTTATTCCACGTCGGCGCAGTCGCGGCGCTGTTCGTGTTCAGCTGGCGCTCTTTGGCCGTTACAGTCGTCCTGTACTGGGTCACGATCTGTTTCGGCATCAGCATGGGATACCACCGGTTGCACACACATCGGTCGTATCGGGTACCGCTGTTTCTGGAGTACTTCTTCGCCGTTTGCGGCACACTGACACTCGAAGGCGGTCCCATTTTTTGGGTCGCGACTCACAGGCTGCACCATCAGAAATCGGACCTGCCGGGCGATCCGCATTCGCCGCGCGACGGCAAGTGGTGGTCGCACATGGGCTGGATTCTCTACGGAGAGACCAACCATAACAACACCGCGGTGATGTCCCGGTATGCGCCCGATCTGGCGAAGCACCGGTTCTACGTGGTGTTGAACGACTATCACTGGGCTCCCATCCTGATCCTGGCGGCGATCCTGTATGCCTTCGGCGGCCTGCCGCTGGTGCTGTGGGGCGTGTGTCTGCGGGTCGTGGTCGGCCTCCACGCCACCTGGCTGGTGAACTCCGCCACGCATCTTTGGGGCACTCGCCGGTTCGAGACGACCGACGATTCCCGGAACAGCTGGTGGGTTGCCCTGATGACCTTTGGCGAGGGCTGGCACAATAACCACCATGCCCATCCGACCTCAGCGCGGCACGGGCTGGCTTGGTACGAAGTCGATTTCACCTGGATACAGATCAGCGTCCTGAAGTTCCTGGGCATCGCCAAATCGATCCGCGTCGCCAAGCTTCCCACGGCAGCTGAGAATCGGGAAGCCGCGTAGGAGAGCCGCGAACCCATGCCCTCTGGCCGCAGGCGTTAAGCTTGTAGAGGATGGTCGTTGTCAGCCGCAAGAAGTCGATTGGTCTTTTCATCACCCTCGGCGGAGGGCTGATTTCGGTTATTCTGCTCCTGTACGTCGGCTGGGTGCTGCTCAACTGGCGCACCGGCGCGCTGTTGTTCCTGGGCGTGCTGCTGCTGGCGATGTTGATCTGCGGGGTGGTGCTCAACACCTTCTTCCTGGTGCGGGAAATCCGCCGCAACGAACAACATGACGCCTTTATCAACGCCGTAACGCATGAGCTGAAAACCCCGATTGCCTCCATCCGTCTGTACCTGGAAACGCTTCAGTCCCGGCCCGTCGATGAAGCCAAGCGCAAAGAGTTCTACCGCATCATGCTCGACGATAGCGACCGGCTGCTGCAAACCATCGAGCAGGTGCTGCGGACCGGGCGTATCGGCTCCGGCAATCGCGAACCCAGTCTGTTGCGCTTCGATCTGAGCACGGTGGTGGATGAATGCGTGACGCGCGCTCGGGTTCTGCACCAATTGTCCCCGGAGCACTTGACGTATCAGGGGGCCCCTTTGATGGTTCTCGCCGATCTGGATGACGTTCGGGCGGCGATCTCGAATCTGATCGATAACGCGGTGAAGTATTCCGGACACGATGTACACGTGGGTGTGGAGACCGCGGTGGTCAACAAGAGATATGCATCCGTGCAGGTCCGCGATCAGGGCCCGGGCATTCCCAAGACCGAGCTGAAATCCATCTTCAAACGCTTCCACAGGGTTCCGGGAGCGACCTCGCGCGTGCCCGGCACCGGACTGGGCCTCTTCATCGTCCGCTCCGTCGCCAAGCGGCACGGAGGCAAGGCCTGGGCGGAGAGCGAAGGCGTGGGACGCGGGAGCACGTTTGTGTTCCAGGTTCCGATTGCGAAATGAGCCGGGTTCTGATTGTTGAGGACGAGCAGCACCTGGCCGACGGGCTGCGGTTCAACCTGGAGGCCGAAGGGTATCAGGTTAGCGTGGTGGATACGGGAGAAGGCGCGATTGAAGCGCTGACCACCGGGTCGAATTCCTTCGATGTGGTGGTGCTGGACGTGATGCTGCCGGGCAAAGACGGCTTCGAGGTGATCTCGGAGGCGCGGCACGCCGGGCAATTTGTCCCCACCCTGATGCTGACCGCGCGCAACCGCCCGGAGGATGTGCTGAAGGGTTTCGCGGCGGGAGCGGACGATTACCTGGCCAAGCCTTTCGACCTGTCCATTCTGATCGCCCGCATTCGCGGGCTTCTCCGCCGCCGGGAGTGGTCGAGCGCGCCTCGGAATGCTCCTCAGAACGCGAGCGTCAGCGCGCCGGCGGTCTCCACCGATGTGCTGCGCTTCGGCGACAAGTCGGTCGACTTCAACCGCCTGGAGCTGCGCGTGCGGGAGCAGGTGCTGCACCTGACGTTGATGGAAGCCAACGTCCTGCGGTACCTGATCGAACATGCGGGTGAGCCGGTGTCGCGCAAGAAGCTGCTGGAGGATGTGTGGGGCCTGCACGAGGACACCGATACTCGCGCGATCGACAATTTTATCGTCCGGCTGCGGCGATATATCGAAGAGGACCCGACCCGTCCGCGGCATTTGCTGACGATTCGCGGCGTGGGGTATCGATTCGTGGCGAATCCGTGAGGGGAGCGACGGCCCCTTCGGCTTGACTATAGGTTCCCGATATGGGAACCTGGGCTTGTGAGGATCGTCAGCGAGCGGAGGCTCAGGGACTTCGCTGAACGATTTCCGAGAGCGAAGAGCCCATTGCGGAGTTGGAAGACGGCGGTGAAGTCGTCGTCGTGGAGGGGCCCGGCGGACGTGAAGGGGACGCTCGGAGCGACCGATTTTGTCGGCGACAAGACGATCTTCGATATCGGCGGGAACAAGTTCCGGTTGATTGCGTTCGTTCACTACGGCCGACAAATCGTTTTCGTTAAGGAGATTGGAAGTAATGTCAGCCCCGGGAATTCTCAAGATCGATCGGATCAAGTACGGACGCCTGTTGGCGCGGACCACACCGGCCGTAGTTCAGACCGAAGAGGAAAACGAGCGTCTGTTGACCGAAATCGAGAAGCTCATGACGAAAGGGGAAGGCCGCCTAACGCCGGAGGAAGATGCTTTGCTCGAACTGCTCACGCGTTTGGTCGAGAGCTACGAAGGCCGTGCATACCCGCAGGAGCATGCGTCCCCGAAGGAGCTAATCGCTTTTTTGCTGGAACAACGCGGACTCACCCAAAGTGCGCTATGGCCTGTTCTCGGCTCGAAAGGGCGGGTGTCGGAGATCCTCTCCGGTACGCGGGGCGTCAGCAAAGAGCAAGCCAAGAAACTGGGGACGTTCTTCCGCGTCTCGCCAGCCGCTTTTATCTTCTAAATAACAGCCCGCAAAACGGAGCGTGGCGGGCATTGTTGCTTGGCTGAAGTGAGGGTGCCACCGCACCCTTTGCGGGCTAGCAAGAAGTGGTCGGGGCGAGTGGATTCGAACCACCGGCCTCCTGGTCCCGAACCAGGCGCTCTACCAGGCTGAGCCACGCCCCGAACTTCTTATTCTACCGTATTGGCGAGGCTCTTCACGAAGGCCACGCCTTTAGCCTCCGGGCCGGCCCAGATCACGATCGACCCAACCACAAACACGGTGGCCGCGAGACCGCCCATGGCGGTCGCATAGCTGAAGTGTTCCGCCAGCACGGCCTCGATGTAGCTGATGCTGGAAGCGATGAGAACGCCCATCTGATAGGCGAAGCCGGCGAAGAACCCGCGCGCCAGGCGCGGCGACAGCTCATTGATATGAGCGGGAATCACGCCCCAGGCCCCTTGCACCATGAATTGCATGAGGAATGCGCCGAGGATCACCAGCGGAAGGCTGGGCGCAAACACCCACAGAGGAACCACGCACAGCGCCAGCAGCGCCGCCACGATCATCGAACGCCGGCGCCCGAAGCGGTCCGAGAGGTTCCCGATGATGAGCCCTCCCACGATGGCGCCGACCATGGAGATGGCGGAGACCAGCGCGGTCGAGTTCACATCGTAGTGGCGCTGGCGCTGGAGATAGGTCGGGTACAGGTCCTGGGTGCCGTGCGAGAAGAAGTTAAACATGGACAGCAGCAGGACCAAATAGAGAAACCGCCGCCAGTCCCCGAAGATTGCGCCGCGGTAGGTGGACCAATCCGTTCGCGCCTGGCGCCAGGCTTCGGACTCCTGGACTTTGACGCTGATCAAGAGAGTCAGCACGGCCGGAATCACGCCGATAAAGAACATGGCGCGCCAACCCCAGCGCGGAAACACGGTGTAAAACGCGCCGGCGGCCAGCAGATAGCCTACGGCGTAGCCTTCCTGCAAAAGACCCGAAGCCAAGCCGCGCCACTTGGGCGGCACCGACTCCAGCACCAGCGACGCTCCCACGCCCCAAGTGCCTCCCATGCCGATTCCGTAGAGCAGCCGCATCGCCAGGAAGCTGGAGTAGGTGGGGGCAAGGCCCGATAACACTTCCATTAAGGAGTAAAAGGCGATGTTGGCCATCAGCACGGGGCGACGGCCGTAGCGATCGGCGAGGAGGCCGAAGAGGACCGCGCCGAGGGGACGCGTGGCCAGAGTAGCCGTCATCGTCAGAGCAAGTTCGGGAATGGATCGCCCGAAGTCTTTGGCGACCGCCGGCAAGACAAACACGAGCACGAAGAAATCGAACGCGTCAAAGGTCCAGCCGAGAAATCCGGCCACTACCGCGTTTCGTGCGTTGGAGCGCGCCAGCGCCGGTGTCGAAAGAGTGGTGGCCATAGGATTCCGCAACAGGCAGATGATAGTGTATCAGCAC
The DNA here is from genome assembly GCA_963765185.1 of Bryobacterales bacterium. GTDB lineage: Bacteria > Acidobacteriota > Terriglobia > Bryobacterales > Bryobacteraceae > Palsa-187. Next base: position 9,519 of record CAVXWB010000207.1, read on the forward strand.
CGGCGGTCCTCTAAAAAGTGATATAAGTGATGCGTGAGGAAATCGGCAAGTGTCGCGCTGACGCTGGTTGCCGCGGCGGGGATCTCGGCGCGGGGCCAACAGGCGCCTGCTCCTTCGCCAGCCCCAGCCCAACAGAACTGCACCGGCTCCGGCAAGGGCCAAAAACCCCAAAACTGCGCGACGACACACACGACGACTCATACAACGACCCAGCGCGGCGGGTTCGGTAGCCACGGGCTTTTCCATAGCGCAGGCGGGTAATGCGGCGGGTCGCATCGCCTCCGCGCGCAGGTTGGCAGAAGCGCGTGGAGGCGGCCGGCTTGACCTGGCATACGGGCGAGCAGCATCCTTACTGGAACGAGTCGGCATTCTACGAGTTCACGGCCAAGGAAATCGATCTCCTGGAGGCCGCGACAAATGAGCTGGAAGCAATGACGCGTCAAGCGGCGCAGCACGTCATCGACAACCGGCTGTATTCGAAGATGGGCATTCCCGGGATGGCGGCGACGCTGATCGAGCGCGCGTGGGAGGCCGAACCGCCGTCGCTGTACGGACGCTTCGACCCGATGTACGACGGTTGCCATCCTCCGAAGCTGCTGGAGTACAACGCGGACACGCCTACTTCGCTGCTCGAAGCCGCTGTGGTGCAGTGGTATTGGCTCGAGGAAACACACCCGGCCGGCGACCAGTTCAATTCCCTCCACGAGCGTCTGATCGCGCTGTGGAAGGATCTGGCTCCGCAGATTCCCGACCGCCGCGTCGATTTTTGTTCGATGGACGATGCCGAAGATTGGACCACCGCCGCGTATCTGGAGGACACGGCTCAACAGGCTGGACTCGCGTCGAGCCTCTTTCCGATTGAGGAAATCGGGTGGGCTGGCGCGCGGTTCGTGGGGCCGGACGATCAGCCGCTGACTACCGTCTTTAAGTTGTATCCGTGGGAGTGGATGGTGCGGGAAGAGTTCGGCGAACATCTCGCCGTGGCGGACACCATCTGGCTGGAGCCGGCGTGGAAGATGCTCCTGTCAAATAAGGGAATCCTGCCGGTGTTATGGGAACTTTATCCCAGCCATCCGTATCTGCTGGCGGCCAGCTTCGAGGGGCCCTCCAACGGCGCGGAGTGGGTGAGGAAGCCCTTGCTCGGGCGCGAGGGTGGAAACGTCATGCTGCATCAGGCTGCGCGGGAAATCGAGACGGGCGGCGGTTACGGCGAAGAAGGGTTTGTCTATCAGGACGTGGCGCCTTTGAAAAGTTTCGACGGGATGTATCCGGTGATCGGTAGCTGGGTTATCGGCCATGCCAAGGACGACTCGGCCGCCGGTATCGGGATTCGCGAATCGGATTTTCCGATCACCACCAACGCGAGCAGGTTCGTGCCGCATTTGTGCGGATGAAATCGGGTGCTGAGCTTTGCGGGGGGGCGGGACGAGGGCGTCCCGCGCGGACGAGGGCGTCCGCCCCACAAACGGCAATACGTCACCGCATCTACGAACGGGATTACTTGGGCAGGCTCCGCGCGTACTTAATTATTGCGTCGGCGACGAGGCGCGGCTGCTCCACGATGACGGCGTGCGCGGCGTGGGGAATGATCACCACGGAGACGCGGCGTGCGCCGAACTCCTCCACCAGTTCGTTCGAGCTCGAGCGCGGCCGGTAGGGGTCGCTCGCGCCCTGGATATCGAGAATCGGCGCGCTCCCCGCCGACCAGTATTCCCGCTGCGGAGTGGCGTCGCGGGCGATCATCTCGGCTTGACGCACGTTGGCGTGAAACCCGGTCAGCCACGGTTTGGGATCGTTGCCGGGAGCAAAGAACACCAGCTTGAGATGCTTGAGGCGCTCAGCCTCTGGCTGCGTGGGGTCGGTGGCGATGCTCACCGATTTCTGAACCTCCGGGTTCGGTTGCTTCTGCGCGGCCCCAATCAGAATGACGGCGCGCACCAGCTTGGGGAAGTCGACGGCGGTCATTTTCGCGACAAAGTGCCCGAAGGCGTGACCGGCCAGAATCGCCGGAGCTTTGCTCTGGTGCTTGGCGTTTTCATTCTGAATCACGGCGGCGATATCGCGGGCGAGATCGTGCAGAGTAAGATTCTGCATCGGCCCCACGCTGCGGCCATAGCCGCGGGGCTGGGGACGCAGAACGCGGAAGCCCGCGGCGGCAAGCCGCTCGGCCACAGGATCGAATTCTTCCGAGTCGCGACCTAATGATGGGAGCAGGATGATGGCCGGGCCGCTTCCTTCCGCGATCACTTCGATGGTGACGTCGTCGCGGCGAATCACTTCTCGCGTTCGTGGCTGGGCGTTGGCGACGATCATGAAAACGAGAACGAAAAGCAGCCGCATATTGCTTGCACGGAGTTTATCATGGTGGGCATGAATTCCCTACGGGTCCTGTCCTTAACCGCGTCGGCGCTGACCGTGTTCGCGCAACACATTGGCCAACAGCAACATGCACTGTCGACTCGCGAGTTCTTCTATGTCGGCGGCAATTACACCAATGACGTGATGGCGGGACAAATGTACGTAGAAGCGTTGCGCCCGGCGCGCGTTACCCGGAAGTACCCAATCGTGTTCTTTCACGGTTTATCGCAGACAGCCACCAATTGGATGGAAACGCCGGACGGCCGCCCCGGTTGGGCTGATTATTTTCTGGGGCAGGGCTACGTGGTGTATCTGGTGGATCAACCGGCGCGCGGGCGTTCCGCCTGGCATCCTTCCATAAACGGACCGTTGCAGATTCTTTCGGCTCCGGAGGTTGAGCGGCGATTTACTGCGTCAGAGATCGGCGGCACATGGCCGCAAGCCAAGAAGCACACGGAGTGGCCCAGCGATAGCCCCAACAAAGGCCGCAGAGGCGACCCCGTTTTCGATGCCTTCTATGCAACGCAGGTGGAAAGCCTGGCCAGCGCCGTGGAAACCCAGACGCTGGTGCAGGCCGCCGGAACAGCTCTGCTGGACAAGATCGGACCCGCGATTGTGGTGACGCATTCACAATCCGGACCGTTCGGGTGGTTGCTGGCCGACAGCCGTCCGAAGGCGGTGAAAGGCATCGTCGCGATTGAGCCGACGGGACCGCCGTTTCAGAATTCCGTGACCAATGAAGAGATGAGCCGGCCGTGGGGCATCGCGGATATTCCCCTGACTTACGACCCGCCGGCCAAGGCGGCGAGCGATCTCGCGAAGGTGCGCGAACCAAAGCCGGACGGCCCCGATCTGACGGCGTGCTGGAAACAAACCGATCCGCCGCGCCTGCTGGTGCATCTGCGGGGCATCCCGATTCTATTGGTAACTACGGAGTCCTCCTATCACGCGGTGTTCGATCATTGCACCGCGAAGTATCTGACACAGGCCGGTGTCAAGAACACGTTCGTGCGTCTGGAAGACCAGGGGATTCACGGCAACGGCCACATGGTGATGCTCGAAAAGAACAGCCTGGAAGTAGCCGCATTTCTTCAAAAGTGGATCGCCGCGAATATCAAGTGACACTATCCACTGACGCGGGTATTATACTGGCCTGGGGGAAATTATGCGGATAAAGATCATCCTCGCGGCAATGGCCGCGGCATTTTGTACCGGAGAAGCCGCTGCGCAGAGTGCCGAAGTCCACGTTCTGGCTTCCAATGGGATCAAGGCCGTGATGGACGAACTTCGCCCGCAGGCCGAGCGCGCGATCGGGCGCCCTCTGGCGATTGAAGTCAATTCCTCCTCGATGCTCAAGCAGAAGATCGATGGAGGCGAGGCGTTTGATGTCGCGATTGTCACGTCAGAAGTGTTGGATGAGCTGACGAAGGCGGGGAAAATTGCAAGCGGCTCGAGCGCCGGTATCGCGCGCTCCGGCATCGGCGTCGGAATCCGCGCAGGCGCGCCGAAGCCCGATATTCGCACCAAGGCGGCGCTGAAACAGACGCTGCTGAAGGCCAAATCCATTACCTTTGCGCAAGACGGAGCCAGCCGGTTGTATCTTGAGAAGATGTTCGATCGGCTGGGAATCGCCGGCGATCTGAAACCGAAGATCATGCTGGAGCAGGGGTCCGCACGCGCGACGGCAATGGTCGCGGACGGTAAGGCGGAACTGGTCATGACACTGATCAGCGAAATATTGCCGGCTGCGGGCGTCGAGCTCGTTGGTCCCCTTCCGGCGGAGGTGCAGAATTACGTTTCCATATCGGCGGGCGTGGGAGCGAAAGCCCATAATGCCGACGCCGCCAAAGCTCTGGTCAAGTTTCTGGCTGGGCCGAGTGTCGCGCCGATCCTCAAAGCCAAAGGGATGGAAGCGGCCCACTGATTTGTGAGACGCTTAAAGCGATGGCACGAGCGGTAACGAAATGCGTTTTCGCCGCGCTGCTTGCGTTGCTGTCGACGCAGGCGGTGACGCCGTCCTTGCGTGTTGCCGCGGCCATCGAAATCGTCTGCGGCAGCCATGCCGTACAAGAAGTCCCTCGGAAAGCCCGCCGCGTTCGGATGGACGCGCCGGTCCGGCAAGCCGCGCCAACGTACGTATCGCGGACCAGGCCTGAGCCGGACACCGCTGCTCTGTTCCAACGTCCCCCTCCTCAAATCTCCTTTTTCTCGTAAGCAGCACTGAAGAACAAGGAGGGACTTCGTGTCTTTCGGAAACTTACTGCGTTTTCTGGGGCTCGGAGATCGTGAAGTCGAGGATCAACTGCGGGCGATTGTCCGGCGGCGGCAGGAGCTGTCCGGGCAAACCGACGCACAACTGAAAGCCGCCGCGAAGGACTTGCGCCGGGACGCTGACGTGGTGGAGACGTTCGCGCTGGCGGCGGCGACTGCGGAGCGTGTGCTCGGGCTGCGTATGTTCGACGTGCAGATTCTGGGCGCGCTGGCGCTGGCACGCGGGGAAATCGCGGAGATGCAGACGGGCGAGGGCAAGACGCTGGCGGCCGTTCCCGCCGTGATTTGGTGCGCGCGCCAGGGCCGCGGCACGCATGTGTTAACCGCCAACGACTATCTGGCCCGGCGCGACGCCCTGTGGATGCGCGGGATTTACGCTTGGTTCGGGCTTTCGGTGGGGCATGTGGCGCAGAATATGAGCACGGAGGAGCGCCGCGCCGCGTACCGGTGCGACGTGACCTACGCGACGGCGAATGAAATCGGCTTCGATTTTTTGAGGGACGGTCTGGCGCGAAGCGCGGAAGAACTGGTCCAAAGGCCGTATGCATTCGCCGTCATCGACGAAGCCGACTCCATTCTGATCGACGAGGCGCGCATTCCGCTGGTCATCGCCGGCGGGCTGCCGGAAGATTCTGCATTCGCCTACCGGGTCGATTCCATCGTGGCCGGGCTTCGCCCGTACGCGCACTTCTCGCCCGATGAATTCGCGCGCAACGTGCAGTTGACCGATGCGGGCATCCGGCGCGTGGAGCAGGAACTCGGCTGCGGAAGCCTGTTCGACGAACACAACCTGGGCGTATTGACCGCGGTGCAGGATGCGCTGCACGCGCACGCGCTGCTGCGGCGCAACGTGGATTACGTGGTGAAGGAAGATGCCATCGAAATGGTAGACGAATTCAAAGGGCGCATTGCCCAGAACCGCCGCTGGCCGGCGGGATTGCAATCCGCCGTGGAAGCCAAGGAACGCGTGCGGCTGAAGACGCAGGGGCGCATTCTCGGTTCCATTACGGTGCAAAGCCTGGTGCGCATGTATGAAAGAGTCTGCGGCATGACCGGCACCGCGGCGACGCAAGCCGGCGAGTTTTGGAAAGTATACAAACTGCCCGTGACCGTGATTCCGACAAACCGGCCGGTGATTCGCGAGGATCTCCCCGATATCGTGTATGCGGATAAGGAGGCGCGGAATCGAGCGGTGGCGGAAGAGATTCGAAAGGTCCACCAGACCGGCCGGCCGATTCTGGTGGGCACGGCAAGCGTGGAGGAGTCGGAGGCATTGAGCCGGCGCCTGCAATCGGCCGGGGTCCGGCATTCGGTGCTGAATGCGAGGAACGACGAGGCGGAAGCGGAGATTATCGCCCAGGCCGGCGCGCTGGGCGCAGTGACCGTTTCAACCAACATGGCGGGGCGGGGCACGGATATTCTGCTGGGAGGGAATCCTCCCAGAGACCGCGAGAAAGTGGTGGAGCTGGGAGGGCTGTACGTGCTCGGCACAACTCGCCACGAGGCCAGGCGGATTGACAATCAGCTACGCGGGCGCGCCGGACGTCAGGGCGATCCGGGCGCGTCGCGCTTCTTCATCAGCCTGGATGACGATCTGCTGGTGCGCTTCGGGATCGCGGGGAACCCGGA
>CAVXWB010000208.1:0-13322 GCA_963765185.1 Bryobacterales bacterium
ACAGGATCGTGCGATTCATGGAATTACCTCCCGGCCGGCGGCCATATTCATTTGTGCGGCCGCGGTCAAGTACGAACCGATAAAATTCAAATACGCCAGATTCGCGTCGCGATATCCTTTTTCGGCGTCAAGATAGTCGAGCAAAGTGGCGCCCCCGTGCTGGTAGGCGTCCCTGGTCTTGTCGCGGACATCCCCGGCCAGCGGCAGATAAAAAGACTTGTATCGCCCCAGCAGATTCACCGCCTGCTCAATGGTGACGTAGGCCGTATCGACGTCGTTAAAAACCTGCGCCTGGGCCGCGTCCTTCAAATGTTCGTTTTGGCTGATGACCATCTGCGTACGCGCCTTCTCGCCCTGATTGCGGTCGAAGATGCGGAGGTCGAAGCTGACACTCCCGCCCACCGTGTTGTTGGCGTATGGATTGGCGAACGAAGCATTGCGCGAATACCACAGGCTAAACGTGGGATCCACCGAGCCGTTGGCAATCGCCAGCTTGTGATTGGCCCGGGCCAGCTCGATATTTTGGACGGCCACTTTCAAGTCCGGCCGCGACTCCAGAGCTATGTTCCGGAATTCCTCGAGCGGGGCCAAAGCTTCGGTGTAATTGTACGGCCCCTCCACGTCGAACCGGTCCATCGGCGTGCGATCCAGCACCAGTTGCTGGATTTGGATTTTGCTGGTCCTCAAATTCAGGATAGCCGTCTGATAGTCGGTCTCGAATTGAATACGCTGCAGTTCCAGCTTGCTGAGGTCCAATTTGTCGAGGTCCCCGGCGTCGAAGCGGTTTCGGTTGATGACCAGCTCACGGTCCCAGTAGGTCAGGTTCTCCGTCGCGTTCCCCAGGAAAGCCTTGGCCTGCAACACCTGAACGAAGGCGTTGCGCAGGTTATACAGCAGTCCGCGCTCCTGATCGGAGTAGCTGGATTCCGCCACCGCCGTGGTGTCCTTGGCGGTCTCCAGGCGCAGCTCTCGTTTGTGCTGCCGCTCATGCAGGTAGCTGATGCCGGGCGTAAACACGATGCCGCTGAGCGGACGGTAAATTCCATCGTTACGGGTGAGCTGCAGGCCGTCCGCCGAGAGACTGAAACCCGGATTGGGGCGCAGAAACGCGGTGATCTCAAGCATCCTCGATTCGTCGATATTCGCGCGAGCCGAGATCAGCGTCGGATTTACAGCCTCAAACCGATCTTTAATCTGTTGCCAGGTGAAGGCGGTCGGCGGATTCTGGCCGAGCGCCGCGAGCGTCAAGCCCAGCGGGACAGCTATGAAAGCCGAGATAAACCACCCTGAACGTAGCCTGTTCATTTCAAAAAAAGCCTTTACGCGGCGCCTTCGTGGGTGCCACACGTCAAATCTCAGATCAGGACGTCTTCTTCATCAAGACGGCCGGGAAACCGGGAGAGCGTGCCGGGAATGGCTGGCGGTAGGAACAGAAGCTTGAAGAACAGAAAGCTTGGCTGTCATCGCGCGCCGGCCGCGCCCTGCTACGCCAACCGCGGCGGGGCTCGTCCGAACGTGGTGATCGAGAACCAGCGTGATCGCGCCGAAGCGCCCATCCGCACGATCAGGAAAAAGCACAGAATGACAATCAGGAAGAAAGGATCGGAGGCCGGGCCGTGTGCGGGATCCTCAATCGTTGCCGCGCTCAGCGGCCCGTGAATCTGGCCGCGGTCGAAGGCCGATTGCTGCGAGGGAATCGCTTCGAAATCGGCCAGACGGATGCGGTCGTCGCTCGCCGAGATGACCGGGAACAGCGCCAGCGCGGCGATGAGCACCGAGAGCGAGCGGCGTAACCTTACTCTCCGGTCGCGCCAGCCGAATTGAAGACCGTCCCTCCACACCTGCGCGCTCAAAGCACCGATGCAGACTAGCATCCACGCCAGGTTCAAAATGAATTCAGTCTTGTTCACGGGTGCTCACCCAAATTTATCACGGCATCGAGCGATTTCCGCCGCCGCCGGCAGGGATCAATCGATTGACGGCCCAATCGTTCGATTACCCGCCGCAATCTATTCATTCGCAAAGCCCTTCGTGCTCCAGTCTCGACCAGGACCCGATGATTATCACCGTCGCTAACAGGCTCGGGTGCTCCCGCCGATCCGGATACCAAATCGACTCGTTCGGGTTGTACGCATAGCCTCTGGATTACGATGCGCTCGCGCAATCGGACAACCCCCCCGCTCCTGTCTCAAGCTAGCCCGCAAAGGGTGCGGCGGCACCCTCACTTCAGCCAAGCAACAATGCCCGCCGCGCTCCGTTTTGCGGGCTGTTACTTGGGAGCCCGCAAAGGGTGCGGCGGCACCCTCACTTCAGCCAAGCAACAATGCCCGCCGCGCTCCGTTTTGCGGGCTGTTACTTGGGAGATGTCACAAGTTTGCAGGAGTGGTCATAAAAAAGGTATGAATGCCGAATCGGGAGGAAGCTCTCCGGCCAATGCGTAAGATTCCTGCTAACAGTAACTTGGGCGTATCGGAAAGAAGTATCTTATCGGGCCTCTAAAAACATTTGATGAGCCTTGTTGATAAGCTTGGCAGATTCAATCCGCGTTGATCGGGGTTCATCGGCGGCCCTTGGTCTTGAGGACTTTCGGCGTACTGTTCGACGAAAGACTAAAGATCCTGTCCAAATCGAAAGTTCCGGTTGCAGCCGAACCGTTCGCGGACCTGCGTGGCCGGTAGAAGTGCACCCGGTGAAAAACCCCGTTCTCGCTTGGCGTTGCGGCCGCCGCCCAACCTACAAACGTCGACAGCCGGCCTCAGCCCCATCGCACCAGAGGTCCTCTACTCCCGAAGCAAAAAGCGTTCAAGAGGAAGGTCGGACTCCTGGCGAGACGGCGGCCGACAGAAAACTTCCGTGAAAATTAGAAGAAATCGCTGATCGATCTCATAAGAAGAAGCGATCACGTAAATCGATTGCCCTTTAGGACTTTTTAAGAGAATCAACCACATACTAAATTCAACCTAGCCTTACTCGAATTTGAAATGAAATGCTGTGGGCCCTTTGATATTAGGGGCCTAGAGCACACCTGCGTATTATCTTTAGACAAACTTTAGAAACTCTTTAGACAAAGGTTAGAAGACTTTTCAGGAGTGCCCTTTAAATGAGGAAGGAAAATCATGAACAACAATAAAGGAGTGCGGGAGACGAGGTGGGTGAGGCCGCTCCCATGCAGAACCACGGAGACAGCCAGCGAGTCTCGCCATATGCCGGGAATCGCGCCCGCCTGCGCTACCCTCTTGTTTGCGGCGCTATCGCTCCCGGCATTCGCGCAGTCGCCGGTTGGTCTTGTTGGCGGCATCACTCGCGATTTCTCCAGCGGGAAGCCCTTGGCGAAAGTGCAGATCGTCGCCCACAACCTGGACAAAGGCACGGATCGGACCGCCATCAGCGATGCGGACGGAATATTTACGTTCACCAATCTGGAGCCCGGACCGTACGAAGTCGACGCCACCAAGGACGGATTCGAAAATTTGTCGGCGCAAGTGGAAGTGGCCGACCGTCGAGTCTCCCGCGTGGTGCTTCCTCTCGAAAGCGTGGCCGATGTGCGCCAGCGAGCCGATACTCGAGACAGCCTGCCGCTGACCGACAGGGAAAAGCAGTTGCTCGACCGAGTGGACATTCTGGAACAGCGCCTGGCTGCGATGGAAGCCGCAGCGGAGGCGAAGGATGCCGCCGCAACGCCGGCCGCCCTCAAGAGCGCTGTGGCGACGCAGCCTCTGACTCAAGAAGCCGCGCTAATTCCTCCGGCCCCGCAGGCGCAAGCTCCAGCGCCCGCTCCTGCTCCTGATCCAGTTCCCGATCCGCAAGCAGCCGCGGCTCCGGCTGCTCAGGCTGCTGCCGCCCCGCCTCCTCCCCCTCCTACCGTGGATAACGACACCCCCTTTGCCGACTACGACTGGACCTGGCTGAACGGCAACCCGCGCAACCATGATGTGGCCTTCGATTCGAAATTCTTCACCCCGGAAATCAGGGCCGACATTACCTATACCTACGATTTCAATAAGCCGATCGACGACTCCATGGGCGGGTCGAGCGAACTGTTTCGATCCAACGAAATCCAGTTGGAGCAGCTCGGCATCGGTGGCGACTTCCACTTTGATAACGTTCGCGCTCGCTTCATGACCCAGTTTGGCGAGTACTCGGAGGCGACCATCCGCAACGACGCAACGCCTGCGAAGGGCCAATGGAACCTCAACGACGCGGATCGCTATCTGGCGGAAGCGTATGGCGGCTACCACATCAACTGGATGAAGGGCATGAACATCGACGCGGGCATCTTCATGTCCTATGTCGGTCTGTTCAGCTACTATAACTTCGATAACTGGGCCTACCAACCGTCCTACGTTTCCTCCAACACGCCGTGGTTTTTCGAAGGTATCCGAATCCAGATTTTCCCCACGCACCATTTGAAGATCGAGCCCTGGATCATCAATGGATGGCAGTCCTACGCCTCGGCCAACACGAGGAAGGGTATTGGAGGTCAGATCAAGTACACTCCGTTTCCTTGGATGAACATCGTCTCCAATAATTACGCCGTCGGCCATGATGACCTGTACGTCCCGAACCGCGGCCGCATCCACACCGACAACAGCATCGAGATCAAGTATTACGACCACCCGGAAAGGGCGCTCAACAAGATGGCGTTCACCTTCACGGGCGACCTGGGTTGCGAATTTGGCGAAGGCGTAAGCTGCCACAACGACAGTCACGGCAATCCCAAGCAGAGCTTCATCGGCTACATGCTCTACAACAAATTCTGGTTCGGCAAAATGTTCTCGCTGACGCCCGGCGGCGGCCAGATCAACAATCCGGGCCGCTATCTCGTGCTGATCCCGCCGATCAACGGAGAGACCGCGTCCTCCGCGGCGCTCAACTCCCCGTACTTCACGTTCAATCCCGGAGATCCCTTCAAAGCCTGGGATACGTCGCTCACCTTCGATATCATGCCCACCCAATGGATCACGTGGCGCTTCGAGGGCGACTACCGCCACGCGAGTGTTCCGTATTGGGCCGGCCGCGGGGGCATGACGCCGCCTCCCGGAACCAATAACAATTTCCCGACCCAATACGCCTGCATGGACGGCACCGCGTCCGGGTCAACCACGCTGACGCAGGGCCTCTGCTCCAACGACGGCGGCGTCTGGTACCCGGATCTCCGCAAGGATGAGATCCTTTTCGACGTGGATCTGATGGTCAAATTCTAGTTTGGCTTGGCACGGCGCCCATCTGGCAGCGAGCCGGGTGGGCGCTGGGCTTGATTGAATTCACATTTCTGAGAGGTAAGAATCGTGCTCAAAAAACTGAATATCGTAATGTTCATCCCGCTGATCGCCGTATTCATCGCGGGTGCTGTATTTGAAGTGGGAAGCGCCTACGCGCAGAAGACGACTCCTGATACAAAAAAGCAGAATGCCGTTGCCCTTGGAGAAGATGAGGTCAAGCAGATGCTGGCCTTGATGGACACCGACAAGAATGGCAAAATATCCAAGGCGGAATTCATGAAGTTTATGGAAGCGGAGTTCGACCGGCTGGACAACGATAAGAGCGGCGAACTGGACGCAAAAGAGCTGACCCAATCGCTGGTGCGCCCAAGCCGCGGCGCAGTGGGCAAGTAAACTCTCTGCCAATCCCTCGCCAAGCGCTCCTGGCAAAGAGCTCAAGCTGTCGGGCAGTGGTCCTCGCCGACATCGTTCGTCGTCACCGAACGCGTTTTCGGATTTCCCATGGAGGCTACAATTTCCGAGCTGCCCGAAGATCGGATCGACCGCCTGTACCAGCTGGCACAGCAGCTTCTGGCGATCGAGCCGGAGATGGCGGCGGGCGAGCGCCTGCTCCAGCCATTCGAGGGAGTGTTCGGAACGCGCGCGGTTTGCATCTTTGAAGCAGAAACGGCGAAATTGCACACCTTGGGACGGTCGCGCAGCCACCTGCCCGAGTGTACTCTGGCAGCCTGCATCCAGGAGCAGGATTCCGACAACCCGGTCAGCCAGGTGTCGGTGCGGCTGCTGCGCGCGGATGGGAAAACAACCGGCGCCATCGGATTCGAAGGCCTGGAGGACCCCCAGCTCACCGCTGGCCCCCTGGCTTCTTTGGCGGGCGCGGCGCGCGAGCACACCCGAGCGTTCCTGAGAGCCAGCAAGTCCGCGGCCGCCGCCCAAGCCGATGTGTACCGGCTGGACATCCTGGACGCGCTCGCGCGTGAGTTCACGGACCCGCTTGCAATCATTCTTGCCGCCGCCGGAGGAATCCGCGAAACCGGTACCCTGCGAGCCGAACAGTTGGAAATGATGGAGACTCTCGAAACCGAGGCCGCCCGCCTCGGGAGCCTGACCGCGCGAATGCTGCGCGTGGCGCGGTTGGACCGCGAAGAGGTGCGGCCGCAGATGGAGATCGTGGACCTGGCCAGCGTGGTGGCCGAGGTCGTGGGTCAGTACAACCGCCTGCCTTCGGACCGGCACGTCGTCTTTGCGGGCGCGCAAGAGCCGGGCCAAGAACCGCTGCGGGCCCAGGCCGATCCGGAGCTGTTGGGCTTGGCGTTGAGCCAGCTGCTGGACAATGCCTGCAAGTATTCTCTGCCCGGCTCCCGGATCACCGTTGCGATCGACGCCGAGGGCGAAGTGCTCTTCATCCGCGTGAGCAATAGCGGCAGTTCTATTCCCGAGAGCGAACAAATCCGCATCTTCGAACGCTTTTACCGCGGAGAGCAAGCGCGCCACTTCACCTCCGGCTCCGGACTGGGGCTGTATGTGGCTCGAAAAATCGCGCTTGCGCACGGCGGCCAGCTCGATCTCGACGTCGATCGGCCGAGCGACAGCGTGACCTTCTATCTCACCCTCCCCAAAGCCAGCAGCGACGTTGAACTGATTGTGGGCTAGCAGTCCCCGTGATTCGAGATGTAAGTCGCCGCCGGAATGAAAGCGATTCTCCAGCAGATTATAAAAATCACATAAATGACACCAAGATATATATTCATTCTTCATAGAATGTCTTTCATGTAGAAATGACGTTGAGCCTGCGCTCAAACTGCGTCTGCGCGCGGATGAAGTCATTTTTCAGGGGGGGATGTATGGCCAAAGCTCCCGGCTGAAACGATTCCGCAGGAGCGCGAAGAGCTATATCGTTTCAGTAGTTTACAGAACAGCTTCGGGAATCGACACAATCCTTTTAGGACGAATGAGAAACAGTTCATTCCCGTCCACGGTATTTGTTTATGGTATAAAGGTCATCCAAATTTTCTTCCAGATTAATCCATTGTGCTTTATGACTTTTTTATGTTCCGGCCCGCATACTGATTCAAAGCTAGCTGTTGGGGGCGTCGAGCTGTAGGTGCGCTGCCCAACCCACGTCGTAAGACACCCGTACCCCAGTCCGGTCCGGCTTCTGAATAGATCCTCTGAATCGTAAAGTCGGTGGACCTTAAATTGAAGGCCCCGGCTACAACTCAACAAGGAAGGAAACACATATGCGTACGAAAGGCCGAAGTGTACTTATTGCCGGGTTGCTAGCGGGATTGGCCAGCCAGGTCGGACTCCAGACCGCGAAGGCGCAGCAGGCGCCAGCATCAACGCCGGCGACGGCGACGAAAGCCGAAACCAGCGATCCCGTAACCGCAACCACAACGGAGGCGCCCACACCGGACGCTCCAGCGGACCCGCAAGCGGCAGCCACGCCGGCGGCGCCACCAGCACAGCCTCCGCCCGCGACGCCTGCGCCGGTCGACTTAGATACTCCGTTCGCTTTCGCCGACTTCAGTTGGATGCTCTCCAATCCTCACAATCAGGACGAGGTTCTGGATGGAAAGTATTTTTCGGGTGAATTCAGAGTCGACAATAATTACATCTACGACTACAACCACCCCACCGATCATACTCTCGATGAAACTACCGAGGGCGAGCGAACCGGAGAATTTGTGATCCAGGCTCTAAACGTCGGCGGCGATTTTCACTCCGGCAACATGCAGGGCCGCATCCTGACGGAGTTCGGCGCCGTTTCGACAGCGGTGCCGCGCAATGACTCCAGTTACAGCCAGGGCCAATGGGACCTGGCCGACGCTTACCGGTATCTGTCCGAGATGTACGCCGGCTACCACATAAACTATAAACACGGCCTCAACTTTCAGGTGGGTGACTTCCTGTCTTACATCGGGCTGTTCAGCTACTACAGTTTCGATAACTGGATGTACCAACCCTCCTACGTGTCCTCGAATACGCCGTGGTTCTTCACTGGAATGCGGGCGCAATTTTTCCCGACCAATAAGCTGAAGTTCGAGCCGTGGCTCATCAACGGCTGGCAGACCTACGCCAAGTACAACGGCAGAGAAGGCCTCGGCGGCCAGATCCTGTGGCGGCCCACAGGCAATCTCGACTTTGTGTTGAACACCTACACCCTGGGACGGGACACTTTGTACAATCCATACCGCTCGCGCTATCACGCGGACGGAGCCAGGAGTGGAAATACTACGAGAATCCCGGCAAGAACATGAGCCGGGCAGCGTTCACCGTCACGGAGGACTTCGGTTGCGAAACCGGCGGCGGCGTGGTGTGTACGCATGGGAACGTAAATGGCCGTCCGCCCGCGCAAAACTTCGCAGGCATCATGGCGTATCACCGCTGGTGGTTCTCAGACAGGTGTACGCCTTTGAAATCGGCGGCGGCGTAGTGAACAACCCTGGCCGTTATCTGGCCCTGCTCCCGCCGATCGATGGCGCGAACGCCACCTCGGGCACGCCCTATTTCCCCGAAGCTCCGGGCTTGCCGTTCAAAGGCTATGATTTCCAGGTCGGCTTCGACTATATGCCCAGCCAGTGGATCACGTGGCACGTCGAGTGGACCCAACGCGGGTCCGACGTTCCGCTGTTCGCCGGTCCCGGTGGGATGACGCCTCCAGGCGGCAACAACGGCTTGCCGCAGTATTACTCCTGCAATGACGGCACGTCGGCAGGAACCGCGACGCTGTCGAAAGGTCTGTGCGGGAATGACGGCGGCGTCTGGGAGCCGGATCTGGTCAAACAGGAACGCCGCTGGATTTTCGCCCTCATGGTCAAGTTGTAGGACGATGGTCAAGTTGTAAGTTGGCGTAATTCAGAACCCCGTGGCCGGGCTCCTCAAAAGCCCGCACAGGGCCGGCTCGGCGCTCCAAACGACGAGGAACTCGCAGGTATCTCGGCGAGCCAGGCTCCGTTGTGCGGGCGAGTTCCTCAGAAGGGCCCGGCCTCGGGCCATGTTTAAAAGGAGGTTGTAAAGTCCATGAAGACAATTCTGAAATCCCTGGTTTTTCCGTTCTCCGTGGTGGTGCTGTTGGCAGCTCCGGGTTGGAACAGCAAGAAGATAGAGCAGTGGAGCGAACAGGATGCCAAGCTGATTCTCACGAACTCGCCGTGGGTCAAGAAGGTGACTCCGGCGCTGATGCCTCAGTACAGCGAGAATCAACGCCGGCAGGGCGGCCAGATGGGCGGCGGCGACGGTATCGGGATGGAGGCTTTTACTCCGTCCACTCTGACCGGCGTCTTTGTTCCGTCGACAGCCGGAAAGCGCAGGCCCACCCGCGTGGCGACTCTCGAAGTCCGCTGGGAAAGCGCTCGCGCGGTGCGCGCCGCGGAAGAAAAAGCTCATGAAGAGGACCCGCCGGCGCTGGCGGACGCCGCCTATGTGATCGCCGTCTACGATGTTCCCGGAGTCGACATCAATCAGACTGCCCTGGCATTCCAGTTGAAGAAGGACGCCTTCCTCAAGCGCGAGGGCAAGAAGGATATCCGCGCGTCTCGCGTGGATCTGCTGCCGCAGGAGGGCGGGCTCGCCACCATCGTTTTTATGTTCCCGCGCTCCGAGGAAATCACTCCGCAAGACGCGCGCATCGCTTTCTTGTGCCATCTCGGGCGGCTGTCGGTGGCGCAGTACTTCTACACGGCGGAGATGGCGATCCAGGGCAAGCTCGAACTGTGACTCGGGCTGCTAAAATGAGAGGGTCGTCTCAGATCTGACCCCGCTGGAGGTGCCGCTTGTTTGCGATACAAGGAAAGCCTAAGTGCAGCTTGCGAGTATTTGGGGCGCTCCTGCTTGCGGGCGTGTTACTTCTTGCAGTTGAACCAGGCTGGAAGACCAAACCTGTTCCGAGTTGGACTCCAGAGGACACCAAGCTGCTTCTCGCCGATTCCCCGTGGGCCAAGATGGTCAGAGCGACCGTCATTCGCAAACAGTCCGAGGATGAGCGCCGAGCCGGTGGAAATATGGGTGACGCAACCGGCATCGGGTACGACGGGTTGCAGAAAGACAAGATCGTGATCCCCAAGAGCATCGTGGATATGCTTCTCAAGCCCGAGCCGAAGAGGCCCCCCAGGCCCCAGATGCCAGTGCTGGTCCGCTGGGAGAGCGCTCTTGCCGTCCGCATGGCGGAGTTCAGGTCCGGCGCCTTTGAGCCGCCCACGCTCGAAGGGGAGGAAGGCTATAAGGTCGCCGTCTATGGCATTCCCACCGCCAACGTCAAGGGCGATCCCAAGGTGTTGGGCGAGCCTCTCAAGGACAACGGGTTCCTGAGGCGCGAGGGCAAGATGGA
The DNA here is from genome assembly GCA_963765185.1 of Bryobacterales bacterium. Classification (GTDB taxonomy): domain Bacteria; phylum Acidobacteriota; class Terriglobia; order Bryobacterales; family Bryobacteraceae; genus Palsa-187. The sequence goes on from CAVXWB010000208.1 coordinate 10,552, forward strand.
CGTGAAGGCGCTCAGCGTCGAGGTTTTCCAGCAGGAAGACTCAATGGTCGCAGTGTACCGGTTTCCCTTCGGTGCGGAGATCACCAGGAAGGACGCATATGTTGAATTCGGTGCGCTGATTGGCCGCATCGCCGTCCAGCAGAATTTCAGCCCTCAGGAGATGCAGTTTCAGGGCAAGCTGGACCTCTGAGGCGCGCGCCAACCCCGTTACGCCCGCGCGTTCACTTCTTTGGCGGCTTGGGCGCTTCGCGAAACGGCCTGAGCATCTGAGCGAAGTAAAGGGCCACGTCGCGTGCACCCTTGGCCGCGGTATACCCGTTTGCCGAGCCCGTCAGCAGCAATACGTTATTCCGGCTCTTTACTTCGAACGGATACTCCCCGCCCAATGAGTGCTTGATTTCAAGGACGGCATCGGCCGCGTTCCGGTCCTCGACGATTTGAAGGTTCAGCAGCGGGAAAGCCTTGTTGGCGGCTAGAGCCTGCTTCATTTCGTCGTTCCCGAAATTTTTCGCTCCCTCCGCGTCGACGTAGATGGTTTTGAGGCTCCGGAGGATCGCTCCACGATCCCTAGGGGCAGTTAAAGAAGGAGACGCAGTTAAAGCAGGAGACGCATTCGCAACTGGAGAAGGAGACGGCGCCGCGGCCGGCGGCTGAACCGAAGCCGCCTGGCTCGATTTTGGAGGCGGCGGGATTGCGGCGACCAAAGGCGGTTTCACGGGAGCCGGTAAGGCGGGCGGACTAAGCTGAGCGCCGCTCAAGAAGGTCTTCGAGGGCGCGGAGTCGGCCAGCCCGAGAACGCTCTCGATAGGCACGGCGAGATTGCCATCGGCGCCTGCGGCATAGGGTCCTACCACCAGCCCCAGCAGGTTGGCGCGGCTATCGAGCAAAATGCCGGCGCCCGATCCAAGCCCCGCCGGAGCCATGAACCGGATGACCCGGTAGCCTTTCCCCGCGCCGGGGACCTCGTCGGCCATAAGGTACACAGCGACTGCGCCCTCCGATACCGACCACGGCGGTCGAGCGCCCAGCGAAACCAGGACCACCGCATCACCCGCCGCGGATTGCGGCACATTCGCTACCGGAACCACCTCGAGCGTTCCTGTGATCTTGATGGCCGCCACATCGCGCCGTTGGTCCACGCCCAGCAACTGCACCCGATCGAACACCTCCCCGCTCTTCAGGCGCACCTGTAAGGCGCGCGCGTCCTTTATGAAGCGGTAGGAGGTCAGCAGCACACCGTTCGGGCGCACCGCGACGGCGGCGCCCACCGCGCTTGCGGTGGAACCAGCGGTTCGTGCCGCCAGCACCAGCGCGAGCGACGCATCCGCCTTCTCCGCAATCTGGCTGGAGGTGAGCTGCGCCTGCGCCAACACCGGATACCCGAGAACCAGCCAGCTCGCCAGCGCCGAAAGAGCAAGTCGCATAGCCTAAGGCCAATCTTACCAAGTGTCCTCCGGCGCAGAGGACGCCATCACGTCCTGACCGGTCGAGCCCCGTCCAAGCTCGCCATCCTTCCATGGAATGCTCTTATTATCAATAGTTTAAGCTGAAGATAGAAAATTTGGATCTGACCAGTAAAAATATGTTATAACTAAGGAAACCATAAAGATCCTGGCGGAGTCTTCTAAATGGGAGAGCCGCTGAAGGGAGACAGATTATGTTGAAGAGATACAAAAACACATTCGCTGGCGTGGCCATCGCGACGCTGCTCGCAGCCGGCGCTGGAGCGGGAACGGCGCTCGCTCGCGGGGAAAGCAGTTGCGCCGCCCCGGACAATATCGCCCTGGGCGGGCCGGTTGTCAAGCGCATGCTGTCCTTGATGGACGAGAAGAACGGCAAAATCTCCAAGCAGGACTTCATGAAGTTCATGCAAGCGGAGTTCGACAGATTGGACAAGGACAATAGCGGGGAGCTGGACGTCAAGGAACTGACCCACTCGCAGGTCCAGATCAGTCACGTTTTTACGGACGCCGGCAAGTAGGCGATCAAGCCCCCGCCTTAGCCCCTATGCCTTCTCGCCGAGAAGAGCTTTGAGCCTGGTGTAACCCTGCCGGCTCACCGGCAACTGCGTTCCGTCGCGAAGCACGGCCACGCGGCTGTCTTTGGCGTAGGGCTCAATGCGTGCGATGCGCTCCAGGTTCACGATGTAGGAGCGGTGAATGCGCACGAAGCGCTGGGGATCGAGCTGCGTCTCCAGGCTCGCGATGGTCTGCTGCTTCAGATAACTCTTCTGCTCGCTGTGCAGCGCCGCGTAATCGTCCTGCGCTTCCACGTAATCCAGCTTGGCGATGGGAATGATATGAACCTTGGAGCCGTCGCGCACCACGATGCGCTCGACAGCTTGTCCCGGCGGACGGGCGGCGGCCGCCAGGTCGGTAGGCGTCACTGCCGGTGAGGGCTGGGGATCGCGTAGCCGCGCCCGCGCCCGATCCAGGGCTTTCTTGAAGCGGTCCAGCCGGAAGGGTTTGAGCAGATAATCCACGGCGTTGGCCTCGAAGGCTCGCATGGCGTATTGATCGTAGGCAGTGACGAAGATCACCGCCGGCGCCAGCCCGGCGGAGGATTCGATCAGTTCCAGCACCTCGAAGCCGTCCAGCTTGGGCATCTGCACATCCAGAAACACCAGGTCGGGTTTCAGCTCGCCGATGCATTTGACGGCCTCGAATCCGTCACCGCACTCGGCCACAACTTCCACGCCGCCGGCCTCCCCCCACTTCCCAAAGATACTCTCGAAGCAGTTGGCGCGACAACTCCTCATCGTCGACGATCAC
>CAVXWB010000209.1:0-12683 GCA_963765185.1 Bryobacterales bacterium
GATTGGCTTGAAAGGGGCTCTTGTTCAAGTCGTAGACTTCGCCCTTGAAGATTCTCTGGCCGTCGCTGGAGACGTAATAAGCCTGGTCCATGTGCGCATCGTTGTAGGACAAATGCACCTGCACCTGGTTGAAGCCCGGTAAGTCGGCCGCCGGCTTGGGGTCGTCAATCTTGACGTTGATCACGGGAGGCCATACTTCCAGATGGCGCAGGTACGTCTCCAGCTTGACCTTATCGAGCACCGGCGCTTTCGTGATCCCTATTGAGGACGATTGCGCGAACGCGGTTAGCGGGAGAAGCAGACACAAGGCAATTTTCATAGGTTTCCAGTCTCTATTGTCACTCAAACCGGCACTCCCGGGCAGTGCTCCAAAACGTGTCGCCTCATTATACTGGAGAATTGCCACGAAACCAGGGATTGAAGAACGGCCTGCTTGCGGCCCTGTCGCTGCTGTATCTTTTCAGCTTGGGAAGAGTCGGATTCGGCCTCGATCCGGACGAGCCGCGCTATGCCTCCATTGGCCGGGAGATGGCCCGCTCAGGCGATTGGATCACGCCGCGCTTGTACGGCTCGGCCTGGTTTGAGAAGCCGCCGCTGCTCTACTGGATGACGGCCGCGGCCACTCGCATCGGGTTTCGCGACGAGTGGGCCGCTCGGCTCCCTGTGGCGTTATTGAGCCTCGCGTTTCTGGTGTTCTTCTACGCCATCCTGGAGCGCGAATTCAACGCCCGAATCGCCCTGGTGGCGACGGCGATCCTGGGCACTTCAGCCTTGTGGATCGGCTACAGCTTTGCCGCCGTGACGGATCTGCCGGTTGCGGCAACCCTGAACGCAGCCATGCTGATCGCGCTGTTCGACACGCGCCGCCGCACGTACCCAGGTTTGACCGCTTCCGGTTGGATCGCCGGAGTGCTGCTGGGATTCGCGATCTTGGCCAAGGCTTTCCTGCCGGTGGCGCTGTTCGCCCCGGTTTGGTTGATCGCGCGCGGCAAGCGGCTGGCGATCGCCGCGGGCGCAATCCTCATTGCCGGTCCCTGGCACCTGCTGGTTTGGCTCCGCAACGGCTCGGCGTTTTGGAATGTGTATTTCTGGCAACAGCAGGTGGGCCGCTTCAATTCGCCTGCGCTGCAACACGCGCAACCATTTTGGTTCTATCTTCCGGTGCTGCTGCTGGGGCTGTTCCCGTGGACGCCGTTGTTCGCGTTGCTGGTTCGGCGGAAGACGTATGACGACGTGCGAGCGAGTTCGCTGGTGATCTGGCTCGTCCTGGCTCTGGTTTTCCTGTCGGCGTTCGCCAACAAGTTGCCGGGTTATGTGTTGTCGCTGCTACCCGCGGTGGCGATCGTTTTGGCCGTTGCGTTAGACAAAGCCATCGACAGAGTGAGCGACAAAGCTCCGGCACAGGAGTGGTGGATCGCCTGCTGCGCCCTCTTGCTGATCCTGATGCCTTCGGCCATGGCCGGATTACCGGATGCGTTCCTCGAAGGCACACTCAGCGCGACCTGGAGGTTTCGCTTGGGCGGTCTCGCGTTCCTGCCGGTCGCGATCGCGGTCTGGTGGCTGGCGTCGAGAAAGCAAACGGCGCTGGCTGTTCTCACGGTGGCTCTGGCGACGGCCGCCGGAATCGGGTTCCTGGGGTTCCAAGTCTTGCCGGCTCTCGACCAGCGCGTCTCCGCCCGCCCGTTCTGGCGCGAGCATCGCGACCAGATCCTCTCCGCTTGCCTCGACCCAGGCCTGCGCCGAGCCTCCAAATATGCGCTGGATTATTACGCTTCGCGGGCGCTCCCGGAGTGCGCTCCCGCGTCGCGGTCGGAGCGTGTGATCGCTGTCCCGAACGGGCTCGCGCTGGTGTCTCGAAATCCCTAAACCCAGGCCAAAACGCCTTGAAGAAAACCATGGAATATGATATTCTCGATAGGGAACGAGACCATATGGCTTCTGCTGATGTCCTGACCGATCCACAGCTTGCCGAACAGGAACAATACGATGCTACGGTCCGGGCAGACATCGAACTGTTCCGGAGCCAGGCCAATCAATTCCTTGCCGGCCAATTAACCGACGACCAGTTCCGCGCCTTTCGGCTCCGCCGCGGCGTCTATGGCCAGCGCCAGCAGGGAGTGCAGATGATTCGCACCAAAATTCCGGGCGGATTGTTGACTGCGGAACAAATGCGCCAAATGGCGCAGGTCGCGGATCGATTCGGCGGAGGCAAGGGCCATCTCACCACCCGGCAAAACATCCAGTACCATTTCGTGCCGCTCGCACAGGTTCCGGATTTACTGCATTTGCTCGCCGATGTCCGTCTGACCACGCGCGAAGCGTGTTATAACACCGTCCGCAACGTCACCGCGTGCCCGCTTTCGGGTCTGCATGCGGAGGAAGTTTTCGAAGTCCAGCCCTACGCGCGGCGTCTGGCCTTTGCGTTTTTGCACCGGGAGTTGACCGACAATCTTCCGCGCAAGTTCAAGGTCGCCTTCTGCGGCTGCCCCAAGGATTGCATGGCCACGGCCATCAACGATGTCGGCCTGCGGCCACTGATCCGCGACGGCGAGCGCGGCTTCAGAATGACCGTCGCCGGAGGCCTGGGGCCTCTGCCGACCGAAGCCAAGGTTCTGCACGAGTTCATTCCCGCCGAAGACATCGTCCGGCGCGTGGAAGCGGTGATCCGCGTATTCAATGTCCACGGCAACCGCAAGGACAAGAACACAGCCCGGCTGAAGTTCATCATGCGCAAGCGCGGGTTCGACTGGCTGCGCGATACGATCGAGGAACAATACCAGGACATCCTGGCCAATGGCGGCATTCCCATGCCGGAGGGCGTGCCCGACGAGTTTCGGTGGTTTTCAGCCCCAACCACCACCGCTCGGCAGCGGCCAGATGCTGCCGATGTACAATCCCTCGGCCGAGTTTCAGGAGTGGCGCGAAACCAACGTCGCGCCGCAGAAGCATGCCGGCTACGCCATCGTGACGGTGCGGATCCAGCAAGGCAATCTCACCGGCGATCAGATGCGCGGCTTGGCCAGTTTGAGCGAGCAGGCGGGCGACGGCTCCCTGCGCGTCACCATGAATCAGAATGTGATCCTGGCGTGGGTTCCCGTCGGCGCGCTGTCGCGCGTGTACGGCATCCTGACGGAATTGGGTTTGGCCGACTCGCGCGCCGAGGAGATTAGCGATACGCTGACCTGCCCCGGCGCTTACAGTTGCAACCTGGCCTTGACCAAGTCTATGAACCTTGGCGCGGCGCTGACCGAGACGGTGCGGAATGAGTCGGATACGCTGGTGCGGCGGCTGAGGATCAATATCAGCGGCTGCCCCAACGCCTGCGGCCAGCACTGGATCGGCGATATTGGCTTCTACGGCAACGCCCGCAAGATCGAAGGCAAGGAAGTTCCCTATTATCTGATGCTTCTGGGTGGCACCCAGCACGAATTCGGGCTCGCGATCCAGAGTCTTCCGGCTCGTCTGGCGCCCGTCGCCGTGGAGCGCGTTCTGAGCCACTACAAGGCCAACCGGCAGGATGGCGAGACCTTCCGCGGCTACGTGCTGCGCAACAAGGTGGAATTCTTCAAGACCCTGACGGCGGATCTGGTAAAGCCTCCGCTGACGAATCCCGAGATGTTCCGGGATTGGGGCGACGAAGAGGCTTATTCGCTCCAACTCGGCCGCGGCGAGTGCGCGGCATAGCTTGAAACGCGCCGCACAACTGACGCCGCGACCGCCCGCGGTCACTGTGTCTTAATGAGGTGGGGCGGTCCCCCTGGACCGCAGCCGACCCCCCGGTCGGCTTGGCTGGCGCATTTTCATTAGTTAGCCCGCATTTCTCATAGCCCGCAGGAGGACGTGGCGTACGCGCCCACGCGTGCCGTGTCGAGACTTTTCTCGACACCCGGTTTGGGGCAGACAGGCTGCCTCGGCAAGGCGTCGGCAAAAGTGCCGACGCGGCACGCAGAAGTGCGTGCGCCACATCGCTGTCCGAAGGCTTGTGAGGGCATCCCGCCCGCCCCACAATTAATTTACGATCGCTTGGAACTGCGGGCCGTCTGCGTCCGAGCCGGTTCCGCCGCCGCACCCTGAGCGAAGGTGATGGCCGGGAACGTCACCGAAGTATCCACCAGGCGGACCATATCCTGCACCGGCAGGCCTTCGGCTTCCCGCGCGAAGCTCAGAATCTTGGCTTCGGTGTCGAAATCGACGCGAATCCAGTCCCCGCCGCGCACCTGATCGGTGGCGATCAGGTTGGAGATGGGCTGCACCAGAAGGCGCTCGATGGCGCGCTTCAGGTGGCGCGCTCCGTACTTCAGGTCGGTGCCTTCAACCAGCAGGAAATCCTTACTTGTATCCGAGAGCGTGAACACGAAAGCGCGATCGGTGGAAGTGTTGAAGATGCGCTGCTGCACCTGGTTCAGTTCGATATCCAGGATCTGCTTCAACTGTTCCGAGCCAAGCGGCTGGAAGGTCACGATCTTATCCAGGCGGTTCATGAACTCCGGGGTGAATTTGCGCCGCGCGGCCTCGACGCCCGGTGCGCGCGATCTTGCCGGCAGCGTTCTCGTCCAACACGCCGGCGGCGACTGCGCTCCGCGCTTCGGCGACGTCGAAGCCCAGCTTGGGCGTCATCAGCGAGCTCATTCCCCCGCGCCCAGGTTGCTGGTCATGAAGATCATGGCCCGCGAGAAATCCACCTTGCGGTTGTCGCCCAGCGTCAGCGTGGCTTTGTCCAGAATGCCCAGCAGCAGGTTCCACAGAGCGTCGGAGGCCTTCTCGATCTCGTCGAACAGCACGAAGCTCAGCTTCATGGTGTCGGTGTGGATACTGATTCAGCACTTCCTGCGACAGCAGCGGATGGGTCTCGCGATGGCCCAGATATCCGGGAGGCGAGCCGATCAGCTTGGCGATCTCGTGGCTGTGCTGGAACTCAGCGCAGTCGATTTTGATGACGGCGCGCGGATTCTTGAGCAAGGCCTCGGCGGTCGCTTCCACGATGCGCGTCTTGCCCGATCCCGTCGGGCCCAGGAACAGGAAGTTTCCGATAGGGCGGCCGGGAGGGTTCAACCCGGTCTGGTGCATCTGATAAATATTGACAATCTGCTGAATGGCTTCTTCCTGTCCGACGATCATCCGACGAAGCCCTGTCTCCAGTGACTGCGCGTCTCTTCCGGTTTTTCCCGGGTCCAGTGCGATGTTGAGCCGTTCCATTTTGTCGACCGCCTTTCTCGTGTGGCGGGGAGCCATCTGCCTTGGCTCACCCTTCCACAAACTGTCTCGCAATCCGAGTTCCATTCGTTAGATGCTCCTGATCCTACTTGGATTCTTCCGCTGTAATTACCTTTTCGGCCCAGTCTTGCTGGTCTTTAGCGGCCTGACTTCCACACGGCTGACCAGGGTTCGCATCGGCATCTTCAGGAGCATCCGCACAATTTCCGCAACGTCTTCGGGCCAGATTTTCCAATTTGAACCATCGTCGCCGGACACTTTGCCCAAGCCACTTCCAAAACCAGTGGCCACGCTTCCCGGCATCACGTAACTGACCCTCACGTTCTCGCTCCTTACGTCCTGCATCATGGCTTCGCTGAATCCGGTCAGACCGAATTTCGAGGCATTGTATGCAGAGCCCCCGGCGAACGCATTGGCGCCCGCCAGACTGTTTATATTGACGATGTAGCCCCCGCCTTTTGTAACGAATCTGAATAAAGCTTCACGGCTGCAATAAAACGCTCCGCTAAGATTCGTATCGATGGTGGATCGCCATTCCTCAAGAGTGATTTCGCTGACCGGGCGAAACACTCCCACGCCGGCGTTATTGACCAGCACATCGAGGCCGCCGAAGTGGGTGTCGATGAACTGAAAAAGCTCGCCAACCTGTTCATGACTCTTAACATCGGCAACTTTGCCTTTGACTTTACCGCCCGTCTCGGCGGCTAGTTCCAGGACTGCGGCATCGACAAATTCCTGACGCCGGCCGCAAATTGCTACCTGGGCGCCCTCGGCCAGCAGCATCTTGGCGATGGCTCTTCCGATTCCGCGTGTTCCGCCGGTAACCAGGCACACTTTATCTACGAGGGGATTTGCAACTGGGATTGTAGGTGTAATCATCTTTCGATGATAGGGGAGTCCTTCTGGCGATCCAACCGTTTTACCTGACGCCGGGAGGGCCGGATCACAGGCGGGCGAGCAGAGCGACCTTGATCTCCGCCGCGAATTGCAGAGCGATGCGGGGAGCGATCAGCAGCAGAGGCGCAGCCAAGGCCGGACGGCGGTCGCGGAGGGCGATGGCGGCGAGCGCGATCAGCAGCGGCGAGAGCGTGCGGCCGATGCCGTAGGCCGAGGCCCAGATGTCCTGGTACCCGATCAGCGACGCAAACGCCACGAAGGCGACGGCGGTGAGCTCCGGCAGATCCCAGGCACTTCCCCCGGCACTTCTTTCGAGGAGCAGCTTGGCAGCCACCCAAACCGTGAGAGCGAAGGCCAGCCAGATCCCTGCCAGGGCGACGAGCTCGAACGCGGCATTGGCCCGCGGCCCGTACACCGCCGCAGGCTCAGACAGAGCGTGGATGGTCCATGTGATCAGGCCCTGGAGCGGGAACCCGCTGAGTAACCCGGCCTGGTCGCCGCTGGTGTGCAGCGCGGCGTACAGCCACCAGCCCAGCGCCGGTATCGCGCAGGCGGCTCCGAACCAGGCGTTGCGAGGGTTTCTGCGCAGGATCCAGAAGACGCACCACGCCAGAATCAAAAGGATGCCGGTTTCGCGAATCAGCGGCGCGGCGGCGAGCGCGGCCAAAGCGTGCCAACTCGACTCACCACGCGCGGCGTAAAGCAACAGCGCGATCGAGATCGCCGCAAGGGGCAGGTCCACGGTCATACGGTCGAGCGAAACGGCGACGGCTGGGATCGCCAGAAAAGCCACGCCCCAGGCCGCGCTCCGGCGGTTGTGTTGCGCGTAGGCGGCGAGCCAGTAAGCCCCCAGGAAAACGAACACGAGTTGCAAGGCTACATAAACGGGGTCCACCCAGGCATCGCTTCCGAAGGCCAGCAGGTGGGCCAGACCAGGGAGCCCGATGCGCCGCCAGCGGTACCGGGGCGTGTCCACATAGGCCAGAAAACCGCGCCGGTTCAAGGGATCGTGCGCGATGAGGTAGTAGAATTCGCCGTCGTAGCCGTGTTCGTCGCGCACCCGGTAGGTCTGGTCGGAGATCGCGGGAGGCAGCGCGGCGTTGGTTCCGGTGTAGAACAATCCCGTCAGATGGCCGGAGTCAACCAATTCCACGTCGGCGATGAGCCAGAGCAGCGCCAGGGCGGTGGCTATAGCGGCGGCCAGAATCGCGGAACGGGAGTTGTTGAGCATGAAGTTGAAATCATACCCGAACGGGGACGCGCCTGTGGATGGTGCCTTATAGTTACAGTATGAGCATCGACGAACGTATTGAGGCGCTCACTGGCCGCCACGAGGCGCTCCCCATGAACCTGGAGTTGCTTGGCCGCGATCTGGAGAGCATGCGCGCAAGATCCCAACAGGACGGCGAGAACATCCGGGCTCTCGCGCGAATTGCGGAGATGCACGAGCGCCGTCTCACACTCCGATTGGAAGAAATTGGAGAGCTGGCCCGTCTAAGCTCACGGAGGGCGCAAATGAAATTCCGTTGGCTTCCGATTCTCCTGGCGACTGTCAGTCTGTCGGCGTCGCCGGCCGATATTGCGGGAAAATGGAAAGTGTGGTTTTCGGGTCCTACACCGCAAAGGGCCATCTCAGCTCGACCACCGGAATCCCGAACTGCAAGTTCGTGGTGACGGTGCACGGGGGGCGACATGTCTCTGACGATGACCGCGGTTGAGAATCCCGGAGGCCCGCTTCCGGCGGGCGCGTCTTTCGAATATACGGGCAAGAGGATAGTAGACTAGCGGATCAACGGCCTTCGATCGCACCACCCGCCGAAAAACGGACGCGAAATGCCCGCCGCTCAATCGATGGTCTGAACAAGGTTCGACTCGACGATCCGTTGATCGGAGGTGAGCAGGCGTAAGCCGTGAACGCGGGCCGTAGCCGCAATCACGCGATCGGCGGGATCCCGAAGAGCTCTCCCCATCTTCAGCACTTCTTCGGCGATCTCGAAGCTCAGCGGAAGCATCTGGAACGCAGGATTCGCGGAAAGCTCTTTGAAAAGCTCGGCCGCCGTCGTGGTTTTGATCCTCAACGAACCATCGATAAACAAAAGCGCGATTTCAATCGGCGTAATCGCACTGATCGCGACAGGCTGGCGAAGACGCATGGCGCGTTCCAGCGCGCGCGCCTGATTTTTCGAGAGCTTCTTTGGCTCGGCCATCCAGCGAATGACGACATGAGTGTCAAGCAGGAGTTTCACCTGGTTGGCGGCCTTCGCGCCGGCCGCTTGCGCAGCGCCTCCCACAGCGGAGCGGTAGCGTGCGTCACGATGTCCCCGGCAATCTCAACCTTTCCACTCCAGGCCCCTGCGGGAGATTTCCAGGCGCTGCTCTTTACCGGTTGAAGGATCGCCACTGCGCGGCCCCGTTTGGTCACCGTAATCGTTTCGCCTTTGTCCGCCTGATCGAGGAAGGATAGACATTTTGCCTTGAACTCCGTCGCGTTGACGGTTCGGGGTCGCATGCCTCAATTGTATCTAGCTGACCTGGAAATCATTCGGGTGGCCGGCTCGTGACCTTTTCGCCCCGCGCGCCAGACCGGCGGGAATCGCTAAGATGAACAGAGAGTGGCAGCTTCAAGCATCTTCTGGCTGAGGGTCGCGGTGTGCTTCTACGCCGTGGGGCTGCTGCATTCCATGCTGGTGCTGGTGCGCGGAACCAGCGCCCTTTATCCGCTGGCTCGCGGGGCGTTCCGGATCGGGGCGACGCTGCAAGCCGTGGCTATCGTGGAGTTGGGGATGGCCATCGGCCGAATCCCGGTGGACAATTTCTTTCAAACCCTGAATCTGTGCGCGTTCCTGATCGCGGTTCTGTTTCTGGCGGTGGAATGGAAATATCATTTTGCCAGCACCGCCGTGGCGCATTTCCCGCTGGTCTTCGTGATGACGCTGGCCGCGGCGACGGAGCGTCCCATGGCCGCATTGACGGACGTTCGCGGACGCGAAACCTGGCTGGCCATTCACATCGTGCTGGTGCTGGCCGGCTACGCATCGCTGCTGCTGACCGCGGCCGCCTCCATCTGCTATTTGATCCAGGAGCGCAGGCTCAAGACCAAGAAACCCGGAAGGCTGCTGGAGCGGCTGCCTCCGCTGGCCACGCTGGACGGTTTGATCGGCGGATCGCTGGGCGTGGCGTTCGTGCTGATCACGCTGGGGCTGGTGCTGGTGATCATGTGGGAGTTCATGTACTCCGGCACGGCCTGGATCGCCGATCCCAGGGTGACGGTTTCGCTGGTCACCTGGGCGCTGTTGCTGGCCACCATGTACCTGCACTCCACCGCGGGCTGGCGCGGGCGGAAAGCCGCGGTGATGGCGCTGGTGGTGCTGGGCTGTTCCATCATCACCTGGAGCGCGCACGCGGGGTTGGTGGTCCGATGAAACTGCTGATCACCGGCCTCAATCACCGCACCGCGCCCGTCGAAGTGCGCGAGCGGCTGGCGTTCGAGACGCAAGCGCTGCCCGAGGCGCTGGATCAACTCAAGCAAAGCCCGGGGCTGCTGGAGGGCATGATTCTTTCCACCTGCAATCGCGTGGAAGTGGCGGTGACGGCGGAGGAGGAGACCGACGCGGGATTGGCCGTCGAAGCCTTCCTGGCCGAATCGCGCAGCGTGGCGCGCGATTGGGTTTCGCCGCACTTGTATCGCTATGACGGTCCGGACGCGATCCGGCACCTGTTCCGCGTGGCCTCCAGCCTGGACTCCATGGTGGTGGGCGAGCCGCAGATTCTGGGGCAGATGAAGGCGGCTTATGCAGTCGCGAAGGAGCGCGGAGCAATCAAAACGGCCGCCAGCGGGTTCCTGGATCAGGTGCTGACCAAGGCGTTCAACGTGGCCAAGCGGGTACGCACCGAGACGGAGATCGGCGAGAGCGCGGTTTCGGTGAGCTACGCGGCAGTGGCGCTGGCGCGGGAGATTTTCGGATCGCTCAAGGGGCAGCGCGTGCTGGTGGTGGGCGCCGGGAAAATGGCCGAAAGCGCCGCGCGCCATCTGCGGCGGGCGGGCGTTTTGGAAATCCTGGTGACCAATCGCACCCGCGAACGGGCCGTAGCGCTGGCCGAGGAAGTGGGCGGCACGGTGATCGATTATGAGCGCTTCCACGAAGCCTTGCCGGAAGTCGACATTCTGCTGGCTTCGAGCGGCGCCGCCAACTACATCGTGACCGGCGAGGAAATGCGCGCGGCCATCAGCAAGCGCCGCAACCGGCCCATGTTCCTGATCGACATCGCCGTGCCGCGCAACATCGAGCCCGGCGTCAACAAGCTGGACAACGTGTTCCTGTACGACATCGACGACCTGGGCAAGGTGGTGGACACCAATCTGCGCGGGCGCCTGGAGGTGGCGCAACAGGCCGAGGTGATCATCGGCGAGGAAGTGGCGCGCATGATGACGCGGCTGAAATCGCGCGAAGCCTCGCCCGCCATCATGAGCCTCCAGGAACAGGCGGAACAGTGGCGCTTGGGCGAGATCGAGCGCCGCCGCGGCAAGCTCGGCGATCTCACGCCGCAGCAGTGGGAGCATATCGAAGCCATCACGCGCGGGATCACCAACAAGTTTCTGCACCGGTTGATCAGCGAGTTTCGCAAGGGTCACGCCGCGCAAGGGGAAGACGCGGGGCGGGCGGAGGAGGAGTGATCGTTATCGGCTCGCGCGGCTCGGCGCTGGCGCTGTGGCAGGCGCGGCACATTCAGGCTAGCCTTGCGGATCTGGGCGCGGAATCGCGCATCGAGATCATCAAAACCACCGGCGACAAAATCCAGGATGTTCCGCTGGCGAAGGTGGGCGGCAAGGGTCTGTTCACCAAGGAGATCGAAGAAGCGCTGCTGGCCGGCGATATCGACCTCGCGGTGCACAGCATGAAGGACGTGCCTACGGAGATCCCCTCGGGGTTGACCATCGCGGCGATTCCGGAGCGCGAAGAAGCTCGCGACGCGTTGATCGGCCGGTCGCTGGCGGAGTTGACGGCGGGTGCGCGAATCGGCACCAGCTCCCTGCGGCGGGCGTCGCAACTGCATGCGTTGAAGCGCGGCCTGATCATTGAAACGCTGCGCGGCAATGTCGACACGCGGCTGCGTAAGTTGGATGAAGGACGCTATGACGCCATCGTGCTGGCAGCGGCGGGATTGCGCAGGCTGGGCTGGCAGGATCGCATTCGGGAACTGATTCCCGTGGAGATCATGTGCCCTTCGGTGGGCCAGGGTGCGCTGGCGATCGAGACGCGCGAAGACGGCGGCGAGGCGCGTGAGCTTGTCCGGCACTTGGATCACGCCGAGGCGAGAGCGACGGTGGGGGCCGAAAGAGCTCTGCTGGCGACGCTTGGCGGAGGGTGCCAGGTGCCCGTTGGGGCGCATGCGACATTGAACTCCGGACCGGATGATGAAATCATCCGGCTCCGCGCGATTGTGGCGTCGCCGGATGGGGCGCGCGTTATCGGAGGGGAACTCAGCGGGACCGATCCCGCGCAAACCGGCGCGCAGCTCGGCCGCATCCTGCTTGAAAAAGGAGCGCGCGAAATCCTCGCCGAAGTGTACGCGGCATGAAGGTCTACCTGGTGGGCGCGGGCCCAGGCGACCCCGGCCTGATCACCGTCAAAGGACGCCAGGCGCTGGAGCGCGCCGACTGCGTGCTCTACGATTTTCTGGCCAATGAGCGGCTTCTTGATTACGCTCCCGCGCAGGCTGAGCGAATTTATGTAGGCAAGAAGCGCGCCAAGCATGAGTTGACTCAAGCCGAGATCAGCGCCCTGATGGTGGAGCGGGCGCGGCGGGGCTGGACCGTGGTGCGCCTCAAGGGCGGCGATCCGTTTATCTTCGCGCGGGGCGGCGAGGAGATTGAAGCTCTGGCCGACGCCGGCGTTCCCTTCGAGATCGTTCCCGGCGTCACCACGCCCCTGGGCCTGGCCGCTTATACCGGTGTTCCGCTGACGCATCGCGAACATTCCTCGGTGGTGACGTTTGTGTGTCAAGGGAACAAAGACGCAGCTGGAGGTTACTTCCGTGGACGAAAATGGTGCGGTCAAGGGCGTAACCGTTAAAAATATCGGCAACTATAATCCCCCGGGGCGAGCATCAAGTTGCCTGTGTCTGAAGGCAATGGCACGGGCGCGACCTTTAATTTGACCAACGCAGTCAGGATCATGGCCACCGAAAAAATTAAGGCGGGCAAATACAGGGTCAAGGTCAATGGCGCAGGCGGGATGAGCTCTATTCTCAATGTCATTGTCAGATAAGCAGTTATGATTTATTTTTGCCGGCGCGACGAAATTTTGAGGTAGCATCTTACTTTTTTCTTAATTTTCTCTTGACATCGTGCAATCGGCACTGATAAACTAGCCATTGCAATTTGCAAACTTTACGCCGGGGTTTTCGGCGTTTTCGGTTCAATCGTGGTTTGACAACCTAATGCGGAGACCAGAGATGCGACCTCCCCATCTCTCCCGTGTTTTGTCGCCCTTGAAGAAAAGCGACCAGCGCGGCATTCACGCTGATCGAACTTCTTGTGGTGATCGCGATCATTGCCATATTGGTGGGAA
>CAVXWB010000210.1:0-5096 GCA_963765185.1 Bryobacterales bacterium
AGTACAACCGGTCGCTGGTGTCGTAGTCGGTCGAAACCGTCTCCGGGTTGCAGTTGACCATAATCGACTCGATATCGAACTCCTGCAGCGCGTAGGACGCGTGGCAGCAGCAGTAATCGAACTCGATGCCCTGGCCGATGCGGTTGGGCCCGCTGCCCAGAATCATGACCTTCTTGCGTTTGGAAGGCGCGGCCTCGCATTCCGATTCGTAACTCGAATACAGATACGGCGTGAAGCTTTCGAACTCCGCCGCGCAGGTATCCACGCGATTGAACACCGCGGTCACGCCCAGTTCCTTACGCTTCGCGCGGACCGTGAGAGCGCTGACGTTCCAGGCGCGGCCCAGGAACGAGTCGGAGATCCCGTTGCGTTTGAAGCGCTGCATCTGCTGCTTGGTCACGCTGTCGAGCGATAACTCAGCGGCCTCTTTCTCCTCCTCCACCATTTCGCGAACGTGCCGCAAAAACCACGGGTCGATGGAGGTGAGCGCGTGCACCTGCTCCTCGCTATAGCCCCGCGCAAAGGCGTGGCGAATGTAGCCCAGCCGGTCCGGGTTGGGCGTGATCAAACGAGCCTCGATCAACTCGTCGTCGTACTTGGTCGAGCCGCCGGACTTCCCGGTTTCGAGGCTCCGCATGCCCTTGCCCAGGGCCTGCTTGAAGGTGCGCCCGATGGCCATCACCTCGCCCACGCTCTTCATCTGCGTGCCCAGCACCGGCTCCGCGCCGGGGAATTTCTCGAATTGCCAGCGCGGAATCTTCACCACCACGTAATCGATGGTCGGCTCAAAGCACGCCGGAGTCTTGCGCGTAATGTCGTTCTTGATTTCGTCCAGGCGATAGCCCACGGCCAGCTTGGCGGCGATCTTGGCGATCGGAAATCCCGTGGCCTTCGAAGCCAGCGCGGAGCTTCTTGAAACCCGCGGATTCATTTCCACGATCACCATGCGGCCGGTTTTCGGATCGATGGCGAATTGAACGTTCGACCCGCCCGTATCCACGCCGATCTTGCGCAGGCAGGCGAGCGAAGCGTCGCGCATCATCTGGTATTCGCGGTCGGTAAGCGTCTGCGCCGGCGCCACTGTGATGGAATCGCCGGTATGCACGCCCATGGGATCGAAATTCTCGATGGAGCACACGATGATGGCGTTGTCGGCTTGATCGCGCATCACCTCCAGCTCGAATTCCTTCCAGCCCAGCACGCTTTCTTCGATCAAAACTTCGTGCACCGGCGAAAGATCCAGGCCGCCTTCGAGTATCTCCGCCAGATCCTCACGATTGTAGGCGATGCCCCCGCCGGTTCCGCCCAAAGTAAAGCTGGGCCGCAGAATCACGGGGAAGCCGATGCGATTGGCGAACTCGATGCCTTTTTCAATCGAGTTCACCAGTTGCGATTGCGGCAGATCCAGGCCGATCTCGCGCATCGCGTCCTTGAACAGCAGCCGGTCCTCGGCGCGTTTGATCGAGTCGATCTTCGCGCCAATGAGCTCCACTCCGTATTCGATCGAGCACGCCGGCTTCGGCCAGCGCCACCGAGAGATTCAGTCCCGGTCTGCCCGCCAACCGTCGAGAGCAGCGCATCGGGACGCTCGCGGCGGATCACCTCCGCGGCGTACTCCACGCTCAGCGGCTCCACGTAGGTGCGGTCCGCCAGATTCGGGATCGGTCATGATGGTGGCCGGATTCGAATTGATCAGCACCACTTCATAAGCCGTCCGCGCGCAGAGCCTTGCAGGCCTGTGTGCCGGAGTAATCGAATTCGCAGGCCTGGCCGATGACGATCGGCCCGGAGCCCACGATCAGGATGCGATGGAGGTCATTGCGGCGCGGCATCTATTTGCTCACTCGCTCCGTGTTCATCAGCTCCACGAAATCGTCAAACAGATAGTGGGAATCGTGCGGGCCGGGCGCGGCCTCCGGATGATACTGCACGCAAAACACGGGATGGCTGCGATGCCGGAAGCCTTCCAGCGTCTCATCGTTCAGATTGATGTGGGTGATCTCGATTTCGTTCAGGTTGAGCGAATCCGGATCCACCGCGAAGCCGTGATTATGCGAAGTGATCTCCACCTTGCCGGTGACCTTGTTCAGCACCGGATGATTCGCGCCGCGATGGCCGAACTTCAGCTTGTAGGTTTTGCCGCCCACGGCCAGGCCCAGAATCTGGTGACCCAGGCAGATGCCGAAAATGGGCACGCGGCCGATCAGCTTGCGCACCTGCGCGGCCTGATGCGTCAGCGGCTCCGGATCGCCCGGACCGTTGGACAGGAACACGCCGCGGGCTTCAACGCCAGCACGTCTTCGGCGGAAGTCTGCGGCGGGAACCACCGTCAGACGGCACCCCGCCTGCACCAGCCTGCGCAGGATATTGCGCTTCATGCCGAAATCGTAGGCGACCACGTGCAACTGGCCTTCTCTCGGCCGGCCGACATGCTGGGAGGGCGAACAGGCCTCCACAGGCGAATCCCATTCATAGCGTTCCCGCGTGGAAACACGCGTCGCCAGATCGAGGCCGGTCATCGAAGGCGACTGCCGGGCTTTCTCAATCAACGCCGCTGCGTCCGTCGATAGAGCGGACAAGACCCCGCGCATGACCCCGCGCGACCGCAGATGCCGCACCAGCGCGCGCGTGTCGATGCCGGTGATCACCGGCACGCCCGAGGCTGCCAGAAACTCCTGCGCGGTTTCCTCCGCGCGCCAGTTGCTCGAGAGCCCGGAGAACTCGCGCACGACTAAGCCTTCGATAAACGGCCGCACGGCTTCGCTGTCGGCGTCGTTGGCGCCGTAGTTGCCGATCTGCGGATACGTCAGCACGACGATCTGGCCGGAATAGGAAGGATCGGTGAAGATCTCCTGATATCCGGTGATCGCGGTATTGAAGACCACTTCGCCCGAGCGTTCGACGGGCGCACCAAAACTCTGGCCCTCGAAGACCGTGCCGTCTTCCAGGGCGAGAACTGCTGGGTTCAACAGGGTTGTCTCCTCCACGGCGCAAAGGGGGCGGCGCACCCGTTTTGCGCGAATTCCTCAAAGCGGGGGTAAATTCTATTTGACCACAGGAACGGGACTCGCGTCCTGTTTCAGCCCTCCGCCGCCACCGGATTGCGCAACTCCCCGATCGCCTGAATCCGCACGATGGTCTCATCGCCCGGCCGCAGCCAGCGCGGAGGCTTCCACGCGAACCCGACCCCCGCCGGAGTTCCCGTCGCCACCACGTCGCCCGGCTCCAGCGTCACCACCTGCGAGATGTACTCGATCAACTGCGGAATCCGGAAGATCATTTCCCTGGTATTCGACTTCTGCAACACCTCGCCCCCGATCTCGAGCGAAATGTCCAGTGAGTGCGGGTCCGAGATCTCATCCTTGGTCACGATCCACGGCCCCATGGGCCCGAAGGTGTCGAAGGTTTTGCCCATCAGCCATTGCGTGGTGGCCATCTGGAAATCGCGCGCGCTGACGTCGTTCACGATGGTGTAACCGAACACGTGATCCATCGCCCTCGCCTCCGTAATGTAGCGCCCTCCGCGGCCGATCACGAACGCCAGCTCCGCCTCGTAATCCGGCTTGGTCGAGACCTTCGGCAGCACGATGGTCGCGCCCGGCCCGATCACCACGTTGGTGAACTTGCTGAAGATGGTGGGCACCTGCGGGATCTCCATCTTGGCCTCGGCCGCGTGATCGCGGTAATTCAGCCCCACGCAAATAAACTTGGGCGGGCGCGGAATGGGCGCCAGTAGCGTGACCTCGGCCAGGTCGATCGGCGGAGCCGTGTCCGCCTCCGCGTGCCCCGCCGCGCACACCGACAGCATGTCGCCCGCCACCGGCAATACCTGGTTGGCGCTGACGATACCCGCCTGCGGCCGCCCATCACGATGTTGAAACGAAACAAGACGCATAAACACAAAGGATACTACGCGGCTTCACACTAAGCGGGTTTATAGAATCCACGGAACCAGCGCCCGCGTGTCGCGCCGATACGCCTCGTACTCCGCGCCAAAAGCGTTTTTGAGATTCGCTTCTTCCAATCGGATCTTGCGCCAGTACGCGAACGCGGCCATCGCGAACCCCAGCGCCGCGTGCATTTACCCGGACACAAGCGCTGTGGCTGCGAACATTCCCAGCTTATGCAGGGTAAATCAGGCGGTGTAAATCGGATGCCTCACGAATCGATACGGTCCGGATCGAATCAGTTCGTGATCCACCTTGATGGTGATCTCCCCGCTCCAATGCGGTCCCAGAAACCGCCGAGCCCAAATTCCCAGCGCTCCCGACGCCGTCTGCACGCCCAGACCGGCCCAAACCGTGAGAGCTGTGTCCGGCAGAAATCGTTGGCGCAGTCCCGGCACTGGAACAAGCACCAACAAGAGCGCGGCGTTTAGCAGCAGCTCATGGACTCGCCGCGAGTTTCTAGATTCGGAACTCTTCGCCCGCGAAGAGTTCTTCGCGGCTGCACTCCAATACAGGATGAAGCAGACCCACTCGGCGACGCACACCAACATCGGAACGCTCATTCGCCTCCGCCTATCCTTTCGAGAACCTTCGCCGCAGCCCCTTCGCCACACGCTCGCTCATCGTTCCGAAAGGCTCGTCCGTAGTCAGGTACGTCCAAGTTGCTCCGCGTTCAAATCGCTCCCGATTTTCGAAATGGATATCGCCATCCCGGATCTCGGCCGTCGCAAGCGCATCCGCGACTTCCTCTTTCAGGCACTCTTGAAACTCGGCATAAATCTCATCGACGCCGGTCAGGTATTCGTAGAGCGGATTGCGCCCACCCCATGAAACCCAATGGATGCCGCCCCGCAATTCCGCGACGTTGGCAAGGTAATCGGCCCAGAGATCATCGAGGATCGCCAGAGCCAATTCGCGCCCGGCGCGTTCAAGAGCCTCTTCGCTGTCCGCCAGACCGGCGCCCTCGACAAGTTCACGATACTGCTCTTCCGGCAACATCGAGCCGAGCCTCCAATCGGCCGACATCAGGATCTGGCGGCGCAACGCATGCACCTCTCCGCGATGGTTCTCCACGACAATGTCGTATTTCCAAAGCGTCTCCCGCATCTGCAAATTCTGGCCTTCCGCCGTGCGCTGCACGCTGTCGAT
>CAVXWB010000211.1:0-48906 GCA_963765185.1 Bryobacterales bacterium
GAAACAGAACGCGTCTTTACGAGCCCCTGCCAGCGCTCTGCCGTGGTCTTGGACAATACCAGGTTCGCCTTGGCTGTCTCCAGATCTGCCCGAGCCTGTTGCAGTTGCTTGTCCAGCTCAGGCGTGTCGATTATGGCTAACAGATCGCCTTGCTTTACTTTCGCTCCGATGTCGTAGAACCACTTCACCAGGTATCCGTTCGTTCGCGCGTATATCGGAGAATTGACGAAAGGCTGCGTGGCTCCGGGCAGGACCACTTCATCGATGGGCGCGGCTGCTTTCGGACGCACCACACTCACGTCCTCGACGGCGGCCTGTTCCGTCGAATGCTGGAGGTCGGATTCCGCTTCTACGCGGCCGCGGATGCCTGAGTGGATGAAGAGTCCGAGCGCAACGGCCGCTACCAGGCCCAGAAGAACAACCAATCCGCTGACGCCATTTCTCTCGCTCTTAATTTCTGCCATTGGGATCCTCCGTTTTGGGACGCTGCGGGTTGCCGCCGTAGGGGCGCATTCCATGCAGCAGGCCGAACACTGTGGGAACAAAGACGAGCGTGGCCACCGTGGCGCAGAGTAAGCCGCCGACAACCGCGCGGCCGAGAGGGGCGTTCTCCTCGCCTCCATCGCCTAAACCAAGGGCCATTGGAATCATGCCGATGATCATGGCGAGCGCGGTCATCAGAACCGGTCGAAAACGAGTGAAGCCGGCCTCGACGGCAGCCTGCAGCGGGTCCCCGTGGATTGCGAGGCGCTCCGTGGCAAATGCCACCACCAGAATGCTGTTTGCCGTAGCCACACCCATGCACATGATTGCGCCCATCAGCGCGGGCACGCTGAGGTTGGTGTGGGTAAGAAACAAAAATACGAGGATGCCGGCTAACGCGGCGGGCAGCGCCGTGATGATGATGAACGGGTCAAGCCAAGACTGGAAATTGACGACAATCAAAAAATAGACCAGGACAATCGCGAACGCGAGTCCTTCCAGCAAACCATCGTAAGACGTGCGCATGGTCCGGAGTTGCCCACGCAAGCGGAAAAAGCTTCCGCGAGGAAGCAGCTTTTGGTTTCGATCGACGATGCGCGCGACGTCCCGGCCCACCGCTCCAAGATCGCGATCCTGAACGGAGCCGTAAATATCCACTACCCTGCGGATGTTGTAGTGAGACAGCACCTCCATCTCACTCCCGCGGCTAATGGAGGCCACATTGGAGAGGATTTCCGGATGAATCATGCCAGGGGAACTAATGGGTATGTTGCCGACATCCTGCAGCGACTGGATACGGTATTGCGGAGTCTGGGCGATCATTTCGTATTGCACACCGTTTTGCCAGTTCAGGAAGAAGGTCGGAGCGGTTTGAAAACTGCCGCTCAATGCGACCAGAAGACTGTTTGTGACGTCGCTATCGGTGTAGCCGCCTTCGGCTGCCTTGGTTCGATCCACAGCGACGTTAAACCTGGGATAGTCAAACTCCTGCTGAATCCGCAGATCGGTCAGACCGGCGACATGCCGAAGCTGGCCCAGCACGGTGTCCGCCACTCTGCGATTGGCTTGGAGATCCTGCCCCTCGATCTGAACATCCACGGGAGCCGGGAGTCCAAAGTTGAGAATTTGGGTGGTCATGTCCGCGGGCAAGAAGTAGAAAGTTGTTCCGGGGAATTCACGAGGTAACGCTTTTCGCAGGTTGCGGATGTAATCCGGCGTGGGGTGGTGTTTGGGATTCAGCGCAACCATAATGTCGGCGTCCGCCGCGCCGGTCGCTCCGGACGTGCTGTAAATATAGTTGAGCTGGCTGTACGGTAGGCCGATATTGTCGGTAATATTATCCACTTCCGGCCCGGGAATCTCACGCCGGATCGCGCGCTCAATGAGGTCGCAAAGCATCGCGGTGTCTTCGATGCGTGTTCCGGTCTTGGCGCGAACATGAAGAATGAATTCGCCGCTGTCAATGTTCGGGAAAAAGTCCTGACCCAGCCACGGGATGAGCGCGGCAGCCATAAGGCAAACCAAAAGAAAGGCCGGTACAAAAAGAAATCGTTTCCCCATCAACGCTGTCAGCAACCGTTTGTATGCCAGCCGAAAGCGTTCAAAGCCACGATCGAACGCCTTCTGGATCCGAATCAGGGGATTGCGCGAGCGCGGGGCATTTTCCTGTTTCGGTTTGAGAAGGTACATCGCCAGGGTCGGTACCAATGTTCGCGACAGGAGGTACGACGCCAACATGGCGAAGATTACTGCCTCAGCGAGCGGCTGAAAAAGATAGTGCGCGACGCCGCCCAAAGCGAACATGGGGAAAAACACGATGCAGATGCACAGAGTGGAGACCAGCGCGGGTATCGCGATTTGCGCCGCGCCCTCGAGAATCCCCTCATGCAGCGGCTGGCCCTCCTCCAGGTGGCGGGAGATATTTTCGATGGTCACCGTAGCGTCGTCCACCAGGATGCCGACGGCCAGAGCCAGGCCGCCGAGCGTCATCAGGTTGATGGTTTCATGCAGCAGGCTGAGCACGATCACCGAACTCAAGATGGCCAGCGGAATAGAGACGGCAATGATGACGGTGCTGCGCCAGCTTCCCAGGAACAGCAGGATCATGAGCGCTGTGAGAAGGGCCGCGATGCCGGCTTCCCGCACTACGCCGCTGACGGCGGCGCGAACGAAGACAGACTGATCCGCCAGCGGCTGGATCTTGAGCTGCGGTGGAAGCGTCTGCTGCACACGGGGAAGCAAGGCGCGAATGCCTTGGACGACGCTCAGCGTGGACGCGTCGCCGTCCTTAATAACCGTTTCCAAAACGCCGCGGCGGCCGTCCTGGCGAACGATGTTGGTCTGCGGGATAAAACCGTCGCTTACGTGCGAGACATCTCTTAAATAGATCGTCGAGTTCCCTACCACCTTGACAGGCAGGTTGTTCATGTCCTCGATGGTTCTCGGCGCGGAGTTCGTCGCGATGTCGTACTCGAATCGGTCGATCTTTGCGGTTCCCGAGGGCGCCACAACATTTTGGTTGGCCACCGCACTTACGACCTCTTGCGGCGAGAGTCCCTTGGATTGAAGCAGGCCGGTGTCCAGGTTCACCATTACTTCTCGTTGCTTTCCGCCGTAAGGATAAGGCACGGCAGCGCCGGGAACCGTCACAAGCTGCGGTCTCAGGAAGTTCAAAGCGAGATCGTTCAGGTCGGCCTCACTGAGTCCCGGGCCGGAAAGCGCCAGTTGGAGAATCGGCACGCTGGAGGCCGTGTAGTTGACAATTAACGGCGGCAACGTTCCAGGCGGCAACTGGCGCAAAATGGTCTGGGAGGCTGCGGTGACCTGTGCGTTGGCCCGATCGACGCTTGCCGTCGGTTGCAGAAAGATTTTGACCACCACCGTTCCATTCACGGTCGTCGATTCGATGTGCTCAATATTTTCTACGAGAGTTGTCAATACTTTTTCGTAAACAGTCGTGAGCCGCCCCTCCAGCTCTTCGGGATTCATACCAGTGTAGGTCCAGGAAACGGCTACAACGGGGATACTTATGTTCGGGAAGATGTCGGTTGGGGTATTTAGAACGACTACCGAACTGAGAATCAAGATCAGTAACGCAAGGACGATAAAGGTATACGGCCGGTCGAGCGCGATCTTGACTATCCACATATCGTTTCCGCCTCAGAATCCAGACCAGTCCATTGTCGAATCATCACCCCAACCAAGAAGCAAGTTCTTCGCCAGTCAGATGAGAACGGAGGTTTGAGAGCAAGTCTATTTGCCTCCGTCATTTTGCGGTCACGTACCTATCTGGGGTTGCCGGGTTCGGTGTTGCCGGCGCGACATGATGTTGTCGGTGCGACATTTCCTCCAAGGCGAATCGTCTGGAGCCCTGGTCGTTCGGGCTAACGCCATCGGATTCGCGTGCGGTCAGCCACGGTTGGGGTTGGAAGGTTTGTTGAAGATCACACGGCGGCAGCAGATGAAAATGCCGGTCAATGCGAGAACGGCGGGCGCCAAGCCGACGATGGCCCAAACCGCTTCCGCAAACCAGCCAAACCGCCCGAAATGCAGCTCCGCTAGCCACAGTAAGGCTTTATCGGACGGGTCTAGAAAGAGCAAAGCGGCAAACAGATCCGGGAACGCGAAGTAGAAGCCCGATAGTCCCCACAATAAGACGAAGAGGAAGCACCAGAATCCAAGCGCGCCATGGAGATCCCAAGTGACGCGCGCAAAGTTCGAACGCCAGCTCACAGTCAGGCTCCGGCGCCAGTGCTTGACTCCCGGCCACCAAACAATAATTCCGGTCAAGCAAAGCACGGTCAGGCAAGCTCCGGCGATTCCGTTGACGAACCGGCCTGTCGAACCTGCGTGAAGATTGGAATGTAGCTTCACAATCCACTCCACTAGGGACCACCCCGACAGCTCATTACGGAATACGATGATGCTGCCGGTAACGCTCATGAATACCAAGTACATCGCGGCTATCGTCCCGATCCACAAGTGAATCTGAAACACGGCGTTATGCAGGCGGAGTTTGTGGGGCAGTTCGAGCCACTGCTGCCATCCGTCGATCACTGAAAATCTTCTGCCCCGGATACCGGGCGCCTCCGATGCGGTGTTCATTGGATGCGAAGTTTCATTGGGGATGTTCCATTCTTAAGATGCGACGGTCTTCGGTATATAGGTTGAAGCGACCGTTTCTCAGAAAGCCAACCAGCGTCATGCCCGCTCGTTCGGCGGTGGCGACGGCCAGGCTCGAAGGCGCTCCGACGGCCGCCATTAACGGGATACCGGCCACCAGCGCCTTCTGAACGAGCTCGAAGCTGGCTCGTCCGCTGACCAATAGCAGCGACTTGCTCAACGGCGTGCGGTGATTCAAGAGTGCGGCGCCGATCAACTTGTCCACGGCATTGTGGCGGCCAATGTCCTCGCGTAGGGATTCCAGGTCGCCCCGGAGATTGAAGAGGGCTGCGGCGTGCAAGCCGCCGGTGCCGTCGAAGACGTTCTGGGCCCGGCGCAGACGATCGGGCATCCGATGAAGGATATCCGGCGAGACTTGAATGTTATCGTGCGGAAGCGCTGGACAAGCGTTCATTTCAAGCTCGCGGAGGGAAGCTTTTCCGCAGACGCCACAGGCGGACGTCATCGTAAAGTTTCGACGCGCCGGAAGCGGCGTCTCCGACTGCCCATCCAACTCCAGCACCACGACGTGGGGACTTCCATTGGGGCGGCCCATGGAGCGGATCTGAGAAGCATCGCCTATGATTCCTTCGGAGAAAAGGAAGCCGGCGGCCAGTTCGAAATCGCTCCCGGGAGTTCGCATCGTCACGGAGAGACTGTCATCGCCGATTCGAATTTCCAAAGGCTCTTCTACTGCTAAAAGATCATCTGACCGAGAAGCGGTCGCGCCCTCCACCCTGCCGATCGAAACCGAAATTGCCGCGGTGCTCACAAGACCTTCCTCTGGACGTTCTGCCCGACCACTGGTTCAGGCCGTCTGTAGTGTGAACTGGTGCTCCATCTCGAGCACTTCCTGGTCACTTAGATGGAGATCGGCCGCGCCGGCGATGCCGTTCACCTGTTCCGCGCTACGGACGCCGACGATCGCGCCAGTCACGGCAGGATTCCGCAAGGTCCACGCGATGGCCACTTCACCCGGTGTGGCATTGTGGCGTTTACCGACGGCACGCAACGTTTCGACCAACCGAAGATTGCGCGATAGGAGCGGCTCCTGGAAGTTCGGGCTGTGCTTCCGCCAATCATCTTCGGGGAAACTCCCGATCCGTTCCCGCGTCATTGCGCCGGTCAACAGCCCGGACGCCATGGGGGAGTAGCACAATCACCCCAATGCGGTGTTCCAAAGCGAAGGGAAGAACGGAAGACTCGACATCGCGCGCCAGCAGAGAATAGGGCGGCTGCAGGGAAGCGATCGGAGCCACATTCAGCGCCCTCCGCATTTGCGCCGCATCGAAGTTCGATACGCCGATATACCGAATCTTCCCTTCGTCCTTCAGCTGCGCCAATGTGCGGACGGCCTCTTCAATCGAGCCAGGCGAGTCGCTCTCGGGCCTTCCGAACGCGGCCGGCCAGTGGATTTGATATAGGTCAATCGTGTCGATTCCGAGGCGCTTAAGGCTGGCCTCAGCTTCCCGGCGAATGGAGGCGGCTTGCAGGCTGTGGGAGATCTTTCCGGACTCGTCCCAGACCAGGCTGCATTTCGTAAAAATGTAAGGACGAGTGCGAAGCCTCTGGACAACGCGGCCGACGACGATCTCCGAATGCCCCAGGCCGTAAGCGGCCGCGGTATCGATCCAGTTTATGCCACGGTCCAGTCCCGCGCGGATCGCGGCGACGGACTGGTTGTCATCCTGCGGGCCCCAAGCGAATTGCCATTGCCCGCCGCCAATCGCCCAGGCGCCGATGCCGATCGGGGTAATCTTCAAGTCACTCCGTCCGAGTGTTCGTAAGTTCATTGCAAGTTCTCCTCAAATGAATGAATGCGCAAAATCAATACCGCACATCGGGCACGATTTCATGCACCGATGACCCTATACACAAGACCATCGAGCGACGCCGCGCCGGAGCCCCTCACCACGATCTCGGCCGCCAGGGCGATGGCCAGGAGGTGATACTCGTAGCCATTGCCCTTGCGTTCGCCAAGCCAATTGAGGAACAAGCCGTTGCGGCCGTGCACCATGAAGATCGCCACCAGCATGATCACACCGATTCCGACTGCCGCGATACGGCTCAATAAGCCGACGATCAGTCCCAGGCCGCCAAAAAACTCCGCCGCGACTGCCAAGAGAGCGAGTGGGGTTGGAAGACCCAAAGAGTCATGCATCGTGCGCATCGTCTGCTTCAGACCCGCCCCCCCGAACCACCCCAGCAGCTTTTGCGCACCATGAGCGAAAAAAACGACGCCTAGAGTGATGCGAATCACGGTCTGGAGCCAGTCCGCGTTGGTTGAAAACAGATCGAGCAGCATACGTTCCTCAAGCCGCAGGCGGGCCAGCCGGGGCCAATTCGGCTTGCTGCTCCATCCGCCGGATGACGGCGGAGAAATCCTCTTCGCCTCCGGATGCGGCCTCCGCGGCGTTGATTGCCGCGGCGGCCTCCGTCGCCGGCATATCAAGCCCTGCGTGTGCCGCGGCAGCTAAAACCAGCCGGAAATCTTTGTGCATGAGGCGAACCGGAAACTGCGGCGTGTAATCATCCTGCTTGGCGCTCACCATTTTCCCGGCGAAAGCGGGTGCTACGACCGCCGTTTTGGCCAGCGTCTCAAGCAGAAGGTCGCGAGGCAGATCGAGCGCGTGACCCAGTGCGACGGCTTCGGCAATCGCCTGCATGCCAACTCCCAGCAGGGTGTTCACCACCAACTTCATCGCCAAACCGGAGCCGCTCGGCCCCATGAAGAACCATTGTTTCGCAATGGCGGTAAAGATTGATTCGGAAGCATAGAAGACCTTGCTCTCGCCGCCACCGAATAAGGTCAAAGCCCCAGCCGCGGCGGCAGGCGTACTGCCGGAGACTGCTACATCCAGTACGGAGATGTCACGTCGCCGGGCAGCATCGTGCAGGCGTCGGATAGTTTCCGGAGCGATGGTGCTCATTTCGATAATTCGGGTGCCGGTTCTTGCGTTTTGGAATACGCCACCATCTCCCGTATAAACCGCTTCGACCGCGGAATCGCTGGGAAGGCATGACAACACGACATCCGCCTCCGCGGCCAATTCGCCGAGATTTCGCGCGACTTTGGCCCCCAGCGCGCCGAGCACTTTGGCCTTATCGGCGTCAGTGTCGTACACAACCATCGGAAAGCCGGCGCCGAGAATACGCCGGGCAATGCGGGAACCCAGGAATCCGACCCCAATGAATCCAAGTCTTGTCCGCGTAGTGGCTCTTTCGTCGGGTGACATTCGCTCCTCTTTCTGTTGCGACCTCGCAACCGGACTGATGCATCTGACTTACCAAGGAATGCTACCGGAAGGTAGCTGATTCCACGGGCCAGAAGTCGCGCGGGTTCCCAAAGCGCGTCGCCAGAGCGTCACCCTCCGGCGAAACTGCGTCTTTGTGAACAGCACCGGTAGACGGGGCGACCGGACGCGCCACAAAGGAGTGAATTATCACGGTGCACGGCCAAGGCCGGTGCTTCGGCGACAGACTGATCATGATCGCCGTCAACGGCGATGTGGCGGAACACGTCCAGGCGCTGTTGCGGCCAAAACGGGCCGCGCAGATTGCCGATGGTGCCACTGCATCGGCCAGCGGTAAAGCCGCGGCGTGCACCTTCAGGCCGTCGATCTACGGGGTTGCCATGCTCTGCACGTTTTCCTGCCGGCCGGCGGTGTCACCCACCGCGCTGCTCGCCATGCCTTTTTCATGCTGGTTCTCAAACGGATTCGCGGCAGGCTTGCTGTTCGGTGGTTTCAACATAGAGCAACTCTTGCGTTATATTAGTCCGGACTGCCGATGATATACCAAACCCTTCAAAGGAGAACGGCACGCGAATTGCAGTAACGATCGTTCCATTGAGAATAGCTCACGCAGGAGGCCACTATGAAAGACGAACCATTGCGGCAGACCGGAATCGGTGTTGTCGGCGATGTGCCCTGGGGAACGCATTTCTTCCTTTTCCATGAGACGGAAGAGGATCTTATTGACGCCTGCCTACCCTATCTTCAGGCGGGCCTCGAAAACCGGGAGCTATGCATGTGGGTCATCGCCGATCCGCTTACCGAAGAAGAGGTCCGCTACTGTTTGAAGCATGCAATTCCAGGATTCGATGACTATTTTGAGAGCCGGAGCATCGAAATCGTTCGCGGCCGCGAGTGGTACATGAAAGGCGATGAACTGGATCTGGAAAGAGTTACCAGAGGGTGGAAGCAGAAAACGGATCGCGCGCTGAATGGCGGATATGCCGGCTTCAGACTCAGCGCCGATACGGCATGGCTGGATAAGCGGGACTGGAAAGCGTTCTGTGAATATGAAAAGGAAGTGAATGAGTCCATCGGCAATACTCCGATGCTTGCCCTTTGCAGCTATCCGCTCCCGGGAACGGGCGCGGCGGAGATCCTGGATGTGACATGCACACATCAGTTTGCGATCGCGCGTCGCAACAAAAAATGGGAGCTGATGGAGAGCTCCGAGCTAAGGCAATCGAAGGCCGAAATCCTGAGGCTCAACAATAATTTGGAGCGCCGCGTCATGGAGCGGACCAGACAGTTGACCACCGTAAACGAGGAACTGCGGCGGCAAATGGGGGAACGGCAGCGAGCTGAGGAGGCACTCCGGACCGCACAGGCCGAACTGGCCCACGTCACGCGCGTGACGGCCATGGGCGAGCTGGCGGCTTCCATCGTGCACGAAGTCACGCAGCCGCTCACCGGCATCGTTACCAACGGAAACGCCTGTCTGCATTGGCTTGCAGGCGCTCCTCCGAACATAGAGAAAGCGCGGACCACAGTGGAGCGGATCATTCGTGACAGCGATCGGGCGAGCGAGGTGATTCATGAAATCCGTGCTCTCGCGCAGAAGGCGCCGCCCCGCCAGGAGCCGGTTGATATGAATGATTTGATCTCCAGGACGCTAACGTTTGCGAGTAGTGAGATGACACTGAATCAAATCGAATTGCAAACCGAGCTGGCGGTTGACCTGCCAAGCGTGCTGGGCGATCGGGTACAGTTACAGCAAGTGCTCTTGAATCTGATTATGAACGCGATCGAAGCCATGAGCTCGATTACCAGCCGTGCGCGAGTGCTGACGATCCGGTCCGAACGGCGGCAAGCTCCGGCAACTGTAGCCGTCTCGGTGCGAGATTCCGGTATCGGCCTCGATCCTCAGAAGGCCGATCGTCTCTTTGACGCGTTCTTTACCACCAAGCCACAGGGCATGGGTTTGGGCCTTTCGATTTGCCGGACCATTATCTCCGCACACGGCGGCCGATTGTCGAACTCAAACAACGCGGAGCGTCATGGAGCCACCTTTGAATTCGTGCTACCGGCGCATGAAGAGGCGCCGGAGCGAGTCGACATAGCGACAGCGTGACGCTGGAGCGGCAGACGGAGGGCCCACGAGCGAGACGATTTTTCTGGTCGACGACGACGTATCGGTCCGGGAGGGGCTAGCGACGCTGCTCGAGTCGGTGGGCCTGGCGGTGCAGGTGTTCGGATCCGCTCAGGAATTCCTTGTCGCTAAGCCGGTGGAAGCCAAGGGGTGCGTCGTTCTGGACGTTAACATGCCGGGGATGAATGGATTGGACTTGCAGCGGGAAATGAACGCGACCGGCATTCCTCTGCCGGTAATCTTCCTCACGGGTCACGGCGACATTCCCATGACCGTACAGGCTCTCAAGGCCGGAGCGGCTCATTTCCTGACGAAACCAGTACGAGAAGACGACCTCATGGCCGCGATCCGGCAGGCCTTGGAGACGGATCGCAAAGCGCACTTGAAACGTGCGGAGATCCAAGAACTTCGTGGGCGCTTCCATTTGCTGTCGCCGCGCGAGCGCCAAGTCATGCTCCTGGTTGTTTCAGGACGGCCGAACAAGCTGATCGCGCATGAACTCGGCACCAGCGAGCGAACCATCAAGCTACACCGCGGACAAGTGATGCGGAAGATGCGCGCGGATTCTTTGGCTGATCTAGTGAAGCAGGCTGAGAAGCTCGGCCCGCTCGGTTGAGGCGGGCGCCGCCGAGGTGAAAAATCCCAAGCTTTTTCATCTTGGACAGGAGCGTCGTGCGGGGAAGACCCAGGTACCGTGCAGCGCCGCCTGGTCCGCCGAGCACCCAGTCTCTTTTATCCAATACCTGGAGGATGTAATCGCGGTCCATATCATGGAGGGTGTTGCCGGAAGAGGCAACGCATTCCATGATTCGATCGGATCTGAGCGGGGCAACGCGCAGGACGCCGTCTTCGGAAAGGATCACCGCGCGCTCGATGTGGTTTTGCAACTCGCGCACGTTGCCAGGCCAGGAATGGTCCATCATGGCTTGCATTGCTTCGGGAGGAATCGTCCGAATTGTCCTTTGCATTCGCGCCGCGGCATCGCCGGCAAAATGCCACGCCAGTCGAGGGATGTCATCGCGCCGGTCCCGCAAAGGCGGCAGGGCGATCGGGAAGACGTTAATGCGGTAGAACAGATCCATGCGGAACGTCCGTTCCTCGACCAGTTGTGAAAGATCCCTATTGGTGGCGGCGATCACCCGCACGTCGACTCGTATCGTGCGGGTGCTGCCGAGCCTTTCAAATTCCTGTTCCTGTAAGACGCGAAGAAGCTTTGACTGCAAGCTAAGCGGCATGTCGCCAATCTCGTCCAGGAAAAGCGTTCCTCTGTGGGCGGCCTCAAAGCGGCCCACGCGTTGCGCGATGGCGCCTGTGAAGGCGCCTTTTTCGTGGCCGAAGAGTTCACTTTCCAGCAAACCTTCCGGAATCGCGGCGCAGTTCAATCGGATGAACGGCCCTCCGGACCGGCGGCTCAGCTCGTGTATGAGGCTCGCGAACAGTTCTTTCCCCGTGCCGGTTTCGCCGTAAATGACCACCGTCGAATCGGTGGGCGCCACGATTCGAGCCTGCCCCAAGGTATGTTGCAGCGCCGGACTTGATCCGACAATCCCACTCACGTCTTCCGGACGATCGTCGGGAAGACCCGGCTCTCGTTTCAAGCTGGATATCGCGTGACTCCGCGGGGCTGCGGAAAGTATGGGAACTGCAACAGCACTCGACATAGTTTCAACTCCAATGAAATTTAAATTTTTCCGACCGAAAGCCTTCAGCGTGGCGATCTTGTCAGCGCGCTTCGAACGGCCTCCAAGAGGACCCCAGGCTGGAACGGTTTGAACAGCACTTCCACAACGCCGGGCTTCGTGGCCCAAGCAGCAACTGCCGGATCTGCGTGCGCCGTGATAAAAATCGTCGGGATTGATCGGCTCCTTACCGTCAGTTGCGTATACAGCTCAAAGCCCGACATGCCGGGCAAACGCACATCGAGAATCAAACAAAGCAGATCGTCGCGTTGCGGGGCGGATCTCAAGAACTCTTCTCCCGACGAAAAGAGGGCGACCTCATAGCCAACCGACTCAACAAAGCCCGCCAGGGACTCCCGCACCGATCTATCGTCGTCGACAATGGCGATAACCGGGACGGCAGGCGATTCATTCATGATCAGTCCCCCGCCCAGTCTCGCGCTGCCGATCTCTTCACGCGTCGTCTCCACTTGCAGCATCGCTCTTCCTCTGTTTTCTCGAGCTCATCCATCGATGAAGCTAGAATACAGCGGGTGGGAATTTCGCGGTAGCTGTACTTTGGTGCAAGGCTAAAACTCCCGCACGCCTCTACTCTGCTGCGCAGTGCCGTCCGACGAACTTCGCTGCGTACCGAAGGCGCTGGAATCTGGCGCTCCGATTGCACGGACTGTTGCGATGCAAAATGACACTCTCCAGAACGAAGCTACAATCCGCCTGGTGCGACCCGGAGAATTCAGCGAAGATACCGCTCAAACGCCCGGCTCACGCCGACTCGGCGCAATCGCGCCGGATCGTGGCATCCCTTCTTCGATGTGGGGCGGATTGTTCACGGTGCCGGCAGGCGGCCAGACGGCGATTCATCATCACGGAAAGCAGGATACGGTTGTCTACGTATTGGGGGGCACGGCGCTGCTCCGTTGGGGGCATCACGGGCAATTCTCGGCAACCGCCAGACCGGGAGACTTCGTATACGTTCCGGCCTATCTCCCGCACAAAGAGATCAATCTCTCTGATGAAACCGATTTTCGCTGGGTGGTTGTTAGAAGCACTCCGCAGCCGATTGTGGTCAATCTGCCGGATGACTACTGGTCTAGCGGTCATGATGAGCCCGGATCTGAATTGAACAGGCCAGGTGGCCGCTTACGCGAAGGAATCTAGATATGCCCGACCATTCCAATCTAAAGGTACTCGGGGAGACCTCGAAAGCGGTTTCCAGACGACAATTCATAAAAGGAGTCATCGCCGGCGGCGCCGCAGTGGCTTCGGCAAATTATCTTTTTCGCGCTTCCACGGTGCATGGCCAAGGTCCGGGCCTCGGCGAGAGGCTGATCACGATCGCCGTTAACGGCCAACCCAGGCGGGTCGACGTCATGAAGCAGGAAACGCTGGCGTGGACGCTGCGGTACAAGCTAGGCCTTACCGGCACCAAGCTGGGGTGCGACCGCGCCGAGTGTGGAGCTTGCACCGTCTTGATCGATGGGGTGCCGCACTATTCCTGCTCCGTGCTGACGCACACGGTTCGCAACCGGGATGTGACGACGATTGAAGGGTTGAAAGCCGCCGATGGAACCTTGCACCCGGTACAGCAAGGAATCATCGACGAACAAGGGTTCCAATGCGCGTTTTGTATGTCCGGGTTCATCATGGCGACGGTTGGATTCCTGAAGACCAATCCCAGTCCTACGAGGGCGGAACTGGCGCACGGCATTTCCGGGAACCTGTGCCGTTGCCAGGATTACGACAAGATCCTCACCGCGATGATGCGCGGCGCGGAGAATCTGAGGAGGGCGGGCCGTGGCTGAATACGGAGCTCAATATAAGCTGATCGGCAAGAACTACACAACCGCAGACCTCTACGCGAAGGTCACTGGCACGGCGAAGTACGCAGAGGACTATCGCGCCGAGGGCATGCTGTTTTGCAAGTTGCTGCTTAGCCCGCTGCCGCATGCGCGGGTGACAAAGATCGACGCCAGCCAGGCGCTGGCGATGCCCGGCGTCAGGGCTATTCTCACCGCCGACGAACTTCCCGCTCCGGCGGACAGCCTTACCGACAACGGCACGGTGATCAAGGCGGATAAGCACAGTGAGCGAGGCCTCACGATGGAGCCGGTCTACCAGGGCGAGCCGATCCTGGCAGTCGCCGCCGTGGACGAGCTAACCGCCGCCGAGGCGATCGAGAGAATTCAGGTCGAGTTCGAGCGGCTTCCTTTTGTCATCGATCCGCTGGAATCGCTGCGGCCGGGCGGACCGAATCCCAGAACCGACGGCAATATTTGGACGGCTCCGCCGAGTCCGCAACAACCCGAGATCGCGGAGCTGAAATGGACGGATGCGGACTTCGCCGCGGCTGGCGAGGGTCGCCTGCCCATGGGGAAGGCGTCCGAGGAATGGTCGTATGGCGACCTTGGGGCAGGCTTCAAAAACGCGGCTTTGATTTTGGACGAAACCTTCGTCACGCCGGATACCAGCCATCAGACGCTTGAAACGCGCTCCGCGATGGCGTATTGGCAGAACGGAAAGGTCTACGTTCACACCGGCACGCAGAGCACTGCGCAGACATTGCCGGCGATCGCGCGATGGCTGAATATGGATCCGGCCAAGGTGGTGCTGATCAGCGAATATACCGGTGGCGGATTCGGCAGCAAGATTACGGCAGGTGTCAGTCTGACCATCCCCGCGCTGCTGTCGAAGAAAGCCAACGCCCCTGTGATGATG
Organism: Bryobacterales bacterium; assembly: GCA_963765185.1. Lineage (GTDB taxonomy): Bacteria > Acidobacteriota > Terriglobia > Bryobacterales > Bryobacteraceae > Palsa-187. The sequence goes on from CAVXWB010000211.1 coordinate 14,421, forward strand.
CGCATCAGCCGCGAGGAGGAGACTTTCATCGGACGGGGGCGGCCCAGCCTTTTAGGCCGGATGAAGGTTGGTTTCTCCAAAGAAGGGCGGATCACCGCTCTCGACATGTTCGTGGTTTCCAACAACGGCCCTTACGAACGCCAGGGCGACGTCCCTTCATCCGGACGGATCGTCTCTCTCTTGTATCAGCCGCAGACGATGCGCTGGCGTGGGGTCACGGTGTTGACGAACACCCCGCCGCGCAGCGCGCAAAGCTCGCCGGGTGGTCTACAAGGCATCGTTATCATCGAACCGATCATTGCGAAGGCCGCTCGCAAACTGGGGATCGACCAGGTCGCGATACGCCGCATCAATTGCCCCGAGGGCAAGGCTCAATTTGGCCCGCCTGTGCAAGGGAAACTGCAACACGCTACAAGCTCCTTCCTCAAGGACGCGTTGGACCGCGGCGCGGAAAAGTTTGGTTGGAGCGAGCGCATCGCGCGCTCTCCGAAGAGAATCGGCTCGAAAGTGCGCGGCGTTGGAGTGGCGCTAAGCTGCTACGTCGGCGGAACGATTGGATTCGATGGGCTGCTTGTCATCAGACCGGACGGCCGGGTCTCCTTCCAATCCGGGATCGGAAACCTGGGGACGGAGTCCGTGATCGACGTGCATCGCGCCGGCGCGGAAGTGCTTGGCGTGCCGTGGGAGAAATGCGAGGTCAACTGGGGGAACACTTCGAAGAACCTCCCCTTTACGTGCGTTTCGGGAGGCAGCCAGACCACCCACGCCATGACGCGCGCGGCCCACGCGGCCGCAATGGATGCGAAGCAAAAGCTTCAAGAGATCGCGGCCAAGAGCCTCGGCGGCAAGCCGGAGGACTATGACGTGGGGAACGAGCGCGTCTTCCGCAAGGGCGGGGGCGCCAGCCTGAGCCTGGCGCAAGCTGCCGAACGCGCGATTCAACTGGGCGCGATTTACGATGGCCACGAAACCTCCGGCGACCTGAACAAAGTGACGAAGGCGTCGGTAGCCGCGCTGGCGGGCCAGGGCTTGATTGGGGCCGCGCGAGACAATTACCCTCGCGACGGCGTGACGTTTTCCTATGTCGCCAGTTTCGCTGAGATCGAAGTCGACGTAGAAACCGGCAAGTACGACGTCGTCGATTTCCTCGCCTACGCAGACGTGGGTACGGTGATCCATCCCCATGCGCTGGGCGGTCAGGTGCTGGGCCGCTCGACGCTGGGCATCGGCCACGCCATCGGACAGAAATGGGTCTTCGACCCGCATTACGGCGCGATGGTTTCCAAGCGATTCTACCATTCAAAACCGCCCACCATCCTGGATGTACCGGTCGACATGCAATGGGAGGCTCTCGACATTCCAGATCCGGAGACGCCCGTGGGCGCGCGCGGCATCGGAGAGCCACCGGTTGGGGGCGGATGCGCGGCCATTTTGAACGCTCTCACAGACGCTCTCGGCGACGAGATCTTTCGGCGCGCTCCCGTCAACGCCGACACGATTCTCACATCGCTTGAAGCTGGACGGCCGATGCAGCATCCGCTTGTGGCCCACATTTAGCCCGGAAGATATTTGAAAGGAATCCAATGGCTGTTATACGAGATGTAATGCCGGCCTTTGAGCTTCTTCAGCCCAGCTCGGCTGCGGACGCGCAGAGGCTTCTAGCGCACCATGGTGCGGATGCCTGGGTCATGGCTGGCGGATTGGATAGCTTCGACTGGCTTAAGGACCGTATCAAGAGGCCCAAGGTAGTGGTTGATCTGAGCGGCATAAATGAGCTCAAAGGGATTCGCACGACCAGCGACGGCATCGAGATCGGCGCGATGACGACGCTGACTGAGGTTGTGAAGAACCCGATCGTCCGGGAGAAGTACGGTCTGCTGTCACAGGGCGCTGAGCTGGCAGCCTCGCCGCAGATCCGCAATCAGGGGACCATCGGAGGCAATGTCTCGCAGGACGCTCGTTGTTGGTATTACCGTTCGGGCTGGCCCTGTTATCGCGCCGGCGGGAACATCTGCTACGCCGATACACCAACCGGCCGAAATCGCGAGCATGCAATTCTTCACGCGGAGCGGTGCGTGGCGGTCAATCCGTCGGACTCGGCCCCGGCGTTGATCGCTTTGGATGCTAAGTTCGTACTTCGCACCTCAGATGGCGAACGCGTAGTAGATGCGGAGGACTATTTTATTGGACCCGACATCGACATCACGCGCCTGCACATTCTGAAACCCGGCGACCTGCTGACATCCATACGCATCCCGTCCACCTGGTCTGGAGCGCGATTCTATTTTGAAAAAGTGCGCGACCGCAACGTGTGGGATTTTCCGCTGTTGAATGTCGCCTCGGCGATCGTGGTATCGGGCGGAGCGATTGAGAGAATGCGCATCGCCGTGAACGGAGCCGCAGCCCGCCCCCTGCGCTTAAAGGCTGTTGAGGATGCCGTTCGCGGCAAACCTCCCAGCGCTGCAACGGGGGAACTGGCGGGGAAACTCGCGGTCCAAGGCGCCGTCCCCCTGCAGTTCAACGCTTATAAAATCCCGTTGATGCGAAACCTGGTGAAACGCGCTATCGGCGGAGTGGAGGAGACACAATGGCCAGCGATAAGAGCTTAATCCAATGGGCGACCAGCCCATGGGGGCAGAACGTACCCATCCACATCGCGTGGGTTCTCATTTGGGTCGCGGCGATCGCGGGTTTATTCTTCTTCGTCGTTCATGCGATCTACGTGCGATACTTCGCGAGATCCGAGGAGTTTGCCGGGGACGTGCCCGCCGGGTTAGCTGCCCACATACCCGAACGCGTCCCCCGGCATTCTGCGACCGCGAGAGCGTTTCACTGGATCATGGCGGCATCCATGTTCACGCTCTTGTTTACGGCGTTCTTACCGAAGGTTGGCGTCCAGTTTGACTGGGTAACCTATCATTGGATCGCCGGCATGGTCCTTGCTGTCTCCGTGATTTTTCACATCTTCCACGCCTCCTTCTGGCTGGACTTCCGGGCGATCTGGCCGGACAAAGCCGATATGGAGGACGCATGGAAACGGGTTCGCCGCTTTATGGGGCAGCCAGCGCCACCTCCGCGACGATTCGCCAAGTACCCGCTCGAGAATAAGCTTTACCACGGCGCGATTATGGCCGCGGGACTGTCGGCAATCGGAACCGGCGTGTTTATGTTGTTCCGGGTTCGTACCGGCGTGCTTCCGCGAAACCCGTATCTGTTCAGCGACATGACCTGGGGCCTGATGTACGTGCTGCACGGACTGGCGGGCGTCGGATTGATCGCGCTGGTCATGATCCACGTTTACTTCGCGATCCGGCCGGAAAAGCGTGATATAACGAAGTCCATGATCTTCGGTTCGATGAAGCGCGAGTTCTATCTCTCACACTACGATCCTGAACGATGGGCCGTCCCATCTGTGGATGCACCTTCCGCGCCGGCTGGCAGCGACCGGGTCTAGCGAATGGCAAACTTTTTAGAGCGAAGCGAAATCATCGAGGAGTGTTATGAGTTCATGCTGGCCTACGCGGCGCAGGGACTTCCCGACGATCGGGGCAGCCAGGCCGGCGGACAAATTCGCGAGTTCCTGAGCCGGTTGGCCGAAGCGCTGTGCGGATTGCCTGAGAGTTTCGCGGAGGCCATCACCCAAGCAGCCTTCGAACCCGCCGAGAAATACCGCGCGTTTGGGGGAGTCTTGGATCGAGACGCACGCGACTCAATCGCCGCCGCGGAGTTGGTGCTGGCCCAACCCTCCATTAGCTCCCAGATGGTCGATAACTTGAATGCGTCAATTCATCTGCGAGCGCTGCTTACAGACTTGTTTCTGCTCGGGGAGATTCTGAGAAAACGCCACGTGAGGGTGAACTGATTTCGGTCCAGTTCCGCCCTCACGTCGCCGTGCTCCCATTCGCCAGGTATCCGCGTTAGACCGGAGTAATGACCATCTCTTCCTTGGGAATGCCATCGAGCATGGTCATTCCCACCCCCAGGTGCTGATCCATCAGGAGGTGCGGCGTGTGCGCCATCCACTCGGCTAATGAGATGTCCTGGTATTCGCTGGCCCTGAACATCTCGATGAAGACCAGGTCCGTTTCACCGGTATTCTCGATGTAGTGAGGGCTGGACATCGGGATGTACCCGACGTCTCCCTCTTCGAAATCCATCGTTCGAGCGGTGGCGCCGGCCGCGAAAACCGTCATGCGCCCTTTGCCGGTGATATAGTACTGCCACTCATCCGCGTTCGGATGCCAATGCAATTCGCGCAGGCCGCCGGGCTTCAGGGTAACGATCGCCGCCGAAATCGGAGTCACCGGGAAGATCTTCGAATCGATGATCTTGACCTCGCCGCCGCGAGTAACCTTTGTCGGTTTCATCGTGCTCGCCTTGAAGTCGAACGTCTTTGGGACTGTGCCGGTGCCCTGCGCCGCTTGAGCCTGCTCGTCCTTCAGCGGGCCTGGAAGCCCGGCTTGGAAGATGAACAACTCCTTCTTTGGAACCTTGTCGAAGGTCGATTGCGCCACGTTGAAGTTCTTCGCCAGTACGTCCTTCGGAGTATGCGAGAGCCAGTCCGTGATCAAAAATGTGTGGAACTCATCGAAGTCTCCGTCGTCGAAGACCAGCAAGAACCGGCATCCATCCGGGCCCAGGCCCTGGATCGAATGCGGCACCCCCGGCGGAAAGAGCCACAGGTCGCCCTCGCCCACGTCGTTCACAAAACTCTTGCCGTTTTGATCCACCGCTGTGATGCGGGCGTTGCCATTCAGCATGATCGCCCATTCCGCTTCCACGTGCCAATGAAGCTCGCGGACGCCACCGGCCGTCAGCCGCATCTCCACGCCCGCCATAGTTGTCGAAACCGGCAACTCGCGCGCCGTCACTTGGCGGGTCCATCCTCCGCTCTCGACGCGCTTGCGCGCCAGGGCGAAGGAATATTTGAACGGCTTCACCGTACCGCTATCGGTGGGCGGAGACCATTCGGAATCCGGGTTCTCCGCCGCTAGAGGCAGATTCTGCGGGCCGGGATCGCTTTCATTCGGCGCCGTGTGGGTGGCCGACTGCGCCTTCGCTGCTCTCTCGCCCACCATGGTCAGCGTGGCGGCTGCCAGAGCGGCGGAGCCAAGTCCAAAAACCTCGCGTCTGCTTACGTGAGTATCGGGATTGTCATCGTGATTTTCAAGTTTAGCCATTATTTCTCCTTTCCGAGCGATTCACAGAACTTATTCCTTCCACTTCCGATTTAGAACAAGTATGCCGCACTGAGCGTAAACTGGTTCGCTCGGCCCGTGGCGTAGGCTTGGTCGAGATAGTAGCTCAGAAGGCGGCGATATTCGAGCGACCATTGAAAGTTCCGCGTCAGCGAGTCAATAACATTCGCAAAGACGTTTTCGTTGCGGTATCGCGAGCCGACCGCGAGATCGTACGCGCTCGGCTGGTCAATGCCATAGCCCGCATTCAGCTGCCAGTGCCTATCCAGATTGAACTGTGTTTGGAACCAACCGCCGCGGCTGAGAACTCCATGCCCTCCCGGAGTTCCCAGAGTACCGACACTTTCGCTCAGCGCCACATCATAGATACCGAGGGCGCGTCCGATATAAGCTTCCCCAGTCAGATTGAATAGCTTGGTGAACGGAAGGCTATAGTCAAGCGCGGTTCCCCAGGAATCGACAGCCTGAGCGACGGTGACGTCACCGATGGTCCCGACATTTCTTCCGCGTCCATAACGCCCGCTGAAACCTAGCGTAAAATCGCGGTCGCCGTCGGTAACGCTCCATGCCAGGCGGCTTTCAATGGCGGGCATGCGACCGAGCTCGCCAGCTCCTAGAGGCCGCGATCCGGTGAAAGTCTCAGAGAAGTCGCCATCGTCGGGATCGCTCGCGGCGATCTGATACAACAGCCGGTTCGCGGCGCTCACCGTCTTTTTCGCTTCGAAACGGATCTGCGGCAGGCGTATCCACGGATTGCCCGACGCGTTAAGCTCCGCCACAGCATACATTGCAAGACTCGTCGGATTCAACGGAGCGAAGATGGACCAATCCTGCCCAATTTCAAGCGCCACGTTTTGCCAATCCATGCGTCCATAGGCCAAACGGAGCCGGAACAAACCCATATTGATGCCGTCAGAAAATGGTGCGACGGCGCTGTAAGCGTCCATTTCGAAGGCACCCGTCAACCGAGCGCCTGCGAGTTCGGTCGGATTGAGCCGTATTCCCAAGCGTGTCTGCCGCGGCGTCTCGAAATAGCTTTGATTGGTCGCGGTTGTGCTCGACCCCGGCTTTTCGACAACCGATCCGGTGTCATTTAAATTGAAGGCGGCCCCGTTGAACCCAGCGTTGAAGAGCAGCGTCCCGTAGATGGTCACCGGAATGTGTCTGCCCGTGTTCACTTCAGCCGGTTCCTCAGGTTCGGCCTGCACCGGGACGGGCGGGGCGTTCGGCGAGGAAGCCGCTACTGAGGTCGCCGCGGCAGACGATTGCGAGGAGGGTCCCGAAGTCACCTGAGTTGCCGACGGCGCGTCATTGCCGGGTGTCAAAGCGTTGCGTGGCGGAGCTGAAAGCTTAGCCAGATCCGCGGAGTCGAGAATGCCCTTATCGCGCAATATCGTAGCCAGTACCGAGGTGCGGTCCTGCGATGAAGCAGCCGTAACGCGATTTAAATCGTCCGCTGAAATCGTTCCTTTCTGCGCGAGGATTTGCGCCAAAACCGAGGCAGCATCCTGGGGCGGGTCGGCTGCGAATCCCAGACACGACCAGAAAACGAGAGTCACCGCGGACACCCGCAGCATCTTAGACGAGGATGCTTGAGACCAAACCCGCGACCGGAAGGTTCTAGCTGCAACGTGTGCCATGCTGCTTCTCGTGAGAGCAATGCAGGGGCCGCGCCGCGCCCTTATATCACATCCGTTTTCCAATCTTTCGAGCTATAGTCCCGTCTTCATACCGGCACAGGTGTCGAACTAAAATCAGTTCAATCCGGCGATCATTGAAAGGGGCCGACCTCAATCGGCCGAGAACGCAAATACAACGGTTGGAACCCGAGCGTCGACGCATCCTCCAGACCGTCTTTCTCGATTCAGGAAGCAGCCGCGTGTGCAAGGTTGGCGTCCTCGCCGCCTTCGCTGCCCCGTAACTGATCGCCTGGGAAGCCGCCCCACGGAGCCGGATATCTATCGGCCAGTTCTGCGAAAGGCCGATCCGCTATCTGCCCGCGGTTAACTAGCGGCATACCTAAGCGTCGCATGATCGAAAGGAGGGTTGTCCTCGGCAGCCCCAGTCTGGCGGCGGCGCCTGCGCGTCCGCCAACGACCCCGTTCGTCTCGCGAAGGGTTGCGGCGATATGAACTCGTTCTGCGTCCGCAAGTGTCTGAACGAGGGCCGCGCCGGCAGCCGGCCTTGTTAGCTCAGCCACAGGCGGGCACAATACGGAATCGTTCGTCATAATCACGGCGCGCTCGATAAAGTTCTGCAGTTCCCGAATATTACCGGGCCAATTATAGCGGCTCAGAGCGTTTAGAACGTCCTGGGGAATGTGATCGATTGACTTGCCGTGACGGCTGGCGAAGGTTCGAACGAAGTACTCTACCAGCAGCGGAATATCGCCCTCGCGTTCTCGCAATGACGGAAGCGCGATTGGAAACACATTTAGCCTGTAGTAGAGATCCGCTCGAAACTTGCGCTCCTGCACCATTCCCGCGAGATCCTGGTTGGTGGCAGCGATGACGCGCACGTCCACCCGAAGGGTCCGGCCGCTGCCCAGGCGCTCAAACTGCTGTTCCTGCAGAACGCGGAGAAGCTTTGGTTGCAGCTCAAGGGGAAGATCTCCAATTTCGTCAAGAAATAGTGTGCCCCGGTCGGCCGCTTGAAAGCGTCCGACAGTCTGAGTGACCGCGCCTGTGAAGGCGCCTCGTTCATGTCCGAACAGTTCGCTTTCCAGCAACGCGCCCGGAATCGCCGCGCAATTGAGGGCTACAAACCGCCCCTGCCTGCGAGGGCTGGCCTCATGAATCGCCCGTGCGATGACTTCCTTGCCGGTGCCCGTTTCACCCTGGATTAATACGGTACAGTCCACCGGTGCGACCAGGTTGATCTTTTCGAGAACAGCCTGGAATTTCGGGCTGGATCCAATCAAATCGTGAGCAGTCATCGTTTTTCTCCTAGCTGAACTGCTTCGGAACTACAGGTCATTCCCCCGAGGGGTGGGTCAAAGCCGTCTGGATCGCCTCCAGCAGGTGGGCGGCGTCGAACGGTTTATTCAGGAAATCGACGGCGCCTCCGCCGAGGGCCCGCCGCCGAGTTGCATCGTCATAGTGGGCCGATATAAAGATTACTGGCAACTCGGGACGCTCCAGCCTGATGCGACGCTGCAATTCGATTCCGTCCATCCCGGGCATCCGAACATCGGTAATCAAACACGTCGCTCCCGCAAGGGTCCCGGATTGTAAGAACTCCTCCGCGGAAGGGAACACCAGCGGCGCATATCCGGCTGATTCCACCAGGCTCTCGATCGATTCTCGAACACGGAAGTCGTCGTCCACGCCCACCACTATGTGTTTTGCAACGTCGGCCATTACAGAAACCATCTCATCTACGCTTCGATGATAAGGGCAAAGGTACGAGGCCGGCTATTATAGGTTTATTTATGCGCCGGCTGGCCGAGAGATTCCCAGCCTATCGGCCATCCTGACGAGCTCCGCCAGCGAACGGGCGCCCATCTTGCGCATGATCTGGCCGCGATGTACCCCAATGGTGATCTCACTGGTGCCCAGGTCGGCGGCGGTCTGCTTGTTCGCAAAACCCGCGACCACGAAGGGAAGGACTTCCCGTTCGCGGGGAGTGAGAAGGTTGTAGTGCCTCTGCAACTCAGCGATTTCCGATCTCTTCTGCCGCGCTGCTCGATCCAGGACAATGGCGGAGTCGATTGCCTGGAGCAATTCCTGCTCGCCGAACGGCTTCGATAGAAACTCGATCGCCCCCGCCTTCATGGCGCGCACAGAAGACGGGATATCGCCGTGTCCACTGATGAACACGATCGGCGGTGCATCTCTCTCTGCCAGTTCCCGCTGGAGTTCCAGGCCGCTAATGCCGGGTAGTTCCAGGTCCAAGACCAGGCAAGCCGGGGCGTCGGGCTTCTCGGATTCCAGGAATTCCGAAGCCGAGCCAAATGCGGTTACGCGAAGGCCAACCGATGAGATAAGGTCCGACAACGCTTCGCGCACGCGATGGTCGTCGTCCACCACAAATACGATAGGGCTCTCCGAGTTCATACCGTTCCGCTGGTGTCGAGTGGAAGGGTGAAACTAAACGTTGTACCCGCGCCTTCGCCGGATGCGGCCCAGAGACGGCCGTTATGGGCTTCTACGATTGAGCGGCAGATCGCCAGACCCATGCCCATACCGTTCTCTTTGGTAGTGAAGAAGGCTTCGAAGGCCTTATCGGGATCCTTCAGACCGACGCCGCAATCCCGTATTTCGACCAGCACGTCATCCTGGCTCCGGCGTCTGGAGCGAACGAAGAGTTTCCTGGGACGGTCAAGGACTGGATCCATCGCTTCGATCCCATTCAGAAGCAGGTTGAGAGTCAGTTGCTGCAACTGCACACGATCGCCCGCCACAGGTGTAAGGCCTCGTTCTAGGTCAGTCTCTACGGTAACGCGCCTTTTCACCGTCTCGTTATGCAGGAGGCCGAGCACCTCGCGGATGATGTCGTTCAACTCAAGGGCGACTTTCTCAAGCGCAGCCCGCTTGAAGAGCGCCCGGATGCGCCGCACCACCTCTCCGGCTTCCTTACCGTCACGGACAATTCTTTCCACAGCCTCGTGCGCCTTGCCCAGGTTGGGCGGCTGAGCTGAAAGCCAGCGCAGGCAGGCGTGGCCGTTCGTCACTACAGCCGCCAAAGGTTGATTGACTTCGTGCGCGATGGAAGCGGCCAGTTCGCCGACGGTCGCAATCTGCGTCGCTCGCGAAAGTCGTGTTTCGGTGCGGCGTAGCGCCTCTTCGATATTCTTCCTGTCGTCGATATCGATCAGCAGGCCGTACCAGCGTGTGATCCGGCCGTGACCGTCGCGCACAGGCTGGCCGAGCACTTGAAACCATCGGAATTCTCCATTTGCCCGGCGCAACCTGTATTGGACGTCGTGCTGCTGGCCAGTTGCGACGGCGCGTGTCCATGCTTCTACCGTCGGCCCAAGGTCGTCGGGGTGCAGGAAGTCGGTCCAGCCAGCCTGGGCTAGTGCGCTCCCAGTCGCGCCGGTGTATTCCAGGACCCGCTGATTCACGTAGGTGAGCGCGCCGTCCGGAGCCGCGCACCAAACCAGAGCGGGGATGGTCTCGACGATCAAACTCAGCTCTTGTTCGCTTCGCCGCAGAGCTTCCTCCGCATTGATCCGATCTTCGATGTCGGTCATCAAGTTATACCAACGGATAATGCGACCGTCGATGTCACGCAAGGGGAGTCCGCGACAGTGAAACCAGCGGTATACGCCATCGGCACGGCGAATACGAACCTCCACGTTGAACGGATGCCCGTTTTTCACTGAATGAGCCCACAGACTCGCCACGGCCGGCAGATCGCCGGGATGGAGAAGTATCGTCCAATTTTTCAATTCCTCGATCGGCTTGCCCGTATAATTGAGGAGCGTCTGGTTCACCAGTTCGACCTCTCCCGCTGCAGTATTGGTACAGAGGAGGCCGGGAATGCTGTGCACCATCAGGCGAAAATTGTGCTCGCTGGCGCGGAGCGCCTCTTCGGCTCGCCGCCGATCGTCGATATCGGTGAGCAGTATATACCAGCGGACGATACGACCCTCCGTATCTCGCAGCGGCAGGCCACGCGCATGGAACCAGCGGTACACGCCATCGGCACGCTGGGAGCGTTCCTCAACATCGAATGGTTCCCCGGTTTCCACGGCTCGATGCCAGCGTTCGGCTACAAGCGCGCGATCCTCCGGATGAACCCTCGACAGCCAGTCCCTCATTTCCTTCGAGAGTTTTCCCGAGATAATTCGTGAGCCGTTCATTCATCAATTCGACTTCGCCGGAGGATGTCATGGTTGCCACGAGGCCGGGAATGGTATCGATAATCAATCGAAGGCGGTTTTCCGATTCCTGGACTTGAGCGAAGGCGCTTTCCAGCGCGACTTTGGCCTCGTGCTGTTCGGTAACATCGATGCCAATTCCAAAGAGTTCGAAAACCTCTCCCTTGGCGTTCACGGCCGGATAACCCACAAGCCGGATACGCTTGTGCGCTCCATCGGGAAACGAGACCAGGCAGGTTACGTCGACGGTGACCTTTTCCCGGACCGCTCTTTCGGCTGCTGCCAGGACACGGGCCCAATTTTCGGGATCATGGATCGCGGCAAGTTCTTCGGAAGAAAACGGACCCAGCGATGGATCGCGCCGGTACAGGCGAAACATCTCGGCGGACCAATAGGTGGTCGTCCATCGATGAGGATCAAAGGCCCAACTGCCGGCGTGGCTCAACTTCTCGGCTTCCGCCAGGTACGCTTCGCTCCGGCGGAGATTCTCCTCGGCCCGCACTCTGCTCGTGATATCCATCACGGACCCAATGAACTGAAGAGCCCCGCCTTCCCCCTTCACGGCACGTGCTCGAACATGGACGAACTTCACAGCGCCGTCTGGCAAAAGGAAGCGATGCTCGAAGTCGAGATCGCCGCCGGATTGGATCGCGCGATCCAGCACTTCGCGGACGATCGCGCGGTCCTCCGGGTGAATTCTCTCGATCAGGCGTTCGAAGGTCAGCGGCGCGCTCGGGTCGTATCCCGTGATTCGAAACGTCTCTTCCGACCAGAACAATTCCCCCGTGGAAACATTCCAGCCAAAACTCCCGGTCTGGCTTAGTCTTTGCGCTTCCGCCAGGTAGGATTCGCTTCTTTGCGCCTGGAGGCTCACTTCCAGGCGGCCCGCCTCAACCCGCCGCTTGGCCTCGATCAATCCGGTGATCAATAATGTCGCTGCCAGGAAAGCTGCGAATTGCAAGTCCGAGAACGGCGCAAGGGTCAGATGGAATTGGGGAGGCAGGAAGAAATAGTCGAAGGCAAGGGCGGAGAGCCCAACTGACAAAAGCCCAGGTCCTTTTCCGCCGTATAGGCTGCTCACCATGACGGCCAGAAAGAAACAGGAAGAAGGGGCGTTTATCAGCCATGCAATCGCCAACGCAACAGCGCAGGAAATCGTCGCAAGCCCGTAGCGTTGAAATCCGGACATGACCGCCGTTCGCGACCAGTTGCCGTGGTCCGATGATTTCATCGTCATGTGCGGCTCTGCTTCCCTTAGCCGCTGGTTCTAATAGTGCCAGATTTCCTGTCGATTTGGATCTAAAGGATTATTCAGATCCAAAGCTGGTGGTCCGCGCCGGATACGATCAGGGCTTCTCTACTGCCGAGAAGTTCCTCCCCCACGCCTCCAGGAGGTTGTTCACTACCGCCAGACCACGGCGCAAGTTCTCGCTTCGGAAGATCTTCAGAAGTCCCCACATGCCCGGAGGCGCGGCCTGCTCCCCTTTCGCGACGCCTTCCAGCGCATCCGGAACGGCCCGAGCGAATTTCTCCAGTAGCTCCGGCTGGATCGATCCGAGTATCTTGCCGAGGATCAGGAGATTTCGGGCAGCGCGAATGCCTTCCGCCGTCTTCCCGGCCTCCACAATGATTTCGAGGATTTTGTTGCCGCCGCCGAGGACGCCTCGCGCGAGTTCGAGAACACCTTGGTCGTGGAGACTTTGCAGCACTTCGAAACCGGCGAGGACGGCCTCGGCGTGCGCGGCCGGCGCCTGTTCCAGCCGGGATAGCAGTTCCTTACGTGGATCGTGTTTCGCTAAGTTCAAAGGAATGGGACGGGCCACAGGGTTTCTCCCTCGCTATGTTGTTCGAATCTGCACAAGGCCGTTCCCGGGAATGTGATAGTCGGCACGCTTCCATTTCCGCTCGACCTCGACGCCCGGTTGGGGCGTCGGATGGCCGAACCGGGAGTTCTGGTGCGGCAGCGGACTCTCTCCGATCTCCGGCAGGACAACCAGATTGACGGAGGTTTCTTTGTAAGCAGGGGTATGCGTCACCGGATCCGTATAGCTACTGGTCAAGCGGTTCACTGGGCTTTCAGTCGAATTCATGGGCATGTACAGCTCGTTTCCGTGAACTCTGTCCGTGACTAACGCCCGCACTTTGACCTCCCCGTAGCGGGACGTCAGTTGCACCCAGGTGCCACTCGCAATCCCGCGCTCCTCAGCCAGCTCCGGTGAGACCTCGACAAAAACATCCGGGACCTGCTCGTCAATACCTTTCACGCGATAAGTCATGTTCCCGGTGTGGAAATGTTCAAGCAATCCACCATTATTCAGATGCAGATCGAAGTCCGCGTCGGGCCGGTCCGTCGCTTCCCTAAATGAGACTGGGTGCAGCCTGGCTTTGCCGTCCGGGAAATTGAACTGCTTCGTATAAAGCAAAGGCTGATCGGTTCCGTCGGCGGCAACCGGCCATTGCAGGGATTTGAAGCCCTCCAGCCTTTCGTAGGTCACTCCAGCGAATAAAGGCGTTAAAGATGCGATTTCACGATAAATCTCCGAAGGGTGCTCGTAATTCCAATTCGCGCCGAGCCGGTTAGCAATGTCCTGGATGATTCGCCAGTCCGGCCGGCTGCCTTCTACAGGCTGGAAGACTTCGTAAAGCCTTTGGATGCGCCGCTCCGTGCTGGTGAACGTGCCTTCTTTTTCGAGGCTGGGACTCGCCGGGAGCACTACATCGGCAAACTCGCACGTGTGACTGAAGAAGATGTCCTGCAGGACGAAGAAGTCCAGCTTGGAGAATGCCTTGCAAACATAATTCGAGTTCGAATCCACCAGGCTCATCTCTTCACCGAAGATATACATCGCCTTGACTTGCCCGGCGTGAATTGCCTTCACCATTTCGTGGTTGTCGAGCCCCCTGGTCGAAGGCAGCTTCACGTTCCAACCCGCCTCGAAGCGGGATCGGACTTCAGGATCGTCAACGGATTGGTAGCCAGGGAGAGAATGCGGCATCGCCCCGTGATCGCCGGCGCCCTGAACGTTATTGTGTCCGCGCAGCGGATAGGCTCCCGTGCCGGTCCGCATGTAATTGCCGGTCAGCAGCAAAAGATTGGAGATGGCGGTCGAGGTATCGGAGCCCATGCTGTGCTGCGTGACACCCATAGCCCACAGCACGCAGACCCCGTTCGCCTCGGCGATCATGTCGGCGACTTTCTTCAGTGTGTCTTCGGGGATGCCGCATGTTTGGGAGGCCCATTCCATGGTGAACGGCGCCAGGCTCTTCTGATATTCCTCCAGCCCGTGCACCCATTGATCGAGGAAGTCTTTGTGGGCTTTGCCGTTATCCAGCAGATACCGGCTTACTGCCAGCAACCAGGCGAAATCGGTTCCCGGCTTGGGATGCAGGAAAAGATCCGCGCGTCGCGCCATTTCGTGCTCGCGCAAGTCCGACACAATCAGTTTTTGGCCGCGATGCTTGTGAGCCCGTTTGACGCGAGTGGCGATGACAGGGTGACATTCCGCGGTGTTGCTCCCGACGATGATGACCAGCCCGGCGTTCTCAATATCCTTGATCGAACCCGAGTCTCCGCCATAGCCAACCGTACGGAACAGACCTTCCGTGGCAGGCGCCTGGCAGTAGCGCGAACAGTTGTCCATGTTGTTGGTGCCGATGACCGCCCGCGCCAGCTTCTGCATGAGGTAACTTTCCTCATTGGTGCATTTCGAAGAAGAGACAAACGCCAGCGAGTCCGGTCCGTCCTTGGCCTTAATCTCCGCAAATCTGCGGGCAATCAGGTCGAGCGCCTCGTCCCACGACGCTTCTCTGAATTTCCCGTTCTCGCGGATCAAGGGCGTGGTCAGGCGGTCTGGACTGTTCACATAGTCCCAACCGAATTTTCCTTTTACGCACGTGGAAATCCCGTTCGCCGGCCCTTCCAGCGGTTCGACCTTCAGAATATGGCGGTCTTTCGTCCATACGTTGAAGCTGCACCCGACTCCGCAATAGGTGCAGACGGTTTTCGTGCGGCGGATGCGCGCTTCCCGCATGTGCGACTCGGCTTCGGAGAGCTTCAAAATCGCGCCGTAGCCTGTGTCGGGCTCGACGCCTTTTACCACGTCGATCATGCCGTTCAAGACGGTCTTCGGCAGCCCCGTGAAAAAGCCGGCGTGCCCCAGCATCGATTTCTCCATCAGCGCGTTGCAAGGGCAAACGGTCACGCAATGCCCGCACGAGACACAACTCGATTCCCCAATGGCCGAGCCGCCGTCCCACAAAACGCGCGGATGAGGGTCTTCCCAGCGAATGGAAAGGGTCTCGTTCACCTCAACGCTTTGACAGGCTTCGACGCAGCGTCCGCAGAGAATACATTGCTGCGGGTCGTACCGATAGAAGGGGTTGGTGTGGTCTTCTTCGTAAGGCTTGGAACGATACGGGATGGTCTGGTGGTCAATGGCTAGCAGCTTTTCCGTATTGTGGATCGTACAGTTTCCGTTGTTGTTGTCGCACACGGTGCAATAAAGAACGTGATTGCCGAGGATGCGATTGAAGGCATCCTTCTGCGCCGCGACGGCTCTCTCCGACGTCGTTGAGATCGCCATTTCCGCCGATACGGTCGTCGCGCAGGCGCGCACGAGGTGGCCGTCAGCGTCAACCATGCACGTATCGCAGGTCTGGATAGGTCCAAGCTGCGGGTGGTAGCAAACCTGCGCCAGCTTCGCCCCGGAGCGGTTGATTACGTCGATCAACCGCTCTCCGGAGCGTACCAGTTGTGGTGTGCCGTCAATCAGGACGTGCATCTGAATTGGTCCGGATAGCTGCGTCCCGTCGCTTTGTGCCTCGTCGGCGAACCAGGTTTCGAGTTCATTGGTCCGCAGAACCTGGCTGACCAGCAGATCGTTCGTCCCGTCATCGCCAGCCTCATCGCATCCGCCAGGAGTTGATTGAGATTGGTCACGCTGCCTTGACAAACCTTTGCATCCAGCGCGATCGGAAGCTTGGCGATTCTTGCCAAAGGGCTGAATCTCCCTCGCGTGTCGATGCAGAATCGGGCGCGAGCGGTCCGCGCCGAGTGCCAAGCCGTTGTAGCTGGTTGGGTCCTTTCCTCTTTGCTTAGCCATCCATGCCTCCTGTACAGGTTCACTGGCCTCGAACGGCAGCCATCCAGGAAGAGAAGTAGCAGGCAGGCTTCCAACCGGCCTCCCTGATTTTCGACGACCTTACAGCGGAGCGCGAAGAAAATACGGTCGCGGGGGCGTCAGGCATGATGACATTTCGACGGAGCTTTGGCCACGCTTAATTTCACGGCTTTTCCATTCGCTGGCCATCCGTGAGCGTTTTCAGAAAAGCCACAAGGGCGTCTTCCTCCTGATCCGTCAGCCCAAGATTGCCGAGCTGCTTCCTATTGACATTCGCCGGGTTCTCGGGCGGCGGCCAGCAAGTGAGTTTTTCGCCGGGATCGCCCGCCTTGCACTTGGGCAGAACGTCGCGCGTATTGTAGAAGTGCACCACTTCCTTCAAGCTCTTGAAGTAGCCATTGTGCATATAGGCCTTCACAAAATCCGGATTTGGCCGCATATCGACATTGCGCAAGGTCGGCACCTGAATCTTGCCGTCAAACTTGGGCGCTACGGCGATCCATTCCGAATCCGGATTCAACTGGCCGCTGAGGCTCCTCGTCTTGCGCAGAAATGATCCGACTCCCAGGTCTACAAACATGGATCCAAGTGGATTGGCGTCGTAGCCGCGTGTTTCATTCGCCTCGTAATAAAATTGCAACCCGGGATTCGCAGGGACGCCGAGATTACTCGCCGTGAAATCCGTAAACAGGGGCTCTTCCCCGGGACCGCCATCCCGATGACACTGATTGCATCGTGCTTTGCTTCGGAAAAGTATGTTGCCTAATCTCTCTTGAGGCGTAAACTGAGCCTGTCCGGTTTGCACGTAGTCATATTTCGAGGTGAAGGGATTAATCTCCGGCGACCCCTCGTAAGCCGCGATGGATAGTCCGAATTCGTCGTATACATGGTCGGAGCGCTCTCGATCCGCTCCACTGAGATGAGCCGGATATTCATCATTCGCCGGCGGAGGACCGGGAGTGGAACAGACTCGCTCGACATCTGCAGGCCAATGGATGTGGAATGACTCCGTTCCCCACACAGTTTCGAACAGCGTGCGGTAGGGGGCTTGGGAGAGGCGATAGGTGAGGCAGGCGGAGTCAGGTAAGCCCATTTCGACGGGATTGGTCGGCGGACCTTGCGCCTGTTCGGCGGTGGGATTTTGCAGGCGATAGCCGCTGGCGCGCATGTCCCAGAAATTTCCGCCGACAAAGTCGCCCTGTAGCGCGTTGTAATGGAGCACGGGCGCAAAGGTAGCGTACATGTAGCTCTGCGGTTTTCGCTGGCTGAACCTTGTTCTCACCGATCCCGGATAAGACACCGTAGTCAGATTCAATGATTGAATCGGCCCGGTGAATCCCGTTTCTGGCGTATGGCAGAAGCTGCACGCCTCGTTCTGATTGACGGAAAGGTGCTTGTCAAACAGCAGTAACTTGCCGAGCGTGCGTATTTGCCCTTGTCTATCCAGAGTGATTTGGTCTATCTGGTGGAGAGTGTCTCGGCCTCGATCTTATCGAGTCTCGCTACGACATCTTCTACGTCCTGGTCAAAAGTGGGAGGCATTTGCCCCCCCGGGTTATTTGTCGACGCCCGCGGGCCAGGTGAGGTTGAACCAACCTGCGGCCTGGCGTTGGTTGAAACAAACAGAAAACCCAGTGTGAGTACCCCTGCCAACATCGCTCGTGGCCGGACAGGGACTTCAGGGTCGCGTCCTTGCATTCCGCGTCTCCTTCGGAAATGCGATAGGCACGTTGCAGGCCGTCGCGATGTGCCTTCTGAAACCGCCAGGCAATTCCTGTGGGGCGCCTTGGGCCTGACGACCAGATGACTGATGTGGCGGCAGAGCATCGCCACCGAGCGAGTGGATCCTTATCGGTCAGGAGGTTCGCCGCTGGTCCTGAAATTGCATCTATCGTGTTCGTCCGGGAAAGTGGTCGGTTTCCAGGGCAGCGCGTATTTACTTTAGACCCGATTCGTTAAAAGGAGACAAACAAATGAAAGCGAAGTTACTCTTACTTGTTAGCGTCACAGTACTCGGCTCTTTGATGCCAATGGCAAAGGCCGACGACTGGGACCAGAGGACCATCTTTTCGTTTAGCGGTCCGGTCGAGATACCGGGCCAAATCTTACCGGCTGGGACCTACGTCTTCAAGCTGGTCAACTCTTCGTCTGACAGAAACATTGTGCAAGTCTTCAACCGCGACGAAAATCACCTCTACGGGACTTTCCTTGCGATACCGGACTATCGCCTCCAACCTGCGGGCAAGCCGATCATAACATTCGAGGAGCGTGCGGCTGGTTCGCCCGAGGCTGTGAAGGCGTGGTTCTATCCGGGCGACAACTACGGACATGATTTTGTTTATCCAAAACCGAAAGCCGTCGCGTTGGCAAAGGCAAACAATGCACCGGTCCCCTCCATGCCCGCGGCGCTTGCCCCCAGCACAACGCTGCCCGCGAAAACCATGCAGGAGCCGCAGGTGGTAGCCATGAAGCAGACCGTACTAAAGGCTCAGAAGCCGACCGAGGAGGAAGTTGAGATCGCCGACGTGTTCGCCCCACAAGCAGCGACGAACCTCCCCGCACAGCTACCCGCGACGGCAAGCAATCTGCCGCTTATTGGAATCCTCGGACTGCTCTCGCTGGCCACAGCCCTCGGTCTGAGGTGGGCCGGCTCTATTTCTCGCTAGCGCCATCCCCAATGAATCCAGTGTCAGCGCGAGTCCTAGGGGTTGTTGAATGGACGTTGGTGCTGGTGGGCCTTGGGCTACTGGACGGCCGTCTGCGTGGGTACCAAGGCTTACCAAACCGCCAAGGGGCGCGAATTCTCTCGTGCGCTTCGCGCAAAGGCTGCCGAAGCTACACCGTCTGCAGGCGAGGTAAAAGCCCACCGCTTATCTAAGGGCTCGGCGATTGGCCGCCTCGCCATTCCCCGCCTGGCCCTCTCGGCCATAGTCGTGGAGGGCGTTGGTGCGCGCGACCTCGAGCTGAGCCGCGGGGCACATCCCGGGTACGTCCATGTCACGGAGGCAGGCCGCTTTATGGGTGGATTGCTGGACTGGCGCTTCGTCGCCCTTATTATAGGTTCAGAGCCTCACTTTCTAGTGAGAGCGGAACAGTCCGATCCGAGACGGGACCCATACCGATCCGCTAAGCTTGGCGAATCGGAGGGCGGTTGAAGGGATAGCCGTATTGCTTGTGAGAGGAGAAGCGCTATGCCGCGTGCAGTGAGATTCGATAAGTATGGCGGGCTCGAAGTTCTGCAAGTGGTAGAAGTCGACCGCCCAACGCCGGGGCCTGGGAAGGTCCTTGTCCGGGTAAAAGCCGCGGGCATCAATCCGGGCGAGGCCTCGATCCGCAAAGGAATGTTTGCCGACCGCTGGCCTGCCACATTTCCTTCAGGGCAGGGCAGCGATCTCGCCGGCATCGTGGAGGAGGTCGGCCCGGGCGTGGCGAATGTTGCGGTGGGTGATGAGGTCATTGGATTCACCAACGACAGATCCAGCCAAGCCGAGTTCGTGGTCGTCGAGTCCTGCAACCTGGTGCCGCGCCCTCGAAACGTATCGTGGGAGCAAGCCGGCGCCCTGTTCGTAGCCGGCGCCACGGCTTACGCGGCGGTGCGGAGCGTCGCATCTGAGCGCGGGCGACACGGTCGTCGTCTCCGGGGCCGCGGGTGGGGTAGGCTCCATCGCCGTGCAGTTGGCCAGGAATGCCGGGGCCAAGGTGATCGGCTTGTCCAGCGACGCGAATCGCAAGTGGCTCGCCGATCACGGCGTAATTCCCGTTACCTATGGTGATGGGGTTGAGGATCGGATCCGCGCTGCATCCGGAGGGAAAGTCGATGCCTTCATTGACACTTTCGGTGGAGGGTACGTCGAGCTTGCGCTCAAGTTGGGCGTCGCTCCGAATCGAATCGACACGATCATCGACTTCGCCGCCGCGGCTAAGTATGGTGTGAAGACGGAAGGTAACCATGAAGCCGCGACTGCGGACGTGCTCGCGCAACTTGCTGGGCTGCTGGCCGCCGGCCGCCTTGAGATCCCGATCGCTAAGGTCTATCCTCTGGCCCAGGTTCGCGATGCCTATCGAGAGCTGGAGCAGCGTCATACACGGGGCAAGATCGTTCTTGTTCCCTGATGAATAAAGCGAAGGAGCATGAGGATGAAATACCGGAAGCTGGGAAATACTGGGCTCATTGTAAGTGAGGTGGCTCTCGGTTCGATGCAGTTCGGCGGCAAGATGAATATGGGCAACCTTGGCCAGGAGCAAACCACGCGGATGGTGCAACTGGCTCTGGACAGAGGCATCAATTTCATCGATACGGCGGACGTCTACAGTCTGGGGGAGAGCGAAACGCTGTTAGGAAACGCCTTGAAGGGCATCCGAGAAGAAATCGTTTTGGCCACCAAGGTCCGGCTGCCCATGGGTGAAAACTTCAATCGGAGTGGCGCTACCCGCGTGAACATCATGCGCGAAGTGGAGGCTAGCCTCCGGCGATTGCAAACCGATTACATCGACCTCTATCAGGTGCACGGATGGGACAGCAACACGCCTTTGGAGGAAACGCTGCGGACCCTGAACGACCTCGTGCGCCAGGGGAAAGTCCGCTATATCGGGCTCTCCAACCTGATGTCCTGGCAGGCTGCGACGGCGGTGATGCTTCAGGAACGCCTCGGCCTTGAAAAATATGTGACGGCACAGATGTACTACAGCCTCGTCGGCCGGGGACTTGAGTACGAATTCCAATCATTTGCCGAGTACCACAACATCGGCATTCTGGTCTGGAGCGCGCTGGCCGGAGGATTCCTGAGCGGCAAGTACAGCCGCAACAATCCGGCACCCGCTGGGACACGCTTCGCGGAGGCGGGTCAGTTCGTGCCTTTCGATAAGGAAAACGGTTACAAAATCGTCGATGTATTGAAAGAAGTCGCCAAACGGCACGACGCGAGCCCTGCCCAGGTGGCCCTCGCGTGGGTGCTGGGACGCCCGGCCGTGAGCAGTGTGATCGTCGCTGCCCGAAAACCTGAGCACTTGGAAGACAACATCCGTGCCGTGGACCTTCGGCTCTCAGCTGAGGATGTGCGGCTGCTCGACGAGGTCTCGGACCCGGGTGTTCCCTATCCGAAGTGGATGGTCCTTCAACTCGACACCGCAGAAGACCCGCGTCCAAAAGTGCTACACCCTGAAAAGTACGGGGAGGACGGACGTTGGAAGGACCTCCGCGGCAGCCGGTGGTCCGGCTGAGTATTGGTTACACCGGCGGCGTCGTGGTCGTGCCGCGCGCCCTTCCTCTGCTCATCGACGTTACGATCGCAACGAGCGATCAGATCAAACTCGATGGAGGTGGAGCGGTTTTCCCGCCAGACGACTTTCACCGCGGGCTGCTGGTTCTTCGCGCAGGAGATGGCCTAAAATCTGTGCGAATCAAGCTGCTCCTTGTCTTCGATCGACCTAAATTGCGGGATTAGTCGCGTGTTCGGATCGATCCTTTCCCTAATAACGGGCACGCACGCCTGGTCGGACCGATTCCTGATTCCAGAGAAGCTGCACGTCCGGGAACGCGAGAATCAATGTTCTGCTTGACGCAGAAGCCTTAAAAGAGTGGGAAGCTGCGGCGCGCGTTGCTGCGCAGAAGCGTTGAGCCAAAGCGCCGGCTAATTCGCACTATACGTGACTCGAGATTCGTTCTCTCGACCTGCTGTGGTGATTGTTGGAGGAACAAGGCGATGCGTGAACATCTCGATGCACGCGATGCCGCACCTTGCTCCGAGCTGGCCGCGCTCGTGCTTTGCTCTCTGCCGATGCACGGCCAGACAGCCAGATACCGGAGCGATCGCCGGCACCGTGACCGACCCCAGTGGAGCGCTGGTGGCGCGTGCGGCAATCGTTGTCAAGCAGCCAGGGCACCGGAGAAAAGCGCGATCTCGCTACGGATGCCGAGGGGAATTTCTCGGTCCAATTCCTGCCTCCGGCGAACTATGACCTGACGGTTCGCGCGCCAGGATTCGAGCCAATCGTCTTGAATAGCTGTTCAGGTTCAAATCACCGAGGTGAGCAGAGCTGAAGATTCAGCTTCCAATCGGCGGCGCAAAGGAACAGATCGCGGTTAGCCCTAAGCCTCCTCTCCTTCAAACGGAGAACGCCACTCTGGGACGAGTCATCGATCAGGAAACCATCGTCGACTTGCCGCTCGTCGATCGCAACTTTACCGAGATCCTCGGCCTGACGGCCGGAACAAACACCGATATCGTGGACGCAACTCAACTGGGGGCCGGAAGCCAGGAGATCCGCGCCAATGGTGCGCGTAGCGGCGACAACAATTTCATGCTAAACGGTGTGGATGCGAACAGTTATAGCTCCAATATCACTGAGGTCACTCCTTTCGGTGGAGCGGGGATCGCGATCCCCGCTCCAGATACCATTCAGGAGTTCAAGGTCCAGACTTCGCTCTACGACGCGCAGTATGGGCGAGGAGCAGGCGCGAACGTAAACGTCGAAACCAGGTCGGGCACGGCCGATCTTCATGGGAATGCCTATTATTTCGGTCGCAATGAGGCACTGGACGCGAATAATTTCTTTGCGAACGCAACCGGCGTGCCGAGGGGAGAATTTCGGCGCTCACAACCCGGTGGCACTTTGGGGGGCCGATGCCTTGGTCAAAGAAGCGCGCCTTTTTCTTCGTTTCCTACCAAGCTACAAGGGATGTGAATGCGGCATCCTTGAGCAGCAGTGTTAGATCTCTGAGCCTTCCTCCCATACCGCTGGTCCGCACGCCAGCCTCGCTTGGCGCTGTATTCGGCGGCCAAACCGGGGCATTCGGAGGTGTGGCGGTGGCCCGCGACGGTTCGAATATCAACCCGGTAGCGCTCAATCTTCTGAACGCGAAGAACCCCGATGGAACCTATGTAATCCCGAGCCCTCAGACTTCGGGGAGCGGTGTCAACTACACCGCAGTCGTGCCTGGACATTACAACGAAGACCAGTTCAATACAAACTTCGACTTCAATTTGCGCGCGGCGGATCGCCTGTCGGCGAAGTTCTTTTTCTCAAACTCGAATCAGGACGTTCCTTTCTTCGGCGCCAGTGTGCCTGGCTTTCCGGCGCTCCGTTCCTTTGAGAACCGGAACCTGGCCATAGCCGAGACTCACATTTTCTCGTCGCGAGCGATCAACCAATTCCGCTTTGGCTTCTCCCGCAATGCGGGTCAAAGCGTCGCCGGAGGGACGCTCACCGATCAGGACGTGGGGATAAACAGCCCCAGCGGCACCCAGGAGGGACTGCCCCAGATTGACGTTCTCGGCGCTTTTGAGCTTGGGAATTCCAGTAACGACCGGGGCAAAACAGCCGGTAATAACTTTTACATTTCCGACGTCATATTCCTGTCTCGGGGCAAGCACAATCTTCGTGTCGGCACGGAAATCTTCCGAAATCAGTTCAACCATCGAAGCGATGAAACGGCCGGTTTCATGACACTTCTGTCGTTCCCTGATTTCCTGCTCGGGTTGCCTCGGCCGGCGCAGGCAGGGAACGGCACATCGTTCTCCAACATTTTCTTCTCAAGCGTGGTTGCTGGAATTCCCGATGTGGGGCAACGTGCAAACGCTGCCGGTTTCTTTGCCTTGGATGACTGGAAAGTTACGCGAACATTCACCATGAATCTCGGGGTTCGAGTCGAGGTCGATGGCCAACCAAGCGAAGTCGACGGTCGTGTATCGAATTTCTTCCCTCAGTTCTACGTTGCACCCCCGGCTGGCGGCTTTACGAGCCCAGCCACCTCCGGATTTGTTCTGCCCGACAACTTTTCCGGCGGCGCCCCTGCGGGATTTCCACGTGAGAATTCAACCCTGCTGGATCACCCCGTCCAAACGCACCCGGAACCCCGCGTTGGCTTCGCGTGGCAGCCATTTTCTTCCAACGATTTGGTTCTTCGAGGAGGATATGGCATCTACGCGAACCGCACCAGCTTCGCGGCGAATGGCTTACAGCTGGCTCTTAACCCGCCGTTCGCATTGAGTGCTTCACTAAATGGCGGCGCTAACGCGGCCGCTAGCCTGGCAGAATCCCTTTCCAAATTTGCCGACGAGTTCTTCATTCCCAAATTTCGTAGGCAACATGCTACCAGGTCCCACCGTTTACCGGGACCAGCTTTCTCCGAACTCCCTTCATTACCGATCCTGATTTTAAGGAGTCTACCGTCCAGCAATATGACTTCGACCTGCAGTATCAACACAAGAGCTACGTTCTCTCAATCGGGTATGCCGGCGCGAAGGGCACGCACCTAGGCCGTGGGTCGGAGCAATAATCAGCCTCTTCTCGCCAGCCCTTCCGACCCTGTGAACGGACTCACAACCAACTCCACGGCCAACACAGCGGAGCGGGTTCCTTTCGTCGGGTTGACCCCGTTGCTCTACCGTCTCGAAAGCAGTGGGAATTCATCGTACAACTCATTGCAGGCCACGCTGAAGAAAGACACTGAGTCACGGTCTTCAGTTCCTGGCTGCCTACACTTTTTCAAAATCGATTGACGATGCGGGGGATAGTCTCGGTGCTGCTATCGCGGGCACATTCGGATTACCGATCGTTGGGGAAGTGGTTTACAACGATCAAAACAATGTCGCTGCTCAGCGCGGCGTCTCCGACTTTGATCGAACTCACCGATTGGTTATCAGCGGTACGTGGAACGTGCCCGGTCCCGAACACGCGACAAGCGCAGCCATTCGAAAACTCGGAAATGGCTGGAGCATCTCGGGTATCGCCACTCTGCAGTCCGGACTCCCTTTCAGCATCCTGGACAGCGCGGCCGGTACACTGTTTGGTCCCGCAACCCTATACACCACAGGAAGCGTGGCTCCGGGCGCCGCACTTGCCGATGCCGGCCGGAGTGGAAGCGTCAGCAGCCGTGTCAACGAATTCTTCAACACGAGCGCATTTGTTCCGGCGCCATCCATTCCAAGTGGCGGAATGATCGATGGCAAATATCCCGTGTCAGGTGGCGGGGGGACCGTTTTCGGCAACCTCGGACGGAATATCCTGAGAGGGCCGGATCAACAGGATTTCGACATCGCTGCGATCAAGACCACTCCTCTCACAGAGCGTGTAAAGCTGATCTTTCGGTGGGAGATCTTCAATGTTCTGAACAGGCCGAATTTTGCAAATCCATCCAATGATGTGTCCACCCCCAGTACCTTCGGCGTGATCAGCGCTTTAACAGTGAATCCCCGGATCATGCAATATGCGCTAAAGCTGCAATTCTAGTGGAGGCTCGATCCGCACAGTTGGTTCACGATTCGCTCGCGGTTTGCGCCCTGAAGCAAGCTGTCAAAATGGATATTCCGAGGTGGTGCAACCGTGGCGACGAGTATGCCCTCCATGACCGAGCCTTCCGGGTACACACTGGAGCCGCTCCGGGAAGGCGCGGACTTCACTCTTTACCGCGGCCGGCAGCACGGCAACCTATCGCCGGTCCTGGCGGTGGCGCTCGCCGCAGAACAGCCATCGCCCCAAGTGCCTTCGGCGGCTCGAGCACGAATACTCGCTCGCAGCCGGAACTCGATCCTGCGTGGGCAGCCAAGCCGCTTGGCGCTCACTCGTCACGAAGGGCGGACGATCCTTATACTGACGGACCCTGGCGGTGAGCCCCTGGATCTGGTTCTTGAGCGGGATCGGGGGCAACCGCTCGATCTGACCCGCGTCCTGCGCATCGCTATTGGCTTGGCGACAGCACTCGGCCAAGTCCATCGGCACGGCCTCATACATAAAGACATCAAGCCTGCGAACGTGCTCGTCGACGCCGCCGGCAGCGTCTGGCTGACCGGCTTCGGGATCGCGTCCCAACTGCCGCGCGAGCGCCAGGCGCCCGCGCCGCCGGAGATCATTGCCGGCACCCTCGCCTACATGGCGCCCGAACAGACCGGCCGCATGAATCGCTCGATTGATAGTCGCAGCGATCTCTACTCGTTTGGCGTCACCTTGTACCAGATGCTTACGGGCACGTCTGCCGTTTACCGCCGCCGACCCACTGGAGTGGGTCCACTGCCACATTGCGCGCCAGCCGACACCGCCGGGTGATCGGGCCGCAGTCCCCGAGCCGCTGTCTGCGATCATGATGAAGCTCCTCGCCAAGAATGCCGAGGAGCGCTACCAGACCGCGTCCGGCCTTGAAGCCGATCTTCGGCGGTGCCTGGCAGGAATGGCAGTCACATGGCCGCATCGATCCGTTCCCTCTGGGCGCGCACGATTCGTCGGACCGATTGCTGATCCCAGAGAAGCTGTACGGGCGGGAGCGCGAGATCGATGCCCTGCTTGCCGCCTTCGACCGGGTCGTGGCCCACGGCATGCCGGAGCTCGTGCTCGTATCCGGTTATTCCGGCGTGGGCAAATCCTCAGTGGTGAATGAGCTGCACAAGGTGCTGGTTCGGCCGCGCGGCCTCTTCGCGTCCGGCAAGTTCGACCAATACAAGCGCGACATCCCGTACGCGACGCTGGCACAGGCCTTCCAGACTCTGATCCGTCAGATCCTCGTCAAGAGCGAAGCCGAGGTGGGCAAGTGGCGGCCTGCCCTGTCAGGAGGCGGTTGGGCCCGAACGGCCAGCTGATCGTCAACCTCATCCCGGAGGTCGAGTTCATCATCGGGAAACAGCCGCCCGTTCCGGACCTGCCGCCGCAAGATGCGCAGAACCGCTTCCAGATGGTGTTCCGGCGATTCCTCGGCGCGTTCGCCAGGCCGGAGCATCCGCTTGCGTTGTTCCTCGACGATCTGCAATGGCTGGACGCGGCAACTCTTGAGCTGCTGGAGCAGCTGATGACCGATCCGGAGCGTACGGCACCTGATGCTGGTTGGGGCTTACCGCGACAACGAAGTCAGTTCGTCTCACCCGCTCACGCGGACGCTGGACGCGATCCGCAAAGCCGGACCGAGGATGCAGGAGATCGTGCTGGCGCCCTTCGGGCTCGACGATGTCGGCCGGCTGGTCGCCGATGCCTTGCACTGCGAGTGGGATTCCGCCCGGCCTTTGGCGGAGCTGGTGCACGAAAAGACCGGCGGCAATCCGTTCTTCGCGATCCAGTTCCTCACGGCGCTGGCCGAGGAAGGGCTGCTCAGGCGCGACCCGGATGCGGGAGCCTGGGTCTGGGACTTGGCTCGGATTCGCGCGCACGGCTACACCGACAACGTCGTGGATCTCATGGTCGGGAAGCTAAAGCGATTGTCCGGCACGGCGCAGACCGCCCTCCAGCAACTCGCTTGTCTCGGAAACGTGGTCGAGATTGCCACACTGAGTCAGGTTTTTGGGGAATCAGAAGAGGCGATCCACACTGCGCTCCTGGAGGCTGCCCGCGCCGGGTTGATTCTCCGCCTGGAGGGCTCCTACGCGTTCCTCCACGACCGCATTCAGGAGGCGGCGTATGCCCTCATCCCCGAAGGCGAGCGCGCGCGGGGCACACCTTCGGATCGGCCGAGTGCTGCTGGCGAGCATGTCGAAGGACCAGCTCGCCGAGCATCTATTCGATGTGGCGAATCAGCTCAATCGGGGCGCCGCACTGCTGGATCGACCGGGACGAGAAGGCGGAAGTCGCGACAATCAATCTGCGTACTGGGCGAAAGGCGAAGGCGTCGGCGGCCTACGCGTCGGCGCGCACGTATTTTGCGTCAGGCATCGCGCTGTTAGATGAGCAGGACTGGGCGATTCAGCACGAGTTGAAATTCAGCCTGTCCCTCGAATGTGCGGAGTGCGAGCTTCTCTGCGGTGGCCTGGAAAGGGCCGCGCAACTGATTGGGGAGCTGCTGCAGCGCGCGGCTTCAGACGTCGAGTTCGCGGACGCCTCCTGCCTGAAGATCAATTTGCATGTATTGACGGGCGAACACCCGCTGGCCATCGACAGCGCGCTCGGATGCCTGCGCCGGTTCGGCATCGACCTGCCGGCACACCCTACCCTCGAGCAGGTCCGGGCCGAATACGAGACGGTATGGCAGACCCTCAACGGGCATCCGATCGAGAGCCTGATCGATCTGCCGCTGATGACCGATCCGAAAATACAGGCAGCCATGCAGGTGCTTTCAGTCCTTGCTGGTCCAGCCACATTTACCGACTTTCAGTTGTTTTGCCTGCTGGCGTGCCGCATGGTGAACGTCAGCATACAGCACGGGATGAGCGGCGCTTCCGCCTACGCCTATGCTTGCCTCGGGTCTGTCCTTGGACCGAACTTTCACCGTTACCGCGAAGGCTACCGCCTGGCCAGGCTTGCCTGCGACCTGGTGGAGAAGCACGGCTTCACCGCCTACGACACGAAGGTCTCCCATGCGATGGGACTAGCTGCCTTCTGGACCGAGCCGCTCACGAGCGTGATCGAACTCCGTCGGGCGACCACTCGTACCGCCGCGGAGAGAGGCGATCTGACTTTCGCTTGCTACGGCATGCACCAATCCATCACATATTTGCTTACGCGGAACGATCCGCTCGATGCGGTGTGGCGCGAGTCGGCGATGGCGCTGGACTTCGCTCGGACAGCCAAGTTCCGCGATGTCGTGGATCTCATCGTGAGCCAGCAACGCTTCATCGCGAGCATGCAGGGTCTCGATGCGACCTTTTCTGCCTTCAGCGACGAGCGATTCGACGAGGCGGCGTTCGAAGCGCAACTGACGGCCGCAGGGATGCCGACCGTGATTTGTCTGCACTGGATTCGCAAACTCAAGGCGCGGTATCTCTCAGGCGACTACGCCGAGGCCCAGGCGGCAGCCGACAAGGCGAAGGCGCTGCTCTGGATCTCATCCGTACAGTTGCAGCTGCTCGACTACTTTTACTACACTGCGCTGACGGTGGCGGCGCTCTATGAGGAAGCTTCGGCTGACGAGCAGGCGGGCTGGCGCGAACTCCTGACGGCGCATCGGGAACAACTGCGCGAGTGGGCCGAAAACTATCCTCCAACCTTCGCCGACAAGCACGCTCTGGTGTCGGCAGAGGTCGCGCGCATCGAAGGTCGTGACGCCGATGCCCTGCGTCTTTACGAGCAGGCTATCCATTTGGCGCGCGAGCACGGCTTCGTTCAAAACGAGGGGTTGGCCCACGAAGTGGCGGCGAACTACTGCCTGGCGCGCAGTCTCGAAGCGGCTGGCTATGCCTATCTCCGCAACGCGCGGAATTGCTACGACCGTTGGGGCGCGCTCGGCAAGGTGAAGCAACTCGACGAACGCTATCCGCGCTTGCACGAGGAACGGCTTCCTTCGACCACTACCTCCACAATCGGCGCACCCGTCGGACAGTTGGACTTCGAGACTGTCGTTAAGGCCTCACAGGCACTCTCAAGCGAGATCGTCCTCGACAAACTGATCGAGAAGCTCATGCGAATCGCGGTGGAGCATGCAGGGGCCGAGCGGGGTCTGCTCATCCTCCTGCGTGGTGACGAGCCGCGGATCGAGGCGGAGGCCGACACCGGCGATGGCAGGGTCGAGGTCGCCGTTCGACAGGCAGCGGTCACGCCGTCCGATCTCCCGCAATCCGCGCTGCATTACGTGATCCGGACGCGTGAGCGCGTGGTGCTGGATGACGCTTCGGCCGGGAACTTGTATTCGGAGGACGAGTACGTGTGGCGGAAGCGCCCCAGATCCGTCCTTTGCCTGCCCATCGTCAAGCAAACGAAGCTTGTCGGCGCACTTTATCTGGAGAACAATCTGACTCCGCGCGCTTTCACCGCGGGCCGGGTCGCCGTACTGGAGTTGCTGGCTTCGCAAGCCGCGATTTCGCTGGAGAACGCCGTCCTCTATTCTGATCTGCACCGCAGCGAAGCTTACCTGGCTCAAGGGCAGAGCATGAGCCACACCGGCAGTTTCGGCTGGAGCGTTGTCAGCGGAGAGATCTACTGGTCGGAGGAAACCTACAACATCTTTGAATCTCGATCGAGCCGTTAAGCCAACGTTGGAGTTGGTATTTCAGCGAATTCATCCCGACGACAGAGATTTTGTCCAGCGGGCTATCGACCGCGCCTCCGAGGCAAGGGAAAATCTTGATTTTGAGCATCGTTTGCTGATGCCGGACGGTTCGGTCAAGTACCTCCACGTTTCAGCTCGCGCGTTAAAGACTTCGTCAGGCGACCTCGAATATGTTGGCGCCGTGACGGACGTCACCGCGGCAAAAGAAGCCGAAGAGAAGATCCGGCAAGGTGAACGTGAGGTGCGACAGATCCTGGATT
Organism: Bryobacterales bacterium; assembly: GCA_963765185.1. Classification (GTDB taxonomy): domain Bacteria; phylum Acidobacteriota; class Terriglobia; order Bryobacterales; family Bryobacteraceae; genus Palsa-187. Next base: position 44,723 of record CAVXWB010000211.1, read on the forward strand.
TCGCGCCGCAGCAGGTTGCTGTAGTAGGACCTGATCTCAGTCGTCTTTATGTAAATCAAGCAACGCTCGATTATTTCGGTTTTACCCTTGAGGAGTGGCGGAACGGCGACCCTGGCAGGTTTGTGCTTCCAGATGACCGGGAGCGCCTGAAACGCGAGCTTCAAAAGGGGCTCCTAAGCGTCCTCCCGTTCGAAGTCGAATTTCGCTTGCTGAGAAAAGACGGGGAGTATCGCTGGTTTCTCTACCGCTGGAACCCGCTAAGGGACGAACAAGGACACCTCAGGCGATGGTATGTCGCTGCGACCGACATCGAGGATCGCAAGCGGGCGGAGCAGAGACTCCAAATCGAAAACGTTGCGTTGCGCGAAGAAATCGATAAGGCGTCGATGTTTGAGCAGATCGTCGGAACTTCACCTCCCCTGCGAAGCGTGCTGTCTCGCGTATCCAAAGTCGCTCCCACCGACTCCAGCGTTCTGATCACCGGCGAGACCGGCACCGGCAAGGAACTGGTGGCACGCGCGATTCACAGGCGTTCCCGGCGCTCCCCACACGCCTTTGTGAGTGTGAACTGCGCAGCCATCCCGCGCGACTTGATCGCCTCAGAATTGTTCGGCCATGAGAAGGGCGCCTTTACCGGGGCAACTCAGCGGCGTTTAGGGCGCTTTGAGCTGGCCGAAGGAGGCACGATCTTCCTCGACGAGGTCGGTGAGCTTCCTGCCGGAACCCAGATTGCCCTCTTGCGGGTTCTCCAGGAGCGCGAATTTGAACGTGTCGGTGCGGCTGGGATCCACCCGCACGAATGTTCGAGTGATTGCCGCCACCAACCGTGATTTGGACGCTGCCATCGCCGCGGGCACGTTCCGGAGCGACCTGTTTTACCGGCTCAATGTCTTTCCAATTGAAATGCCCTCTTTGCGTGAACGAAGAGAAGACATTCCCCTGCTGGTTGAATACTTCATTGATCGTTTCGCAAGGCAATCGGGAAAGAGTTTTCGGGCGGTGAATCGGAAGAGTCTCGATCTGCTTCAGTCGTATCCATGGCCAGGGAATATTCGCGAACTGCAGAACGTGATCGAGCGGTCTGTCATTGTATGCGAAACAGAGAGTTTCTCAGTCGACGAGAGTTGGCTTTCGCGACAACCTCCCGCGGCTGCGCCGAACCCGGAACCCGGCCCGTTTAAGAGGCCCGCTGCTGAGGAGAAAGCAATCATTGAGGCTGCATTAAGCGAGAGTGGAGGACGGGTATACGGGCCCTCCGGCGCCGCCGCCAAACTCGGCATCCCGCGATCCACTCTGGAGCATAAAATCAGGTCGCTGAAGATCGACAAGAGGCGCTTTCAGACTGCAGCTTCCCCCTAGCTGACCGCGTTGCCGAAATTGTACAAGATTGGGCGATTGGCCAACTTGGCCAATTTGTGATGCCCTCCACTTACCATAATTTCAATGACTTACGACTGGTATCGCGCTCGCATACGCGTCACCGCACCATGGCCTATTTCGGAAGGAGCGTAACATGAACGCCACAATCAATCAGCCCGAGCAGCCAGTGCGGTTTTGCCCGACATCGGTTTGGGAGGGTCGGGAGGAAGGGACGGTCTGGAATGACAGCGCACGAACGAGGGGACGTTCAGCGCCAGCGGAAGATCGCCAGCCGGGTCGCGCATCGGTTCCCAAGGGACCGGCGCGTCCTCGAGTTCGGTTTCGACTTCCATGCGCGTGTCGCGCAGGTTCTGGCGCGTGCTCGCCCAAACATCGCTGCCCTCAAGCACCTCACGGAACAATTCGCGCCCGGCCGCGGCCATCCGCTGCTCGATCCGCCTCGCGATCGTCGGATCAGGATCTATCGGGTAGACGCGGTAATCCTCCAGATACCAGCGAATATCCTCCGCGTCCTAGACGGAAAGTGCGAAGGAGAACGGCCGCCTCTCGATTTGTCGAGGTCTATCGCTCTCGAAAATCGCTTCCATGTGGGAACCGACGTGGATAATTCGTAGAATCGGCACTTTACTCGTAGCGAGCTTAGCATTTATACCAAGCCCGCTCTCTGGCCGGGCGTTCTGTTCTCCGTTCGGAGTCTTGCGCGCCTGATCGACCACCAGGAAGTCGAGGGGCGTCGCGTTACCTCAACAAGCACAAACAAACCCTTTACGAAACTTGGGCTCAACCATATCACCCGCGGAGAGGCGGTGTCAATCGGGTGTGTGAAACTACGGGTCCACGCGGCTATTCGATCCCGTCGAGAACCGCCTGGCAAACGTATTCCTGCAGTTCCCAGTTCGGCGCGAGGGTGAAGACTCGGGTGAACGTGTACGGTTTGGTCAGGGCTTTTTCGTCTTCGATGGTGAGTTGAACGTTCAGGTGCCCCAAGTCCGGCCGGCCGTAGCGTTCGATCAAATGCATTGCTTCGCTATGCGGCTTGCCGGTCGAGTCCAGCCAGGTTTTGTCGTTGAAGCCCACCGTGTCGACGACCAGAGTATCGCCATCCCACTTGCCGATGGATTGACCCGAATAGCTCTCGGGTTCAATGTCGAGGTTGTGAGCGCGGCCGTCCAGGAAAAATCGCCGATAGCTGTGGGTATTTCCCTCCCACAGCAGCGCCACCATTTTGGGGCCCTGCACGATCTTATACGGAGCGGATTCATCGGAACCGCGCCATCGGGTAGGCAGATGCGCTCCGGATCGTCCTTGCCCTTGTTGGCTTTGCGCTCGTCGTATATTTTCTTGGCCCAGGGTTGATACGAGGGATCGCCCGGCAGCAGGGTGCTGCCCGGGACCCAGACTCCGGATAAATCCACTTTGCCGTCTTCGGGTGCGAGGAGTGGGGCCGGCCGGGGGCGCGGGCGCCTTCCTGGGTTGGACCGGCGGCACGCCTGCCAATTTAACCTTGTCGAGATTCTCGCTTCCGACTGTGGACGCCGCGATGGTGGCGTCCAGGTGTCCGGGGTCCTGATTGTTTTCGTTGCAGACGTACTCGGTCATTTCGAAGGCGGTCTCGAGGGTGGTGGTTCGGTTGATGACCCAGGGCTTGGTGAAGACTCCCGGATCCTCAATGGTGACTTTCATCTCCATGTCGCCGAAGTCGGTGCGGTGGAATGTCTCGATCAGGTGCATCGCTTTGGTGTGCGGAGTTCCCGCAAAATCGAACCAGGATTTTTCAAAGAAACCGACGGTGTCCACCACCAGCGTGTCGCCCTCCCAGTGGGCGCGCGAATCGCCGTAAAAGGTGGGCTTCAAATCCTTGGGGTGACTGCTTCCGTCCACAAAGAACTGGCGATACATGTGAGTGTTGCCCTCGAACAGCATCAACACCAGCTTGGGGGTGGAAAACAACGAAGTGTGATACGGAGCCGCGCGCGGAGGGCCTCCGGGAAGGCAGCGCGCCTCGTAATCCTCCGCGCCGCCCTTGGCCCGGTGGTCGGCAACTATCTTGGCCGCCCAAGGCAACATATCGGGGGCGTCCTGGCCGCTGCCGCCAAACCCGTTCCAGATCCCGCTCAGATCCGGTTTCCCGTCGGACAAACGCGGCACCGGACCGGGAGGCCCTTTCCGCGCGCCGCGTCCACCGGCTTTTCCTTTCGCTTGTGGCGCAGGGGCGCCTTTATTCTGAGCCCCGTCCTGCGGTGCTGCGATCGCCACCGCCAAGCCTAAAGCCGACGCCACCGCAGCGGCCGACAATGTCCTTAGATTCTTCTTCACGTTGAGTCTCCTCGGTCCTTACCTCTATGCTGGGCCGAAACGCCGGTTTCGAAGCTATCCGCCGGGTCTATTGATCCTGTGCGCTGTTGGGGGCCGACGACCCTCCGAATACTCGCCGTCCGTCCGCCAACGTCACGCTGCGGGCATTCGCACTGTTGGAATTGTCCTTCGCCGCCGAGCCCTCCACCTTTACCTGGTCTCCGACCTTCAGGGAATTCTTTGTCCAACCCTGCTTTAACAGAACGGGGATTGCGCCCAATTCAAAGTTCCAGTTGGTGACCTTGCCGTCGGCGTCCTTCACGTCGACATAAAAACGTGCATGGGGGTTCATCCATTCCACCTTGGTGACGACGCCCGCGACCTTGATGGGTTTGTTTGAGTCATACTCCGCAGCAAACGAGTGGTGCGCGAGCAAGGGAAGCGATGCGGCCATCAGACTGAGACCGACCGCGAAAACGCCAGCTTGAATTCTCATAATTCTTACCTCC
>CAVXWB010000212.1:0-7170 GCA_963765185.1 Bryobacterales bacterium
CACCTTGCAAGGCTCAGCCGATTCGTTGCCGTATTTACGAACGGGAGTGCTTAGGCACAGTTTCCAAGAAGAGCTCCATGGCTTCACGGATGTCCGTAAGGCTTTCCTCGATCGTCTTTCCTTGCGATTGGCACCCTTTCAATCGGGGCACCAAGCGTAACATCCGTGCTCGTCCTGCTCGATTACGACACTGACCTTGCGCGTCATCAATTCTATTCTAGCTTTCCTCCTCGGGCGCCAGCTCCCGGTCCATCCACGCCAGGTAGTTCTCCGCGCCTTCGACGACCGGCAGGGCCAGCAGTTCCGGCACTTCGTAGGAGTGCATGCGGGCGAGCTCGGCGCGAATCGCGGAGAACAGATCGCGGCGGGACTTGATTACCAGGAGCCACTCCGCGGAATCCTCGATCGCTCCCTTCCAACGGTAAACGCTACGCGCACCGGGAACGATGTTGACGCAGGCGGCTAAACGCAGCTCGACCAGGTGGCGAGCCAGACGCGCGGCCTGCTCCTCGGAGTCGCAGGCGCTGAGAACCACTATTTTGTCGGTCATGTCTCCTTGGATTACTTTTTGGGGCCGGGCAGCTTCTCCATGCGCTTCTTGACGGCCTCGACATCCTTGGCCGTGGTCGCCAACTCCAAATACTTGGTGTAGGAAGCGCGGGCGGCCGCGAAGTCGTGCAGCTTCTCGGAGACTTCGCCCAGCTTCTCGAATGCGTCGGCCGAACCCGGATCGAACAGGGTCGCGTCCTTGTAGCGGCCCTTGGCCGCGGCGAAATTGCCCTTCTTGAAATAGTAATCGCCGGCGGTGATGCTCTGCGTGGCCTTCAGCGGGTTGAAGTCGTACTCCCTGGGCTTGAAGGACTGATCCTCTTCGGGCGGCTCCTGCTCCTGGGGCTGGGCTTGCGGCGAGGACGGCGGAGTGGCCGGGGTGGGCGCCGCAGGCTGCTGCGCGTAGATCGGCAGGCTCAACACAAACGCGACACATAACGTCACTACAAGCGTGCGTGACACAATTAAATTATAAATCCGCTTTCCGACCTTCGCGCACAAGCCGCCGAGCTACCGGCCCTCCCCGGCGTGTACCTCTACAAGGACGCCCATGGCACGGTGATCTACGTCGGTAAGGCCAAAAATCTGCGCAGCCGCGTCCGCAGTTACTTCAACGAAGACCGCCTGGGCGATTCGAAAACCGGAACGCTGATCCGCGAGGCGCGCCAGGTCGACTTCATCTGCGTGGATAACGAGAAGGAGGCGCTGGCGCTCGAAAACAACCTGATCAAGCAGTGGAAGCCGCGCTATAACATTCTGCTGCGCGACGACAAGACCTACCCCTACATCAAGCTCACGGCCGAAAAATATCCGCGCGTGTACGTCACGCGGCGGCTGCGCAAGGACGGCGCGACTTATTTCGGCCCGTATTTTCCGGGCAATCTCGCGCACCGGCTGGTGCATTTCATTCACCGGCACTTCAAGGTGCCTTCCTGCAACGTGGATCTGACGCGGAACCACACGCATCCGTGCCTGGAGTATCACATCCATCGCTGCCAGGGGCCCTGCGTCCAGGGGCTCACCACCGACGATCGTTATCAGGCGGCGGTGCGCGACGTGAGGCTGTTTCTGGAAGGGCGCCACAAGGATCTGGCGAAGGAACTGCGCCAGCGCGTGGAAGACGCCAGCGCCGCCACGCGTTACGAAGAAGCCTCGGCCGCTGCATGAGCTTGCTGCGCACCGTGGAAGAGATGGGCGAGAAGCAAAAAATGGCCGCCGCCGAAGGCAGCGACACCGATATTCTGGCGTACTATGCGGAGCCGCCGCTGGTGGCCGTGAACCTGTTCCATCTGCGCCACGGCCACATCGTCGACCGGCGGGATTTTTTCTGGGAAGACCAACTGCAATTCGATCCCCAGGAGTTCGTCTCGTCGCTGATCAAGCAGGTGTATCTGAACGAGCCCTATATTCCCGCGTTCATGCATGTGCCGGTGGATTTTGAGGATCGCGAGCTGCTGGAAGAAATCCTCAGCGAGAAGCGCGGGCGCAAAGTGGAAATTCAGCACGCCGCAGCGCGGTCCCGAAGAAGGCTCTGCTGGCGCTGGTGGAATCGAACGCGCAGCACAGCTTCGAGCAGCGCTTCCGCGTGTTGAAGCCTTCCTCGAAGGCGATTCAGGCGGCGCTGCAGGAGGCGCTGAGTCTGGAGGCCGCGCCGAGCCGCATCGAATGCTTCGATATCTCGCACATTCAGGGCACCGATAAAGTGGCCAGCATGGTGGTGTGGGAAGACGGACGGATGAAGAAGTCGGATTACCGCAAGTTCATCATCCGGACAGTGGAAGGCAACGACGATTTCGCGTCGCATGCGGGAGGTGATCACGCGGCGCTATTCGCGATTGCAAGCCGAAGGAGCCGCGCGGCCGGGCCTGGTGCTGGTGGACGGAGGACTGGGCAGCTGCACGCGGCGGCGGCAGCGCTTGAGGAACTCGGAATTACCGATCAGCCTCTGGCTTCCATCGCCAAGCGCGAGGAATGGATTTACGTTTACGGGCAGGAGCAGGAGCCGGTGGTGCTGGACCGCTTTTCTCCGGTGCTGCACCTGGTGCAAATGGTGCGGGACGAAGCCCACCGCTTCGCGGTAACTTTTCATCGCGCCCGCCGCACCGCCAGCCGGCTGCCGAAGAAGAAGAGGAGGAAGAAGAAGCCGGAACTGCCCGTTTAGAACAGGTCGCCGATTTCCTTGGCCGCGCTGCGCGATTCCAGGTGAATCAAACCCGCGTTGCCGCCTTGCGGGCTGACCACCGCCAGCACGGCCTTGCTGCCGGCGGAATAAACGAACAGCGCGCCCTCGTCGGCCTGAATGGAGACTTCCGCCAGCGTTCCGGCGCTCATGCTGTCGCTGATGCGCCGTCCCAAGCTGGACGCGGCGGCGGCCATGGCCGCTACGCGATTCGGATCGGCGCCGTTGGATAGAGAGTGGGCGATCGGGAGTCCTTCATTGGACGCCAGCAACACCCCTTTCAGTTCTGGAATTGCGCTTCGGAGCGCCTCAATTTGAGCCTTCAACGCTTCGCCCTTGGCCATCGATTCTCTCCTTCATAAATCTGAAATTCGAAATGATTCGCGCGCACCGCCGCCGGCACTCGCGCTTAATGTGTAAAGAAATCATCTGATCGTCAGGTAAGGCAGAAACTTTAGCTCGGTTGCATAAGAAGGGTATCGGACGGGGTGTAGGAGGATCGCCTGAAAGAGGCCGCTGCGCCTCCTTTTAATCGGATCATACGGGTGCGCGGAGGTACTTTTCGTGGGGCGAGGACCCTTGGGCTAAGGTCTTGCACTTAACAATCCGTAAGGCTGCGGCCTGAAAACCACTACATAAGTGCTTTACCGCATGGAAACTCCTAAGAGTACCCTTTAGCATTAGTGGGGAAGGGACGATGAAGGCTACATGCGGTGCTTGTACTGCGGGAAGGAGCTCGCGCTGTTCAAACGGCTAAGGGGAGGCGAGTTCTGTTCCGATGCGCATCGCCTCAGGTATCAGGAAGAGTACACACAGCTGGCCTTGAATCGCCTTTTGCAGGCGAACCCCAAAGAGAAGGAATCAGCCGAAGCCAAGCCGCAGGAAACCAAGCCCGGCGAGGCCGAGTCTCCGGCGCTCAAGCGGCGCGAGAGGCTGGGGCGAGAGGAAGCTCCCACGCCTGCGCCGGGCTTTTCGACGCCACTGCCGGCCGCCTCCGCGAGCAGTGCCAACCTCGAGGCCACCATGCAAACTGCGGTTCTCGATCCCGAGCCCGCGCTGGCCGCCGCCGTTCCCGCCTTCGCGGAGACGGCGCCGCCGCCGGCAGAGCCGGGCCCCGCGAGTGTCTCCAGTTTCCTGGTCGAATATCCTGTCGCCGCGGTGGTAGGAGCGGCGGCGACCACCGCTCTGGCCGCGAATGTGGAGCTTGCTCCAGAGTTGGCGCTGCCGCGTTTGCAGGAATTCCCGCTGGAAACGGCGGCGGAGCGGCTGGATCCGGCTGGACGCATCACGCTGAGCTTATTCACTGTGGCCGATTTTCACACGCCGCCGCGGGAACGCGGATTGGAGTTGCGTGAATTCGTGCGAGGCGTGCCCCAAGCGGAAATCCGTGTGCGGCCCGCAAGTGAAACCAGACTCGAACCAGCGCGGGAGGCCTTGGACGTGGACTTCGACGCGCGTCCTCCGGAAGACGCTCCGGGTCTGTGGCGGGCGTCCGAAGAGGATCTTCCGGCGCTTGGCGGTAAGACCGAAATTCTGCTTGGCGACCTGGCTCGTTTGGACTTTGCGGTGACCGGTTGGGACGAGGATGCCGGCGCCGAACAGCCTCCTTCCGCGAGCGAGATTCCAGCGGCGATCGGATCGGCCCGTTTGGAACCAATGCGCGTTGCGCCGATTCAACCGGATCCTGCCGGGCGCGAAAGCTCGGGCATGCTGGAGAAGCTCGAACCGTTGCGCTTTGAGCCGGTCCATATCGATCCGGTTTTCATGGAGCAGATCGCCGGCACGGATGAATTCAATGCTCTGAAGAGCGCACAGGATCGGGCCGGCCTCGCGGACGCGTCGGGCGAGGTTCTGAGGAGCCACGTGACAAGCGACGCCGCGGTGGAGCAGTTGGCGCCGGAGACGGTGGCGCCTGAAACAGCGGAAGCTGAGGAAGCCCCGGCCGCGCCCGCGCCCGCGCCGCCCACCATCACACGGCCCGTGCCGGTGACGTTGCACGGTCTTGCCCCGGCGCGCGGAAAACCGGTGCAGGTGTTCACCGCGGCTGTCTCCCGGAGCGGAGGCGTTCAAGTTCCCCGCGAGACCGGCCTGCCGCTGCGGCCCACCATGGTGTTGGGTCCCGCGCCGAAGTTAACTAATGCGCCAGCCAATGTGCCAACGACTGTCCCGGCGAGTGTCCCCTCGGGTAACGACGAAAAGGGCGCTGCCAGCAGGCCTGTCAAGTCGATTCCGGTCCCCGAAAAGCGGGACCCCATCGAAATCAAGCCTCGCAGGTCCGAAGTGCGTGTTGTCCCGCTACCGGCGAAGGAAGAAACCGTCGCGCGGCAGAAGGAACCGGTCAAGCCGGCGGAACCCGTCAAGCCTCAGCCGGCCGGCAAGCCGGAGCAGGTCAAGGACGTTCCTGCCGCGGCCCTGAAGGAAACGCCGGCGGAAAAGCCGAAGGCAGCGCCTTCGCCCACTCCCGCCCCCGCTCCCAACGATGTGAAGCTGCGGATGGCGGCTCCTCCCGAAGAGGACCTGCTGGGGCTGCCCAAGCTTTCCTACCAGCATTCCGAGAATTTCTGGAGCCGCTTACCTTTCGTCGTGCGCATCGGTGCAATCGCCGGCATCCTGGCGCTGATTGTGGGCGGAGTGATCCTGACTTCGCGAGGATCGGGCGCGTCCAAGCCGGTAACTCCGGTCGAGACCGAGCCGCAATTTGTGGAGGCGGGTTCGGCGCTGGCAACCACCACCGCGGGCTGGATGCAGGATTGGTTCTCCGACGGAACCGGATCGCGGCAGGGCCGCCACGTGGACGTTCTGCGAGGTTCGCTGACGCTGCGCGACTACCGGCTGGTGTTTGAAGGGCAGATCGAGCATGGGGCCCTGGGTTGGGTATTCCGCGCCAACAACAAGAGCTTCTACGTGGAGAAAATTCAGGTGGTCACTCCGGGCTTGGAGCCGGTTGTGGCGCTGGTGCATTTCGCGGTGATCAACGGGCAGGAACAGCCACGCACCCAAGTCCCGTTGCCGATCCAGGCACACCTCGATACGACGTATAAGGTCCGCATGGATGCGACAGGCAATCGCTTCACCACCTGGGTGCAGGATCAGAAGGTGGACCAATGGACCGACAGCCAGATCGACGCCGGAGGCGCCGGTCTGTATTATGACAGCGGCGACAGCGCCAAGCTCAAGGACACGCTGAACGTGATTCCGCTGAGGCCGAGAATAGGAGATCGGGAAAAGTATGGCGGACAGCAACGGACAACACGTTTTCTTTATCGACGATGAACTGGTGGAGCGGCTCATGCGCGGCGACACCGCCGAGAGGCTCCGCAAAACCCAAGCGGCCGGCGAGTTCCAGCGCTCTGTCCAAAGCCGTCAAGCTGGCGGGAGCGGGGCGTCTGGATGAGGCGGTGAAAGAACTGGAAGGCGCGGCAGGTCGCGGAGAGAATCCGGTGGAAATCTACGCCGGGCTGGGCCACCTGCGCTTCGAACAGCAAAAATGGGAAGAAGCCGAGCGCTGCTACGCAAAGGTGGCGGAGGCGGACTTGAGCAACGCCGCGGCGTGCTACAACCTGGGCCTGGCGCTGGAGCGGCAATCCAAGTTCGAGGAAGCAGCCCGAGCCTTTGAAAACGCCACACAGCTCGATCCCAACCGCTGGCAGGGGTACGCGGGGAGGGGTATGTGCCTGATTCACATGGGCAAATCAGAGGAAGCCCTGAAGTCGCTTGATCAAGCGCTCGAGCTCGGCTCCAAGCAGGAGGGCTCGAAGCAAGACCGCGCGTTGTTCGGCAAAGCGGTAGCCCTGCATCGGCTCGGACGCCTTGACGAGGCCTCCGAAATTTACCGAAAGCTTCTTCCGGGTAACGCCAATTCGCCCGAGCTGCTGGGAAACATGATCGCCATCGCGTCGTCCCGCAAGGACGACAATCGGGCCAAGGAATTATCGGAACGGCTACTGAAGATCCGGCCGCAATCGCGGCACGCGCTGGAGGGGCTTGCCGGGGTGGCTTTGTCGCGCGGCGACTACAGCGCCGTAGTGCAATATTGCACACAACTGGTAAAAGCGGCTCCCGACTCCTACGAAGGGTGGGTCAATCTGGGTGTCGCGTATCAGAAGACCGGCAGACTGGAGCAGGCCGGAACGCGTATCGCGAGGCCACCCGCCTGCGCCCCGACGCGCCTGAGCCGAACGCGAACCTGGGTGCGGTTCTGCAGGAGCGAGGCGATCTGGCGGGCGCCCGCGAGGCCCACGAAAAGGCCCTCGCCAGCGCTCCCGACACGCCCGGCGTGCTGTGGAATCTGACTCTGCTGGCCGAGCGCGAGGGCAACCCCGAGGAAGCCGAAGAGCTTCTCGAAAGGTTGCTGGCGGTGAAGGCCGATTGGGAGGATGCTGCGTTTCACCTGGGTTTCCTGCAATTGCAGCGGGGCGAGTATGCGGGCGCGGTGGACAGCT
>CAVXWB010000213.1:0-71886 GCA_963765185.1 Bryobacterales bacterium
CCGAAGATCTGGTGCGCGGCGTCGATCTCTGGCTGCTTGATACGCTGCGACGCCCCTGTCATAGCCAGCGGCACCAGCGGCATGAAAATCCTGGTCAACGGCGGCCACAATTGCTCTGAACTGGATGGCTGGTGGGCTGAAGCGTATCCTCCCCCGAAGTGGGCTGGTCGATGGGCGATGGCAAGACACGACAGCGATCCCGCATGGGACCTGAAAGACGCCAATCAGCTCTACGATCTTCTGGAAGGCGAAATTGTCCCGGAATTTTACCGGCGCGATGCGTCGGGCATCCCTTCCGCCTGGATCGGGCGCATGCGCGAAAGCATGGCGCGGCTGACCCCGCAATTCTCCGCCAATCGCGTTGTCCGGGAATATACGGAGCAACACTACCTGCCCCTCGCCGCTGCGCTTTCCGAACGCTCCGGCAAAGACAACGGCCAGGCGGGCGCCGGAATTCCCGAATGGCAGCGGCAGGTTGAAGGACACTGGCCCAAATTACGCTTTGGCGCGCTGAATGTCACGACCAACGGCGGCCAGCATAACTTCAGCAATACGTAGATCGCCTCTGTAACAAACCGTTACCGTTGGTCTTTGTGGCCGCGCAGCAGCCGAGCGGAAACGTTCCGCTTGGGGCGGAAGATGGACCAGGTGTCGAGCCGCAGCCGCCTCTGCGCTACCCGCCCGCGAATATTTCCATCGCGCGCGCTCTCTTCGATGCGCCGGCTGAGTTGATGGCCAGCCGCTGGAGCCTGGCCGGAGCTGCGCCGCTCTCGCTCGATTCAGAGCCGTGGCTGCGGGGGGGCGTTCCGGCGGCGCAAACTGAAACCGGTCTCGATGCGCCGCTTCCGGTGAGCTACCCGTTCGCGAACATTTCCATCGCACGGCCACGCTTCGACGCGCCGGCTGAGCTGATGGCCAGCCGCTGGAGCCTGGCCGGAGCCGCGCCATTCTCGCTCGATCCAGCGCCGTGGCTGAACGCGGGCATTCCGCTTGCCGCGGAAGGTGCGGGTGCCGATCCCAGCCTCGATCCACTGCTTCCCCTGCGCGATCCGCTCGCCAACATTTCCATCGCGGGAGAAATATTCGAAGCGTCGGAGGTGTTGACGGCGGGCCGGTGGACCGCGCGCGGACCTGAGCCGCTCTCGCTGGTTCTAGCGCCGTGGCCGCGCGCGGGCAGTTCGCCTGCGGCGGAGGAAGCGCCGGCTCCCGCTCCCAGCTTCGATCCGCAGCTTTCCGTGTCCTACCCGCGGGCGGGGCTCTCCATCGTGCGCGAACTCTTCGAAGCGCCGGCGGAGGCGACACCCGGCCGCTGGAGCGCTGCCGGAGTTGCGCCCGCCGAACGCCGGGCCCGTCCCGAACCCCTGGCCCAACCGGAAAACCAGCCGCGCTATTCCAGCGCAGCACAGGAAGTAAAATTTCACGTGCGCGAGCGTATCCTGGGCGTCCCTGGAGTGCCGGTTTGCGCGGCCCCCCCGTTTGCCGCGGGGAAGGCGCCTCGATCGTCTTCCACCCGGCTTGAAGCAGACACCCGAAGGGAGCCGTTCCGCTGGCCTGAAGCGCCGCCCGTATGGCCCTCGATTGTTTTCGTGAACTCGCACCGGCTGGAGTTCTCAAGCACGGCCACAGTGGCGATGACGCTGTCTCTTCCGGCTTTCCTGAGGATGCCGCGGCAGGAACCGATCGAATCCACATTGGAGCGCGCGCCGTTCAGACCGGATGTGTTGCGGCCGCCATCCCGCACGGAACTGGGCTTCGTCTTTGCGACTCCGCCCAGGATCTCCTGCCCGCCGCTTAGGGAAGACATTCGAACGGAGCCGCTGCGCTGGCCTCAGGCGCCGCCGGCGCTGCGGGAAGTTTCCTGCGCGAACCCGTTCCGAATTCCGTTCGACGGCGCATTCACGGCTGCGATAACGCCATCATTTTCCGCCGGCGCAGCCGCGGGTCCGGTTTTCCCGGCCATGCCGCGGCAGGAACCGATTCCGCCGGTTATGGCGTTCGAGACCCCGGTTCCAGACTGCGCTCCGGCTGACCGAGCTTTAATGCATGCGCCGGCAACGCTCCAACCGCGTGGAATCCAACCTGACCACCGTCAGAGCGCGGACCCGCGAGAGCGTCCCCCCAAGCTGCGCAATCCGAACACGGGCACTGGTCGGAGCCCGCGTTTGCCTACGCAAATGAATCGACCCGTCTCTTGGACAGTTTTCACCTCACCCTGGATTGTTCCGATCCAAGCCGCGCTGAGCGCACCGGCGCTGGAATTCAAAAGTGAGGAATTTCGCCAGGTGCAGCGCCAGATTGAGATCGCCGCGATGCCCGCGCGGGTGGAACGCCTGCACCTGCCCCAGGGGATTTACGCGAGCCTCACCCTGACAGCCGACAGCAGTCCGCGAGAGGAACTCCCCGCGCTCGGAGTGACCGATTTCCAGCGCTTCCGGGCGGCCGCGCACATCCGCATCCGCGAGCCGGAGCTAAGGCGATCGAGTCCCAGCCATCTTCCGGTTCCTTCGGCGAGCCTGCGCTGGCGCGGCGAAAGCATGGTTTCGGAAATCCGTCCCGGCGCTGCGCCGGTGCCGTTGCGGCCGTCTTTGCAAACGCCCCGTCCGCGCAGCTAAGGCGGTACAGAGGTACTGGAGTTAAGCAGTTAACCTGATTTTTGCCTAAAGAACGTTTTGCGAAACGCCGATGATCCAGTTAGGTATATCGAGATGCCTCGAATGACTACTTTTTCTACGATGGATACGCCCATTGCCACGGCCCCCGAGAAGTCGATAAACGGGTTGGCCCACGCGGTAATCGCTCACTTAAAAGGCGACCCCGCCGCCGCGCTAGGTTCGCTGGATTCCGCGCTGCCTTCCGAAAAAGAGGCTCCCGAGACGCTGGCCGCGCGCGCCCATTTGCTGGCGGAACTCAAGAAATACAAAGAAGCGGTGTCGGTATATGAAAAGCTGCTGGCGCTGCGGCCGCATTATGCCGAGGGTCATTACCAGTGCGGCGCGTGTCTCTACCATCTGGGGCGCTTCGAGGAAGCGCTTCCCTATTTTGCCAGGAGCGCCGAGCTCGATCCAACGCATGTGGATACGTATCTGGTGAAAGGCATCTGCCAGCTGCATCTCAAACGGTCCGAGGAAGCTCTGGAGTCGTTCGCGAAGTGCCTGGAGAAGTCGCCTCACCTGGAGGCCGCGCTGTTGGGAAAGGGCGTGGCGTTACAACTGGCTTGGGAATTCGACGAAGCCGTGGAGGTCTATAAACAGGTTCTGCGCCGCAATCCGGCCTGTGAGGAAGCCGCGGTCAATCTGATCGCGCTGGGCATGCAGCGCAAGGACTACGTGCTGGCGCGGCAACAGTCCCAGGCTCTGCTGGCGCGGGACCCTTCCGCCCATGCGGCGCTCGAAGGCATGGCCACGGTGGCGTTCGCGGAGGGAAAGTACGAGGAGGCGGCGGGACACTATTGCCGCCTGGTGGACTTGCATCCGCGTAATTTCGACTACTGGTTCAACCTGGGTGTGACGTATCAGAGATGGGGCAAGCCGCTGGATTCCGCCGCGGCTTACCAGAACGCCGCCTCGCTGCGGCCGGACGCGATTGGCGCGCACATCAATCTGGCGGCCGTGTATCACGAGATGGGGGATCTACAAGGTTCCCGCCAGGCGCTGGACGCGGCTCTGGCGGTTGCACCGGAGCGAACCGACTTGCGTTATCAGCGCGCGGTCGCGACCGAGGAGCAGGGTTTGACGGAGGAAGCCGAGCCGCTGTACGCCGACCTGGCGGAGCGCGATGCTCCCGAGCGCGAAGATGCGCTGTTCCGTCTGGGCTATCTGAGGCTCGAGCGCGGCGATTATGCCGGCGCGGCGGAGTCCCTGCGGGCCTGCGTCCAAAGGCGTCCGGCGTGGAGCGCCGCGGAGCTGAACCTGGCTCTGGCGTACTGGAAGCTGGGACAGTATCCGCAGTCGCAGGACATTTTGCTCGAGCTCCTGAAGCGCGAGCCGGGGAATTTGGAAGCGGTTCGGGGAATGTCGGCGAACGCCCTGGAGCAGAAGGATACGGCCAACGCGCTGCGCTGGCATGTGTGTTTGCAGGAGCTGGGAGACCGGTCGCCGGAGGTGCTTCAAAACACCGCCATCCTGTACCAGCAGACCGGCGACATCGAAAGCGCCATCCGCACCTATCGCGAGGCCATCGCCACCAAGCCCGATTTCGCCGAAGCGCTGCTCAATCTGGGCCACGCGCTCGAATCGGCCGGAGACCACAAGGGCGCCCGCGATTCGTGGGTGCGGGCTCTGGAGCTCAAGCCCGAGCTGGCTCGCGGATATTTTCTCAGCCGGGAGTAGGAGGGCACGCAGGCCGCGCCTACCGGAACGGTATCTCCACCACGGTATAACTGCCCGGTGCGGCGGAGTTCACGGCGGCGGCGATTCGATCGAGATGCAGCCGGACAAGCGGCCACTGCGAGTTGCCAAGAATCACCAGCGCGATTCTCCGGCCGGATAGGTTCTGCCGATAGCGGATATTTTTGTCGGTGCCGAATCAGCTCGCCATTTTCCAGCTGGTGCCAGCCGATCCGCCGCGCATACGTGATTTCGTGTCCTGCCAAAGAACGGGAAATAGGCTTCGGGGTCCCGTTATCGAACAGAACTCTCATCGGCGAAGGCGGGCTCTTTCGCGAGACTCTCGCTGGCGAAACGCAGAACGGCTCTGACTTCGTCCGCCGTAACGTCGAAGACCTCCGTGATCTCGTCGACCGACATGCCGGCCTCAAGATTCTCGAACACCGTCTGAACCGGCATCCGCGTTCCCTTGAACACCCATGCGCCGCTTACCTTAGCGGGGATGCTTTCCACAGCGGGGCATTGCGACCAGTCGAGAGCTGCCATGTTAGTGCCTCCCTCCATCGTAGCCGTTTGAGAGAGCCTAGACGATGCGCCATCAGCGCTGCGCGGTCAGTTCGGCAAGAAGGCGGGCGCGTCCGCGTTCTTTCACTTCCTCGGCAAGCTGCCGCATGGATTCCCGGGTGATCGCGCGGCCTTCGCCGCGGGCAAGGGATGCCTTGGCATCGTCGATCGTCAGGAGAAATTCCGCACGCTGCCGTTCGCGGTCCTCCCACAGAGCAAGGGCCTCCCGCACAGCGTCTTCCTGGGAGCGCAGGCGTCCACTTTCAATGGCACGGCGGGCGAAAGCCTCTTGATCTGAGGTAAGGTGCACGTCCACGCCTTCAGGGTACGGAAAAACCTCGCTCGTGGCAAGCTGTTCCTATCGCGTTTGTCGCCTGCCGCACTTCCGTGTATACTCAAATCGAGGGCGAACGATCGGAGTGGGCGAAAGCCCACTTTTTTATTGGCTGCCTTTTAGAAGACGGCGAGACGGCATGGCGGATAGGACGGCGGTGGTGGAAAAAGTGCGGGAAATCGCGGAACGCGTAGGCGCCAGCGAAGGCGTCGAGGTTGTCGACGTCCAGCTCCTGGGCGGCGGCAACAGCCGGGTTTTGCGCATCTTTATCGACAAGCCGCAGGGCGTGACCCACGCCGATTGCGAATTCATGTCGCAGAACGCGGGCACCATCCTGGACGTCGAAGACGTGATTCCGGGAGGGCACTACACCCTGGAGGTCAGCTCGCCGGGAGTGGAACGGAAACTCTCGCGCCCGCTGGACTTCGAGCGCTTCTCCGGTCACAAAGTCAAGGTGGTCCTGCGCGAGGCCGTGGACGGCCAGAAGCACTGGGCCGGGATGCTGAAGAGTTGCGCCGAAGGAATCATCACTCTCGAACCCGCTCCTGGTAAGAGCGTGCAGTTTCCACTTGAACAAGTGGAAAAGGCCAATCTCAAGTTCGAGTGGTAGCCGCCTGGAATCACTGGACAAAAATCAGGGACAGACAATCATATGAGCAGCCTGGGAACGATTTATCAGTCCATCGAGATCCTGAGTAAGGAAAAAGGGATCGATCCGAAGGTAATTCTCGACGCCGTAAAGGACGCCATGCTGGTGGCGGCGCGCAAGCACTTCCACACCAACGAAGAGCTGGTGGCGGAGTTGGACGAGCGCACCGGGGCGATCCTTATCTTCGGAGTGAAAAAGGTGGCCGACCCGGTGACCGATCCGGACAAAGAGATTTCGCTCGATGCGGCGCGCGCCGTCAATCCCGCGCTCGAGATCGGCGGAGAGATCCGCACGCCCAAACCCACCGAAGCGCTGGGGCGAATTTCGGCTCAGACCGCCAAGCAGGTAATTTTGCAAAAGGTGCGCGAGGCCGAGCGCGAAAATATTTATTCGGAATATTCGGGACGCGTGGGAGAGCTGGTCACCTGCGTGGTTAAAAGGGTGGAAGGTCAGGACCTCATCGCCGACGTGGGCAAGAGCGAGGCCAGGCTGCCCAAGAAAGAGCAATCCAGGCTTGAAAATTTCAGCGTCGGGGACCGCATCCGCTGCGTCATCAAGAGCGTGGAAAAAGCCGGCAAGAACGCGGGCGTGATCATTTCGCGAGCCGCTCCGGAGCTGGTGATGCGGCTGTTCGAGCAGGAGGTTCCGGAGATCTACGACAACACCGTGACCATCCGCGGCTGCGCGCGCGAGGCCGGTGAGCGCACCAAGATCGCGGTGTCCAGCCGGGACCGGGACGTGGATAGCGTGGGC
The DNA here is from genome assembly GCA_963765185.1 of Bryobacterales bacterium. Lineage (GTDB taxonomy): Bacteria > Acidobacteriota > Terriglobia > Bryobacterales > Bryobacteraceae > Palsa-187. The sequence goes on from CAVXWB010000213.1 coordinate 6,626, forward strand.
GCCTGCGTGGGCATGAAGGGCATGCGGGTGCAATCCATCATCCGCGAGCTGCGCGGAGAAAAGATCGACATCATCGAGTACAACGAGGATCCGGTGGCGTTCGCGACGCACGCCCTGAGCCCGGCCAAAATTTCGCGCGTGGTGATTATGGACCCGCTCGAGAAACACATGGAAGTGGTGGTGGACGACACGCAATTGTCGCTGGCCATCGGCAAGAAGGGGCAAAACGTGCGGCTGGCGGCGAAGCTGCTGAGCTGGCGCATCGATATCAAGAGCGAGGAAGAGAAGCGCCAGGAAGTGGAGAGCCGCATGGCGGAACTGGTGGTGCCGGGCGCGCCCGTCACCGTGCTGCTCGATCACGGGTTGACCGAGGCCATCACGGAGAGCTTGATGGCCGGCGGAATACCGACGGTGGAGAAGCTGGGCGCCATGACTCCCGAGCAGCTGGAAGCTATCGCCGGGGTCGGTGCGGAAGTGGATCTGATCCAGCAGGCGGTGCTGAGCTATTACGGCCAGTTCGAGAATCCGATGGAAGGCGAAACTGTTGCCGAAGCCGCGGCTGAAGCGGCCGCGGCAGCGCCCGCCGAAGACACGGCGGCAGCGCCCGCCGAAGAGACGGCGGCAGTGGTGGATGAGCCGTCGGATGAGAACGCCCCGGTGGAGGACCCGGAAAAGCAATCTGTTACGATAGAAAGTGGAGAGCCGTCGCGTAGTGGCGGTGCTTAAGCTGAGAGGGAAGGATCGGGAATACCAAAATTCTGGCTCGGGAAGGAATTCCACGCCAGAGCCGCAAAGTATGAGCAAAATTCGCATCAACGAGCTGGCTCGGGAATTGGAAGTTAAACCCAGCGCGATTCTGGAGTTGCTTCCGGATTTGGGAATCGCCGACAAGAAGACGCATTCCAGTTCGCTGGAAGACGACCAGGTGTTGCTGGTCCGTCGGCGGCTGGGAGGCGAAGCGGCAGTGGAAGAAGCCGCGCGGCGCGAGAGCTCCGCGGTGGCCGTCCTCGACTATGAAGCTCCGGTCGCCGAGCAGAGCGTGAGCGCGCCGGAATCGGCGAGGTTTTCCGCGCCGCCGGTCGTCCTCGAAGCTCCGCCCGTTGAAGCCGCGAAGGAGAGCGTGGAAGCTCCCGCAAGTTTTGCTCCGGCACGGCCATTGGTTGCGCCGGTGCGTCCGCCGCTCGCGTCGGGCTCGGGCGCAGGGCCGCTTGCTCCGCCTCTGGCCTCGCCAGGGCCGCGAGGGATACCGATTCCGGCGAAGCCAGGTCCGCCGGCTCCCCGGCCGGGACAGATTCTTTCGGGACCGAGGCAGCCTTTGCCGCCCGGGCTCGGCCAGGTGGCCAGGGGTCCCTCCGCTCCCGGCAGCTATGCTCCTGGAGGTCATGCTCCTGGAACGCCCGCTCAGCCTGCGCCGCCACCGCCGCGTTACAGTCCCAACGCGCCTATTTACAGTCCGGCGAGTCATACTCCCGGTGCGCCCAGCCATCCCGTTCCCAGCATTCCGGCGCCGCGCCCACCCATGCCGCGCGCGCCCAGCGCGCCTGCGGGAGGAAACGCACCCAATCAGGGGCAGGGTATCGGCGGAGGCATGCCGTTGCGTCCTCCGGCCAAACCGAATTTAGCGGGTCAACCGGCTTTGAGGCCGGTGGTGCCGCCGCGGCCCGATCTGGTGGCCAAGCTCACGCGTCCGGCGATGATGCCGGGGGCGCCCTCCTCACCGCGTCCGGGCATGCCGTCGAGACCGTCGAGTCCGGTGCCGGGACGGCCCATTTATACCGGCCCGGTGAGGCCGGGACAGCCGTTGATGCGAGGGCCGGGCGGTCCTCCGGGACCGGGTGGACCTCCGGGGCTGCGCGGGCGTGGGCGTCCCATGCATCCGACCTCGCCGTTGCGCGCCGAACCGGCGACGATGCCGACCGATCCGGGACGGCGTCACGCCACCAAGCCGGGCGCTCGCGACCGGCGCAGGGAGCCGGATCAGGAAGAAGGACGGCTGCGTCCGATGGCGCGGCGTCACGAGGCCTTCGAGCCGCCGCCCGTCGACCGCGAAATCACCATCGCCGAAGGCGTCACGGTGAAGGAGCTGTCCGAAAAACTCGGCGTCAAGGGCAACCTGCTGGTGAAGCGCCTGATGGAGAAGAAAATCTTCGCCACCATCAACCAGACGCTGGACGTGAAGCTGGCCGAGGAGCTGGCGCGCGACTTCGGCGCCTCCACCAACAAGCTGAGCTACGAGCAGGAAACCACTCACGAGATCGAGCAGGCCGAGGTGGATAAGGATCGCGAGCGGCGGCCGCCCGTGGTGACCATCATGGGCCACGTCGATCATGGAAAGACGTCGCTGCTGGACGCTATCCGCTCCACCAACGTGGCGGGTGGGGAAGCCGGCGGGATCACGCAGCACATCGGCGCGTATCACGTCGAGAAGAACGGCCAGAATATCGTATTCATCGATACGCCCGGCCATGAGGCGTTTACGCGCATGCGCGCCCGCGGCGCGAAGGTCACCGACATCGTGGTGCTGGTGGTGGCCGCCGACGACGGCGTGATGCCGCAGACGCTCGAAGCCATCGATCACGCCAAGGCGGCGAAAGTGCCGATCATCGTGGCCATCAATAAAATCGACAAGCCGGACGCGCAGCCGGAGCGGATCAAGCAGCAGCTGGCGGATCGCGGCCTGCTGGCCGAGGATTGGGGCGGCGACACGGTGATGGTGCCGGTTTCGGCCAAGGCCAAGACCAATCTGGATCTGCTGCTCGAAATGATTCTGCTGGTGGCGGACATGCAGGATCTGAAGGCCAATCCGGAGCGGCCCGCGCATGGGCACGGTGCTCGAAGCCAAGCTGGATCGCGGCCGCGGGCCGGTGGCCACGGTGCTGGTGCGCAACGGCACGCTTGAAGGTGGGCGATTATTTTATCGTGCGGATCGGTGTTCGGGCGCGTGCGCGCCATGTTCGACGACCGGGGCGAGCCCATGCGCGAAGTCGGCCCGTCCATGCCCGCCGAGGTGATCGGGCTCGAGTCGCTGCCCGACGTCGGCGACACCATGCAGGTGGTGACCGACACCGCCAAAGCCAAGCAGATTGTCATCTATCGCGAATCCAAGGCTCGCGAAGCGGCCATGTCCAAGAACAGCCGCATCACGCTCGAACAGTTGCACGAGCAGCTTAAGGAAGGCGAGACCAAGGAGCTGAACATTATTCTGAAGACCGACGTGGGCGGAACGGCGGAAGTGCTGACCGACACGTTGCAGAAGCTGTCCAACGACAAGGTCAAGATCCGGGTGCTGCATTCGGGCGTGGGCGCCATCACCGAGACGGACGTGCTGCTGGCCTCGGCCTCCGAACGCCATCATCGTGGGCTTCAACGTGCGGCCGGAACGGAACGCGCAGGCCACTGGCGGACCAGGAAAAGGTGGATATCCGGCTGCATACGATCATCTATGAGCTGGCCGACGAGATCAAGCGCGCCATGACCGGGATGCTCGAGCCCGTGTTCAAGGAAGTCTACAAGGGCCGCGCCAGGGTGCGCGAGGTGTTCCGCATCAGCAAGGTCGGGAACGGTGGCCGGCTGCATGGTGGAGGACGGAGTACTGACGCGCAACAGCCAGGTGCGCCTGTTGCGCGACAACGTGGTGGTGCATACCGGCAAGATCGAGGGGCTCAAGCGCTTCAAGAACGACGCGAGCGAAGTGAAAACGGGCTTCGAATGCGGCGTCTCCCTCGCGAATTTCGCCGACATCAAACCCGGCGACGTGATCGAGGCGTTCGTGACCGAACGGGTCGCGACCGAGGCGTTTGTTTAGCGCCCGGCAGCCGGGAACGAATGCCCGCCATTGGCGTCATCACCTTTGAGTTAAGGCTGGACGACGCGCACTCCCTCAAGGATAAGCGCCACTACGTCAAAAGTCTGAAGGACCGCCTGCGCGGCAAGTTCAACGTCGCGGTCTCCGAGATCGACTATCAGGATGTCTGGCAGCGCGGGCTGGTGGCCGCCGTGACCGTTTCGCCCGATCAGAAACACGCCGAACAGGTGCTGCAACTGGTGGAGCGCGAGGCCGCGTTCCTGCTGGGGCCGCTGCTGGTGGCCTCTACCACGGAGTGGCTGGCGTAAGCTTTACTGTTTTCCGTCCAGGACTTCCCGCAATCCCACCAGAGCGAGATATTGAATCCATCCGTCGCTGCTCTCATGCGCCAGCTTTTCCAGGTTTCCGGCCGCTTCGGCGTCCTGGCCCGAGGCATGCACCAGCATGGCCTCGCTGAATTCGAGCGCGGGGAGCGCCGCGTCGCCCGCTTTGCCTTGGGCTTTGCCAAGCGCATCGCGAACGGACACAAGAGCGGCGGCGATTTTTGGTTTGGCCTCCGCCGGAGCGATCCTCGCCGCGGCCAGCAGCGCGTAGACATACTCGGGCGAGCCCAGCGGAGCGTTCATCTTGCTGACCTTGGTCCAGCGTTTGCGCGAGCTTTTTTCGTCGTGGCAGGCGGCCTCGACCAGGGCGGAAAAGTACTCGAAATGCGGCGCGTTCATGAAGCTGTTAAAGCCGTTGAAGGTGAACGCGAGGTTGGTGTCCTCGGCTCCCAGATGCTCCAGCTTGGAGAGCACGGCGGGCGCAGGCGAGCTGCGGGCCTCCGCCAGAACCACCTGGAGTTGCACTTCGATATAGGCGCGGCGGATTTCATTGGGTTGTTTCTCGGCGGCGAACACCTTGGGGTCGAACATGCCGGCCGCTTCCGAGGGCTTGCCCGCGCCGGCCCGGAGAAGGGCGGCCAAGGCAACCTCGGTGGGGGAATTGGCGCTCCCGGCGGACGCGGCGGGCAGGATCGCGGTCAGGTCCGAGGCGCGGGCCGCCGCCGTCGTCGAAGAGTCGCTCTTCAAGTTGGCTAACACGAAGGCCAGCTCCTTATTCAGCTCCGGCGGAGGCGGTTTGAGAGCTTGCGCCTTGCGCCACTCCACCATCGCGTCGTCGGCCATCATGCGGCTCAGCAGCAGGCGCCCCAGAAGAAAGTGCGCGGTCGCGTCGGAAGGATTGGATTTGATCGCGGCTGAGAGCACCGCGAATGAACTGGAGCGGAACGGAAACACGTACCGTGTCGACTGCGCCGATGCCTCCCGAAGATCCGCCGACGAATCCTGGCTCAGGAGGCTGCGGCAATAGGCGCGATAGTAGGCGATCAGGGGGCTCGATCCGGGCGGGACCGCGCCCGGCTCCAACCGATCCTTGGGAAGGGCGGGATACGCGTGAGCAAGCAGCGCCAGCGCATCCTCCGGCATGCCGAGGTTCAGGTATTCGTCGGCGAAATTGAGCACGCGCTCGGCATCCGCGCCCAGGTGCGTCCACAGCGCCGCATCCTCGCCGCCCAGCCAGACGCCTTCGATCCGCAGCATCGTATCGGCGGGTTCGAGAGCCCGCCACTCCGCCAGCTTCTGCTGGGCTTGCGCAGTCTGTCCGGAACGCCGGAGCAGCGCTACCTCGATCGCGCCCGGACGGGATGCGCGCGGCAACAGGGGCTTCAGCGAGGCCAGCGCGGCCGGGTAATCTTTCGCGCGAGCCGCGATATAGGTCAATTGCAGCGCCGCTGCGTTTGCGAATGCAGAGCCCGCCGGCACGCGCTCCAGTGCTTGACGCGCCTCTCGGTCGCGGCCCCGCATTGCTTCCGCCAATCCCAGCAGATACGCAGCCTCGGCGTCGTTGGGCGTCGCGGCGAGCACGCGCGCGAGCAGCGGCGCGGCTTCCTCGGCGCGGTCCAGCTCCAGGTCCAAACGCCCGGCTGCTTTTTGTAAAGCTACGCTCGATGGATACAGCTTCAGGCCGGTGGTGTAGTCGTGAAGGGCGAAGGTCCAGTGCGAGTCCAGCTCGTTATGCTCGCCCCGCGCAAGCAGAAACGCTTCTGTTTCCGGAGCATGGGCCCAATCCGGTTCGGGCTGTAGATTGGGTTTGAGCTGGGCCTCGGTCAGGGCATTGTACTGGTCTTCGGTGTGTTGGACCAGAACCGCGCCGTGGGAATCCACAAGCTGGAGCGTCAGGGCAGCGGTGCCGGGATTCTCAAGCACGTGTGCATAGGTCTTCGCCGGATCCAGATCGGCGTGCGCTTCAAAGACGGCCGATCCCTCGCGGGCCAATCCTTCGCGAACCAGGCGAATGGTCGCGCCGGGAATGGCATGGGTTGCGCTGATTTCCACTCGTAACGACCCGGACCCGCCGCCGGTCCGCTCCAGATTCACGACTGCGTCGGCGGTGGCTCGCGAGACCCCTCCCAGATCGAAAATGGGAATCCAGGATTCGGAAAAGGACTTGACCTCTTCCGGTTCCAGAAAGTGGAACGTCTCCTGATCCTGAAACAGGCCGGCTTGAATCTCGACGTAAGAGGAGAAGTTGTCGGTCAGGTTCTTCTTCACGTTGGCGTCCTCGGCCGCGCCCCAGATCCACAGCTTCTTCCCGGTTACGATTTGAGGATCGGCGAAATGCGCGAGCCCGGAACGGGAGCCGGGCTTGTACACCGCGAAGAACGGCTCCTCGGAGCCGTAAGAAAACCAGGCATGCCCGCCGTTGCTATGGCCGGGCGCAACCACGATGCTGTCGTCCACGCCCTTGGAATCGAGCGGCCACGTGCGCATTCCCGCTCCACCGTGATCCGCCACCACGCGGCTGGGCAGGATGAAGCGGGTGGCGTCATCGTCGAGGGCGACTCCTGCGTTGGCCCACCAGTCGTACGGCCGTCGCACTCCGGAGCGGTTGTAGAAAGTGACCCGTTGTTCGAGTACGGAGCTGCCCGGACGCAGCACGAATTCGATGCGCCACTCCATGCCCGTCACTCGATCGATGTCCTTGACAATCGCGCTTCCTGAACCGTCCGGCGCGGTTTGGACCGCGAAATCCATCGGCGAAACGCCGTCGCGTGTGTGCGCGGCCGGGAAATTGGACTCGATGCCCATCGCCACCCAGGCGCCGCGAAGGCCCACATAATCCTTCTTCACCACCGGGTTGGCGTAAAAGACTTCGCGCCCGTTGCGCTTATCGCGGCAGTTGTACAGGCGCCCGCCCAGATCCGGCAGAATCCGGCAGAACAAAAATTCGTTTTCAAGATTCAGGGTGCGCCAGCTCTCGGCAGTTCGCCGCTCCCTTGTGAGGCTGGCGCGCATCGGATAAGGGTAGTTGGGATTGTCGGAGCCAAAGATCGCGAACTGCGGATTGGGGTCGGGATCACCCTCCGGGTAAGTAGGGAGCTGAATGGAATCCTGCCATGCACGGACGGGGGGACTTTGCGCCAGGGCGCTCACGGAGGCCCAGGCGGCGAACACAAGCCCGAGCCATCGAACTGAGCGTCGCCGAACCGAACGGCTCATGGACAGATTGTATGCCAATCTCAGCCCTTATCGTATTTCTTTTGTGCTGGACGTAACCAGGGGCCCCTCGATTTCAGTATTATATAGTTGGAAGGCTTCCATGGTGGGCACCCTACATTCTCCTCGGAGAGGTGTAGTGTGCGTGGTCGCCGGAGGGTGAGATTCATATGCGAGCGATAGTTAATCCCCTTATAATACTGGCAGTTACAGTGATCGGAACATCTTTCAACCTGGCCGCGCAGCAGCCTGCGGTCGACTTCAGCAAGCAGGTACAGCCCATCTTGGACAGCAACTGCACTGTTTGCCATAAAGGAAGCAGCGCTCCGGCGGGTCTGCATCTGGACACGGCGGCAGGTGTGATGAAGGGCAGCGAGTCGGGCGGAGTAATCGTTCCCGGCAACTCCAAGGACAGCCTGCTGATCCAGAGGATTTCCGACACCACCGGCAACCAGATGCCTCCTACCGGCCCCTTGTCCAAGGATCAGATCAAGCTCATTACCGATTGGGTTGATCAGGGCGCCAAGGCGGATGTCGGACCGATTCAGGCGGCCGCTCCCGCAGCGCCGCCGATTCCGCCTCCACCGCCGGTCACGACCATCACTTCAGCCGCCGTCGAACGTTCCTATTTTCAGGCGTACTGCTTTACCTGCCACAGCGGCCCGGATGCGCCGATGGGCATGCAGATCGACAAGCTCGACACGGCCAACGTCGAGAAGAACGCGGAGAAGTGGGAAAAAGTGGTGCTCAAGCTGCGCGCGGGCATGATGCCGCCTTCGGGCATGCGCCGGCCGGACGCCAAAACCTACGATGCCATGATCGTGTACCTGGAGACCGAGCTCGACAAGCACAGGGTCACTGAGCTGCCGCCTCCCGGGATTCACCGCATGAATCGCACCGAGTATGCCAACGCGATTCACGATTTGCTGAGTCTGGATATCGATCCATCCAAATATCTGCCGACGGACGATTCCACGCGCGGCTTCGATAACGTCGCGGGAGCGCTGTCGTTTTCGCCCGCACTGCTCGAAGGCTACGCCACGGCCGCAGAGAAGATCAGCCATCTGGCCATGGGAGACACCAACGAGGCCACTTCCAAGATCTGCCGCGTGCCCGAGGACAGCTCGCAGGACTACCACATCGACGGCATGCCCTTCGCCACCCGCGGAGGCCTGATTTGCAACTATGAGTTCCCCGCGGACGGCGACTATGTCTTCAAGGTTTATCCCATCAACCAGGGCCTGATGGACAACGATCGCGCTTTCGGCGAGATCCGGGGCGAGAAGCTGGAGTTGTTGGTCGACGGCGTGCGGGTGAAATTGTACGACTGGGATAAAGAGGTGGGAAGCGGCGCGCCGGTGCACGGCGGGACCGCGGACGTCCATTTTCAGGTGACGGCAGGCCTGCACAAAGTGGTGGTGACGTTCCTGGCCACCGATCTCGCGCCCAGCAGCGATTTGAACCAGCACTTCAAGCGCAGCACCATCGAGACCGGAGGGCTGCCGGGATTCAAGTTCTGGCCGCACGTCGGCAAGCTGGACATTCTGGGTCCCAACAAGACCGCGGCCGCCACGGATTCCGTGAGCCGCGACAAAATCTTCGTTTGCAAGCCGGCCGCGGCTCCTGGGTTAGCCCAGGAAACCGCATGCGCGCGGCAGATCGTCAACACGCTGGCGCGGCATGCCTACCGGCGGCCGGTGACCGCTCAGGATACCGAAACGCTGATGAGCTTTTATCAGCAGGGTTATACCGCCGGCCAGGGCAACGCCAAGTTCGATACGGGCATTGAGATGGCGCTGGAGCGCATCCTCGCCGACCCCGAATTCGTGTTCCGCCGTGAAGCCGAGCCGGCCAATCTGGCCACGGGCAAGACCTATCGCATCAGCGATCTGGAATTGGCCTCGCGCCTGTCCTTCTTTCTGTGGTCCAGCATTCCCGACGACCAGTTGATCACTCTGGCCAGCCAGAACAAGCTGCATGAGCCGGCGGTGCTGGAACAGCAGGTGAAGCGGATGCTGGCGGACCCCCGCTCCGACCAATTGGTGGTTAACTTCGCGGGCCAATGGCTGAATCTGCGCGCCATGCAAGCGGTTTTCCCGATTCCGGGGATCTTCCCGGATTGGGACGACAACCTGCGCGCTGCCATGCGCAAGGAAACCGAGTTGTTCGTCGGTAGCGTGGTGCATGAAGATCGCAGCGTGCTGGACCTGCTGGATGGCAACTATACCTATTTGAATGAACGTCTGGCCAAGCATTATGGCATCCCGGGCGTGTATGGAAGCAACTTCCGCCGCGTGGAGCTGACGCCGGAGTTCGATTACCGCCGCGGCTTGCTGGGCAAGGGCGCGATCGAGACCGTTTCGGCTTACCCCAATCGCACCACGCCGACCGTGCGCGGGAAGGACATGATGCTGTTCTTCCTGGGAATTGGGCCGCCGGACCCGCCGCCAAATTTAATCATCAATATCCCGGCGTTCGACGCGACTGCTACTCATGCGGCCAAGCCGACCATGCGAGAGCAGATCGAGATGCATCGCAAGAATGAGCCGTGCGCGACGTGCCACAAGATCATGGACCCGATCGGACTGGCTCTTGAGAATTTCGACGCAATCGGGAAGTGGCGCGTCACCGACGACGGTGCTCCCATCGATGCGTCCGGAATGCTGGTGGACGGCACCAAGATCAACGGAGTGGCGGGATTGCGGGACGCGCTGATTCGCAATAAGGCGCAGTTCGTGCGGGTCATCGCGGAGAAGTTGATGATCTACGCGCTGGGCCGCGGGACCGAGTACTTCGATATGCCCGAGATTCGCTCCATCGTCCACGATGCCGAGAAGAACAACTATAAATTCTCGGCCCTGGTGCTGGGCGTGGTGAAGAGCGACGAGTTCCAGATGAATCAGAAATTGATGACCGGCGCGGCGCCGGAAAAGCAGCAGCGGGCCGCGCGTTAAAGGATTCACCCGTCTCAATGGTATGGTTCGGTTAAAGGGCAAGCGGTAAAATCAGGGTAGGAGAGAGAGCGTAACAAAATGTTCATCACGAAGAAACACATTCCACGGCGGGCGTTTCTGCGCGGCGCGGGTGTGACGCTGGCTTTGCCATTCCTGGATTCGATGATCCCGGCGCAGACGCCGGTAGCAAAAGCGGCGGCAAAGGCGATTCCGACGCGTTTCACGGGCATTTTTGTTCCGCACGGCGCTGCGCCGGGATATTGGATTCCGGAAGGCGGCGGGCCGGGCGAACCCAAGTCGGAGCCGGGCGCCAAGAATTTCAAATATCCGATGATCATGGAGCCGCTGGAGCCGTTCCGCGATCAGACCGTGATTATGAGCGGGTTGTGGTCCAAGTCGGCGGAGCCGCCTCCCGGACAAACCGGGGCGGATCACTGGGTGGCTGCGGCGTATCTCTGCGCCGACAAGCCGCGCAAGACCACCGGCGCCGACGTCTACGACGGCACCACCATTGACCAGATCATCGCGCAGAAGATCGGCCAGACCTCGCTGATGCCGTCGATCCAGTTGGCTCTCGAAGATCCGGGCGCCAATTCGAGCAATTGCGGCGAAGGCTATAGTTGCACGTATTCGAATACCATCTCCTGGTCTTCGCCGACGCAGCCGATCCCGATGGAGTTGGACCCGCAGGTGGCTTTCGAGCGCCTCTTCGGCTCCGGCGGCGCGGATCCCAAGGAGCGCGCGGCGCGCCGGGAACAGCGGCGCAGCATTCTGGATTCGATTACCCAGGAGCTGCCGCGCTTCAAGAGCGTTCTGGGCGCCAGCGACCGCGCCCGCATGGACGAATGGGAAACCGACATCCGGGAAATCGAGCGGCGGCTGAATCTGGCCAAGTTATCGACGGGCCAAGCCGACGACAGCGGCTTTGTCGCTCCGGCGGGCGTGCCGGAGTCCTTCGACGAGCATGTAAAGATACATTCCGACCTGACCTGGCTGGCGTTCAAGGGCGATATCACGCGCGTGTCCACGATGCTGTACGCCCGCGATCTGACCGCCCGCCGGTATCCGGAGAGCAAGATCAGCAGCGGGTTCCACGGCGCCTCGCACCATGCCGAGAACCCCAAGAACATCGAAACCTATTCGCACATCAATCAGTACCACGTGAAGTGCCTGGCGTATCTGGTGGAGAAGCTGCGCAACACCAAGGAAGGCGACGGCACATTGCTGGACCATTCGTTGATCCTGTATGGAACCAACATGGGCGACTCCAACCAGCACCTGCACTACGACGTGCCGCATATTCTGGTGGGGGGCGCCTCGGGTCAGCTCAAGGGCGACCGGCACCTGCATTACGAAACCAAAACGGTGACCAGCGGCAACCTCTTACTGAGCATTTTGGATATGTACGGCATTCATCAGGACTCGATCGGCGATAGCACGGGCCGGTTGTCGGGTCTGGCTTAATTGAAACCGCCCGCACAACGGAGCCTGCGGCCCTGTGCGGGCGAAACTTGAAACCGCCCGCACAACGGAGCCTGCGGCCCTGTGCGGGCGAAACTTGAAACCGCCCGCACAACGGAGCCTGCGGCCCTGTGCGGGCGAAACTTGAAACCGCCCGCACAACGGAGCCTGCGGCCCTGTGCGGGCGAAACCGGGGGCTTATTACACACATGCGTTTTCGATACCTGATCGCAGTGGGCGCGGCGGCTGTAGGGGTGTACTTCACCGCGGGAGCGGCGGCAGTACCTGTGAGTCCCGTGGCGGACGCGGCCATGAAGGGCGACGTCGCGGCCGTGAAGTCGCTGATCTCACAGAAAGCCGACGTAAATGTTGCGCAGGCCGACGGAGCGACGGCTCTCGAGTGGGCCGCCTACGACGACAATCTCGCTCTGGCGGACCTGCTGCTCGCTGCCGGCGCCGATCCCAGGAAAGCCAACCGGGAAGGGGCCACGCCCATGTACCTGGCCTCGATTCGCGGCAGCGCGCCCATGATCGAGCGGCTGCTCAAGGCCGGCTCCGATCCCAACGAGGCTGGACCGCAGGGGGAGACGCCCCTGATGCTGGCCGCGCGCAACGGCAGTCTGGATGCGATGAAGCTGCTGCTGGCGCATAAGGCGGATGTGAACCGCAAGGAAGAGCTGCGCGGCACCACGCCGATCATGTGGGCTTCCTCCGAAGGTCATGCGGATGCAATCAAGCTGCTGATCGCGGCGGGCGCCGACATCAACGCGACTTCCAAGCCCGATACCGGCGGCAAGCCCAGAAATAACCTGGCCAATCCCGTGTCCCAACGCCTCAAATCGGCCTTTGGCGTGAACGGCGCCCGTGGAGGCGCCAAAGCGGCCGAGGTGGTGCCGATCGGCGCCAACGGCGCTCCGGACTTCAAGGACGCCAACCCAGCGGCTGCCGCTGCGGCGGCCGGTCTTGCGCCGCCATCGGGAACCGATACTCCCGCGGCGCCTGGAGCCACTCCTGCGGCTCCGCCGGCGAATGCGGCCGGCGGTCGTGGAAATGGACGAGGCGGCCGGGGTCGTGGGGCCGGCGGCCGCGGCAACTCCCAACGGCGCGGCTGGCGCAGGCGGCTTCGCGGGGTTTGGCCGCGGGCCGGCCGTATCCGACGGCGGCGGCTTAACGCCGCTGGTTTACGCGGCTCGTGAGGATTGTCTGGAATGCGCCCAGGTCCTGGTCGAAGCCGGGGCCAACGTCAACCAGGTCACCAATTACGGCTGGACCGCGCTGCTCACCGCGACGCAGAACAAGCATTATAAACTGGCCGCCTATCTTCTCGATCACGGCGCCAATCCCAACATTTCCAATAAGGGCGGCTGGACGCCTCTGTATCTGGCCACCGACAACCGCAATATCGAAGCCGGCGATTATCCCGTGCGCGCTCCCGATATGGACCATCTGGACTATATCAAGCTGTTGATCGATAAGGGCGCCAACGTGAACGCGCGCATCTGCGGACCGCAATCGACGCCGGAGAAATGCACCGGCGACACGACGGAAACGCGGACCAACTTCACCATGCAGTGGTTGTTCGAGGATGGCGCTACGCCGTTCCTGCGGGCGGCCCAGTCCGGCGACGTGGTTCTCATGAAGCTGCTGCTGGCGCACGGCGCCGATCCCAAGATCTTTACGGCGCATAATGTCACGCCTCTGGCGGTTGCGGCTGGAATCGGCTGGGTGGAGGGCGTCACCTTCGAATGGTCCGCGGCCGAAAACGTGGAAGCGGTGAAGATGTGCCTGGACCTGGGCATCGACCCCAACGTGGCCGACGACGAAGGCCGCACCTCGCTCCACGGAGCGGCTCACAAGGGCCGCACCGCCGTCATCCAGCTGCTGGTGGATCACGGCGCCAACATGGAGGCGCATGACTTCGGCAGCCGCGACAGCATCAACGGAGGCATGCTGGGGCAGACCTGGATTCCCATCGATTGGGCTCGCGGCCTGGTACGCGTCGGCGTGCAATCCGCCATCGCTCACCCGGATGCGGAAAAGCTGCTGGTCAAGCTGATGACGGAGAAGGGCCTCAAGGTTCCGGCTCCGCCCACCGATTCGCGCTGCCTGACCACCGGCGTCAAGGGCTGTTCGTAATCTATTCTGGGGCGGACCCACTCGTCCGCGCGGGGCGCGGACATCCTAACTGCATTTCTCACAAGCCTTCGGACAGCAATGTGGCGCACGCACCCTGCGTCGCACCCTGCGTGCCGCGTCGGCACTCTCTTGCCGACGCCTTGCCGAGGCAGCCTGTTTGCGCCCCAACCGGGTGTCGAGAAGCGTCTCGACACGGCACGCGTGGGCGCGTACGCCACATCCCCGACCCACCCCAGTTGACGGGGGGTGTTATGTTCCTGTTAAAATTAACGAATCATTATCCATGCAAGCATGTTTGCAGTCCCGCGCGGTGGCAGGGGCGGCTATGGCAGCCGGGAGTGTGTTGCTGTCGAGCATGCTGCTGTCGGGCTGCGTAGCCACTTCCAGCGCCCGGCCCCAGCAGTTCCGCACCTTCTTGTTGCCGCCTTCGCCGGCGCTTCCAGGCCCCTCTCTTCAGCCGATCGCGGATCCGCCTGTGCTGATGGCGGGAGTGTATGCGAACGAAGCTCCCAATTTCGGCTCGACCATTCCGGTGATTCCGAAGGCTACCGACACCGAGTTTATCCTGAAGCGCGCCGAGGATCGCTTCGCCGCGGGCAAGAAGGCGATTCAGGACGGGCGCATCGAAGAAGCGCGGACCGAGTTCGACAAAGCCATCGAGATTCTGCTGAGCGCGCCCGAGGAAACCGCCGAGCGCCCGCGCCTGGAGAAGCGCCTCCAGGAGATGGTCGACGCCATCTACCGCTACGACGCGGGTGAACTGGGCGCGGGCGAACCGGCCGCGGAAGAGGCCTCCGACGGCAGGCCCCTCGACGAGCTGCTGGAGATGACCTTTCCGGTGGATCCCAGTCTTCGCACCAAGGTGCGCGAGCAGATCCAGGCCACCGTCTCGCAGCTTCCGCTGGAGGAAAGCGACGCGGTCATCAGCTACATCAATTACTTCTCATCGCCGCGCGGGAAGGCGATTCTGGAAGCCGGCCTGCGCCGCTCAGGACGCTACAAGCCGATGATCCAGCGCATCCTGGCCGAGGAAGGCCTGCCCCAGGAACTGATCTTCCTGGCGCAAGCCGAATCCGGGTTCATCCCGCGGGCGATTTCGAACAAAGCCTGCGTGGGGCTGTGGCAGTTCATCAAGTACCGGGGCGAGGAATACGGCCTGAATGTCTCCGCCGCCCTCGACGAACGCATGGACCCGGAAAAGGCCACCCGCGCCGCGGCCAAGCACCTGCACGATCTGTATGCGCACCTGGGCGATTGGTACCTGGCCATGGCGGCCTACGACTGCGGTCCGGGCTGCATCGACCACGCCGTGCAGCGCACCGGTTATGCCGATTTCTGGACCCTGCGCCGCTTGAACGTTCTCCCCAAGGAGACCGCCAATTACGTCCCCGTGATTCTGGCGATGATCATCGTTTCGAAGAACGCGAAGGATTACGGTCTGGAGGAGATCGATCCGGACCCGCCGTTAGGCTACGACACGGTGGAACTGGAAGCTCCCACCAGCCTGGCCCTGGCCGCGGCGGCAGTGGACCGGCCCATCGCCGAGCTGAAGGAGCTGAATCCAGCGCTGCTGAAGAGCGTCGCCCCGGGCGGGTATCAGTTGCGCATCCCCACCGGAACCCGGGAGCAACTGGAGCAGGCCTTCGCGGTGATCCCGGCCAGCCAGAGGGATTCCTGGCGGCTGCATCGCGTCGAGAGCGGAGACACGGCTGCCACGCTGGCCAAGCGCTACGGAACCACGGCGCAGCTGATCTCCTCGGTGAATCGCGGCGAGCTTCCGGAGCCGGGAATGTTCGCGGCCATTCCGGTATCTTACTCGGGAGACCGCGTAGCGTCGAAGCGCACGGCGAAGACCGGCGCCGTGATGGCATCCGTCAAAGGCGCCAAGCCGGGCGCCGTTCCCTCCAAAGCCTCCTCCAAGTCCGGCAGCCCGTCCGTGATGGCGGTCAAGACCTCCGCGAAAAAGCCTGACGTTGCCCAAGCGCCCAGGAAGACTGCCGTGCGTAAGCCCGCCGCGGTTCACACGCCCGGCGCATAAAAATTCGCTGCAAGACGCCGGCGACTCCGGCACATTCATCGTCGGCACATTTTTCTTGCCTTCCGTGTAAAACGCGATATTCTAATTTCTGGTTACCTGCGAAAAGGTGCAGGAACGGCGAGACGCCGAACATTGGATGGAGGCAGACAGAATGGTAAAGTATCGACTTTCAGTCGATGACGATGAAATCGACGACTACGACGAAGAATCCGGCATCAACGTGGACGACGATCTCGGTGAGTATGGAGCGGACGACGATGACGACGTGATCGTGGTCGAAGAGGTGACCGTGCTGGTCCCGGTTTCCGAGGGATCCGAGCCGGCCCCGGCTGAGCCTCCCGTCGCCAAGAAACCCGCCAAGAAGGCCGCATCGGCGGAGAAGCCCGCGGCCAAGAAGGCGGCTGCTCCCGCTCCTCCCCCACCCGCGCCGGCTCCCGTGAAGAAAGCTGCGGCCCAAAAGGCTCCAGCGAAGAAGGCTCCAGCAAAGAAGGCTCCAGCGAAGACGGCTGCGGCTAAAAAGGCTCCCGCCAAAAAGGCTCCCGCCAAGAAAGCTCCAGCGAAGAAAGCTCCAGCGAAGAAAGCTCCAGCAAAGAAAGCTCCCGCCAAAAAGGCTGTAGCGAAAAGGGCCGTGAAGAAGGTTGCGGCAAAGAAAGCCGCGCCGAAAAATGCCGCTCCCAAAAAGGCAGCCCCAAAGAAGGCAGCCCCAAAGAAGGCAGCCCCGAAGAAAGCGGCAAAGAAGGGCAAGAAGAAGTAGCAGCGGAGGCGGGGTGAACGCCCCGCCCGCGCAGCCCGGCCACTCCGGCCGGGCTCACCCATTCCTTTCCCTGCCCTATTTTTCGACTGCGGCGCGGCAGCGCTCGTAAAGCTGCAAGAGCACGTCGACCTGCTCCTCCGGAGTTCTGGCGGCCGCTTTTCCACCGAATCCGGTAGCGTTGCCGGCCTTGCCCAATCCCGTGGTGCCGGCGATGAAGCGCGTCAGCTCCAAAGCGACCTCGTCTTTACTCATACCCGTGCGAGTGGTTGCTTCCTTGTCGTCTGTCATATAACCTCAAGGTTACTCCACGAATGCCCGTTGATGCCCGCCGACTGGTGCGGAAGATGCGCGGGGGAGCGCAGGCGCACCTTCTCGAAGGCTCGGACGGCAACTGCTACGTTGTCAAGTTCAGCAACAATCCGCAGCACCGGCGCATCCTGGTGAATGAGTGGATCGCAGGAGTGTTTCTGCGGCACCTCGGTCTCTCCAGCCCGGAAGCGGCGATGGTGCGGGTCTCCGAAGAGTTTCTGGAGGCCAACACGGACGCGTATCTCCAACTCGGGCGGGAGCGCCGCCTGCCGGAGCTGGGATGGCACTTCGGCTCGCGCTTTCCGGGCGATCCGGGGCGCATGGTGGTGTACGATTTTCTTCCCGACTCTCTGCTGGACAGGGTGGAGAATGCGGTCGATTTCGCGGGCGCTTTGGCGTTCGACAAGTGGGCCTCCAACGCGGATTCCCGCCAGGCCATTTTTTTTCGAGCTGTGGTTAAGAGCGACGGGAGCAGGAGTGAGATGAACAAGGACACGCGGGGCGAACCGGCGGATCGGGTGGGATTCATCACTCAAATGGTGGACAATGGATATATATTCGACGGGCCGCACTGGCGGCTCGGGGGCTCCGCAATTCAGGGGCTGTACTTCCGGCCGCTGGTGTATGCCAAGGTGCGCGGCTGGGCGGACTTCGAGCCTTGGTTGGAGCGCATCCGGCACTTTCCCGAAGAGGTTGTGGATCAGGCGGTGAAGCAGATTCCGCCGGCCTGGTTGCAGGGTGAGGAGTTGGAGCTGGAGCGCCTTCTGGACCGGCTTCTGGCCCGCCGCAAGCGAGTGCCGGATCTGATTCAAGACTGCCGCACCGGGCGAATCGATCCTTTTCCAGCGTGGAGATCCGATTAAAAGTGAGGAACATGGGAGTTTTGTCAGCGCCGGTATCCCGCGCGGCCGAGTTCCGTCAGGTGCTGGCGGAAGGCGCTCTGGTGGCCGACGGAGCGATGGGCACCATGCTGGTGTCGAAGCTCAATCACGCCGGGGCCGCGCCGTCCCAGGGTTCCCTCCAGCAGCGGTGCCTGGATGAGTTGAATCTATCGCTGCCCGCTCTGGTCCGCGATGTGCATCGGGAATACGTGCGCGCCGGGGCCCAGATTCTGGAGACCAACACGTTTGGCGCGAATCGCAAGCGTCTGGGCGCGTTCGGATTCGGCGACAAGGTGCGGGCCATCAACCAGGCCGGCGTGCGCATCGCCCGCGAAGCCGCGCGCGGCGTGGGCGAGGAAGCTCCCGCCTTCGTGGCCGGCGCGGTGGGACCTCTGGGGGTTCGCCTGGAGCCTTTGGGGCTGACCACTCTGGCGGAGGCCCGAGCCGTGTTCCGCGAGCAGATTGAGGCTCTGGTGGAGAGCGGCGTGGATCTGTTGGTGCTCGAAACCTTTCAGGATCTGGCCGAGCTGCGCGAGGCTATCCTGGCCGCGCGAGAGGCCGCCGGGACGGAGACCATCGTGGCCGCGCATGTCAGCGTCGAGGACGACGGCACGCTGGCGTCGGGCGCCTCCACGCGGCAGTTCACGGAGCTTCTGGATGAGTGGCCTGTGGACGTGATCGGCCTGAATTGTTCCTCTGGGCCCAAGGTGATCCTCGAGACCATCGAGGCCATGGCCCTGTGGACCTCCAAGCCGCTGAGCGTGATCCCCAACGCGGGCCTTCCCACGGCGGTGGATGGACGCAACGTGTATGCCTGCTCGCCTCAATATATGGCGCAGTACGCGCGGCGTTTCCTGCGCGCGGGGGTGCGCATTCTGGGCGGCTGCTGCGGGACCACGCCGGAGCACATCCGCGAGATTCGCGAGGCCGTCCAGGAGCCCGCGGAGCCTCCGGCGCCAGTGGAGTTTCGAGCGCCGGCGCCTGAGGCTCTTGCCCTGCACTTACCCGCGGCGATGCCCACGATTCCGCTCGCCGCGCGCAGCGGATTGGGCGCCATGCTGTCCGCCGGACGTTTTGTGGCGATGGTCGAGATCATGCCGCCGCGGGGTCCCGATATTTCGCGCGAAATCGCCGGGGCGATGGAGTGCCGGCAGGCCGGATTCGATTGCATTACGGTTCCGGACGGGCCGCGCGCCAGCGCCAGGATGAGCGCCCCGGCGGTGTGCCAGGTGATCGGACGCGAGACCGGGATGGAGTGCGTGCTGCATGTTTGCTGCCGCGACCGCAACGTTCTCGGCTTGGAGAGCGCGCTGCTGGGCGCGCACGCACTGGGCATCCGCAATCTGATTTGCATCACCGGCGATCCGCCGCGAGCGGGCGCCTATCCCGACGCGACCGCTGTCTTCGACGTGGATTCGATCGGCTTGACCGCCATGGCCGCCCATCTGAATCAGGGCTTGGATCTGGGCGGCCATCCGCTGGGCTCGCAGACCTCGCTGTTGCTGGGAGTGGCGGCGAATCCCGGCGCGGCGGATCTGGACCAGGAGCTGCGGCGGTTGGAGTTGAAGGTGAAGGCCGGCGCCGAGTTCGTGGTCACGCAGGCGATTTTCGACGTGCGCCTGCTCGAGAATTTCCTGAAACGGATCGAAGCCTACAAGCTTCCCGTGATCGTGGGTATCTGGCCCTTGACCAGCTTCCGCAACGCCGAGTTCATGATCCACGAACTGCGCACGCCCGTGCCCTCCGAATACATGGCGCGCATGAGCGTGGCGCGCAGCGCGGAGGCGGCTCACGCCGAAGGAGTGGCCATCGCCCGCGAAATCCTGGAGCGGGCGCGCGGCATGGTCGCGGGAGTTCAGTTGAGCGCGCCGTTCGGGCTCTACCGCATGGCCATCGACGTGGCCGAGGCGATTGTCCCGCGTTGAAGCTACACTAACGGAATGGCGACCGACCTCATCGAGATCGACCCGGAACAGCCGGGCGAGATGGCCATTGAGCGCGCCGCCGCCATGGTCCGGCGCGGCGGCATCGTCGCCATCCCCACCGACGCTCTGTACACGCTGGTGTGCGATCCGCTGAATCTGCACGCGGTGGGCCGCATCTTCGCGGCCAAGAGCCGCAAGGAGGAGCGTGCGCTGCCTCTGCTGGTCAGCGACATGATGATGGCGGAGGAGCTGGCCAAGGAGGTCCCCAAGCGCTTTTCTCTTTTGGCGCGGCATTTCTGGCCGGGACCGCTGACCATCATTTTACAGGCGTCGTCGCGGGTGCCTCTGAAGGTCACCGGAAATTCCGGCCGCGTAGCCGTGCGGCAGGCGCAATCGAAGGTGGCCAAGGCGCTGCTGGAGCAGCTGGCGCAACCCTTGATCTCCACCAGCGCCAACATCTCCGGCCAACCCACCTGCGCCAGCGGCATCGAGGTCTTTGGCGCGATGGATGGTCTCCTCGATCTGGTTCTGGACGGCGGGCACGTGACCGGGGCCGGCGCGACTACCGTGGACATCACGGAGCCGTACTGGCGCGTGATCAAAGAGGGCGCGATCCCCGAGAAAGAGATCGCCGAAGTACTGAAAGGGTCGTGAAGCAGTCCGCCGAGTTGTTCCTGAAGCAGGTTGATTGCACCGCGGTCTGCCGTTTCCGGGTTCGATTCCGAAGGCAGAGACAATTGCCGCCATGGCGGAGGCGAATCGTCCAGCGCGGTTGAGGCGCTACGGCTCATTCCGGGAGTTGCGCGGCCGGCTCTGATGGCGCTGAGTCTCCTCACCCCGCCGGGCACTGGGACTGCCATGTCGAGCCTGACTGGCTGCTGCGTGCGAACGGGAAGCCACGCAGAGTTACTTTAGGACGGAGAGGTGAATCGCGCGACGGCTTTGTGGGGCGGGCCCCCTGGCCCGCAGCCGTCGCCCTCGTCGGCCTTTGCTTGGAGTGGAGGAGCCGGACCACGGGGGTCCGGCGCAGACGAGGGTGTCCGCCCCACTGAACGATCCGCGCCGCCTCGCCGATGGCGCTCCCTTACTGCACTGCGATGGTGACGCCGGCCTGGCTGGACGCGCCGCCGACCGTGATCGTCACCGGCACCGCGCTGCCGGTCACTCCAGTGGGAACGGTGAGGTCCACGCGGGTCATTCCTGGAGGCAGCCCAGCGTCGCCGCCCACATAGCCGACGCCGGCTTTAGCGCCTCCGATGGCCGCGGTAACCGGAAGCAGAGGCTCCGCGAAGCCGGCCGAGTCGGGGAATCCGTCGGGTTCGGAGGGCGTGACTTCACCCAGGCCGGTGGCGTACACCGTGATGATGCTGCCCTGCGGAGCCGGGCTCGTCGAAGTGTTCCAGGTTTGGGAGCCCCGGTTCAACGCGTAAGCTTGTCCCACGCCCGAGCCGTTTGCGGTGAACAGGCCGGGATCCGTTGCAGCCACCGGGAGGGTAAGCTGCAGCGAAACCTGATTGCCGAACTGAATCCCCAGGACCGAATCACCCGGCGTCACTTCATAAGGAACCACCACGCCGACCTGGGTAGACCAGGCGTAAAAGATGGGAGCGGGGTACCCGTTGAAGTAGACTACCGTGCCGGCCACTTGCAGGGGCGTGTTGCCAAATTGATCGGGCTGGGAAGTGGTCAGGGTCGTGGGTCCCAGGCCGGAGCCGAAGATGGTCACCCATTCACCGGGAGAAACGGGTCCGGGCAGATTCGAGGCTGCGTTGACCACCGTGCCAGTGCTTGGGGTGGGCGAAACAAATTGCAGCAGGCGGATGACGTTGTTGCTCTGATCGGTGACGTACAGGTCCCCATAAACGTCGAGCGCGATGCCCGCGGGAACGTCCATCTCGGCGGCCGTGGCAGGGCCTCCATCGCCCGAATATCCGGCCGTGCCGTTGCCGGCGATGGTGATGATCAAGCCTGCGGGCGTGACCATGCGGACGCTGCTGCTGCCCGAATCCGAGATGTAGACGTTGCCGGACGGATCCACGGCCAGGCCGTAAGGGCTGGCCAGCTGAGCATTGGTTGCCAGGCCTCCATCGCCCGAATCTCCCAGGTTGCCATTGCCCGCGAAGGTGCCGATCACGCCACCGGGGGTGACGATTCTTATCGCGTGGTTGCCCGAATCGGCGATGTACAGGTTTCCGGAGCCGTCCAGCGCCAGGCCCAGCGGGCCGTTGAGCCCGGCGGCGATAGCCATGCCGCCGTCGCCCGCGTAACCCTGCAATCCGCTGCCTGCAATGGTCGAGATGACGCCGCCTGAAACTTTGCGAACCACGTTGTTGCCGTAGTCGGAGATGTACAGGTTGCCGGCGTTGTCGATGGCCAACCCGGAAGGCGAATTGAGAATCGCGTTGATGGCCGGGCCGCCATCGCCCGCGTAGCCGGTGGAGCCGTTCCCGGCAACCGTGGAGATGTTTCCGTTGGAGACCTCGCGCACACGCTGGTTGCCGGTATCGGCGATGTAGAGATTGCCGAGTCCATCCGTGGCCAGCGCTTTGGGAAAGGAGATTTGCGCGCTGGAGGCGGCGCCGCCGTCTCCGGCGAATCCGGGGGTCCCGTTTCCGGCTATGGTCGAAATGATTCCGGAGGGGTTGACCTGACGGATGCGCTGGTTATTCGTGTCGGCGATGGAGAGGCCCGCCGCCGAAAGGGCGACGGCGGAGGGTCCGCTCAGCTGCGCGACCTCGGCTGCGGCGCCGTCGCCGGCATAGTGGAACGCGCCATCGCCGGCCACCGTATTGATGGTGCCGGACTTGTTCACCATGCGCACCCGGAAGTTAAACAGATCGACGAAATAAAGGTTGCCGGAAGTCCACGGCGACGGCGTAAGGCGTGTTGACCTCGGCGGCATTGGCCGCTGCGCCGTCGCCCGAGTAACCGTAGGGGCCGGCCCCGGCAAACGTGGTGATTGTGGTCTGGGCCGCGTTTACTATGCGCACGCGGTTATCGTCCGAGTCGGCGATATAGATATTGCCGGAGGTATCCACCACGACGCTGTGGGGCCCGGCCAAAACCGTGGCCAGGGGAAACCCGCCTTCCGTATAGATTGTTCCTCCGCCCACCACAGTGGCGCAAATGCCGTTGGTGCCGTATTCGCGAATCCGTCCATTGCCGTAGTCGGCAATCCAAAGGTTCCAGGAGGAATCGAAGAAAATGTCGGTGGGATCGTTCATGGAGATGGTGCCGGTGGTGTCTCCCGTGAACCCTTGCAGGTAGTCGCCCAGGTAGGGGGTGATGACGCCGTTGGACACCAGGCGGATGGTGTTGTTGCCGGAATCGCAGATGTACAGGTTGCCCGAGGCGTCCAACTGCACGGCTGTGGGTAAATCAAGTTGCGCCTGAGTGGGAGGCCCGTAATCGCCGTTGTTGCCGGGGGTCCCGTTGCCCGCGACGGTGGTGATGATGCCGGTAGCGCCCGAAACATAGCGCACCACCTGGTTTTGCGTATCGGCGATATAAATGTCTCCGGCCGAGTCAATGACCATGCCCTGAGGCGCATTCAACTGCGCGCTGAGGGCGGGGCCGCCGTCGCCGGAGTAGCCTGCCTGGCCGTTTCCCGCTACCCTGGTCACCACGCCCCCGGCCAGAACGAATACCGAGTTCAGGGCGGTAAAGTACACACTACCCGCAGGGCTAACCGCGACCCTGCCCGGCAGATCCACCGCGACACTGGCGCCTGAAGCGGTCAGCGGCGCGGGAATGCCTCCTACCGCGGTCGAGATCACATAGCTCTGCGCCCACAGGGTGCCCACCTGCGCACACGCTGCCAATCCCCAGAAAAGCCTCATTCTCTTCCTTGTTGTGTTCCTTAGCACCCCACTCAGCCGATCCATGCTGCCATAAACCGATCCGCGACCGTCAGGGAGCGGGTGGCTATCGGCAAGGATACGGCGCAGGGGTGAGTTTCTCAAAAGCCGTTTGACGTTGCAAAATGTACTAGAGTTCCATTGTAACTGGTTGCACTACCCGGTATCATCTTAAGTGGGAGCGTTCCTGCCGCGTTCGCGAGCGGCTTCCAAAAATTGATCCAACAGTCAATGTCATGGGGTCCGGCTCGATTACGTGCTGGTGTGCAAGCTCCGGCGGGAAACCGCCATGGAGAAGCCTGAAGGTGCGCGGAGGACTCCGCCCTGTTAAGTTCGGGGTCAAATGACGGAGGCTTGGACGGCGTGGTGGTGCGCTCCTACTTCTTCCAGGACAGCCCGCGGGGCGGGCAGTCAGAGGAATAGAATTACCAACCTTCTTTTTATCGGCGACATTTTCGCCTCCACCGGGCGCAACATGGTCGCGCGGCATCTGCGCGGCATCGTCGCCGAGCAGACAGATCCATCTGACCATCGCCAACGGCGAGAACGCCGCCGGCGGCTTCGGCATCACTCCGCCGCTGGCCGATGAACTGTTCGCCTGCGGCTGGACGTGCTCACCACGCGGCAATCACATCTGGGACAAGCGCGAGATTTACGATTACCTGCCGCGCCAGCCCCGGCTGCTGCGGCCCGCCAATTATCTGGACGAGCTGCCGGGCTCGGGCTGGTGGTGGTGGACGCGCCCGCAATGGCGTGCGCTGCGCCGTGATCAATCTGCAGGGGCGCGTGTACATGCCCGCCACCGATTGCCCGTTCCGCAAGGCCGACGCGATGCTGGCGGCGCTGGCCCGGCGGGTGAAGGTGCGCTTCGTCGATTTTCACGCCGAGCTCACCAGCGAAAAGATGGCCATGGGCTGGCATCTGGACGGCCGCGTCTCCGCCGTGATCGGGACGCACACGCACATCCCACCGCCGACACGCGCATTCTGCCCGGCGGCACGGCCTACCAGACCGATGCGGCATGACCGGGCCGTATCATTCCGTGATCGGAGTGGAGAAGCGGCATGATCCTGCAACGCTTCCTGACCCAGTTGCCGGTGCGCATGGAAGCGGCCAGAGCGGAGCCGAGCTGCACGGGGTGATGGTGGAAGTGGACGAGGCGACGGGCCGCGCGTCGGCGATCCGCAGGGTAGAAGTTTTCGGTTGATGGTTTGGGTTGATCGGCGATAGAATGAGGCGTGAAGTTGAGCGGCCGGAAGATCGCGATGTTGTTGCTGACAGCGCCTCTGGCGTCGCTTACCCTCGCTCAACCGACGGAGTCGATCACGAGTCTGTTGCTTCGGTTCGACAACGAGCACGGTCTCACCGGCAAGGAGCAATTGCTCCTCGCCGTGACCAGTCGGGACACGGGAGCGGGCTCCGCGCTGCTCCGACTCGCGCAATCCACAGCGAACTCCGATACTCGCTGGATGGCCATGCGAGGAATGGCGGCTCTCCACTACACAGATTGTGCTCCATTTCTTGAGGCGTCCCTCAAGGATTCCGACGCGGCGGTTCGAGCGAATGCCGCTCGAGCCCTGGGAGATCTCCGAATCGGGAACGCATCCGTCCCGTTGCTGGCCATGTTCGCCGCCGAGCAGGAACCAGGGGCGATTCAACAAGCCTCTCTCGCGCTGCACATGCTTGACGTCAAGGCAGCGGCGCCTTACATTCGCCAAAAACTTCCTGAGTTCACAGGACAGACACGCATCTGGCTTATTCAGGCTTTAGGTGCGCTGGGAAGCGCCACCGATGTGCCCTTGATCGCCGGTTACCTTGACGAGATGGTGAGTAACATGGCAGCTACAGAAGCCATCGAGGAATTGGCGGGCGTGAGCTTCGGGCCGCGGCCGTTTGGCATAAGCAGCAACCCATCGCCTGAGACGCTCGCGGCACAAGCTTGGTGGAATTCTCACAAGGACGAGTGGCCGCGCTGCGATGACTGCCATCTTAAGTAAGCGTCGACAGCCTCTAGAGAGAGTCCGCCCTTGCGCTCGGCCGCCGCCAATAGGCGCCGCTTCATCGTGTCCGATCTAAGGAGATATGCGGTTTCCCGCTCCGAGGCAATCTCCCGCCACAATTCGATCGGGACGAGCACAGCAGTCGGCTCCCCGGCCTCATCGGAAACGATCTGGATGTCCGTGTTCCGCACAACTTCAGTTTACTTCCGCCGCGGTCGCGGCGATGCTATTCCCCTTTAGCTTCAAGGCAGAATGCGGGCCGCAGGACTCGCATCAGCCCATCCTGATCCGGGCTTGACAACAGCCCGACGCGTCGGACAATTTCATTCTTGGCTAGAACCGTCAGCTTGTGAA
Source organism: Bryobacterales bacterium (assembly GCA_963765185.1). GTDB lineage: Bacteria > Acidobacteriota > Terriglobia > Bryobacterales > Bryobacteraceae > Palsa-187. The sequence goes on from CAVXWB010000213.1 coordinate 32,636, forward strand.
TCCGCGTGGTTGACGCGACGTTGAGGCCAGCCTCCCGCCACATCTGAAGAGGGAGGTCGAATTTCGCGTTTCGGGATTGCGAGGTAATGGGAGCGGCGACAAAGTCTTCATCGCCCGCATCCAACAAGACCAGAGCTGGGCGAACCTTGCCTCCGGGCGTCTGGTGAAAGTCGATCCTGATCAGGACGACCTCACCGCGTTGAAGGATCATGGATCAATTGTTCGTAGACCGAGTCGTCCAGAGCAGTAAGCCGACTCGAATCGCGCGCGGCCAGCGGCCCGCCATTCGCCCTCATCGTCCATGGGACCCCAAAGGAGCAAGACCTGAACCTCTTCCCCCTTCGGGACCTGAGACGCGATTTCCGGCGGAACGTCGATCTGACCGTTCGCAGAAAGAGTTCCTTTGAAGTCCACAGTCTTCACGTGGGTTCTCCTTGACCATATTCTCTCATCATCCGGTTCGGTAAGCTTTCACCCAATGGCTGTAAGCTGAAGAGGTGACGCTGACATTCGAGGAAGCTCGCGCGTGCGTGCTGGCCAACGCCCGCAGGTTGGCCGGGATCACGCCCGGCGGGACGGAGCCTGTGGGCCTGCACGCGGCGGCGGGACGCGTGATCGCCGAGGATGTCGCGGCGGACCGCGACTATCCGCCGTTTGCGCGTTCGGTTCGCGACGGCTTTGCGGTGCGCTCGGCAGATCCGCCGGGCGAGCTGAAGATCATCGGCGAGGTTCGGGCGGGCCAGGTGTTCGACGGCGCGATCGGCGCGGGAGAGGCGGTCGAGATCATGACCGGCGCACCGATGCCCCAGGGTGCCGATGCCGTGGTGATGGTGGAACACACCGAGAGAACGGGCGATCGCGTAAGGGTGGGCCGGAAGGCCCCCGGCGACAATTTCAGCCCGCGGGGCGTGGAGGCGCGCGCGGGCGCGGTTGTGCTCGAAGCCGGCCGCCGGCTGGGGTTCGCCGAGGTCGCGCTGCTGGCGATGGTCGGCCGCGAGTGCGTGCAGGTATTCCGCAAACCGCGCGTGGCCGTTCTGCCGACGGGCGATGAGATCGTCGAGGCAAAGGACCGGCCGGAGCCCTTTCAGATTCGCAATTCGAATGCGTGGTCGCTGGCGGCGCAGGTGGAGCGCGCGGGCGGCTCGCCGGAGATTCTGCCCATCGCGCGCGACAACTACGAGTCCACCGCGGAACATGATCGAGCGCGGCCTGGACGCGGATCTGCTGTTGCTTTCGGGCGGCGTCTCGGCCGGCAAGTACGACATTGTCGAGAAGGTTCTCGCCGATCTGGGCGCGGAGTTTTTCTTCGACCGCGTCAAGATCCAGCCCGGGCAGCCGCTGGTGTACGGGTTTCTCCAGCGCGGCGCGGACGCCAAGCAGTTTTTCGGGCTGCCGGGAAATCCCGCGTCGACCATGGTCACCTTCGAGGTATTCGCCCGGGCCGCGGTGGAGCTGCTGGCGGGAGCGAACGACGCCCCGCTGCCGCTGCTGCGCGCCAAGCTGACGGCGAAGTTCCGGCATAAACCCGGGCTGACGCGATTTCTTCCGGCGAGGTTGAGCCTGGACGGCTCGACCGTCTCCCCACTCCAGTGGCAGGGATCGGGGGACGTGGTATCGTTGGCTCGCGCCAATGCGTTCCTGGTGGCGGAGGCGGACCGCGAAAGCTGGCAGGAGGGCGAGGACATTCGCGTGCTGATGAAATGAAGAAGCTTTCGCATTACGACGCCCTTTCTCATTACGACACCGAAGGCCGCGCGCGCATGGTGGATGTCTCCGCCAAGCCGGAGACGCGCCGCTCCGCCACGGCGCATGCGTTCGTGCGCATCCGGCCCAGTGTGCTCAAGAAGCTCCCCAAAAATCCCAAGGGCGATCCTCTGGAAGTGGCGCGCATTGCCGGAATCGCGGCGGCCAAACGCACTTGGGAGCTGATCCCGATGTGCCATCCTCTGATGCTGACGCACGTGGATGTGACCGCGAAGGTGGAAGCGCGAGGCGTGCGCATTACCGCCACCTCGGCCACCACGGCGCAGACGGGTGTCGAAATGGAGGCGCTGACGGCCGCCGCGGTGGCGGCCCTGACGGTGTACGACATGACCAAGGCGCTGGATAAAGGCATCGAGATTCAGGATCTCTATCTGCTGGAGAAGACCGGCGGCAAGAGCGGCGATTACCGGCGAGGAGCGAAATGATCCGCGTGGCCGTGATCACCGTAAGCGATTCGGCGGTCGCAGGCACGCGCGAAGATGTGTCCGGTCCGGCGCTGGCCAATCGCATCGTCAATCTTGGATGGCAAATTGCTCAGACCAGGCTCGTGAGGGACGAAGTGGGCGAAATCGCGGCAATCATGTCGGAACTGGCGGATGCAGGCGAGATCGACGTGATTTTGTCTACCGGCGGGACGGGCTTAAGCCTGCGGGATGTGACGCCGGAGGCGGCGCGGTCCGTGGCGCATCGGGAAGCGCCCGGATTTGGAGAGGTAATGCGGGCAAAAGGCCGCCATTCGACACCGCTGGCCTCTCTTTCCCGCAGCGGCGGCTATACGCGCGGGGCGGCGCTGATTGTGACGCTACCCGGATCGCCTCGCGGTGCGGTAGAGTCATTAGAAGCGGTGATCGACTTGATCCCTCACGCAGTCAACCTCTTGCAAGGGCGGACGGAACATGATGCGAAACTACAGTCTTAAACGAAGCATCCTAAAGGTTAGAATGCACAGATTGCTGGTTGGTTTATCTCTCCTTGGTCTAGCCCTGCTTGGTTTAGGGACCCTGGGAGTGCCCAGGGCCGCGCGGCTGCTGGCGCAGGAACCCGCGAAAGCGGCTTCCGCCGACGTGGGTGCCGATCAGGATGTGGTCAAGCTGCCGCCAGTCGGCGTAAAACTGGTCCAGGCGCCGGTGACCGTGCTCGATCACGAAGGCCACGTGGTGACCGGGCTCAACGCTCTGGACTTCCAGCTCTTCGACAACGGCAAGCTCCAGCAAGTCTCCGAGGACCTGTCGGAGCATCCCATTTCCCTGGTGGTCGCGGTCCAGGCGAATACGGGCATGGAGAAGATTCTTCCGCAGATCCGCAGAATCGGAAGCCTGTTCGATGGCTTGGTGCTCGGCGATGAAGGGGAAATCGCGGTGGTCGCCTTCGATCATCGGGTGCAGGTTCTGACCAACTTCACCTCGGACCCGGATCAGATCCACGCCGCCTTCGCCGGCAAGGACAAGTCGGGGAATTACAAGCTGAGAGCCGGCAGCTGGACCAGCGCGGTGAACGACGCGGTGATGGAATCGGTCAACATGCTGAGGAACCGGCCTGTCGACCGCAAGCGCATTATCATCCTGATCAGCGAATCGCGCGACCAGGGCAGCGGTCTGCACGTGCGCGACGTGCTGACGGCGGAAGAGTTCGCCAACGTGGTGGTCTACCCGGTGGACGTTTCGCACCTGCTGACGTCGCTGACGGCCACGCCTACTCCCACGCGGCCGAATACGATTCCGCCGGGCGGGCAATACCTTCCCAACGGCCAGATCATGACGCCGACGCTCGACCAGCAGTTGAACAACAACGGCGATTGGACTCCCGTGTTCAAAGAGATCTTTATTGCCGTCAAGGGGATTTTCGTGCCCAATCCGCTGGAAGTGTACTCGCGCTACACAGGCGGGCGCGAGTTCCCGTTCTACACCCAGAAGGGGCTGGAGCAGGCCATCACCGACATCGGCCAGGAACTGCACAACCAGTACATCCTGACCTATAACCCCACCGACAAGAACGAAGCCGGATACCACACCATCAAGGTTCTGGTAAACAAGCCCGACCTGAAAGTGTTCACGCGCGAGGGTTGGTGGACGGCGGCGAAGCCGGATTAGACCATTTTCGTAGTTTCTGAAAGCCAAGGTGAGGCGGACGCCGGCTTTTTTTGCTCCATAACGACCCGCGGCGGACGCCCCCGTCCGCCTCTTCCGCTCCCGCGAAACCGGTCTATTTCACCCCAGCGCTATTTCACATATATCGTCGTGATCAGTCCGGCCCCAGGTCCGGAGCCGCCGGCCGGCTCCAGTTGTATGTCCGGGCCGGGGCTGCCGTTCGAATAGGAGCTCGTGTTGCCGCCTATGTTGCTGGGGAAGTCGCCCAGCTCCACGACGACGCTGACTGGCGAAATCGTGCTGGAGGGAGTGCCGGCAGGTATCTGCGCATTCACTTGCCATACGCCCGGAAATTGCGGAGACACGGCCGCGCTCGCCGTCGCTACTGTTCCGCCGATCACAACCGTGAGGTTTCCTTGAATGGGGCAACTGCATGAGCCGGGTGCGGTGCCATCGGCGGGCAGGCCGGAAACGTAGCCCGCGCCGGTCAGCCATAGCCCGATGTATCCGCCGACGGAGACGGGATTGCTGGGGCTGTTTGGGTTCGGCGAAAGGTTGCCCTTCGAATCGTAGACGTTGGCCGCGACCTGGCCGGTGCCCGCGGTATTCGAGGTATAGATCCCCGGCGAGGCGACCTGCATATTGTACGTGCCCGAATTGACGCCGAGAACCTGTCCGGTGGACGTGTTCGTCACCGCGAACTCGGCCGGGCCCGACGACGGCGCTTCGTTGGGAATCTGGAAGGAAATTACGTTGGGGTCGATGCGGAAAATGGGCGCTGCGATCCCGTTGACCGTGACCTGAACATTATTCACCACGGACTGCCAGGGCAGCGGCAGATTTTGGACCGGGTTGGTGCCGTAGGAAGGCGTGAGATTGAAGGAGCTGTTCTCGAGCCCGATCTCCACCAGCATACCCGGCGTGGGGCCGGCGGCTGAGCCGATGCCCGCGGAGTAGTTGGCCGTGTTGCGGTAAAACAACTGTCCAAAGTAAAACGTGAGGCGATTGGCGGAATCGGCCACGATGAGATTATCGGCGGGATCGAGCGCGACGGCCAGGGGACCGAAGGAATTGATCTCCTGGATCGCCGTCTGGACGGTGGGGTTGAGATCCAAAGTGCCAAATTCCGGAAGCTGATAGATCGCGCTGGAGCTGGTGTTGGTCACCCAGCTTGCGCCGGTGAGGAAACTCACGATCACGTCCTGGGGTGCGTTCAAGCCCGGAACCTGGAGCGGGGCGGAGGGGTTGTTTGCCGTGGGTTTGGAGAACACGATCAGGCGGTTGTTGGCGGAATCGGCGACGTAGAGGCGGTCGCCGCTGTCGACGGCGAGACCCCGCGGATTGTTGAGCTGGCTGGTCGTGTTGCCGGCGCTCGCCTGCGAGAAGCTAGCCTGGCCGATGACAAACTCGGCTTCCTGTCCGCTGCTGAAATCGCCGCCGCTGGGCCGATTGAACACCAGGATGCGATTGGCGGCGAGGTCGGAGACGGCCAGACTGCCCGAGGCGGCGGGGCCGCTGTCCGCGAAGATCGCCAGTCCGAAAGGCTGCGTCATGGTGTATTGACTGACGCCCGGGTTGGAGATCGTAAGGCTGCTTTGACCCAGCACCAGGGTCGCGGTCTGCGGGGAACCGGCGGTTTGGGCAAAAGGCGCGGGGAAGCGCACGGCGCGGCTGTTACCGGAGTCGGCCACCCACAGGTTTCCGTTCGAGTCCACGGCCACCGCTGTGGGCAGATTCAGGCCGGTGGCGCTGGGTTGTCCGGCCGCGCCGTTCGGATAATTGACGGTGCTGTGAAGCAGATCGGCCTGGCCGATCACCAGGTCGGCTTTCTGGGCCAACACACCGGAGCCGCCGACACCGACGTTATACGCGTTGTTGAAGGCCAGAATGCGGTTGTTCCGGCTGTCGGCGATATACAGGTGCGGCGGAGTGGAGTTGTTGTCCAGGGCGACCCCGCCGCCGTAGCCGCTGAGCCACATTTCGCTTCCGACGATGAGGTTCGCCGTGCCGTAGATGAAGTCCGTCTGTCCGATGACGCGCGTCGCCGTGCTATAAACCCCGCCGCCCTGGTTCGCAAACGCGACCACGCGGTGATTGCCCTGGTCCACGATCCACATTTCGCTGTTGCTGGGATTGATGGCCCCGGCGATCGGATACGAGAGCGTTTGATTGGAGGGATTGACTTGGCCTTGATTGGCTTGCCCGGTAGTGGCGCTGGGCTGGCCCGTGGGCGGACTGGTGGTGTTCTGCACCGGCGAGTTGGCGGAAGCGGGAACCGTTAGCGAGGTGTAGACAACCACGCGGTTCTGGGGCGAATCGCAGACGTAAACGGATGCGCCGCCCGCGCCGTTCAGGACGAATACGCCTTGCGGAGCCCCGTTTATGGCTCCTCCCGAATTGATCGAGCCCAGGGTCGAGGCGGTGGGATAGCTGGGGATCTGGTTCGTCGTCTGCGTGGGCGGAACGCCTAGCACCACCTTGCCGCTCTCACCCAGGGTTTGGGGACCGGGATACTGAATCACGCGGCCGGCTTGGTCGGTGACGTACAGATTGCCTTGACTGTCGGAAGCCACGCCGGTGGGGTTGAGTAGATAAGTCAGGTTGGTCTGGGTTTCGTTGGAGCTGGGAAGCGAGTTGGAGGTGAAACTGTTCTGCCCCAGCGCAACATTGGCCGTCGGCAATGAGGTACCCGCCGCGAGGCTGGCGGAGGGAAACCCGAGCACGCGGTTATTTCCGACGTCGGCAACCCACAGGTTACCCTGGCCGTCGATCGCCAGACCGGCCACCAGGAGTTGTCCCGCGGAGTTTGCAACCGAAAGAATCAGGCTGTTCGCGCTGGGGGAGCCTCCCTGGTTGGCCGAAACGCCGGAGGCGCTGGTCTTCTGCCCGATCACCAGATTCACGGGAAGATTGCCGGACTGCTGCGCAAAAGGGGTCACGAAGCGCAGAATGCGGTTGTTGCCGGAATCGGCGACGTATAAGTTCCCGCTGGCATCGACGGCAATTCCCGTGGGCGAGCTGAGTCCGGTGCTCTGGCCGTAGCTGGGACCCGAGGGGAAGGTCGCGTAAAGATTCGCCTGCCCGATCACCAGGTCGGCATAATTCCCCTGGGCCAGGCTGTCGGCGTTATTCCAGCCCAGGACCCGATTGTTGCCGGTATCGGCGATATAGACGTGAGGTTGCGACGGGGAAGCGCTGGGATCGAAAACGATGGCAGTGGGGTTGAACAACTCCCGGCCTTCGACCAGGTTCGGCGCGGCGGATTCCAGGGCCGGCACGGGATTGATCAGGGTTGGTTGCCCGAATTCCCGCGTGGGCAATGTATTAAGGGTAGGGGTGACCTGCGCCAACATGGGCGCGGCGGCGACAAGAAGAGCGCAGAATAGGCGTTTCATTTGGGTAAAAAATCCCTCCGGACGGCGCGCGGGAACCGTCGTTTCTTTCTTGAAGATAGCATACGGTCAGACGCGTCCCATGTGCCTTTTGGTTTCGGATTTTACCGTGCGGATTTTACCTGGACGGAAGCGTGGGTGGGCCGAGCAGCGGCTTAAGCGCGCGCAGCACTGTTTCCGCGACGATCACGGCGCCATCGGCCGTAGGGTGGATGCCGTCGCGCTGGAAATAGCGCAGGTCCGGCGTGATCATGTCGGACAGAAGAAACGGGATCAGCGTCAAATGATACTGCGCGGCCAGGTCCTTGTACATTTTCTGGAAGCCCTGAATGTAGTCGGCCCCGTAGTTGGGCGGAAGAGTCATTCCCGCCAGTACCACCCGCGCCCCCGCGCCCTGGAAGGCCTGGATCATGGTGGCCAGGTTCTGGCGCGTGATGGCCAGGGGCAGGCCGCGCAGGCCGTCGTTGCCTCCCAACTCCAGAATCACGATGGCGGGCTGGAGCGAAGTCGCCGAATCCGTGCGGGAGACGCCGCCTTCGGTGGTGTCGCCGCTGATGCCCAGATTGATCACGCGCCAGGGCCAACCCTGCGCGTCCAGCTTTTTCTGTAGATCGTCGGGAAAGCTTTGGCCGGGCGCCAGGCCGTAGCCGGCGGCGATGCTGTCGCCGAAAACCGCCAGCACCTTACGATTGTCCTGCGCCGGAGCCGGCCGGGCGCTCGTGGCTGGCGAGGAGGTGGGCGCAGGCTCAGCCTCGCGAGCCTGAGGTTTGGAACTGCTGGAGCAGGCGCTCAGCGCGGCCAATATTATAATTGCGGGAAAGAGCCTCACTCAAACCAGCATAATAAATGTAGATGCCGATTCTGGAAGCGCGCAACCTCACCAAGATCATCGATACCGGCACGCATCGCGTGGAGATTTTGCGGGGAATCAATTTGGAAGTGCCGGCGGGGCAGTTCGTGGCCATCATGGGCGCCTCCGGCAGCGGCAAGAGCACTCTGCTGGGACTGCTGGCGGGCCTGGATACCGCAACCGATGGGCGAGTCGTGCTGGACGGCACGGACATCACCGGCTTGAACGAAGACGAGCTGGCGGTGGTGCGCGGAAGCAAGATCGGATTCGTGTTCCAGAGCTATCAATTGATTCCGACCTTGACGGCGGAAGAGAACGTGCTTCTGCCGCATGAGCTGATGGGCCGCGATGCCGGCTCCGGTGCCGCGCGTGCTCGCGAGCTGCTGGAGCGCGTCGGCTTGGCCGATCGCATGGATCATTATCCCGTTCAGCTTTCCGGAGGCGAGCAGCAGCGCGTGGCTCTGGCTCGCGCGTTCATGGTGCGCGCGCCGATTCTGATGGCCGACGAGCCCACCGGCAATCTGGACAGCGTGAATGGGCAGCACGTCCTCGAATTGCTGCTGGATTTGAACCGGCGGGAGCGCACCACGCTGGTGCTGGTGACGCACGATCAGGCTCTGGCGTCGCGCGCGGACCGGATCGTGACACTGAAGGACGGCCAGATTGTGGACGACGAGATTCGCGAGCCTGCCGGAGCTGTGAACCAATGAGAGCGGTGAACCAATGAAACTCTCGCTGCGCACCGCGGCGCGGATCGCCTGGCGTGAAACCCGCTCCTCCATGGTCAAGTTCACGTTCGTGGTGCTGGGCGTAGCCGCGGGCGTGGGCGCGCTCAGCGGAGTCAGAGGCTTCAGCCAGAGCTTCGAGGGGATGCTGACGCGCGAAGCCCGCACCGTGATGGCCGCGGATCTGACGGCGCGCCAGTTTGTGCCGGCGGATGCGGATCAAACCGCTTTGCTCGATGCCTTGGCGGCGCAAGGGGTAGAGCGGACGCTAATCACCGAAACAGTGTCGATGGCTTCGGCGACTCCGTCAGCTGGCGCCGCCGCTTCGGAAGCCGCGCCCGTATTGGTGTCGATCAAGGCCGTGGACCCGGCCAAATATCCCTACTATGGGACGGTGAAGCTGGATCCGGACATGCCGCTGCAGCAGGCGCTGACGCCGGACACAGTGGTCGCGGGAGAAGATCTGCTGATCCGCGTGGGCGTGAAGGTGGGCCAGCTGGTGCGCGTGGGCGGGCAGGATTTCCGCGTGGCTGCGGCGGTAATCTCGGAACCCGACCGCATGTCCGGAAGCCTCAACATCGGGCTGCGCATGATGATGTCGCGCGAGGCCTTCGATCGCACGGGCCTGATGCAGATCGGAAGCCGCGCGGCGGAGCGCTATCTGTTCAAGCTGGACCCGGGCGCACCGCCGGTGGCGCGGGTGCGCAGAGCCATTAAACGTGCGCTGCCGGAAGCCACCGTGGCGGATTTCCGGCAATCGCACCCCATCATCACCGCGGGCTTGGATCGAGCCACGGTGTTCCTCAGCCTGGTGAGCCTGATCGCGCTGATCGTGGGCGCGATCGGCGTGGGCATGGCCATGCACGCGCACTTGCAGCAGAAAATGGATCACATCGCGGTGATGAAATCGCTGGGAGCCACTTCCGGCGAGATCATGCGCATTTATACCTTGCAGACGCTGCTGCTGGGCCTTGTCGGCGGAGTGGGCGGAGTGCTGGTGGGGCGCGGCGTGGAACAGGTTTTCCCCGCGCTGATCAACAAGCTGTTCCAGATCAATACTCCGGTAAGCTGGCACGTGGCGGCCGCGGCGCAGGGCATCGCGGCCGGAATTCTGACCACGCTGCTGTTCACCGTGCCGCCGCTGCTGGCCATCCGCAAGATCCGCCCGGCGATGATTCTGCGGCGCGACATGCCGGAGGCGAAGCTGCCGTGGGCCCGCCGCCTGAGCGAACTCAAGCCCGCGCTGGCCGCCGGAGCCATGATCCTGGTCGGCATCGGAGCGCTGGCTGCGTGGCTGGCCGATTCGCCGCGAGTGGGCGGCTACTTCGCGGGCGCGCTGAGCGTGAGCCTGCTGCTGCTGGCCGTGGCGGCCACGGCGCTGCTTAAAGGCATCCGCCTGTTTGTGAAAAGACCTCCCTGGAGGATTCCGGCGCTGACCCGCCAAGGGCTCGCGAATCTGTACCGGCAAGGCAACCAGGCGCAGGCGATTCTGGTCGCGCTGGGGTTGGGCGTGATGTTCACCCTGACCGTGTACCTGGTGCAGAACTCGCTGGTGAAGGAGATCGTCGCGACCGCTCCGCCGGAGATGCCCAACGTATTCCTGGTGGGCGTGACGGAGGCGCAGACGGGTCCGTTAAAAGAGCTGATCGCCAAGCAAGCGGGAGTGCTGGCTGCGCCGGTGCTGGGCCCGGCCGTGGCGGCGCGGCTGGTAAGCATCGATGGGGTGCCCCTCGCCGAGCACACGCTGCAAGGCGTGGGCCGCCGCTTCGCGAATACCCGATCCGTGACTTGGGAAGCGGAGCAGCCCTCCGATGTCAGCGTGCTTCAGGGCGCGTGGTGGTCCAAGCGAACGAAAGAGCCGGTGGTTTCGATCGAGGAGGACGCCGCCAAGACTCTCGAGATTCAAGTGGGCGCGATGCTGGAGCTGGCCGCCAGCGGCAAGACCATTCTCGCAAAGGTGGTGGCCATCCACAGAGTGGAGGCCATGCGCGCCACGCCTTCGGCCGAATTTGTTTTTAACCCGGAAGCGCTGGCAGGGTTGCCGGTGGTATATTACGGCGGCGTGAGGATGCAGCCTTCCTCGGTGGGCCCGCTGCAACGCGCGGTGTACGAAAAATTCCCGACCATCACCGTGGTGAACATCGCCGACGCGCTGGCCATCGCGCAGCAGGTGGTGGATCAGATCGCGCTGGTAATCCGCTTCCTGTCCGCATTCGCGATTCTGGCGGGCGCGATTATCCTGGCCGCCAGCGTAGCGGGGACGCGTTTCCGCAGGGTGCGCGAGGTGGTTATTCTGAAAACCCTGGGGGCCACCAGGCGCAAGGTGCAGCGCGTCTTCTCGATCGAATTTCTGACGATAGGCGGCGTCGCGGGCCTGCTGGGGGCGCTCCTGGCCGCCGCCTTTTCGAGCCTGCTTTTGAAGCGCCTGCTGGACGCCAAATTCCAGTTCGACTTCGTGGCCACCGGCGTCGCGATCCTGGGAACCGCGCTGCTGGCCAACCTCTCGGGATGGCTGGCCAGCTTCCGCATCCTGCGGCAGAAGCCGCTGGAGGTTTTGCGGGAGGAGTGAAGCCCATCCATTGAAGTGGATGCGAAGGGGACGTAGCCATACCTGAAGGAACCGAGCGCCGCCCAACGCAAGAAGGTCGAGGCCCGCGCCACTGAGCTGATTGCCAAGGTGACCTTGCGCGAACTGCGGCACGCGCGCAAGCTTACGCGGGTGAAGATGGCTAGTGTTTCGCGCCTCGAAAAGCGGAGCGACCTCTTGCTGTCCACGCTCCGAGAAACGATCGAGGCCATGGGCGGAAATCTTTCGCTGGTGGCCGAGTTTCCAGACCGAGAGAATTACGCCGGGCCGGCGGCCTTTCCTCGACAAGTGTTGTCATATATGACAACATAGTGGGTGAGTGGAATTAAGTTGGCGGACGGCCAATGACCCGAACGACACGGCCCGTTTCATGGATCAGGGCGGCGCTGAAGGAATTCGAGATGTTCCCGGAAGGGGCCAGATCGATTTGTTTAGCGGCCCTGACCATCGCCGCAGAGGGCGGCAAGGCGGACATTGCAAAGCCCGTGCACGGCTTGGGATCGGGCGTGTTCGAGATTGCGCTGCCGTTCCGGGGCGATGCGTTTCGTGTGGTCTACGCGGTGCAACTCGCCGAGGAAATCTGGGTGGTCCATGCGTTCCAGAAGAAATCGACGCAGGGCATCAGGACGCCACAACGCGAAATCGACTTGATAAAGAGACCGTTTGAAGAGATTGAAGGAGATGTTGCGATGAAAAGCGAAAAACTGGAAGTAGTGCGGGGAAGCGGCAACGTGTTCCGCGATCTGGGGCATGAGAACGCCGATGCCGAACAATTCAAGGCCATCCTGGCAGCCGAAATCATCAAGGCTCTCGACCGGGAACGCCTTACCGTGCGCGCGGCGCACGGCCGAACCGGCATTGCGGCGGCCGACTTCTCGCGCATCCGCAACGCGGACCTCGGGCGGTTTACCGTTGATCGCCTCATGTCGATCATCAACCGGCTCGGCTCGCGGGTCGAGGTGAAGGTCCGCGTGCATCGCAGGGCAGTAGAGCGGATCGGGATTTGAGATTGCTGAAGATATGGACCACGCCGAGGCAGTTGCACGGCGGCTTCTTGAGTGCGCTTTGACTGGCGCGCGCATGATTTCGACTTGCATTACCCAGATAGCCGTGTGCCGCTGTAGAAGCGACCTTTTCGGCTGACAAAACCCTAGAAGAAACACCCGACGCAGCGATCGGCAAGAACAAGGTGGCTCAGCCATCACAACTCGCCTTTGTAAAAACAGTTGGCACATTTTTCCGGCGATGAACGCAAGGCCCGCGCCGCCGAGGAAATGACCTTGGTGCCTCACGGCGTGTCGCAGCGCGGCTACCGCAGCGGCTTGTATGATAGCCTCTTGGAGAATATCCACGGGACTGAGCTGAAACGCGGCAGCAGTTGACTGTGCCGTATAGATGGAGTAAAGATGCCAAGAACGCTAACGACAGCTTGCTCGCACGCTCGCCGCCATATCGCTGCGGTGCTGGTCGCGCTGGCTTGGAGCGGTCCTGCCTTTTGCGGCGAGATTCACGACGTAGTCAAAGGCGGCGATATAGACAAGGCCAAGGCTCTCCTCAAAAGCAATCCTGCTTTGGTCGCCAGCAAGAACAAGGACGGGTGGACGCCTTTGCACGTCGCGGTGATAGACGGAAACAAAAACATGGTGCAACTGCTCCTGTCAATTAGTAAGGCCGAGGTAAACGCAAGAAATAACAGTAACGTGACACCGCTGGAGGACATGGCAGAGCGCACGGATATGGTTCTCTCGTTCGGCTCCAGCTACGGCACTACCGGCACAGCGAGCGAGAAGGCTGGGAGCGCAAACGACCCCATGCTGGCAATTGCCGCGTTACTGATCGCCAATGGCGCGAATATAAATGGTGATGCCAAGTTCGCTCGGACGGCTCCGCTCTTACAGGCCTGCCGCGCAAAGAACTGGTCACTCGTCTCGATGTTTATTCAGAGTGGCGCGCGACTCGATATTGCATTTCCCGATGGCCCCGATAAAGGGATGACGCCGCTACACTACGCGGTCGGTTACGGCAACACGGCGGCGATGAAACTTCTAATAGCCCACAAAGCGCCAATCAACGTCCTGGCTGAGAAATACTCGACGCCCTTGCACGTCGCTGTGATGATGGGCCAACCGGCAATCGCGACGCTGCTGCGCCAACAAGGGGGCCACGAATAGGATTTCTTGTGATTTCCCCCAGCATCGCTGTTCTATCTCAGCTCCGGCTTTCTGCGGGGAAATCTATGACGCTGCCCGCGCGGGTGACTTGGTAACGGTCAAGGTTCTGCTCAATGGCAATCCTTCCCTGGTTTCATGCAGAGACAAGGACGAACACACTCAGTTGCACTGGGCGATAGTCTACCCGGTCATCTGCCATCTTGTCTTTCAAATCGCAATGCGGTGCTTGGGGCCGTGCACGGCGTGGGCCGGGTTCACGTCCAGGGCGCGGCCCGTCACAAGCCAGTCAAACAGCATTAGCAGGGCCGCCAAGTGTTGCCTTACCCGGGGCGCGGTGAACTCTCCTTGCAGTTCCCTGACTGCTCGCCCACCGATCCAGCCAAGGGCGGCCGCTGTCGCCGCTTGGAAGACCGGCTACTACGCAACGCCGCGGGAATGAAGCCGGTACAATTATTTCCAGTGACCTCGCGGACAATTCTCGGGCTGGCGATCGCGGCGGGATTGGCCGCGCCGCTGGCGTTTCACGGCCAGGGCCCCATCGAACCTCGCCCCAAGCCCGGTGCGACGCTCAAGACTGACCCGAAGCAGGACCCGAAGCAGGACGACGCCCACGTCAATATTAAAATCGACACCACGCTGGTGCTGGTGCCGGTGGAAGTGAGCGATGCGCTGAACCGTCCCGTCTCCGGCCTGGAGAAGGAAAATTTCCACGTCTTCGACGACAAGGTGGAGCAGAAAATCGTCTCCTTCGCGATGGAGGACGATCCCATCGCGGTGGGGCTGGTGTTCGACGTCAGCGGCAGCATGGCGGGTGCTCTGCCGGAGACCCGGCAAGCCGCGGCCACCTTCTTCAAGACCGCCAATCCCGGAGACGAGTTCTGCATGGTGGCGCTGGCCAGCGAAGCCAAACTGGTGGTGCCGCTGACGTCCAGGCCGGGCGAGATCAACAACCAGTTGGTGTTCTCGAAACCGGGCGGGTCGACCGCGCTGCTGGACGGAATCTACCTGGCGCTGAACGAGGTCAGGAAATCGACCAAGCTGAGAAAAGCGCTGGTGATTATTTCCGACGGCGGCGACAATAACAGCCGCTACACGGAGAACGAGGTCAAGAACGCGATCCGCGAAACCGATACGTTGATCTACGCCATCGGAGTCTTCGGCAACGGCGCGGGCTCCAACTATAGCGACCAGCAGGTGCTGAAGACCATGACCTCGGAAAGCGGCGGCCGATTGTTCCCCACCATGGGCATGCCCATCGCGGATTTCGCCGACAAGATCGTCACCGACTTAAGGAATCGCTACGTGCTGGGTTATTCGCCGACCAATGCGGCGAAAGATGGGCGCTATCACCGCCTGGAGGTGAAGCTGTCGCCGCCCAAAGGACTGCCCAAGCTCAGCCCGCATTGGAAGACCGGCTACTACGCGCCCATGGAGTGATTGAAACTGGTTGTGGCGCACGCACTTTGCGTGCCGCGTCGACAGTCGTGTCGACGCAGCGAACACAAATGTTCGCGCAACATCACGGGTCGCGCTCTGAGGAATTGGTGCGCACGCAGGTCCCCCGAGCGATCTCCTGCACGCGGAGCCAACGCGGGGCGTGGCACACTGGAAGAAATGGCTCCGGAGAGATGTTGCTAGGCCTGCACCATGTGACGGCGCTGGCCGGGAATCCGCAGCGCAATCTGGATTTCTACACGCACGTTGCGGGCCTGCGCCTGGTGAAGCGCACGGTGAACTTCGACGATCCGGCGTCGTATCACTTCTACTTCAGCACCGGCGCGGGAACTCCCGGCACGCTGCTGACCTTTTTCCCCTGGGTGACCGAACGGAACGGGGTGCGAGGCTCGGGGCAGATTGCGGGCGTAGGCCTGCGCCTGCCGAAATCGCCGCTCAGCCCTGCTGTTGAACCGGATGGCATCGCCATAGAACTGATCCAGAGCGCCAGGTCTCCCGGGCTCCAATCCGTGACGTTGCGCGAGGCGGACGCCGGTCCTACGGTCGCGTTCCTGCGCGATGTGCTGGGACTGAAGACGATCCGGGAGGAGCCCGCCTGCGTCAGGCTCGAAATGGCCGACGGAGCCTGGATCGATGTCCTGCACTCGCCCGGAACGCCGCGGGGAAGGATGGCGCCGGGGATGGTGCATCACGTAGCGCTGCGGGTCGCGGACGAGGACGCGCAACTGGAATGGCGGGAGCGGCTGATCCGCGCGGGGCTGCGCGTGAGCCCGGTGAAGGACCGGCTGTATTTTCACTCCATCTACTTTCGCGAGCCGGGAGGAGCGCTGCTGGAGATCGCCACCGACGGACCGGGGTTTTCGATCGATGAGCCGGAGGACCGGCTGGGCCAGCGTCTGTGTTTGCCTCCGTGGCTGGAGCCGGTGCGCGAAAGCATCGAGAAGCGGCTGCCCGTGCTTGAGGGACCCGTGCTTGAGGAAGTGGATGGCCGCTAGCCCCGCGGTCGGTTTCAAGAATGCGTGGACGCCGCTGCGGCATGGCTTGTTCCGCGCGATCTGGATCGCCGCCATGGCCTCCAACATCGGCACCTGGATGCACACCATGGGGGCCTCGTGGCTGATGACCACTCTGGTGTCGAGCCCTTTGATGGTGGCGCTGGTGCAGACCGCCACCACTCTGCCGGTGTTCCTGGTGGGCTTGCCGGCGGGAGCCATGGCCGACCTGGTGGACCGGCGGCGCATGCTGTTGTTCACGCAATCCTGGATGCTGCTGGCCGCGGCCGCACTGGGTGCGCTGACGCTGGCCGGCAGAACCGGACCGTGGACGCTGCTGGCGGTCACGTTCGCGCTGGGCCTGGGATCGGCCATGAACGGTCCGGCGTGGGCGGCCGCGATTCCGGAATTGGTTCCGCGCGAGGAGATGCCCGCCGCGGTGGTGCTCAACTCGGTGCAGTTCAATATCGCGCGAGCGGTGGGTCCGGCGCTTGCCGGAATCGTGCTGGCGGCCTCGAGCGCGGGGGTTTTGTTCGTGCTCAACGCGCTCTCGTTCCTGGGCGTGATCCTGGTGGTGTGGCGCTGGGAACCGTCGTCGGTCGAGCGCGGACGCGAGACCGTGACCGCGGCGATGCTTTCGGGCCTGCGCTACGTGCATGGCTCACCCACGTTTCATGCGGTCCTGATTCGATCCGGCATGTTCGTGTTCGCGGGCAGCGGATTGTGGGCGCTTCTTCCCGTGGTGGCCAGCCGCGGACTGGCCGTCACGGCTTTCGGCTACGGCGTTTTGCTGGGCTGCCTGGGAGCAGGCGCGGTGACCGCCGCCGCGCTGCTCGCGCCCTTGCGCGCACGCTATCCGGCGGACGCATTGGTCGCAGCCGGGAACCTGCTGTTTGCGGGGGCGACGCTCGGCTTGGCGCTGCTGGGGAGGGTCGAATGGGTCGCCGCGGCGATGCTCGCGGGAGGCATCGCGTGGATGACCACCATGTCCACGTTTAACGTGACGGCGCAGACTCCGCCGCCGGTGTGGTTGAGAGCGCGGGCCCTGGGCGTGTACCTGCTGGTGTTTCAAGCGGCGCTGGCGGGAGGGAGCGCGGCGTGGGGCGCTCTGGCGGCCAGAATCGGCGTGCGCGGGGCGTTGTTGTGGTCGGCTGCGGCGCTGCTGGCCGGACTGGCGGGCGGATGGCGAATGCGGCTCGCGCCGGAGTTTGAAAACGTCGATCCCGATGAAGTCGTGGCGGACGAGGAAAGCGACCGGGTTTACTAAGTACTCACGTTCGCAGCCAACGAATCGGGTTCCGAGCTTTGCAAGGTGGGGCGGTCCCCCTGGACCGCAGCCGGCCCCCCGGCCGGCTTGTACGGCGCATTTTTAAATTAGGACGGCGTCCGCCCCACAAACGGAAATACGTTGCCGTAATTCCGAACGTGAGCACTAACGACGCCCCCTCACTTGGCCGCGTACGTCTTGCTGTAGTGGTTGCGGAGATTGATCACGGTGAATGCGCCCGAGGCCTCGGCGGTGACCTTCAAATACTCCCCGTGGTCTTCGGCTTCGGAGACGTTGGCGATGAAACTCTCGGCGACGTTGGTCTCCGAGCCGCCGGCGATGGCGAAGTGAAGCTGCCATAAATCCTCCAGCCCCGGCGACGCCTTGACCATTTTCCAGCCCGCCGGATCGCCGCCTTTGCGCGGCCCGTTGTTCATGATGGCGACGCGCGGCGTCAGGCCCCAGATGGCTTTCGACGATGCGCCCCCGTGATGCGTGGTCAAGTACAGATCCAGCTTGCCCGCCTTGTTGCCGGGACACAGCAGCGCCAGCTCCTTGTTCCAGGTGATGTCGCTGAAATCCCCGAAGCGGAAATGCCCAAATTCGATCACCACGCCAACGGCCTGCGGGTTTTCGCCCATCTCGTCGCCCTCGCCCTCCTTGCGCGGCGCGAGACCGGAGCAATATGGATTCGTCTGCCCGGCGCCACGCAGAGGATGCTGGATCGCTTTTCCGGCCGCGGTGACCACGGTGACGTCCAGACCCTTGACGGGAATCTTGTCGCCCGGCGACGCAACCATGTGATGCGAGCCTTTGATCTTGGTCAGGACGGCGGCGTAGTCGCCGGGGTACTTGCCGCCCGCGTCCACACTGACGCCGTAATCGAGGATGTTCGCCACCGGCATCCGTTCCAGCAGTTCGGGCACGCCGCCTACATGATCGCTGTGAAAATGCGTGACCAGCAGGTAGTCGATCCGGCTCACGCCGGCAGCCTTAGCCGCGGCCTGGATGCGGTCCGCATCGCGTCCGCCGGATCCGGCGTAGCCGGCGTCGATTAACAGGCTCTGGCCGGAGGGCGACACCACCAGCGTCGATTGCCCGCCTTCGACGTCGATGAAATAAATGTTGAGGGCGCCCGCGCCGTGGAGCGATGCTGCCAGCATCGTGAGCAATGGCAAAAGGGCGCGCACGCGGCCATCATACCGCAGGCGCATACCGCAGGCGCGCCAAACTCTATTTCCCGCCGCCTCCACGCTTTGGCGTTTTCGCGCGGAGCTTTCTGCGCAATCCTGCTGCTAGTTTGTAGGCAGAAGAGTTCGGTTCCCTCGTCTGAGCCGGACCACGTCAGCGCGGAGCCAACGCGGAGAGTACTCAAGTCACCCCGCGCCATCGCTACCGATGGGGGCGTACAATACGACGGGCCTTGCCGTTGAGGTCAGCGGCCGCGATTCCGGTGGGGCGTTACTGACCGGGCCAGAGGCGCCTCTTAGGATCTTTCTCAATTTAGCCGTGCACGCCGTCATGCGACCGCCGGTGCTCCAATGTTACCTTGGTATTTACCCCATGCTGAAGGTCAAAGTGGAAGCACCCGACGACCTCAATCCTTTGGAAACCTCCGAATGGGTTGAGGCCCTTGATGAAATCATCGACGAAGCCGGACCCGACCGGGCCAGCTGGCTTCTCGAAGAGGCTGATGGAACGCGCCGCCAACCTGGGAGTCCGGGTTCCGATGCGCTGGAACACGGCTTACATGAATACCATTCCTCCGGAGGAGGAATCGGCCTATCCGGGCGACCGCGCCATGGAGCGCCGCATCAAGAGCCTGGTGCGCTGGAACGCCGTCGCCATGGTGGTGCACGCCAATAAATACGACGAAGGCATCGGCGGCCATCTGGCCACCTACGCGTCGCTGGCGACGCTGCTGGAGGTCGGGCACAATCATTTCTTTCACGGATCTTATGGAAACGAGCAGGGTGGAACCGAGCCCGGCGACCTGGTCTACTTCCAGGGCCACGCCTCGCCGGGACCGTACGCGCGCGCCTTCCTCGAAGGCCGCCTCAGTGAGCAGCATCTCCAAAACTTCCGGCATGAGCTGCGCGATCATCCGGGCCTGTCTTCTTATCCGCACCCGTGGCTGATGCCCGATTTCTGGCAGTTCCCCACGGTCTCCATGGGCCTGGGTCCGATTGCGGCGATTTACCAGGCGCGCTTCATGCGCTATCTGGAAAATCGCGGCCTCATCGCCAAGACGCCGCGCAAGGTCTGGGCCTTCTTGGGCGACGGCGAGACCGATGAGCCGGAATCGCTGGGCGCGCTGACGCTGGCCTCGCGCGAAACCCTGGACAATCTGATCTTCGTGGTCAATTGCAACTTGCAGCGCCTGGATGGACCGGTGCGCGGCAACGGCAGCATCATTCAGGAGCTGGAAGCCGCCTTCCTGGGCGCGGGCTGGAATGTGATCAAGTGCATCTGGGGCGCTGGCTGGGACGATCTGTTCGCGCGCGATTCCACCGGTCTGCTGCTCAAGCGCATGCACGAAGTCGTCGACGGCGAATATCAGGCCTACCGCGCCAACGACGGCGCTTATATCCGCAAGGAGTTTTTCGGCAAGTACCCGGAGCTGCTCAAGCTGGTGGAGCACATGACCGACGACGAGATCTGGGCCCTCCGCCGCGGCGGGCACGATCCGGTGAAGGTCTACAACGCCTACAAGCGCGCTGTCGAGCATAAGGGCCAGCCCACCGTGATCCTGGCGAAAACGGTGAAAGGCTACGGGCTCGGCGAAAAGGCGCAGGGCCGCATGGGCGCGCATCAGCAAAAGAAACTCGATGTGGGCGAGCTGATGAAGATTCGGAATCTGTTCAACGTTCCGATTTCCGACGAGATTGTCCAAAACATCGGCTTCTATCGCCCGCCCGAGGATTCCCCGGAAATGAAGTATCTGCGGGAGCGCGAAAAGGCCATGGGCGGCCCGCTGCCGGCGCGCCACGTGAAGCCGATCCAGATCACCGCTCCGCCGCTGGAGATTTTCAAGGACCTGTTGGCCGGATTTGGCGACCGCCAGGCTTCCACCACGTCGGCTTTCGTCGCTGTGCTGAAGAGCCTGATGAAGCTTCCCGACATCGGCAAACTGGTCGTGCCGATCGTTCCCGATGAAGCGCGCACGTTTGGCATGGACTCGCTGTTCCGCGAGTTCGGCATTTACGCCAGCCACGGCCAGCTCTACAAGCCTGTCGACGCCAACATTCTGCTGTATTACAAGGAAGCGCAGAACGGACAGGTTCTGGAAGAGGGCATTACCGAGGCCGGCTCCATGGCCTCATGCATGGCGGCCGGAACCGCCTACGCCAACTACGGCGTGCCCATGATTCCGTTCTTCATTTATTATTCGATGTTCGGGTTCCAGCGCGTGGGCGATCTGATCTGGGCTTTCGCCGATTCGCGCGGCAAGGGCTTCCTGATGGGAGGCACGGCCGGCCGCTCCACTCTGTCGGGCGAGGGCTTGCAGCACCAGGACGGCCACAGTCCCGTGCTCGCCAGCACCGTTCCCACCTGTGCGATTTATGATCCCGCGTATGCTTATGAGCTGGCGGTGATCGTGCAGGACGGCATTCGCCGCATGTATCAGGAAGGCGAGGACCGCTTCTATTACATAACCGTGTACAACGAGAACTACGTGCAGCCGCCCATGCCCCCAATCGAAGGCATTCGGGAGGGGATTCTGCGCGGTCTTTACAAGTACCGCCCGGCCGAACAGGGTGCATCGCTTGGTAGAGCCCAGGCCCAGTTGTTCGGCAGCGGCTCGATTTTGAATGAAGCGCTGCGCGCGCAGCAGATTCTGGCAGAGCGGTACCAGGTGCCGACGGACGTCTGGTCGGTGCCCAGCTATAATGAGCTGCGCCGCGAAGCGCTGGCGGTCGATCGCTGGAATCGCCTGCATCCGGCCGAGAAACCGCGAACGCCGTACATCGTGCAACAGCTGGTGTGGGAGCCGGGGCCGGTGATCGCCGCCTCGGATTACATCAAGGCCCAGCCGGACCAGCTGGCGCCGTGGCTCGGCTCGCGTCTGCATTCGCTCGGCACCGACGGCTTCGGACGCAGCGATAATCGCGAGCACCTGCGCAATTTCTTCGAGATTTCAGCGGAAGCCATCGTGCAGGCCACCTTGTCGGCCCTGGCCGGCACCGGCGCCATCAGCGCGCAGCGGGCCGAGTTGGCCATCGCGGAAATGGGTTTCCACCCGGAGAAGCGCGACCCGTCGAAGGCTTGAAACCGGAAGGGGATTGCCCGCGTCCCGGTACAAGAGTTAGAATCTAAGGACAGGTGGATTAAGCAATGCGTAAGGTTCTCGCGTACTGTTCTCTTCTTGTTCTGTGCGCTCTGTGCTTGCTGTATCTCAGCCAGTCGGGGGCGACGGCGCAAGATTCCAGCGGCAAACAAATTCAGACACCGGCCAAATCGGAAACGGTGGCCAAGCCCAAAACTGAGAAACAGAAGAAGAAGGACGAAGAGAGACTCAAGAAAGAGCTGGAGACCCCTTACAAGAAGTGGCTCGAACGAGGAAGTCGTCTACATTATCAGCGACGAGGAACGCAAGGCGTTCCAACACCTGAACACCGACGAAGAGAAGGAGTCCTTCATCGAGCAGTTCTGGCTGCGCCGCGATCCCACTCCGGACACGGAAGAGAATGAGTTCCGGGAAGAGCATTACCGCCGCATCGCCTACGCCAACGAAACCTTCGCCAGCGGCATTCCCGGGTGGAAGACCGACCGCGGGATGATCTACATCAAATTCGGGCCTCCGGATGAACGCGAAGAACACGCCTCGGGCGGTTTCTATGAGCGGCCGATCGAAGAAGGCGGCGGCGAGACTTCCACCTTCCCGTTCGAGAAGTGGCGCTATCGCTACCTGGAGGGCCTGGGCAACGACGTCAATATCGAGTTCGTCGACACCACCATGACGGGCGAGTTCCACATGACCCAGGACCCGTCTGAAAAGGATGCCCTGACGTACGTTCCCGGCGCCGGCCTGACTCTGTATGAGCAGATGGGCCTGACCTGCAAGGTGTGCCGCTTTACTCGCACCGACGGCACCACGCTGGGCACCGGCACGATGCCTCTGCCGGCCAGCATGAACCAGTTTGAGCGCCTGAACCAGTTCGCCAACCTGCAAAAGCCGCCCGTAACCAAATTCAAGGACCTGGAGGCTGTGATCAGCACCTCCGTCAAATACAACCTGCTGCCGATGCAGGTGCGGGCCGACTACATTCCCCTCACCGATTCGACGGTGATGACCAACGTGACGGTTCAGTTCGACCGCAAGGACCTGCAATACAAGACGTCGCAGAAGGATGGCCTGGCGACGGCGACCGTGGAAGTGAGCGGACGCATCACCACCGTGACGCGTAAGTTCGTCACCAGTTTCGACGAGCTGGTGAACCCCGATCCGGTGCCGACGGAGTATCTGGAGCAGGCCGCGCGCGGACCGAATATCTTCCAAAAGAACATTCCCCTGAAGCCGG
Source organism: Bryobacterales bacterium (assembly GCA_963765185.1). GTDB lineage: Bacteria > Acidobacteriota > Terriglobia > Bryobacterales > Bryobacteraceae > Palsa-187. Next base: position 55,448 of record CAVXWB010000213.1, read on the forward strand.
GCCTGTACCGGTTGGATGTCACCGCCAAGGACATCAACAGCGGCAACACCCACGTGACTGAGTTGAAACTGGACGTGCCCCGGTTGGACGACGATCGTTTGAGCACGAGCTCGCTGATTCTGGCCGACATCATGGAGCCGGTGGATAAGCACAGCATCAATTTGAAGGACGCCTTCATCATTGGGAACGCCAAGGTCCGTCCGCTGATGGACGGCGCCGACGGAAGGCCGGATTTCAAGCGCGACGTGAAGATGGGAATTTACCTCCAGCTTTACAACTTCGCGCCGGATATGACCACCACTCCCGAAGGTCTGCCCAAACTGTCCGAAAAAAAGGCCGACGGACTGGTGACAACCGAAGTGATCAAGAACGGCCCCAACAACGCGGCCGAGGTGCTCGGGAGATCCGAAGACGAAGTTTCGGACATTATCAAGCAGAACCATGGCGGCGCCGCGGAAGTGGTGTTCCAGAAATTTCTCCCCCTGGCCGGGTTCGAGCCGGGGCAGTATACATTAAAGGTGACAGTGGTGGATCGGAAGCGGAACCAGACGGTCACCCAATCCGCTCCGTTTACGGTAAACTAAACTTGGCTTGAGATATGGCACGGATGTGAGACAGGGCGTTGCGGCCTGAAGCCGCGGAGGGGCGACGGCCCCCTCAGCAATGAGCTTTCGTACTTCCATGATCGCGGCCAGCTTGCTGGCAGGCCTCGTTGGCCTCGCACCCGATGTGCACGGGGGAAGCGTAGCTCTTCTCTCCGGCGACGTGCGGGGGAATGTCCGCAACAGCGCCGGCATTGCCCAAATGGGCGCGGCCGTATTCCTCTACAATCGCTACGATGAGCTGGTCCGGCAGGTGCTGACCAACGAGAACGGCATGTTCGTCTTCGACGGACTCGCGCCGGATGTGTATTCGATTCGAGTGAATCTGGCGAGCTTTTTCCCCGCGGTCGAGCGCAACATCGCGGTCGCGCCGGGCTCGGACAGACTGCTGAAGGTGAACCTGTCGAGCCTCTACAGCACCGTGGAGTTGACGCCGCCCTCGGCCTCGCCGGGCGCGCTGATGAGCGACGAATGGAAATGGGTGCTGCGCACCTCCACCGCCACGCGGCCGGTGTTGCGGCTGACTCCCGTTTCGGGATCGGGTTCCCCGTCTACCGGTCATCACCATCTGGCTACGACCTTCACCGAGACCACGGGCGTGGTCAAATTGTCGGCGGGTGACAGTGGACCTGTCGCCGGCAGCGGCTCCCAGGACGTCGGGACGGCCTTCGCCGTGGCCACGCGCATCAACGGCGTGAGCCGCGTGCGCTTGAGCGGAGATTTCGGCTATATCGCCAGCTCCGGCCTTCCCACGGCTGCGTTCCGCACCACGTATTCGCGGGATCGGGACGATGGAGACACCGCGCCGGAGATCGCCTTGACGGTGCATCAGATTTATTTTCCGGGATTGGGGCCCGCCTCCAACCCGGGCTTGGGTTACGCGGCGCCGGGGAGCGAGGAAGGTTTGTCGCTGCGCACCATCTCGCTGAGCGCCGCGGATAAGCTCCAGGTGAACGACGACCTGCAACTGGAGTACGGCGGCCAGGTGGATTCGGTGTCGTTGATCGAGCGTGACACGCGCATGAGCCCGTTTGCGCGGGCCACCTACGATCTGGGAACGGCGGGGCTGCTGCGGGTGGCGTTCAGTTCCGGCGCGCCTCCGGCCGCCATCCTGACCCGCGACGGCGGAGCGCGCGACGGCGAAGCCAGCGTCCCGGAGCTCGATCAGGATCTGGCGGCGCTGTCGATGCTGCCGGCCATTTCGAGCGATAACGGCCAAACCCGCATGGAGCGCTCCCGGAACTTTGAAGCCGGCTATCAGGCCGTGCAGGGCAGCCGGAAATACTTCGTGACGGTGTATAACCAGTTGGTCTCCGATGCCGCGTTCAACCTGTCCGGCCCCGGAGCGTTTCCGGCCCGCGCGGATCTGCTTCCGGCCTTGGATGGAAGCTACTATGTGTTCGATATCGGAAACTACCAGAGTTCGGGCCTGAGCGCCGCCATGACCCAGTCCGTGGGCGACCACACCGAATTCACTCTGGGCGCCGGCCGCGCCGGGATGCTGGTGGCGATTCCAGGTTTGTTTCAAGGAAGTGGGGCGCCCGGCGATACCGCCGCGGATGTTCGCGCCCAGATCCGGAGCGCGCAGCAGGCCTTCGTCACAGCGCGAGCTTCGACGACGATCGCGCATCTGGGCACCCGCATCGTCGCCAGTTATGGCTGGACGGATTCCCGAGCGCTGATGCCCACCTATTTTTCCTTGACCGGGCCGGTCAATCAGGAGCAGGGTGTGAACGTCGGGGTGCACCAGCCGCTGCCGCACTTCTGCGGGACGTGGGGACGCATGGAAGCCAACGCGGAGCTGCGCAACGCCCTGGCGCAAGGATACCTTCCGGTGAACGCGGGAGGGGATCGCGTGGTGCTCACCGATTCGCCTCGGGCTTTGCGTGGCGGCCTGAGTTTTGTATTCTGACCTGTGGGGCGAAAAATGGGGACACCATAGCCTGTCCCGCCAGACGTGCCGCTCAAAAACACGCGGTTTATCGGGGCGGGGACAGGCAATGGTGTCCCCATTTTTCTTCTGATATCGGATGGTTGCCGAGTTGTTGCATGAGCTGGGCTACAGCCTGCAGGCCAACCGCAAGACCTTGGAGGGGTCCAGTCATGCCGACCGTGACCTGCAGTTCCAGCACATCAACGAGCAGGTGAATCAACTGCTGCGCGGGCACCAGCCCGTGATCTCCGTCGACACGAAAAAGAAGGAATTAGTGGGCGATTTCAAGAATAGCGGCAGAGAACTGCGCCCTAAAGGCGATCCCGAGAAAGTACGGGTGCACGATTTTGTGATCCCGGAGCTGGGTCGCGCCGCACCCTACGGAGTTTATGATCTCGCCAACAATACGGGGTGGGTGAGCGTCGGCGTGGATCACGATACGTCCGCTTTTGCCGTCGAAACAATTCGCCGCTGGTGGTACAGCATGGGGCAGCCCGCGTACCCGAAAGCCAAGCAACTTCTCATCACCGCCGATTGTGGTGGAAGCAATGGGTACCGCGCGCGGCTCTGGAAAGCGAGCTATAAGGCGCCGGCTGCTGCTGGGTCATGCAGTGCAGCGCGCCCAGCCCCAGGATCAGATCGCGGCACGGAATCCCGATAATCTCCCGGTCCGGAAACAGCCTGGCCAACGTGCGCAGCGCGGCCAGATCGTTCTTGTCGGCGAACACGGGCGCCAGCACGATGCGGTTGGCGACGTAGAAATTCGCGTAGCTGGCGGGGAGAAGCTGGCCCGCGAAGTAGATCGGCTCAGGCATGGGCAGCGTAACCACGCGCAGATCGCCGCGCGATCGCAGGCGCGCGAGGTTGTCCTTCAAAGGCTCGTAATTGGGGCTGGATTTGTCGCGCTCCACCACCGCGGCGACGGTGTCGAGGGAGGTGAACCGCGCGAGATCGTCAACATGCCCATGGGTATCGTCGCCGGCAATGCCGCGGCCCAGCCAGATGACCTCGCGGACTCCCAGATAGGTGGCGAAGGCCTGCTCCAGATCGGCGCGCGTGCGTCCGGGATTGCGCGCCTGGACCTCGGAGAGCAGACACTCTTCGGTGGTCAGCAGCTTGCCGGCTCCGTTCACGTCGATGCTGCCGCCTTCCAGCACCAGGTTGGGTCCCCAGCGCGGAATTTCGAAATTGCGCGCGATGACTTCCGGGACGCGCGCGTCATTGCGCCAGTTGCTGTACTTGGCCCAGCCGTTGAAGCGCCAGCGCGTGATGGCTACCTCAGTGGCGCCGCTCTTGCGCGCGCTTTTTACGAAAATCGGACCGTAGTCGCGAATCCAGCTGCGGTCGGTGGAGTGAAGATAGAACTCGACGGCGCTCAAATCGGCGTGGCATTGCTTCAATACGCGCAGCGCGGCGCGCTGTTCCGCGGCGTCCTCGATGAGGATGCGCACGCGCTCCACGCGCGCCAGCTGGCGCACGATCTCGCCGTAGATCCACGGGATGGGGGCGAATTTGCCGGGCCAGTCGGATTTCTCGTGCGGCCACGCCAGCCAGGTGGCTTCGTGCGGCTCCCATTCGGCGGGCATGCGGAAGCGGCCCGGGTTTGAGCTGACCACGCGGGAGCCGATCACTTTTCCTTGTCCAACCACCTTGACAGAATCGGCTGATACGCGTCGATGCGGCGGTCGCGCAGGAAGGGCCAGTTGCGGCGGACCTCCTCGGCGCGGCGCGGATCGCACTCCGCAATCAGAACCTCTTCTTTGTCGGCGGAGGCTTCGGCGATCACCTGGCCGAACGGATCGGCGACGAACGACGATCCCCAAAATTCCAGACCTTGCTCGGGCGTGCCCTCATAGCCGACCCGGTTCACCGCCGCGACATAGACTCCGTTGGCGATGGCGTGGGAGCGCTGGATGGTGCGCCAGGCATCCAGCTGTGCCGCGCCGTACTGCGCTTTTTCACTGGGATGCCAGCCGATGGCGGTGGGGTAAAACAGAATGTCCGCCCCGGTAAGCGAAGTGATGCGCGCGCCTTCCGGATACCATTGATCCCAGCACACCAGAACGCCGATGCGGCCGAAGGGCGTGTCGAAACTGCGGAAGCCAAGATCGCCGGGAGTGAAGTAGAATTTTTCATAGTACAAAGGATCGTCGGGGATGTGCATCTTACGGTACAGCCCCTCGATTTCGCCGGTTGTGTTCAGCACGGCCGCCGTGTTGTGGTACACGCCCGCGGCCCGGCGCTCAAACAGCGAGACGATGACGACGACCTTGAGCTCCCGCGCCAGCTTGCCGAGGGCCGCGGTGGAAGGGCCGGGAATCGATTCGGCCAGCTCGAACAGATCGGCGCGCTCCTCGCGGCAGAAGTACTGGGAGCGAAACAATTCCTGGAGGCAGACGATCTGGGCTCCGCGCGCGGCGGCTTCGCGGATTTGGGATTCGGCCTTGGCCAGGTTTTCATTGGGGTCGGGCGAACAGCTCATCTGCGCCAGTCCCACTCGAAACGGCGCTCGAAACGGCGCTCGAAACAACTCAGGCATAAAAGTCTATAATACCGTTCGTGTGTGTTGAAACAATAACAGCCGGGACCGTGAAGCGCATCGCGCGGGAGTGCGGATTCGAGCTTGCGGGCGTGGCCCGTGCCGAACCCACGGAAGATTTCAGCCGCCTGGAACGGTGGGTCGAGCGCGGCATGGCGGGCGAGATGCGCTACCTGACCGATCGGAGGAAGGGTCTGCGCAGCGATCCGCGTTCGCTGCTTGCGAGCGCGCGCTCCGTGATCTGCGTGGGGAAGCTGTACAACACCGCGCCTGAGGTAAAGGACCCTCCGATTTCGCGCTACGCCTGGGGATCTCGCGATTATCACGAGGTCCTGCGGGAGGGGCTGGAGCGTATGGTGGAACGGCTCGCGGCGATCACGTCGTTCGAATGGAAAATCTGCGTGGACACCGCTCCGCTTCTGGAACGGACTTACGCGCGGTTGGCGGGTTTGGGATGGATCGGCAAGAACACCTGCCTGATCAACGAGCCTGCCGGGTCGTGGTTTTTTCTGGGCGAGATTCTGACGTCTCTCGATCTCGTTCCCGATTCACCGCCATCCGACCGCTGCGGAAGCTGCACCCGTTGTATCGAGGCGTGTCCGACGCAGGCCCTGGTTCGGGACGTCGATTCCTGGACGCTGGATGCGCGGCGGTGCATTTCGTATCTGACCATTGAGCTGCGCGGTGTGGTGCCGGAGGAATTGCGCGCGGGCGTGGGCGGGCACGTCTTCGGCTGCGATATTTGCCAGGAAGTGTGCCCCTGGAATTCGCGCGCGCCTGTGACCGAAGAGACCGCGTTTGCTCCGCGAGAGATCCCGCCGCTCCGGGAGCTGGCGCGCATGACCGAGGAAGAGTTTGGCGAGTTCGCGCGCGGCACTCCGCTGACCCGGCCGAAGTACGCGGGGTTCGCGCGAAACACCACGAATGCTCTGGAGCAAAAACCCGGGACAGTATACTCAATTCCCGATTTTCCGCCGGTCGCGAAAAAAATCGGGAATTGAGTATACTGTCCCGGGTTTTTTTAGGCGATGTGCGCTCCGGTGGTCAGCACGTAGACCGAGTACAGGGACTGGCTGGCGGCCATGAACAGGCGGTTGCGTTTGGTTCCTCCGAAGCTGATGTTGGCGCAGTTTTCGGGAAGCCGGATCTGGCCGATGGGCGCGCCGTCGGGCGCTACGATCTGCACGCCGGGAGCCGCTCCGCACCACACATTGCCGTCGGCGTCGCAGCGGATGCCGTCGGCCGCGGAAGGTCCTCCGCCGGGCGCCTGCAGCTTGACGAAGCGTTTCCCGTTGCGCAGAGTCTTGCCGTCCAGATCGTAGACGCGCGTTTCGCCCGGCGCGCCGGTGTCGGCGACGTAGACCTTCTTATAGTCGGGCGAAAAGCAGATGCCGTTGGGTTGATCGGCCTCGTCGCTGACCTTTTCGATTTGATGTGTTTTGGTATCGACGCGGTAAACCGCCTGCTTGATTTCGGGCTGGGCGGGAAAGCCCTCGTAGTTTCCGAGAATGCCATAGGTGGGGTCGGTGAACCAGATGCTGCCGTCGGGATGGACCGCGATGTCGTTGGGCGAATTCAAGCGCCGGCCCTCGAACCTGTCGGCGATTACGGTGGCGGTGCCGTCGGGCTCATAGCGCACGACGCGCCGGTTGGCGTGTTCGCAGGAGAGCTCGCGGCCCTCGAAATCGAAGGTGTTGCCGTTGCTGTAGCCGGAGGGATTGCGGAAGACGGTGACGCGGCCGTCCTCCTCCAGCCAGCGCATCTGCACGTTGTTGGGGATATCGCTCCACACCAGGTAGCGGCCGACGCCGTTCCAGGCCGGACCCTCCGCCCACAGCGTTCCGGTGTAGAGACGCTTGATGACGGTGTTGCCGATCATGTATTTGCGGAAGCGGTTGTCCAGCGCGACGATATCCGGATCGGGGTACCGGACCGGCTGTTGCCCGGACCAATCGCGCGGCCCGGGCGTGACGCCGTTCTGTGGAGAAGCGGTCTGCTGGGCGGCGGCGGGAACGGCGGCAGCGCCGCATAGGGCGGCCAGAAAGCTGCGGCGGGAGCTTTGGGAAATCGTCAATGAATCCATACCAGTCTAGGTATACCTCAGAAAAGGCTTCCCGTAAAAGCGGCGTACTGCAGTAAAGCTTACCCGCCGAAACAAAATCGACCTGCGGCGTCTTCTACAGCAAGCACAGGCACTTGGGCGCGAACGCGCCTGTGGCACGGGGATTGCATTTCAAGGCACGCAGAGGCCGAGCACGAGAAACAAGCCTGACGGGACCTCCGAAACATTCAAAGCAGCGAGGTGAACTTATGTCCGATGAACTTTCGAATGACGACAAGAGAACGGTCGAGGAACGGCGCAGCAGCCACACGGGCATGTTTGCGATCCTCGCGGCCGGCTTGGTTGTGGCACTGGCGGGAGATGGATTTCTGCTGATGCGGCAGAACCGCTTGGATGCGCAGGTCGCACAGAACGGAGACGCCACGCAGACGCAGATCGCCAAGCTGGGCGATGCAACCACGTCGCTGCTGGAGCAGCGCCTGGCGACCATCAACGATGAAATCGCCACTCAAGTGAAGGGCGCGCAAACCAGCACCGCCGCGGCGCTCAGGCAAGCGCGGGCGCAAGCCGCAAAACAGGAAGAGGAATTCCGCGGCAAACTGGAGGAGCAACAACAGCAGGTGACCGGTCAGATCGCCCAGCTGAAGGACGCCACCAGTGAAGCCGACAACAAGATCGCGGCGGTGTCGACGGACGTGGATGGCGTCAAGACCGACGTGAACGGCGTGAAAACGGACGTCGCCTCCACCAAGGAGGGCCTCGAAAAGACCGGCGCGGACCTGAAGCGCGCGATGGGCGATATGGGCGTGATGAGCGGGTTGATCGCGACCAACTCCAAAGACCTGCAAGCTCTGCGCGAGCTGGGCGACAGGAACTACGTCGAGTTCGACTTGAGCAAAGGCAAGACGCAGCAGAAAGTCGGCGACGTCGTCGTGACGCTGCGCAAATCCGATCCGAAACATAACCGGTATACGGTGGACGTGACGGCGGACGACAAGATAACCGAGAAAAAAGACAGGACCATCAATGAGCCGGTGCAAGTCTACGTTCATAACAGCCGGCAGCCGTATGAGATCGTCGTGAACCAGGTGAAGAAGGACGAAATCGTGGGCTACCTTTCCACGCCAAAGGTGACCTTGGCGCGTCAATAGCGAAGCCTGCGAATCGAGAGCCGTCGAGGGCTCTCTTTAGAAAAGGGTGGTGGGGCGCTCTCGGAGGCCCCGCCGCCTTTTTTTTGGGCGGCGCGAAATCGGGCTGATCGGGTTAAAATGGGGGCCGGAGGAATGGCGGGGTGGTGAACGCATTTCGGCGAAACTCCCCAGGGAGGGCCCCGTGCGGGCTTCTGGGGGTGTTGCTTGTGGCGCCGATTCTGGCGCGAGCCGAGGTGGTCGACTCCTCCAGCGCGGGGTTCACGGTAAGAACCACGCTTACCATCCAGGCGCCTCCCGACGAGGTCTACCGCAAGTTCATCCGCAATATCGGCGAGTGGTGGAGCGCGGGCCATACCTACTCGAACGACTCTCATAACCTCAGCATCGAGGAGCGGGCCGCGGGATGTTTCTGCGAAAAGCTTCCCAACGGAGGCGGCGTCCGCCACATGGAAGTTGTGAATCTCGCTCCCGGAAAATCGGTGACGCTGTCGGGGGCCCTGGGCCCGCTGCAATCGCTGGCCGCCACCGGAACCATGACCGTCCAATTCGCTCCCGCTGAAGGCGGCACGAAGCTGACCGTCACCTACGCCGTCGGCGGTTATCTTCCCGCGGGAATGAATTCCCTGGCGGCGCCGGTGGATGCGGTGGTCGCGGAGCAATTCACGCGGTTGAAAAACTACGTTCTGCACGGAGACGCCTCGGCCAAGTAGGTAGTGGGGCTATTGCTATGACCCCACCGCGCACCAGGCATCATGAGTGCGGGGGTAAAATGAGATATGGCAAGGAACAGATTTGCTGGCGTGACATGCCCTGAGTGCAACCGGACTGGCTCGATTCAGACGGTCAGGGGAGTCAAGGGCGGTATCTGCGAATGTGGAACGATGGTCAAGGCTCCGGCTGGCCGCCGCTGGTTCAAGCGAAGAACACTCCTGCAGCTTGTTTCGGTACTGAGCGTTAATGCTTTGTACGATGTCCTGAAGGCCACCCTCTACCGCATCGTCGCTCCTTCGCCTCGTGTCGTTCAAATTTCCGCGAAAGCCGAGGGACGCGCTACGGTAACGGCCCAGGTGATCGGTGTCCAAGGGCTCGCCAGCTGCTTCAAGGCCGGAGGAGCCACAATCGATCAGGGCTGATTCTGCTCCGTCAATTTAATGTCGCGCATTTTCGGCTCCTGAATTCCATCTAAACCTACCGCGTTCCTGTCCATGCATCTCCGCGACGCATAATCGCGACGGACAATCACCCTCCTCAGCATTCGATTTTTCACCAGCGACTCTATAGTAACTTCCCGTTTCCACGATGTGGCCATTCACCGCGATGAGTTCGCGGTGCACAATGGCGGATCGGTGGCCGAGGCGTACTGGCACGCCCCGATTCGAGGAGAACGTCGCCGCCGTTCTCCGGGCCGTCGCGTTGTTCTCGTCCACCGCCATCCTTCGTCTACACCCACCTTAAGGTCGATGCCGTCGAGCATCGATGGGCGCCGTAGCAATCTGCACGGAGACGCCTCGGCCAAGTAGGTCCTTGATCAGCCGCGGATTTGGCGGCTCGAAATCGGGTTAAGATGGTGACCGGAGGAATGGCCGAGTGGTTGAAGGCGGCGGTCTTGAAAACCGATTCGCCCCTTCCCTGCCGATCGCACAAATCAAAGGAAATCCCTTTGCCAGCCAGCGATTAGCGCCGTTTCTGACTTCACGCCGGTTCCTTCGTTTTCACGGGTTTTGACCCCTCACCTGTGACACTTCTGTGACACCCCTCTGTTTTTGAGAGCCGCGCGCAGGGGGTGTCACACATTGGCAGCGAAAACCCTCCAATCTGAACGGACTATGATGCGGCCAAAGCAGCGGCCTATCACAGGCTTGCAGATTGTCTTATATTACTGATATATAGGTATTTGACTTATCAAACATAGCGGCCATGAAAGCGGACAAAATAACGGCGGATCGCGGCGAGCTGGTTTCCCTGATGGAGCCACTGCTGATCGGTGACGGCTCGCGCCATAGGGCGGAGATCACCGACCTTGCGCTGGAGCTTTCCCAGAAGGCCGCCGGGTTCCGCCGCAGCCTGCCCCCTTCCCTCCTGACTTCGCTTGCCGACCTGGTGCGCTCGATGAACTGCTACTACTCGAACCTCATCGAAGGCCACGACACGCACCCGGTGGACATCGAACGCGCGCTCAAGAATGACTACAGCAAGGACGCACACAAGCGCGACCTGCAGATGGAGGCCACTGCGCATATCGCTGTGCAGAAATGGATCGACGGCGGCGGCCTTGAGGGAGGCCTCGTCATCACGGCGGAAGGAATCCAGGAAATTCATCGCCGGTTCTGTGAACTGCTGCCCGAGGATCTTCTCTGGGTCGAAGATCCGGCGACCAAGGAGAAACTTCGCGTCGTCCCCGGCGAATTCCGCAAGCGCGATGTTCAGGTGGGAAGCCACGTCGCCATCAGCCCGGGCGCCCTGCCCCGCTTCCTGGAGCGCTTCAGCAGGTGTACGGCAACGTCGGCAAGACCGAGTCGATCATCTCCACCGCCGCCGCTCACCACCGGCTCCTGTGGATACATCCTTTCGTCGATGGCAACGGCCGCGTGACCCGGCTGATGTCGCACGCGATGATGCTGGAGTTGCTCGATACCGGCGCAGTATGGTCGGTGGCGCGCGGCCTCGCCCGCCGCGTGGCCGACTATAAGAGGCTTCTCGCCAATTGCGATCTGACCCGCCGCAACGATCTCGACGGCCGCGGAACCTTGAGCGAGGAAGCGCTCGCGGAATTCACGCAGTTTCTTCCTCAAGGTATGCATCGATCAGGTGGATTTTATGGAGAGCCTCGTCCAGCCCGACCGCCTGCGGCCCGCATCCTGATGTGGGCGGAAGAGGAAATCCGGCTGGGCCAGTTGCCCGCCAAGTCCGGCACGGTTCTCGAAGCGCTGCTCTATCGCGGCGAACTGCCGCGCGGCGACGCCGACGTTGTAGCGGGCACAAGTGAGCGGCAAGGAGGCGTATCGTCTCCGCCCTGCTGGAGAAGGAAGTGCTGACCTCCGAGAGTCCCCGCGCGCCGCTGCGCCTCTCCTTTCCTGCGATTCTCGGCTTCGCGCTGGATGCCAGGGCTGTTCCCAGACCGTAATCGCGGGCCGCCCCTGCCCTGCTCTACGGGCTATCTCGCGTCTTCCACTCGCGGTTTCCGCACAACGACCAGTAGCCGTCGGTTACAGGCGGAATCCAAAGAGAATCCGGAAAGCCGCTGGAAGCCGGATAGCTCACAGAAGCCGTAAAGAAAGCTTGTCGGCTTCCGAAGGCATCCAGAATTCAAAAAGAATCCAACAGGAATCCAAATTGCCTTCAGAAGGCATTCAGACTCCATCAGGAAGCCAAACAGGATACGGAAGGCTATCTGGCGTCCAATGGGAGCCTGGCGACCTTCTGACAGCTTTCCGAATCCTCTTGAGCTTCGACCAGCCATGGTGTATGCTGCGACGCATTCCTACCAAACTTTGTGGTCTCTGTCATGCCGACAATCGTATTTCTTACTCCCAAAGGCGGCGCGGGAAAATCGACATCCGCCGTACTGCTGGCGTCGGAGCTTGCCAACCGCGGCGGCGCGGTGACGATCATTGACGCGGACCCCAACAAGCCGGTTTCGCATTGGGCAAAACGGGCTGCGCTTCCGAAATCGATCTCGGTCGTGGGCAACGTCTCGGAGGACACCATCATCGACCAAATTGAGGAATCCGCCCGCGCGAGCGCGTTTGTTATTGTCGATCTCGAAGGAACTGCTTCGGTCATGGCGAGTTATGCGACGAGCAGGGCCGATCTCGTTCTCATTCCGACACAGGGGTCGCATTTGGATGCCGCCGAATCTGCCAAGGCCATCAAGCTCGTGCGAAGCCAGGAGAAGGCATTCGGCCGCAAAATACCGTTTACGATTCTCTTCACCCGGACCAGCGTCGCGATCCGCACCAAGACATTTCGGGCCATCGAAGACGAGTTTGCTTCGAACGACATTCCGATGCTCAAATCCCATATTCACGAACGCGAGGCATATCGCGCGATCTTTTCTTTGGCGGAACGCTCCAGACGCTAGGGGAGGGGGATGTCTCCAATATTCAGGGCGCGATTATCAACTCGCACGCCTATGTAAGCGAGGTCGTATCGATGTTCAAGAAGCATACCCACAAATCCAAGCGGGTCGCCTAATGGGAAAGTCACGCGCCAGCGTATTCAGCGATGCCGATGAGGACACTATCGACATAAGCGGCTTCGCTCCCAAGCCTGCCGTCAAATTACCGCTGCCGACGCAAGAACAGGTTAAAGCCATCAGCGAGGCTGCGAATTTCCCAAGCCGCGAGGTTCCAAGGTCAAAGACGGCAGCGCAGGGTCCGCGCAAGCCGCGCCGACATCGCACCGGGCGCAATGTCCAGTTCAACGCCAAGGCGTCGCAAACCACCATCGATCGTTTCTATGCGCTGTGCGATAAAAGGCTGGGTGCTGGGCTACACGCTGGAACGCGCCGTAGACGCCCTTGAGCGTGAGCTGAAAGCCAAGCCATGAGTCCGGGGCGCGATTCTACAATCCGCAATTTGATCTTTTCCTGCCGACCATCGTTGATCTGCGTTTCCGCGACCAGAAGGACACGATGGAGCGGCCGTTCTTCTCGCTGTCCAAAACGAAACGCATGAAGCCCATCGAATACCGCAACGAGAATGACGGCATCTTCGTCACGGTACAGCCGCACCAGGATTACGGCATGGCGACGATCTGGGACGCCGACATCCTAATCTGGGCGGCCTCCGTCCTCTGCGACATGAAGAACCGCGGCACGAACGACTTCGCGGATCGTAAGTTTCATAGTCGCTCGGGTCGTCACCCTCTAGCGGGTTGGCCCGTCTGCATCCCCTCCGGGGAATCCGGTACAACTCCGAGCACATCCGGCTCGGAGGCGTGCTGGCACCGCCCTATGACGTGATCAGCCCGGCGCAGCGGGAGGAGCTGTACGCGCCGCGACCTGCGCAACGTCGTGCGCGTCGACTTCGGCCTCCCCTACCCGGACGACGTGGCCGAGCGGAGCGATGTGTACACGCGGGCGGCGCGCACCTGCGGAGCTGGCTGGAGCTGGGCATCCTGGTCCGCGACGCAGCACCGGCCTCTACCTGGTGGTTCACGAGTTCGTGGCCCCCGACGGCACCTCGCAGCGCCGCCTCGGTCTGGTCGGAAGGGTCCGTGCTCTTCCCTGGGAGCGCTCCGAGGTGCGCCCCCATGAGCTGACCCTGCGCGGGCCCAAGGAGGACCGGCTCGCGCTGATGCGCGCCACACGCGCCCAGACGTCCCCGGCCTGGCTGCTCTGGGACCGCGCTCCCGGGCTCGACGCCAGGCTTGCGGAGATCGCCCAGGGTCGGGCTCTCCTGGGAGGGCGGTTCGACGGCGAGATGGGCTCGGAGAAGGTGCTGATCTGGCAGGTGAGCGACCGGGCGGCGCTCGCCGAGATCGGCGCCCTGCTCGAGCCGGCCACCCTCTACATCGCCGACGGCCACCACCGCTTCGAGACCATGGCGGCCTACGCGGCGGAGAGGCGGGAGGCCGGGGACGGCGCGGACGCCGACAGCCAGTTCGCGCTCGTCTACGCGAGCGCCGCCGACGATGCGGCCCTGGTGGTCCTCCCCATCCACCGCCTGGTGCGCCCACGCCCCGGGCTGCCGGTCAGCCGGGATGAGCTGCTGGCCCGGCTGGGCGGGACCTGGGAGCTGGAACCGGTGGCCGACCCGGTCGCGGCCCTCGCCCGCCTGGGGGAGCGGAGAGCGGGAGAGCACGCCTACGTGCTGGTGGCGCCCGACGGAGCCGCGGTGTCCGCCGGCCCCGGCGCCGACGGGCTCCGCCGCGACGCTCTCGACGTCTCCGTCCTCCAGTCGGAGGTGATCAGCGGGTGCGGCATCGGCGAGGCGGAGCTGCGGGAGAGCGCGCTCGACTACACCCGCAATCCGGTCGACGCCGTCGCAGCGGTGCGGGACGGACGCGCGGGACTGGCGTTCCTCCTCTCCCCGTGCACCAGCCGGGAGGTGATGGCGGTGGCCGACGCCGGCGAGAACATGCCCCAGAAGTCGACGTACTTCTACCCCAAGGTCCCGACCGGGCTGATCATCTCCCCTCTCTGATACGTCCAGAAGGGCTCACGATCGTGAGCAACTGCGGATTTTTACGGGTTATTGCCCACTTTGCTCATGATCATGGTCAATATCGAGTTGTTTGACGCATAGCCCATGATATGCTCACGATCGTGAGCAGCCGAGTGACGGATCGTCGGGCGCTTGGCCGGCTGGTGCGCGAGAGGCGCTCCAAGCCCCAGCCTCACCCAGGCCCATCCTCCTGGAGCCGTCCGCCGCGCGTCGGCCGTGGGGTTCTCCAGAAGCTCGAGACGGGGGCGTGGAGACGCCACCACTGGGGCCCTCGCGATACCTCTCTGCCCTCTCGCTGCAGTCATCGTCGAGAGGGAGGCAGACGCCGGTGCCCGCTGACCGTCGATCGTCCTCCTGCAGGAGTGAGCCCGTGGGGGTCTGGACGTCGTCCGGAGACGGGCGCGGCACCATCGAGTACGTGGCCGACGTGGTCGAGCGTCCGCCCACCTGCCAGCCCCTTCCTGCTACTTCGGTGCGGCGTGAGCCGTACAGCGCCGACGAGACCAATCCATTCCTCGCTGGCCTGCTCCCGGAAGGTGCTAGCAAGACGACGAGTCAGTGGTAGCGGCGGCCACCGCCACGTATTGCTCTAACCTTTAGGATAACCCATCGCTGGCAATTCGGGGACTTTGGCGGCGCCGTTAAAGGCAGCCACCGGCAGAGCGACAACAAGCCCGCAAACGCCGTCCCGCCAGCAATCGCGCGCAAATTCGTCATGGTCATTCCTCCATGCACTGTTTCCAAGCGGATGATTCGGTTTTTCTGCAGAACTCCTCGGTTTCCCGGACCTCGCGGCTGAACGCAGAAGAAAAGTATAGGCTTGCCCTAGGTGGCAAAGCACGAGATTCCTCCCCCGGGTGGAATGACCAGTGTTCGTATGATGGACGCCGAAAAGGCCATTGATTTGCAGGCTCGTCGGCACACGAGGGGAATGAGCATGACAGGTACAGGCGAATTCAGTTTTGCGGTTCCGGGATCGGGGCGCACGGTTGAACCAGCAGTCTGGTCAAGTTATGTGCTAAGGTCAATGAATCTACGCCGAATGGCAGGCAAAGATAATGGAAGCGTATCAACGGTTAATCAAGAACGCCAGCAGTTTGTCGCCCTGAACGACTTCGTAACGGCTTGGTCGCTGAAAAGAGGGGTGCCTGAGCGGTAAGACAGTGGTGCAGACGAGCAATACGAACGAGCCGAGTAGGTACGGCAGCAGCGGAACATTGCCACGAATTGCCGTCGCCCGCGGCATCCCGTGCGCCGAAGGCGGCCAATTCACGGCCTCAGCCTAGAGATGGGCAAACAGACCAGCGCGATGACGTGCCTTATCGGAAACCCACAGTTTCCCTGCGTCCGCGGAGAGCCAGTATCGGGACCGCCGAAGTTTTGCCCTGCATCGGCCCCCCAGGAATTCCAGCGGCGGGTTTCCTTCCAGTTCTTGATTTTTGCGCTCAGTTCGATCACCAAGTCATCCCCGGCGGCGATCAAGGCATCGCGGCCCGCCGCGGCGAGCGAAGTCCACTGCTTCACCGGCGTCGAAGTGAGGAATTGGACCTGGCCGATGTCACTCCTGGGCTCGCCCGCGCATTGTAGAGGTTGACCGCAGTGACGCCGCCCTTCCCTTTTTTAGCACCAGCAAGATGGGGTGCTTGTTCTTGTTCGGAAACCGCCACCGCCACCACGTCTTCCCTGGGCAGGATGGTGGGCGTTTCTATCCGGCTCGACGCGCACTTCGGTATCCAATTGGCCAAACCCCCATCACGCTCGGCTTGCCCTCATCTGGCTATAGGCCTGGACCACGCTGTCGGAATTCTGCACGGCAAGTTCTAAAATTTACGGTTCCAGGGATGTCGAAGTGCAACGGCGTTGCTGGTACGATCGTTCCAATTCCAGTTCCCCGAAAGCCACCAGGTGCGTCCCTCGTGGTCCAGCGCCAGGGCAAGGGCAGGAAGCAGCGGAGCCGATCCCTCCGCAGTGGCACAAGCCGCTTA